>CAVXVD010000147.1:0-35349 GCA_963765015.1 uncultured Acidobacteriota bacterium | reverse complement strand
TAGAGGGATCAACTGCTTCTGAAGGTCCTCCTGCGAGATCGAGGGCTTGTCGGCGCTGCTGAAACTGCGAACGACTTTTCCCTGGCCGTCGAGAATGTCGAGCGAGACTTTCGCCGCGGTGCTCGGCAAGAAGTAATCGAGGATCGCTCCGTCCGGCGGATTGGCGGCCATCGGTTCATCGGGTGGAATTGGAGTATCGGTATTGGTATCGCGCTGCACGCGATAGGCGGGTGCGGGAGTAAAAAGATGGGCAGAGTTTGCAATCGATGCTGCAGCTTCCCGCAGGGGAGTGAAGTCGTCGAGAATCCAGAACGAGCGGCCGTGTGTGGCGACGATCAGATCGTTCTCGTGAATCCAGAGATCGCGCATGGAGGTGTGCGGCAGATTCAATTGCAGCGACTGCCAGTGGTCGCCGTCATCGAAGGAGACCCAGACGGAATTTTCCGTCCCTGCGAACAGCAAGCCTTTGCGCACGGGATCCTCGCGCACCGTGTCTACCGGGCCGAAGTCGGACAATCCGGCAGTGATCAGCTTCCAACTCTTCCCCGCGTCGTGGGTGCGGTAGATATAAGGATGCGTGTCGTTGACGCGGAAGCGGCTGACGGAGGCGTAGGCAGTGTCTTCGTCGAAGTGCGAAGCGGAAATCTGCGTAACCTTGCTCCAGGCAGTCAGTTCTTTCGGCGTAATGTCGACCCAGTTCTTTCCGCCATCGCGAGTGATCCAGAGCAAGCCATCGTCCGTGCCCGCCCACAAATTGCTGACTGTTTTGAACGACGGCGCGAGAGCGTAGATGACGCCACGCTGTTTTTCAGCGCCTTTGGGGATCAGCGATCCGACGCTGGCCGGAGCGCCTGGATTTTCCCGCGTCAAGTCTTTGCTGATTTTCTGCCAGGAAGCGCCGCCGTCCGTCGTCTGAAACAAAACGTTGGTCGCATAAAACATCAGATGCGGGTCGACAGGCGAGAACATCAGCGGCTCGGTGCGGTCGGCGCGGTATTTAGGATTCCGCACGGGAATCGGCGTGATGTTCTGGAATTCGCCGGTGGAGATGCGGTACTTGGAGACTTCAGTTCTGCCGCCGCCGTAAATCACATCGGGATCGAGCGGGTCGGGAGCCACGTAGCCGTACTCGATGACGCCCACGGGATGCCAATCGCGGAAGTTAATAGCGCCGTCGTTGCCGCGGCTGGAAATGCAGACCGAACCGCTTTCTTGCTGTCCTGCGCACACTTGGTATGGGAATGTGTTCGTGGTAATCGCGTGATAGAGCTGCGCAGTAGGCTGGTTGTACCAGGAACTCCAACTGGCACCGCCGTTGACCGTGACGATCGCGCCTTGGTCGCTGACGATCAGAATAATGTTGCCGTTCGTGGGATTGATCCAGAGATTCTGGTAATCATCGCCGCCGGGTGCGCCACGGAAGCCGGCCCAGGTTTTTCCGCCGTCGGTCGATCGCATCGTGACGGTGCTGACAACGTAGAGCACGTCAGGATTCTTTGGATCAACCTTCGGAATCGGGAGATCTCCGCCTCCGATTCGCCCGGAGGGACGGGGATCGTTGGTGATCTGCGCCCACGAGTCGCCAGCATCGTCCGAGCGGTAAACGTTGAGTTTGCCCGCAGCCGTGGCGAGAGTCGCATAGAGCCGGCGCGGGTCGCTGGGAGCGATCGCGACGTAGATCTGTGAAAGATCTTTCGGCAAGCCGTTGGTCAGCGGATGCCAGGTGTTGCCACCGTCGGTGGATTTGAAGAGACCGCCGCCGGAGCCATTGAATTCGTTGCCATCTTCCCACGGGCCTTCCCGAACTTCCCACATTGAGGCATAGACGACGTCGGGATTCGAGGGATCAATCTCAACGTCGGAGCCTCCCGTGTTTTCATCCTTCGAGATAACTTTCTGCCAGTTTTGACCGCCATCGACTGAGCGGTAGATACCGCGCTCTTCGCTTGGGCCATAGGGATGGCCGAGCACGGCAGCGAAAATCTTATTCGGGTCGCGGGGATCGACGGCCAGCGCCGGGATCTGCTGTCCGTCGACGAGGCCCAGATGCGTCCAGGTTTTTCCGGCGTCCGTAGATTTGTAGATGCCGTTGCCGACCGAAAGGTCTGGGCGATGCAATCCCTCGCCGCTGGCGACATAGACAATGTTGGGGTCGGAGGGAGCGACGGCAATCGCGCCGATCGACTGCGTGGATTCTTGGTCAAAGATCGGGTTCCAGGTGCGTCCGTAGTCATCCGATTTCCAGACCCCGCCGTTCACCTGGCCGACATAGAACACGTTGGGCTGGCCCGGAACTCCGGAGGCGGCGCGCGTGCGGCCTCCGCGAAAAGGCCCGATCATGCGCCAGTGCAATTCCTGATAGGTATTCTCGGGAACCTGGCTCCAGCCAGCGGCTGCGGACAGGAAAATCAGGAAACACAGGGATCGACGGAGAACTGCGTAGCAACGGTTCAATCTCGCCCCCTCAAACAGCAAACGGAAAACTACTTAGGATAAACCATAACTGCAGTGATCGGCGGCCGCTCATTTTGAACGCGCCGAACTTGTTCAAATTAGTTTTCGGTCAAATTAGTTTTCGTCCAGGGTGCCGGAACACATTATGATGACCAAGCTTTTGTGAGATAACCATGAGCATTACCGATTTTGTAAAATGTCGCCGCAGTATCCGCATCGTTTTTTCCAGTCTTCTTATCACAGTCATCACCTGCTGCTATGCAGACCGTGCTTTGGCCGCACCGGCCGGGGTGCCGGACGGAGAAGGTCTTCAGCCGATTCTGAACTACATTTCTTCCGCCTGGGATACGTTGACCCGTTCGATGACGGAATGTCAGAGCATTGTCGACCCTAAGATCGCGGCGGCCCGAGTGTTGTACCTGCCCAAGGATTTTCCCGAGCCGGCAGCGGTGAAAAAATTGGCGGCCGACTGCAAAGTCCAGGTGGAACACCTGCCGCTAGTCATTCACAGGCTGGGTGAAATTGATACTAGCCAGATTCAGCCCCATGGACTGCTTTATCTGGAGAATAAATACGTTGTGCCGGGCGGCCGCTTCAATGAAATGTACGGCTGGGACAGCTACTTCATCATTCGCGGACTGCTGCGGGCTGGCAAGGTCGAACTCGCGCGCGGCATGGTTGATAACTTCTTTTTCGAGATCGAGCATTACGGCGCGATGCTCAACGCGAACCGCACGTACTATCTGACGCGTTCGCAGCCTCCCTTTCTGAGTTCCATGTTCGTGGACGTGTACGAAGCAGCGCAGACACAAGCTGCGTCGAAAGATACGGCCGTCAATAAAGCGTGGCTCGAACGGGCCTATACCGACTTGGATAAGGATTATGGGATGTGGACTCGCGATCCGCACCTGGCGGGGCAGACCGGACTCTCGCGCTATTACGATTTTGGCGAAGGACCACCGGCCGAGGCCGTTCAGGACGAATCGGGTTTTTACCGCAAGGTTGCCGGGTATTTCTTTTTTCATCCTGCGGAAGCGAACGATTACATCGTCGAGACGCAGTCTGGCATCGTGCAGCCGGTGGCGGGGGCGGCCTACTCGCTGCAAGTCTGCGACGTGGCGATGACCATGGCGCGTGCGGGATGCGAGAAGGCGCGGACCTTTAAGCTGAGCAAGGATTACTACAAGGGCGACCGTTCGATGCGGGAATCCGGTTTCGACGTCAGTTTCCGTTTCGGACCGTTTGGTTCGGCGACCCATCACTATGCGCCCGTGTGTCTGAACAGCCTGCTCTACAAGACAGAAAAAGATATGGAGCAGATCAGCCGCTGGTTGGGGCGGGCAGGCGATGCAGAGACTTGGAGCAAGCGGGCCGAAGCGCGCAAGAAGTTAATTACTCAATATCTGTGGGACCAGGAGCAGGGATTGTTTTTCGATTATCACGTTCCGACTGGCCGCATGTCGACGTATCGCTATGCCAGCACTTTTTATCCGCTGTGGGCCGGGCTGGCGACAGCGGATCAAGCGAAGGCGGTAGTCGACAATCTCAAGGAGTTCGAGCGTCCCGGCGGCATCCCGATGAGTACTACCGAAAGCGGAGCGCAGTGGGACTTGCCCTACGGCTGGGGAAATATCGAGATGCTGGTCGTGGATGGATTGCGGCGGTATGGATATAACGACGATGCTGACCGGGTTTCGTACGAATTTCTGTCGACGGTCGCCGAGAATTTCCGGCGCGATGGCACGATCAAGGAAAAATACAACGTGGTGACGAAGTCGTCGGAGGCGCATGTCGAACTCGGCTACGAGATGAACGTCGTCGGCTTCGGATGGACCAATGGCGCGTTCCTTGAATTGCTGCACGGTCTGCCAAAAGAAATGGTGGAGCGGCTCGAGAGAGAGCAGGGGCAGCCCTTGTCTTCGCTGAAGTGAAGGATGGCTGACGAAGGCGGGCCCGCGTGATCGACGGTTCATTTAATTTCTAATGGAGCGGCAACGGACGCGAAGTTACATCTGCATCCTTCAGTCTCATGGCCCACTCGATAGCCGCTGCCATCATTTGTTGAAATTCCGGCTTATCCCAGTTCTCCTCCACGTGGCCCAGCGAAGTGTAGTAGACCCGCCCCTTGCCGTACATCTTGGCCCAAGTGACCGCGAAATCGCCATCGGTGCGATGGACGTTCTTGTTCTTCATGTCGAGCTTGTTCACGTCGAGACGCATCAGGACGCAGACTTTGTCGCGCGAATAGTTTTTCATCTGATATATCTCGTCTCGAAGCACAAAAGAATGCGGAAACTGTTGCATGCCGGGGAAGCTTGGATCTTCCACGATGATTGGGGCATCGAAGGTCAGCCACGGATGCTCATCGTAGTAGCCGCCAATCATGTCTCCGTATTCGGGCCAGCCGGTAAAGGTGATGGCGGCACTGTGCACTCCGATGAATCCCTTGCCATCATCGTGGATGAACGAAATGAAATCGGCCCTCTGCTGGGCGTCCATTTCGAGGTCGCCGCCGGTAAAAAAGAGGACGGCGTCGAAGTCGTTCAGGTTCTTGGCGTTATATTCCAGTTTTTTCTTGGTCAGAGCTTCCGTGTCGGTACGCAGAGTAGTGTCCCAGAGCCCGCTCTCCTTGCCCAGGCGTTCAATGGTTGCCATTGCGTGCGAGACTGACTCGTGACGGTATCCCTTTTCTTCTCCGATGACCAGAAGGTGTTTTCTGGGTAAGGACGCCGAAGATTGTGCAGCGGCCGGAAGGCACAGGCAGATCAGTACCGAGAGCGCACTGAGAGTATATTTTCTCATTTTTGCAAGCATAGCAGGACCAGCCTGCCCCATGGTCCGCGTTGACGGTCCCCGCCGTCCCACCTAAGATGGAATTCCCTTTTCGGGTACCGAGATAGAGCATGATCAACCAGACCATCTCGCACTACCGCATCACCGGCCAGTTGGGAAGCGGCGGGATGGGGGTGGTTTATGAGGCGGAGGACCTGAATCTAGGACGGAAGGTCGCGCTCAAATTTCTGCCGCCACAGTTATCGCGCGATCAGAACGCGTTGGATCGTTTTCTGCTGGAAGCACGTACGGCCTCGGCGCTGAACCACCCCAACATTTGCACGATCTATGCGGTGGAAAAAGCGGACGGAGGCGCTGATGCGCAGTCGTTCATCGCCATGGAGCTGCTCGAGGGCCAGAATCTCGATCAGAGGCTGATTTCCGGCCCGCTGGCGGTAGGACCTTTGCTTGACATCGCGATTCAGTTGGCCGACGCGCTCGACGCTGCCCATGCCAAAGGCATCATTCACCGCGACATCAAGCCCGCGAATATTTTCTGGACCGCCCGCGGGCAAGTCAAAGTCCTGGATTTCGGACTTGCGAAACTCACTCGACCGGACCTCGAGATGAAGACCATCGGGGCTACGCAGGATTCGCCCAGTCCGAATCTGACCAGCCCCGGAGCGACGGTGGGCACGATCTCCTATATGTCACCGGAGCAGGCCCGCGGCGAAGAACTCGACACCCGCACGGATTTATTCTCGCTGGGCACGGTGATCTATCAGATGGCGACGGGCAGGTTACCCTTCCCGGGAGCGACGTCGGCGGTGGTGTTTCACGCCATCCTTGAACTTGATCCCGCTCCGGTGGTGCAGTTCAACGCTGCGTTGCCGCCCAAACTGCAGGAACTCATCGGGAAGTTGCTGGAAAAAGATCGCGACCTGCGCTACCAGTCGGCGGCGGATCTGCGCGGCGATCTGAAACGTCTGAAGCGGGACGTGGAGTCGGGAAGGAAAGCGACGTCGGCGTCGAGCTCGGCGGCAATTGCGGTTCTGGATACGCCTTCGACGGCCCACACGAATGTCCCATCGGCCGTTCCAGCCGGGCGGCCGCCCTCAAGTTCCGCGGTGGTTGCGGCGGCGGGCCGGCACAAAGTGGGGGCGGGGATTAGCGTTCTTCTCGGCATTCTTGTCCTCGTCGCCGCTGGGTACGGAATGTATTCGCTGCTGACGCGGCATCCGATGCGGCCCTTCCGCAACTTCACAGTGACCAAAGTGACGGAAGAGGGCAATGCAGCGCTGGCGGCGATTTCGCCGGACGGAAAATACATTCTCAGCCTGATGCGCGATCGCACCGGGTTGGCCAGTCTGTGGCTCCGCAACGTTCCAACTAACAGCAACACGCAGGTTCAGCCGCCGGCCGACGTTTATTACAACGGTCTGCGATTTTCGCCCGACGGCAACTACCTCTACTTCGTGCGCAGCGATCCTGGCAACCCTGAGTTGAAATTCTTGTTTCGCGCTCCGCTTCTCGGGGGCACCGCCGAAAAACTCGCCGAGGATGTCGATTCCAACGTTACGTTCTCCCCTGACGGACGCAAGGTCGCCTTCATGCGTTTCGACAATCCTGAGCCCGGGAAGTATCGGCTGATTGTGCGCTCGCTCGATAGCGGAGAAGAAACGGCACTGACCACCGGCGCGAATGTTCAAGGGCTCTACAATCCTTCGTGGTCGCCGGATGGCAGGACCATCCTGTGCGTCGTAAATCAGCCCGGCGATGCCCTGACCGGATTAATGGCGGTCGACGTTAGCAATGGCAAGCAGCATCTGATTCTCGGGGCGGATTCGGCCCTGGCGAACCCAACCTGGCTGCCCGACGGTCGCGGAGTGCTGGTCATAGATCGTGGCCGGTCTTCGAACTTCACTCAATTTCAGATTTCTTTTGTCGCTTATCCGGAAGGACGTGTGGAGCCGGTAACTCGAGATACGAATAATTATTCAAGCCTGAGTGTATCGGCCAGTGGCGAGGTCTTATCGACCGTCCTCAGCGAGGACCGCTGGAATCTGGAAGTGATGTCGGCCTCTTCTTCGGGAGTCGACGCGCACCCGGTCGCCTCCGCAGCCGCGTTCACCAATTTCACCTTTACGCACGATGGACGGCTGATCTTCGACAAGGAGAACCGGCTGTATTGGATCAATCTGGATTCGGGCGCGAAAGGCGCATTCGCGACCGTTCCCGATTCCGCTGACGGTGATCCGTGGGAATGTGCGGATGGGCACACCCTAGTCTTTCTTTCGGGATTGCACGGTGGCAAAGGGAGTCAGAACGTGTGGCGTGAGGATGTCTCGGGCGGAAATCTGAAGCAGCTCACCCAGGGAAAGTTGGATAATCTTCCGATCTGCGCTCCAGATTCTCGGTCGGTGTATTACGTCGACGGAAACGGGATCGTGATGCAGGTTCCGATCGATGGAGGAGCAGCGCGAAAAGTCTCTGACGTTTCCAGCTCCGGCTTCTTCGACGTGTCTCCCGATGGTCGCACGATCGCATTCGCCACGATCGATCACGCCGCGGGACACGAGGAAAAGATTGCGCTCGCTTCCGCCGACGATGGAGGCGGGACGAAGATGTCCGGGTTCCAGCGGCCGCGTTCGACGACTCTCCTCCACTTCTCTCGCGACGGGAAGTCGCTGATCTACACGGTTCGAGAAAACGGCGCGGACAATCTGTGGCAACAGCCTCTGGACGGATCGCCCGGAAAATATTTGACTTCCTTTAAAGCGGAACACATATGGGACTTTCA
The DNA here is from genome assembly GCA_963765015.1 of uncultured Acidobacteriota bacterium. Classification (GTDB taxonomy): domain Bacteria; phylum Acidobacteriota; class Terriglobia; order Terriglobales; family Acidobacteriaceae; genus Sulfotelmatobacter. The sequence continues at coordinate 27,323 of CAVXVD010000147.1, read as the reverse complement.
CTGGTCCCCGGACGGAAGCAAGCTGGGGATGGTACGCGGTCACACCGACTCCGACGTGGTGCTGATCCGCGACATGCATCAATAAAAGTCGCGGATGGCGAACGTTTCAAATCGAATCCGGAAAAACTAAGGGCGGCCATTGCTGGCCGCCCTCATTGCGAATTTTTCTTGCGAAGCGGTGTTAGACGCCCTTGACGTTTTCTGCTTGCCAGCCCTTGGGGCCCTTGACCACGTCAAACTGTACTTGCTGACCTTCCTGCAGACTGCGGAAGCCGCTGGCCTGAATGGCGGAGAAATGTACGAAAACATCCTCGCCGTTCTGGCGGCTGATGAAACCGTAGCCCTTAGCGTCGTTAAACCACTTCACTGTTCCTGTTTCCATGTTGGTGCACGATCCTTTTTCTTTGATGTAGCGCTGAAACATTCAGGGTCTTCTGCAGGCAGGTCACGCGCTGGGTTAAGCGGAGATGCTTGTACTGCGAAGGAACTCTAAAGTCAAACGCGCTTAAATTGTAACGGAAACTGCCCCGAAATAGCTACATAATTCTCAGGAAGCACCGCCTAAACAGCTGATAGCGAAGATGTTATGTGGAGGGTCACGAATAGGCGCTCGAGCTTCTTATTTGCCACCTTTCAGCAAAACAATCATCATAGAGAAAGATGCTTTTACGAACTCTTGTGATTTGTATTTTGCTCCCGGCCTCCGCGGCCTGGGCCGGGATTGTGGAAAACGTCCGTTATGCTCTGGCGCAGAACAATTTTTCGGCGGCGCAAGCGCAACTCGATTCCTACCGCAGCCAGCGAGGCGCCAACGCGGAGTATCTCGACGCCTACTCGTGGCTCGGCCGGGCCGCGCTCGATCAGGGCCAGTATGAGCAGGCGGCAGCTTACGCGAAGCAGACCAAGGTGATGGCAGTCGAACAGCTGAAGCAGCGTCCGCTGGATGCCGAGCCGCATTTGGCCTCTCGCGCTGGGAGCCGCGCTCGAAGTTGAGGCGCAGACGATGGCCGCCCGTGGCCAGCGTACGCAAGCTGTGGCTCTGCTGCAGTCCGCGCTGCGAACTTACGGAAACACCTCGATCAAAGCCCGGCTGCAGAAGAACTTGAATCTGCTCTCGCTGCAGGGGAGGCTCGCCCCGGCGTTGAAGGCAGACCAGTTTCTAGGGGCGGCGCTGCCGCCGGCGGCTCAACTGCGCGGGTCGCCGGTCCTGCTGTTTTTCTGGGCGCATTGGTGTGCGGACTGCAAAGCGGAAGCGCCGATCATCACGCAGCTGCGTTCAGAATTTGCAGGAAAAGGATTGAAAGTGATCGGACCGACGCAACTCTACGGGTACACCGCGCAGATCGAGCACGCCTCGGCGATGGATGAGTTGCAGTACATCGACGCGGTGCGCCACCGCTTCTACTCCGGACTTCTCGACATGCCAGTGCCGATCAGCAAGTACAACTTCGACACTTACGGAGCGTCGACGACGCCGACGCTGGTTCTGCTGGACCGGGCGGGGAAGGTGGCTTGGTACCACCCGGGTGCGGTGCCGTATGACGAGTTGCGGGGAGCAGATTGAGAAGGTGGTCGCGCGGTAACCCGCAAGCCAAGATCGGAGTTACTTCGTATGGGTCACAAACCAGAATCATGTACATCGAATGCAAGGCTGGCAATCTCACCGGACCTGCCAGAATAGGGCGCGTGACGTTCTCAAAGACAGGAGCGACGATTTACTACGACGGCCGCGAATTTAGAAGCCTGAAAGGCGCCGGATTTAAGGCCAACTATTACGATGTCCAAACCGGAGAAGAATATTGGATTTCTGGACCACGAAAAGATGGTGCCGATGCACTGTACGCCACTAACGTCGCGACCGAGATCGACGAAGACGTTAAGAGTGAGTATTGGTCTCAAATAAGAAAGCGACAGCCCAGATGAGAATCCAATCTACCTTCCGTTTTCAACTTCTTTCAACTTCCCCGTTTTGACGTCATAAACAAACCCCCGCACCGGAATATGCTTCGGGATCCACGGGTGCGACTTCACGCGCTGCATCTGCTGGCGGACGTTGGCTTCGAGGTCGTCGAAGGCGTAGAAGTGGGCCGGTTCGCTGGAGACGACGCCCATCTTCTCGGCGAGGCGAGACCTCAGTTCGTATTCCTGCACCTTCAGCAGGCCGCAGTCGGTGTGGTTGATGATGATGAACTCCTGCGTGTCGAGCAGGTGGTGCGAGACGATCAGCGAGCGCAGCGCGTCTTCGGTAGCGATGCCTCCGGCATTGCGGATCATGTGCGCGTCACCGGGTTTCAGTCCCAGGCAATGCTCGAACAGGATGCGGGAATCCATGCAGGCCAGCACGGCCACATGCCGCTTGGGGCGGACCTGCAACTCGCCCAGCTTAAAATTGCGTGCGAATTCTTCGTTGGCTTTTAACAGTTCGTCGGCAACGGACAATGTGCTTGCTCCTGGCAGGGGCAATTCCCACGTCTCGCAAAAACCGCGAGACGTGGGGCACCCTCTTTTTGGTGGCGCCCTGGTTTTTGGCCGCTCTTAGTTTACCCGTTACAATCGGCGCGTGAGCCTCGGGATGAATCTGGATGACACGATCGTCGCGATTGCCACGCCTGCGGGGCGGGGAGGGATTGGCGTCGTGCGCCTGGCTGGGCCGCAAGCGCGCGAGATTGCGGCGCTCATGCTGCGGCTGAAGCACGCGTTGGAGCCGGGACGGGCGGTCTTCGGGGAACTGATTGAGCCAACGGGTGAAGCAGCCGAGTTTCGCTCGGCTGGACGGACGAATGCGTCCGTCCTCACACAAGCCACACAAGCTCAGAAGATCGATGAAGTCGTGGTTACTTACTTCGCCAAGCCGCATTCCTACACGACCGACGACATCCTCGAGATTTCAGCGCACGGTTCTCCTGTCGTCTTGCGGCACATTGTGGAACTCTGCGTGGCGGCGGGAGCGAGGCTGGCCGAGCCAGGAGAGTTCACCATGCGAGCCTTCCTCAACGGGCGCATTGATCTCACGCAGGCCGAGGCGGTCCGCGATCTGATCGACTCGCAGACTTTGTATCAGGCCAAGGTGGCGGCACAGCAGTTGGAAGGGGCGCTGTCGCGGCGGCTACAGCCGATCAAGCAGAAGTTGGTGGAACTCATTGCCGTGCTCGAGGCGGGAATTGATTTCGCCGAGGACGATGTTTCGGTGATGCAGGATGCCGCGATTCTCGATCACATTGTCGGTATTCGAGTACCGCTCGAACAGCTTAGTCTCAGCTTCGCCTACGGCAAGATTGTGCACGAAGGATTGACGCTGGCCATCATCGGGCGGCCGAACGTCGGCAAGTCTAGTTTATTCAACCGGCTGGTGGAGCGCGAGCGCGCCATCGTGACTGCCACACCGGGCACGACTCGCGATTTGGTCAGCGAGACCGTGGCGATCGGCGGTATTCCGATCAAACTGGTCGATACGGCCGGGATCCGGCAGGCTCTCGACGAGGCAGAATCGATTGGAATTCGAAAGTCGATGGAAGTGCTGGCCGATGCCGATCTGGTGCTGGTCGTCTTCGACGCGTCGCAGGGGGAAACGACGGAGGACGCGGAGCTTCTGGGGCTGACGGAAGGGCGCTCAGCGATTGTGGTCGAGAACAAAAGCGATTTGAGGATAGGGGAAATCCCCACGTCTCGCAAAGGCGGCGAGACGTCGGGCACCCATCTTTGCGTTTACACATCTGCATTAACCGGCGAGGGTATGGCTGAGCTGCGCTCGGAGATTCTGCGGCATATTGGCGGAGAGGCGGGAGCGCAGGCAGAGTCCGGGTTCCTCACCAACATCCGCCATCAAGGGCTGGTCAAGGATTCGCTCGCCGCGATGGACGCAGCGAAGACCGCCGTTTCGGGGAAAATTCCTCATGAAATGCTGCTGCTTGATCTTTACAATGCGCTGCGTCCGCTGGACGCCATCACCGGAGCGACCACGACCGATGACATTCTGAATCTCATCTTCAGCACTTTCTGCATCGGCAAATGAATCGAGTCTGCGGCTCCCAGTGATAAGATTTCGCGAACCTTTGTGCGGAAGAGGGGTCGTCTATGCAGATGTGGCAAAAGTGGATGTGTGCGCTGGCGATGCTTTCGTTCGTCGCGTGGGGGGCGCAGATTCCTGCGAGTCATCACAGTCGCCAGCACTCCGACTCCAGGCCCGGCATTTTCGATTTCTATGTGCTAACCCTTTCCTGGTCGCCAGAATTTTGCCACGGACATCCGCAAAGCCCGGAATGCCAGAGCGGGCATTTTGGATTTATCGTGCACGGTTTGTGGCCACAATTCACTGACGGCTATCCGGAGAATTGTTCCAGCGCGCCCGGACCGTCGAATCCGGACAGCATGACCGACATTATGCCGGACGCCGGCTTAGTTCGGCACGAATGGTCGACGCACGGTACTTGCAGCGGCCTCGATGCCGACAGTTATTTCAAACTGGTGCGGCAGGCATTCAACTCGGTTCACATTCCGGCATCGCTGGCGGCGCCGCACAGTGGATTCTCGATGACGCCCGATCAAATCAAAGAAGATTTTCTCAATGCGAATCCGCGGCTCCGCCGGCAGAACATCGCCGTCAGTTGCGGAAACAACTATTTAACGGCGGTGTCGGTCTGTTTGTCGAAAAGTCTCGAACCGACGGAGTGCGGATCGCTTCGCGATTGCCGGGCCAACAGCGTGAGAATCACACCCGTGCGTTGAGTGAACGATTTTCCGCGCTACTTCGACAGTGCGGCCAGCGCGTCGCGGAATAGCGAGTCAAAAGACCCGGACTTTTCGTTCTTCCTCGCCACCGTCAAGGCTTTTTCTGCCGCAGGGCGTTGATAGCCCAGATTGACCAGGGCCGAGAGCACATCTTCTTCGACCGCGCTCACTGGCGGGGCAGTGGGAGTTGCAGTTGGTGCGGCAGGTGGAAGCTTGTCCCGCAGCTCGAGAACCATGCGTTCGGCCGTTTTCTTGCCGATCCCGGGGATGCGAGTAAGGCGTGCGATATCGTTGCCGCGAATCGCCCCCACCATTTCGTCGGCTGCCATGCCGCTCAGGATTGTGATCGCCAGCTTTGGGCCAATGCCACTGACAGAGATCAATTTCTCGAAGAGCAGTTTTTCCGATGGCCGCTGAAATCCGTAGAGCGCGATCATGTCCTCACGCACGTGCGTGTGAATGTGCAGGGCAACGTCGGCGCCGAGCGCTGGCAGATCGGAAAACGTCGGCACGCTGATGGTCACGTCATAGCCAACACCGGCTGTTTCGACGATGGCCTGGTTGGGATGTTTGGCCAGCAGCTTTCCGCGGAGATGAGCAATCATGTTCAGGCCATTGTAGCGGGTTGAACATTCGGGTGGGACCAGGCTCAAGACCCGAGCCCTTGCAGAATCGTGTCCTGCTCAAGCAGCGGCCGTTGGACACTTCTGCGGGACGCTCTTAGAATCGGGAGAGTTCCTGTGGGCACTGCGATTTCTATGGGGTGCAGATTCCGTTTTCGGGCGATCTGGATGGCATGGGCTTTCGCGATACTGCCCGTCCTCTCAGGTGCGCAGGCTGTCGATCTCGATGGGCACGCGGTCAATCCCTTGGCCGCCTCCTCCGGCAAAGTAGTCGTCTTAGTTTTTGTGCGACGCGACTGCCCAGTTTCCAGCCGCTACGCGCCGGTCATCCAGCAGATCAGCAAGCAATATGCCGGCAGCGCGAACTTCTGGCTGGTGTATCCAGACAAGACGGATTCTCCGCAGGCCATCCGCGGCTATCTGGCAGACTACGGATATCATCTACCAGCGGTGCGCGATCCCAATCGCGCCCTGGTGAAGTTGGCGCGGGTGCAAATCACTCCCGAGGTAGCAGTGTTCGACCGCAATCGTCGATTGGTGTACGACGGGCGGATCGACGATTGGTATGTCGATCTCAGCCGGGCGCGTCCGGCACCGACGACGCACGAACTCGAAGACGCGATTCGCGCTGCGGCGGCGGGCAAATCCGTGATTCCGAGTGAGGTCAGGGGAGTGGGATGCTACATCTCGGATCTCGACTGAAGTTGTTATGGCGCAGCGCAGTCTGGATCGTTGCTCTGCTGGCAGGAGCATTTGTGATGCGGCCCTTCCTCGCCGGACCGGTTTTGGCCGACGCAGCACCTTCTGCACAAGTCAGCTTCACTCACGACATAGCTCCAATCCTGTTTCGCTCGTGCTCCCAGTGTCACCGGCCAGGAGAAGCTGCCCCCTTTTCGCTGCTGACCTATTCCGACGCGAAGCGACACGCGCGCCAGATTGCGGAGGTCACTCGCTCGCGGGCGATGCCCCCGTGGCTGCCCGAGCCGCAGAAGCTCAAATTCGCCGATGAGCTTCGCCTGTCGAATGCAGAAATCGATCTGATTGAGAAATGGGTCGAGCAGGGCGCAATCGAGGGCGCTGCGGCGGAATTGCCGCCGCCGCCGAAATTTTTCGAAGGCTGGCAGTTGGGAAAGCCGGACCTGGTTCTTACGGCAGCAAAACCACTCACTCTTCCACCGCAAGGAACCGACACCTACTGGAACTTTATTTTCCCGGTGACGATTCAAGAGACGAAATGGGTGAAGGCGGTCGAGATCCGTCCGGGCGACAAGCGCTACGTGCATCACGCGAACATTCTCGTGGATCGCACCGGTTCCTCCCGCCAACGCGAGAGCGAGCCCGGCGCGGGTTTTGGCGGGATGGAGATTCGCATCGAGTCGCAGGTCTTCGATCCCGACAGCCATCTGCTTTTCTGGAAGCCGGGGACCGTTCCGGCGGTCGAACCCGAGGGCATGGCGATGCGCCTCGACAAAGGTACGGATCTGATTCTCAACACGCACCTGCAGCCATCGGGAAAAACCGAGATCATTCAGCCGAGCATCGGGCTTTATTTCACGCCGCAGCCGGCAACTAAGTTTCCGATGCTGCTGCAACTCGAGAACGACCTGAAACTCGACATCCCGCCAGGGAAGAAAGATTTTGTTGTCACTGACGAGTTCACTCTTCCGGTGGACGTAGATCTGCTGGCGATTTACCCGCACGCGCACTATCTGGGTAAAGACATTCAGGCGTTGGCCGAGCTTCCCGACGGAACCCGGGAAACGCTGATTCACATTCCGCATTGGAACCTGAACTGGCAGGCGGTGTATCGCTACGCGGACCCGGTTCGGCTGCCTAAGGGGACGACCGTGAGTCTGCGGTACGTCTACGACAACTCGGAGGAAAATGCGCTGAATCCGAATCATCCGCCTGCGCGGGTGGTTGGCGGAAACCGGTCGAGCGACGAGATGTGCCATTTATGGCTGCAGGTTCTGCCCGTCAACTTTGACGCGGCGCAGGGCGATCCGCGCATGGTCCTGCAGGAGGCGCTGGCGCGGCACAACGTGGAGAAAAATCCAGGAGACTTCGAGGCGCACTATAACCTGGCCGCAATGCTGCAGGCCAGGAATCAACTCGATGCCGCGGTGCGCGAATATGAACTGGCGGTGCGACTGCGCCCGAACGATGCGACCGCAAATAACGCGCTGGGAGCGGCATGGATGGCGGAGGGCCATCCGGAGCGGGGAGCGGGATACCTGCAGGCGGCTCTGAAAGCGCGGCCGGATTATTTCGAGGCTCACTACAATCTGGGGATCACGCTGGCGGGGCAGGACGATTTCCAGGGAGCTGCGGAACAGTTCCAGCTCGCTTCGCAATTGCAGCCGCAGGATGCCAACGTCGAAGCGAACCTTGGGGCGGCCCTGGCAGAGTTGGGGCGCCTGCCAGAGGCGAAGGCGCACTTTGAGCGGGCGTTGCAGATTGATCCGAATCAGCCGATTGCCAAGGAAAACCTGGACGCCGTCAACAAAGAGATCGAAGCTCAATAGGATTGAGAGCTGCGCGTTGTAAGACCACTGCGGCCTGCCAATTGTGCTCTAATCTTCGAATATGGCCGCGCGATTCCTGTTCCGACTTGCCGTTTACGCCGTGATGGTCCCGGCGTTTTGTTCCGTCGATCTTGCCCAGCAATCGGCATCTCCGGACGCACCGGGGACAGCTTCACCGGCGACGCCGTCCGAATTTGCGTCGTCGCGGAAATTGCTCCAGCAGGGCAAAGTCGACGAGGCCATCGCAGACCTGCAAGCGCTGGAGGCGCGCGCACCGGCGACCAAAGGTCTCCCGCTGGAACTGGGCACGGCGTATTACAAGAAGAGCGATTTCCCCAAGGCGATCGAATATCTGAAGCAGGCAATCGCGGCCAATCCAGCGGATGATGAAGCCACCCAATTGCTCGCTATGTCGTATTACGCGGGCGGCCATCCCGCCGACGCGATTCCTCTGCTCGAGAAGGTGCAGGGCTGGTATCCACGCGCCAACGTGGAATCCGCTTACATTCTCGGCGTCTGTTACATCCAGACCAGAAATTACGATGAGGCGCGCAAGTCTTTCGGGAAGATGTTTGATGTGCCTGCGGATTCGGCCGCAGCCTACCTGTTCACGGCGAGAATGTTGCTGCGCCAGGAATACGATCCGGTGGCGGAAGAATTTGCTCAGAAAGCCGTGACTCTCGACCCTAAACTGCCATTGGCGCATTTCCTGCTGGGCGAACTTTATTTGTACAAGTCGCGGGTGCCCGAGGCGATCGCCGAATTCCAGAAAGAGCTCGCCATTAATCCCGCGCATGCCGCGACCTATTACAAGCTTGCGGACGCCTATTCGCGCATTCAGAAGTTTGAGGATGCGCAGCGTCTATTGCAACGCTCCATCCGGCTCGACGCGACCTCGAGCGTGCCGTTCATCCTGATGGGAAAAGTGCTCGACAAAAAAGGCGAATACGATTTAGCTGTGCTCGCGCTGAAGCATGCGGTCACGATGGAGCCCAATAATCCGACGACTCACCACTTGCTCGGCCAGACTTATCGCGATATGGGGAAGAAGGAAGAGGCAGAGAGTGAGTTGAAGCGGGCCGAGCAACTGCAGACTAAGGCAGATCTGCAGTAGGGATGGCAGGGCTCAAAGTGCGGCCGCCTGCTCGCGGCGGCGAGCCTGGATTTCGATGTATACGTTCACCAGGGATACTGCTGCCGGCGTTACCCCTGGAATGCGCGAGGCTTGGCCGATGGTGCGCGGGCGAACTTTGGCCAGCTTCTCCTGCATCTCGCGCGACAGGCCGCTGACGGAGCCGTAGTCGAACCACTCCGGGATGGAGTGCTGCTCGGACTTCTTCAGCCGCTCCATGGCACGCTGCTGCTGCAGCAGGTAGCCTTCGTATTTGATCTCGGTTTCCACCGACTTGAGTTCGTTTCGAACCTCCGAAGAAAGCTTCTCCACAGAGGACACGGAGGACACAGAGGAATCTCTGGCGAAAAACTCTGGCGCGAGGCTTCTCAAGATTGGGGCCAGGTGTTCGATCGTGACTTCGGGGCGCTTCAGCAGTTGCGCAAGGGGGTTGCCGAGGCTGGATGCAAAGGGCGCTGCCGAGCTGTGCTCGGCCGGACGGACGAATGCGTCCGTCCCCACACGTCCAGTGGTAGCTTCTGCTGCTCCGATTTTCTCCAGCATCTCCGGCGTGATGCGTGTCGCCTCTAGCAACTTCTTCATCTTCTCCAGCCGATCCTGCTTCGACTGAAAGTCGGACCAGGCAGTGTCATCGATGAGGCCGACGCGGCGGCCATGGGGCGTGAGGCGGCGGTCGGCGTTATCGATGCGCAGGTGAAGGCGGAATTCGGCACGCGAGGTGAACATCCGATACGGCTCGTTCGTCCCCTTCGAAATCAGGTCGTCAATCAATATCGCCGTATACGCCTCGGTGCGATCGAGAATCAGCGGCGGTTGCTGCTTGACCTGTAACGCGGCGTTGATGCCGGCCATCAGCCCCTGGCACGCGGCCTCTTCGTATCCCGAAGTGCCGTTGATCTGTCCGCCCAGAAACAGTCCGGCAATCTTGCGGGTTTCGAGGGTGCGCTCGAGTTCTGTGGGATCGATCGAATCGTATTCGATGGCGTAACCGGGGCGCAGCATCTCGGCATTTTCCAGCCCCGGAATCGACTTCAGAATCTCCAGCTGCACTTCCACTGGCAGGCTGGTGCTCATGCCGTTCACGTAGATTTCGTGCGTGTTCAGTCCCTCGGGCTCGAGGAATAGCTGATGCATCTCCTTGTCGGGAAACTTGACGATCTTGTCTTCGATCGAAGGACAGTAGCGCGGCCCGATCGACTGGATCTGTCCGCTGTACATCGGAGACCGGTGGACATTCTCGCGGATGATACGGTGCGTTTCAGCCGTGGTATATGCGATATAGCACGGCACTTGGGAGTCATGATGCGCGACCCGCTTCGTACGGAAGCTGAACGGCGTAGGGTCGATGTCGCCGGGCTGGGCGGCGAATCGTGACCAGTCGATGCTGCGTCCGTCCAGGCGCGGCGGAGTGCCGGTCTTGAGACGGCATCCACGCAAGCCGAGTTTCTTTAGTGCCTCGCCCAGCAATACGGCGTTCGGCTCGCCGGAGCGTCCCGCAGGGTATTGCTGCTCGCCGCAGTGGATAAGCCCGTTGAGGAACGTTCCAGTGGTGATGATCACAGCCTTGGCGCCAACGGTCCGCCCGTCGCGGAGTTTGATTCCGAGGACGCGGCGGGGAGCGTGGACAGTGTCGGCAGGGCTGCTCTCAACAATCAGATCCGCCACTTCCGCCTGCTTGATCTGCAGATTCGGCTGCGACTCCAGCACTTCGCGCATCTTCAGGCGATAAGCCTGCTTGTCGCACTGCGCGCGCGGAGACCAGACCGCCGGACCGCGCGAGGTATTCAGCAGCCGGAACTGGATGCCGACCGCATCGGTGATCTCGCCCATGATGCCGCCAAGAGCGTCGACCTCGCGGACGAGGTGTCCTTTCGCAATGCCGCCGATCGCCGGGTTACACGACATTTGGGCGATCAAGTCAACGTTGAGCGTATAGAGAGCCGTTTTCAGGCCCATGCGTGCCGATGCCGTCGCGGCCTCGCACCCGGCATGGCCGGCGCCCACGACTACGACGTCGAATTGTTCCGTGAACTGCATGGAAATGGCGGATGGAGACTGCCCGGAAATTTTCCCCACGTCTTACTTCTTTCATTCTAGCAACTTGGCGCGGGCGGTGATTGTCATCACTTGCCGCTACGCCCTTTCGCCCGTAAGATTGCCTGTCAGAACGCATCGTGGAGGATCATGAATACCGCTGAGTTCTTTGAGCAACTCGAGGCACGGATCGCGAAATATGACCTGCTTTGTCATCCTTTTTACAAAGCGTGGTCAGCGGGCCGTTTGACGCGCGACGATCTGCGGGAGTACGCGCAGGACTATTACCACCACGTGGAAGCATTTCCTTCCTACCTGGCCGCGCTGGGGTTGCGCCTGGAGGAAGGCGAGTTGCGTCGCGCTATTCTTGCCAACATGTGCGACGAGAAGGGAAGCGAGAAAGCTCGCGGAAGGAAATCGGTTCCGCATTCCGAGCTCTGGCTGGATTTTGCCGAGGGCATGGGATCGAGCCGCAATCTGGAGTGGCATCATCCGGTGCCGGAAATCCGGCAACTAATCCAGCACTTTCATCGTGAAGCTACTGAGGGTTCGGTGGAGTCTGCCCTGGCGGCCTTCTACGCCTATGAGTCGCAAGTTCCAAGGATTGCGCAGGAAAAGGAACGAGGCCTGCGTGAGACCTATCGGGCAGATGACAAGACTTGCGGGTATTTCTCAGTGCATGCATTGGCGGATGTGCACCATGCGAATGTCTGGCGCAAGCAACTGGGAAAGCGGATTGCTGCCCATCCTGACGCCGCCGAAGCCGCTCTCGATGCGGCTGAGAACGCCGCTCAGATGCTGTGGAAGGCGCTGGACGGAATCGAGTCGCGGCGAACTGCAATGACGGCCTGATCGGTTCGTGTGGGGACAGCCGCCCGCGGCTGTCCGGTCGAGCAACGCTCGACTGGTCGTGTCGGTTTATTTACACATGCCAGTCTGGCAGAAGTTTAAGCCAACGGTTCGGTAGAATCGTTGGCTAAGTTTTTTTTGGAAAAAGAGCGAGCGTGGCGAAAGCAATCCCCATTGGTGCGCGTGGCGAAGCGGAGGAGACCGTCGAATTCAAGCACACGCTGACCTCTCACCATCCAGAGTTGCCGCCGGTGTATTCCACGCCCGACATGATTCGGCTCATGGAGACGGCGGCTTTCCACGCATTGCAACCCTATTGCGAAGGCGATGAGATTACGGTGGGCACCTCGATTAACATCGAACACCGCGCCGCCAGCGGCATTGGAGCGCGCATCAAGGCTGAGGCAGTGTTGGAATCGTTCGATGGTCGTTTCTTCACACTGCAAGTGACGGCTCGCGATGACACGCAGGAAATCGGACGGGGAACGGTCGGCCGGGCGGTGGTCAGCATCGGAAGGTTTGTCGAAAAGATGAAGGGCAAGTGAAATAGTTCAGACCTCGGGCCTTTGACCTCAGGCCTGCGACTTTCAGCTCTCCGAATCGAGAACCACTATCCTCATCGGCGTTATTTCTGACACTCATGGACTGCTTCGGCCCGAAGCGGTCGAGGCCCTGCGCGGCTCCCAGCACATCATTCATGCGGGCGATGTCGGCTCGGCGGAGATTCTTGAACGACTCGCAACCATCGCTCCGGTGACCGCCATTCGTGGCAATATCGACAAGGCAGCATGGGCGCTCCAACTGCCCGAAACCGAGGCGATCGAGATCGCCGGCGTTTCCATCTACGTGCTGCACGATCTGGCGAAGCTCGATCTGAAGCCCGAAGCGGCGGGATTCCGCGTCGTGATCTCCGGCCACAGTCACGCTTCGAAGCAGGAGAGGCGTGGCGGCGTGCTCTATTTCAACCCCGGCAGCGCGGGCCCACGAAGGTTTAAGCTGCCCGTAAGCCTGGGCCGACTAACCGTTGAAGATGGGCAAGTCGAAGCCGAAGTCATCAATTTAGAGCCTGTGTAGCCCGGACGTATTCGTCCGTGCGGTTGTGCGCGAAGGCGCGCAATGGAGAGCGTATGACGCGTATGAGTTCCAGAACAGGAGTGGCTGTTCGCTGACGCGCCTCACGCTTGGCGGGGCGGACGAATGCGTCCGTCCCTACACAGGCATTGCTACAATCGCAACGTGTCCATCTCGTTTCATATCGATTCTGTCAGCGGTGCGGCGCGCGGCGCGCGCCTGATCACTCCCCACGGCACAATCCAGACCCCGGTGTTCATGCCGGTGGGCACCGTGGCCTCGGTCAAGGGCGTTTCGCAGGACATTCTCGAAGAACTGGGCGCGCACATCATTCTCGGTAACACTTATCACCTTTATTTGCGGCCGGGGGTGGAGACGGTGCGGAAAATGGGCGGGCTCCACGGATTCATGTCGTGGCGCCGCGCCATCCTCACCGATTCTGGTGGATTTCAGGTCTTCAGCCTGAGCGAACTGCGCAAGCTCAACGAGGAAGGTGTGACGTTCCGCTCGCACCTCGATGGCTCGTCTCATTTTTTCAGCCCGGAGAGCGCGATGGAGGCGCAGATCGGGCTGGGCGCCGACATCATCATGGCCTTTGACGAGTGCACGGAGTATCCGGCAGATCAGTCGCGCATGCGGGCTTCGATGGAGCTCACAGCACGCTGGGCCGCGCGCAGCAAGAAATATTTCGAGGAGCACAAGCACGAAGTGCCATGGGCTCGTGTAGGGGCGGACGCATTCGTCCGCCGCGAGGGGCGAAGCCCCGAGTCGTCGTCGAGCGGCTCCGAGGTCGGGGTCGTGTCCGACAGTTCGCACGCGGAGCCTCGCTTCGCGGGACGGACGAATGCGTCCGTCCCTACACAAACAGGTCAGACTCAATCTCTCTTCGGCATCGTGCAAGGCGGGATGGACCGCGCGCTGCGCATGGAATCTGCCGAGCGCACCGTCGAAATTGGATTTCCCGGTTACGCCATTGGCGGGCTCAGTGTCGGCGAGCCGCGCGAACTCACGCGCGAGATCGTTGAGTCGACGCTCGAACACCTACCCAAGGACAAACCGCGTTATCTGATGGGCGTGGGGACGCCGGAGGAGATTGTCGAGTATTCGCGCCTCGGGGTCGACATGATGGATTGCGTGCTGCCCACGCGGGCGGCCCGGCATGGACTTCTGTTCACCTCGCAAGGAAAAATTTCCATCAAGCAGGCGCGCTACGCGCAGGATGCGGGACCGCTCGATCCCGACTGCGGCTGCAGGGTCTGCCAGCGCTACTCGCGGGCTTATTTACGTCACCTTTACGCATCCAACGAAGTGTTGGCACAAGTGTTGAACACCATCCACAATTTGAGTTTCTACCTTGACACTATGCAGCGCGTACGGCATTCTATTTCACTTGGGGAAGAGTCCAGTTTTCTTTCTGGTGTAAGGTCTCGACCGAAACCCTAGACTCCGACGGAATATCCCCGGATTCAAGCCTGAAGCTGAAGGAACCCGGCCGAAGTCGATCCAAACCCCGTGGTGAAATAACAGCTCCCGCGGCGCGAGTGAGCGCGGGCACTTTTTCGCGACTTTGTCCGCTCAGAATGTCATGAACCTACAGGCCCTGTTGATGTTGCAAGCACCGAGTGGCGGCGGCGGTATGTCGCTGCTGATCATGTTTGTACCCATGATCGCTATGCTGTATTTCCTCATGATTCTGCCGCAGCAGCGCCGTCAGAAGAAGTGGCAGGCCATGCTCGATCAGCTCAAGACCGGCGACCGGGTCACGACGAGCGGGGGCCTGCGCGGCACGGTCATGGCGCTAAAGGATGATTGCATTCATTTGCGCGTTCCACCGCAAAATGTCCTGATGGAAGTGACCAAGGCGTCTGTGGTGCAAGTCAGCACGACCGAGGAAGAAGTGAAAGGGAAATAGTGGCCGATCACTAGCCACTGAGCGCTGGTTTATATGAACAAGAATTTTCTCTGGAAGTTCGGGCTTATCGTGGGCACGCTGCTGTTTTTCCTCTTTGGAATCTTCGGCATTCCGAAGAGCTTCACCAGCCAGGGCCTGCTTACGGCAGTGGGTGATCATATCCACTTGGGCCTCGATTTGAAGGGCGGAACCCACCTGATTCTGCAGGTGGAGGTCAACGACGCCGTCAACGTAGTGGCGCAGAACGCCATTGAGATGTTGAAGGATCAGCTGCGCACGCGGAAAATCGACTATTCCGATATCAACCAGCCTGACCAGCAGAACCATCCTGACCACCTCCAGATCAAGGGCATGCAGCCGAGTGCGCGCGGAGACTTGCTCACTATCGTGCATGATCGCCTGCCTGATTACGATGTGACTGGCGGCCCTGACAATTCCTGGATTCTGGCGATGAAGCCTTCCAACCTGAACGAATTAAAGGATAGGGCCGTCACCCAGGCAATCGACACCATCCGTAATCGCATTGACGCTCTCGGGGTCAGTGAGCCCACCATCGAGCCGCATGGGCTTGGACAATACCAGATTCTTGTGCAACTTCCCGGTATCGACGATTCCGGCCGTGTGAAAGACCTCATACAGTCCACGGCCATGCTCGAAATCAAGCAGATGACGGGTGGACCGTACCCCAGCGAGCAAGCGGCGCTACAGGACAAGAACGGCGTTATTCCTGCGGATTCAATCTTGCTGCCCGGCCAGTGCGCCAACGGGACCGAGCAGACCTGGTGTTTCGTCTCTCGCATTTCCGCAGTCAGCGGCAAAGATTTGCGGGATGCTCAGGCCAGCACCGATCAGAATGGCCAGCCCAGTGTCACTTTTTCTCTGACAGGAGATGGCGGGCAGAGGTTTTACAGCTTCACTTCCAACCACGTGGGCGACAGTCTGGCGGTCGTCCTCGACCATAAAGTGAAGGAAGTAGCCAACATCAAGGAACCGATTCGCGACCAGGGCTCGATCAGTGGTGGCCATATGAGTGAGCAGGCTGCGAAAGATCTTTCTATGATCCTGCGCTCGGGCGCATTGCCGGCCAGTATTAAGTATCTGGACGAGGAGACCGTGGGAGCGTCGCTGGGCGCGGATTCCATTCGGTCCGGAGTGATGGCGACGGTGATCGGTATGGTCGCCGTACTTATCTTCATGCTGGTCTACTATCGCGGTGCGGGCGTGAATGCAGATCTGGCCCTCATTATGAATCTGATTATCTTGCTCGGATTCCTCGGATGGTCCACCGTGGCGGGAGTCAATGTGGCTCTTACCTTGCCGGGAATCGCGGGAGTGATTCTAACGGTCGGCATGGGCGTCGACTCTAATGTGCTGATTTTCGAGCGCATTCGTGAAGAATTGCGGAACGGCAAGACGCCGCCCTCAGCCGTGGATCAGGGCTTTAGTCACGCCTGGATCACGATTGTGGATACCCACGTCACCACCATTGTTTCCGCGGCAATTCTGTTTATCTTTGGCACCGGTCCAGTGAAAGGTTTTGCCACCACGCTCACATTTGGGTTGCTGGCCAACCTGTTTACTGCCGTGTTCGTGTCGCGATTCATTTTCGACTGGATCCTGAGCCGCAAACAGCGCGGAGAAGCTCTCAGCATCTAGAAAATTGAGTAATTGGGAATTTGGTGATTGGGAAATTTGAAAAAATCGGACCGCTGAATAGGGCGGCTAAAGTCCCGAATTTCCCAGTTGCTGAATCACTGCTAAGTCATAGACAGAGAAGGGGCTAGACAAACCCGTGGAGTTCTTTCGCAATACCAACATAGATTTTCTCGGGAAAAAGTGGTATTTTCTCGCTTTTTCGCTGATCTTTAGCGTGGCCGGCTTGGTCTCAATGGGAGTTCGATGGGCCCAGACGGGCACCCCGCTTCCGTGGGGCGTGGACTTCCGTGGAGGAACGCTTGTGTATGTCCGGTTTTCGCATGCTCCGGACTACGCCTCCATCACTTCGGAGATGGATCACGCGGGACTTAAGAGTCCAAAGATTCAGCGCTTCGGTGCGGTTGCGAATAATGAAGTTCTGGTCGACCTGGACGTGCGCGAAACAGACGAACGGGAGCTTGAGCAAGGCAAAGAGAAAATCATCAATGCCTTGGAGGCCCATCCTGTGCCTGGGAAGGCTGACCTGAACAACGCCAGCTTTCTGAATGTCAAGAAATACCTGCTCGACAAAGACCCTCTCCATTTAGGCACTGACGCCGATCAGAAATATGGGGCACAGGCGCAGGCGATCGTGGATTATCGCGAGAAAGTCCAGGACGGCGTTCTGAGTTCTCTCGACCAGTTGAAGGGTGCACCCGGCGTGGATCCGGCGGTGGCCGCGGTTCTGCCCGACGGCTTTTACCTTTCCGATTTCGGGGTACGCAACGTCGTAATCATCGGTCCCCAGGTGGGTAGCCAATTGCGGACGCAGGCCGGCCTTGCCACCCTGTATTCGCTGCTCGGGATGCTGGTATATCTGGGCTTCCGGTTTGAGTGGATTTACGGTGTGGCAGCTGTGATAACGGTCTTCCACGACACCTTGATTACCGTGGGTGCGTTCTCGCTGCTCAATCGAGACATCACCTTGACCGTCATTGCGGCCATTCTGACGCTGATTGGTTACTCTAATAACGACACGATCGTGGTATTTGACCGCATCCGCGAAAACATTAAACTCATGCGGCGCGAGAAACTGGCGGATATTGTTAACCGGAGTATTAATCAGACCTTAAGCAGAACGATCTTGACAGCAGGCCTTACCTTCCTTACCGTACTCGCACTCTTTTTGTTCGGCGGCGAGGTGCTTCGCGGATTCAGCCTCGCGCTGGTCATCGGCATTTTAATAGGGACGTATTCCTCGATTGCGATTGCAGCTCCGATCCTGGTGGCTTACCAGGACTGGCGGATTGAAAAGGGTAAACGCCCCGTGGCCATGCCGGGAGTAAGGGCTAAGTAAGTTACCCGATGGCGTCGTCTTAATCATTGCGTTACGCCTTCTTATGTATGTTTTAGAGGGTTTGCTCAGTACCCGTTTGAGGTGAAAAGCCACGATCGGGTGCCCTAGAGAATTTGGGAGCAAAGGAGAAGCAGTCGGTGTCTAAGTATCCGTAGGGGTCTGAACAGTCTTTGGGGAGAGTTCACAATGTTTGAAGACAGCCTTATCGAGTCCGGCGGCAGGCTAAAAACGAAGCGGGGCCGCACCTCCGTGGTCGCGTTTGCGATCGAGTTCATGATTATCGGCGTGATGGTGCTGATCCCGCTGATCTTCACCGAAGCCTTGCCGAAGCAGCAATTGATGACATTCCTGGTGGCCCCCCCGCCGCCTCCACCGCCTCCACCGCCAGCCGCCGCACCGGTCAAAGTTGTGAAGGTGATCCAGACCGACATCGTCAACGGCGAGCTGCGCACTCCGACCAAGATTCCAAAGAAAATTCAGATGATCAAAGAGGAAGAGGCCCCTCCGCCGGCGATGGCTTCGACTGGAGTAGTCGGTGGCGTTCCGGGCGGTGTCCCGGGTGGTTCGATGGGCGGAGTGATCGGCAGCGTGCTGAGTTCGACGCCGGTTGCCGTGCCGAAGATTGCCACCCCGCAACGGGTTCGCGTTTCGTCGGGTGTTCAATCGGGACTTCTAGTTCGCAAGGTCCCCCCGTCGTATCCGCCGCTGGCCCGTCAGGCCCGCATTCAGGGTACTGTGATCCTGCAGGCGCAAATCAGCAAGGAAGGCAACATCGAGAACCTGCAATTGATCAGCGGGCACCCGATGCTGGCTCCGGCTGCGATCGAAGCCGTGAAGCAATGGAAATACAAGCCTTACCTGCTGAACGGAGAGCCGGTCGAAGTTGAGACGCAGGTGCAGGTGAACTTCACCCTCGCCGGGGGCTAAACTCCCGAGCGAGAGGTCGTTTCGAATTATTCTGTAGAAGTATGCGTTGGCCCTCCCCATCCCACCTGCAATATGGTGGCTGGGAAGGGCTTTTCAGAGAGCCCGGACTTCGCCGCCGTCTTTCCGAGTCCATGGCACCCGGCAAATGTCGTATACTCGCCGGTCGCCGAATTCCAGGCTAGCGGTTGGAACCAAAAAGCGCATCAAAGGGTCCAAGTAGAGTAGAGAGTTCCGAGGAGGGAAAAGCAACTCATGTTTGCAACTCACGTAGCAACAGCTATTCTCAGCAACGTTCACGTCGCGGCCACCTGGGTAGTCCAGGAGGGCGGCGGCGCCATGGCGACCGATCCATTGGGCTTGTGGAAGGCAATGGGATGGGTTGCTCGCACCGTCGTCATCATTCTCTTCATCATGTCGGGCTGGTCGATTGGCGTGATGATCGACCGCTGGATGGCCTATAGCGCTGCCCGCAAGCAGTCGCGCGCCTTTGCCCCCGCCGTGGCGGGAGCTCTGCGCGACGGCCGTATCGATGAAGCGATCAAGGTTGCCGAGCGCAACAAGAAGAGCCATCTGGCCAAAGTTGTCACCGCTGGCTTGATGGAGTTCAAGGCTCACCAGGATTCCCCGGGCGCAATCCCTGGCGAAACCATTGAAGCCTCCAAGCGCGCCCTGGAGCGCACCGAAGCCATCGTTCACGCCGAACTGAAGCGCGGATTGGGCGGCCTCGCCACCATCGGCTCGACCGCTCCCTTCGTGGGACTGTTCGGAACGGTGATGGGCATTCTGAACGCCTTCATCGGCATCAACAATTCGAAGGCCACCGGTCTCGCCGCAGTCGCCGGCGGTATCGCGGAAGCGCTGGTTACGACGGCCATCGGGCTGCTCGTCGCCATCCCGGCCGTCATGATGTTTAACTACCTGACCGGTCGCGTGGAAGCGTTCGACGTCGAAATGGACAACTCGTCGAGCGAGCTGATCGACTACTTCCTGAAGAAGCGCGGCGACGTTAGACGGTAAAAGCCCCGCCGGTAGAACGACGGGACTGGTTTTCGCAATGAGTTGCTTGTCCGGCGCTGAATCGATTCAGCGCCGGGCCCTCCAACTTAGGCGAAGCGCCACTGTGGCGCGAATCGCAGCGGAAGCCTGGGAGATATCAAGCTATGGCATTAGCCAAACGGAACGAAGGAGCCAAGGTCAGTTCGGAAATCAACGTCACGCCCATGGTGGACGTGATGCTGGTCCTGCTGATCATCTTCATGGTGGTCACGCCCATGTTGCAAAAAGGCATTAGCGTGGACATGGCCAAAGTGAATAACCCGGAGCAGATGCCGGACGCGGATAAGGAAGACGCCTTGCTGGTCTCCATTACGCGCGACGGCAAAGTCTATTTCGGCAGCGAGCAGATTCAGGACGTTGACAATCTCACCACCAAAGTCAAAGACCGTTTCGCCAGCAAGCCCGGCGACCGCCGAGTGTACGTGAAGGCGGACATGCGGACGCGCTTTGGCGCAGTCGTGAGGGTTGTGGATGCCGTCCGCGCAGCCGGAGTCGACGACCTCGGCCTGTTGACCGATCAGAGAAAAACCACTCCGAACGCGCCGCCAGCCGCGGCCGCGCCCGGCCAATAGAGGAGCGACCATGGGAATGTCAGTTGGCCCGAGCGGAGGCCAGAGTGCAAACATTAACGTCACGCCGCTCATTGATGTGCTGCTGGTATTGCTGATCATCTTTATGGTGATCTCCCCGGTTACGCCAAAGGGCTTGGATGCGCTGGTACCTCAGCCGCCTCCGCCGAACGCGCCCAAAAACGATTCTCCCGATCGCACCATCGTCGTGCAGTTGCTCGACCGTGGAGCCGGCCAGGAGCCTGGCGTCAAGATCAACAATGAAGACGCCACCTGGGATAATCTGCAGGGGCGCCTCACCGATATTTATAAGCAACGCGCGGAAAAGGTCATGTTCGTGAAGGGAGACGATTCCATCCCCTTCGTCAATGTGGCCAACGTGATCGATCTTGCCCACGCCGCTGGTGTGGACAAGGTGGGTCTGATTACCGCAAAGATCGAAGCGGGCAACTAAAGTGCCCGTCCGGTAAGGCCCGGAGTCGCAGATTCTCATTCGGCCCACAGCACGGAAGCAGTTCCGCTTCCGTGCTGCCGAGCACTCCGCTTGTCAAACCGCTGTCTCTGGGCCTAGGATGCTGTGGCGAGGGAGACTTATACCGCAATGAATAAGAAACTTAGATTCTTGACGCTGGCAGCAGTGCTGCTGGCGATCTTCTCTTCTGTGGGATGCGACAAGCTGCGGGCACGCGACCAGCTCAATAAGGGCGTCAAGGCCTACAAAGACAATCACTATGAACAGGCCATCGATCACTTCCAGCAGGCGGTTACGCTGGACCCAAGCCTGATCAATGCCCGTATGTATCTGGCAACGGCTTTCGTATCGCAATACATTCCAGGCGTTGACTCGCCTGACAATCTGCGCACCGCACAGCAGGCCATCGACGAATATCTCAAAGTGATCGATGCCAATCCTTCGCGCGACCAGAAAGTGAATAGCGCGAAAGGCATTGCCTACCTTTACCTCAACATGAAGAAGTGGGACGATGCCAAGAAGTATTACCGTATGGCGTCCGCTGCCGACCCAAATGATCCCGAGCCGTACTACTCCGTCGGCGTGATCGACTGGACCGCCTCCTACCAGCCGCGCATGGAAGAACGCGCCAAGCTGGGAATGAAGCCCGAAGAGCATCTGAACCCGAAGAACAAAGACCAGAAGAAGGTCTGTGACGAGCTGAAGGTGAAGAACGCTCCTGCCATTACCGAAGGCATCGATAGCCTGAACAAGGCGATCCAGCTTCGTCCGGACTACGACGATGCAATGGCCTACATGAACCTGATGTACCGCGAAAAGGCCGATGTCGAGTGCGACGATCTCGACGTTCGTACCGAAGACCTGAAAACCGCTGACCATTGGGTCGACGAGACCCTGCGGGTGAAAAAAGTAAAGGCGGAAAAGGCGGCGCAGAGTCAAGGCGGCCAGATCACTGTCGATCAGCCGAAATAAGCCTGAACGGTTTGAGAGTTAAAGCCTCCCACGGTTAACGTTGGAGGCTTTTCTGCTTTTGGGGAGTAACAGGCCCAGCGGAGCAGTTCCCCGTTTTCCTTCGTGGGACTTCGTGTCCTTCGTGGTTTGAGGTTTTGAATGGCCTTTGACTTACTGCCTGCTGTAGAGAAGCACTTCCGCCTTCGCAAAGTGCCAGCTCTGGACCTTGGCATAGGATTGCGATAGAGCCTGCAGGAGCATCCCGGTGGTGGGATCGGGATTGCCGGCGGGGCCATTGTTCATCAACATAACCCAAACCCGAGTGTGGGCTGGCGCCGCTGTGTGCAGCAGTTCGGCCGATGGCTTTCCGGTAAAGTCGCGGTAATCGAGCCTCGACCCGTGGCGAGGAAAGAGAATCTCAGGGCCGAATTGAGCAGTGAATTCGGGGCTGACGGAATTCTGTTCGCCCCGCAGGGAGCGGAAGAACTCATAAGGCACGCGCGTGGCCGCGATGTGGAAGAGAATGGCATCTCCCGCCTCGGTATGGTCGAGGATGAAATTGGTAGCGGCGCCCGAGGCGTCCCGTTCGTTATCGAAGTCGTGGCCGTAGACGAACGAAATCCCCGGCAAGCACAGCAGCAGGATTACTCCCATGACAGCTCCCAGCAGCCATGGCGCGCGCAACCGCGCCAACCCCGCTGCCGCCAGCACTAGAAATGCTGGCAGGCAAAAGATCATGTACCGGCCCAGGAAAACGGGACGAGCCCACGACAGCAAAACCGTGAGTGCCACAGGGAAGACCAGCCACAGCAAGAGGAACTGGCAGCGCCACGCCTCCCAAGTCGGCGCTTTCGCCAATAGCCCTTTGCCCACAGGAGCCACCGCGGCAATGCACGCGCCGACCAGGATCGCGAGAAGAGGCCAGCTGTTGGTCCCGGCCAGATGCTCGTAGAAATCGAATAGGTCGCCGAGGCCGGGCCTTTGAATCCAGCGGATCGGTCCCGCCCCGGTCTTCGCAACAAATGCCAGCAAAGGAAGAACCGCCAGTCCAATCGTGATCCAGGCTCGCCGCCGGTCTGCGCGTTCGTGTGGATTCCCAGACGTCAGGCCGTCCGCGCGACGCAGAGCCAGCCACTGTGCCGCCAGCAACAGCAGGGCATAGAAATGGGCGTAGACCGCAAGAGTGCTGGTCAAGACAAAGCCACGCCGGTGATTGCGGTCAGGCTGGCGTAGCCACCCGAGCAGCAGGCACGAGGAAAGCGTGGCCAGCAACACCAGCAGCGCATAGCTGCGCGCTTCTTGCGCGTAGCGAATGCTGTAGGCGTTGAAAGTAAAAAGAGCAGCGGCGATCAGCGCGACGCGCCGGTCATAGAGCAGCCGCCCCAGCCAGTAGACGGCCGGAACCGTGGCAGTAGAAAGAATGGCTGACAGCCTGCGGATAAAGAACGGGCTGTGTCCCAAGTGCAGCCAAATCCGCAGCAGCACGTAGTAGAGCGACATGTTGGCTTCGCGCCACCACAGCAGATGGCCGAAGTTGCGCCAATCGAGGCGGGCGACCTCCACGCTAAAGCACTCATCGAACCAGAACGGCTTCGAGGTCAGACACAGCAGTCGCACCGCGAGGCTTGTGGCCAGCAGCGCTGCCAGAAATGGCCAGGGGGTCTTGCGAACGGACTCCGCAGGGGCGCCTAAAGCGGTCGTGGAGGCGACTCTTAATGGTTGCATGCTGTGGCGTTCGACCGAGTCTATGCGAGATCATACTATGCCGGAACTTTGGAAGTTACCGAGCCGAAATCACATCCGCGAACGCGGCGGCTCCAGTACAATATGCGGTTTGGCTGGAGCTTAGCCGATAGACGTTCCTCCGGCCACGAGTTTTCATGTTCAAGAAAATTCTCATCGCGAACCGGGGAGAGATCGCCGTCCGGGTGATTCGTGCCTGCCATGAGATGGGAATTGCCGCAGTCGCGGTCTACTCGGATGTGGATCGCGCCTCATTGCACGTTCGCAAGGCCGATGAGGCTTATCCCATCGGGGCACCCGCCGCTTCTGAGTCCTACCTCAATATCCAGAAAATCCTTGACGTGGCCGCGCGATCCGGAGCGGACGCCATCCATCCCGGCTACGGATTTCTTTCCGAGAATGCGAAATTCGCCCGGGCCTGTGCCGATGCCGGCGTGAAATTCATCGGTCCTACCGCCGCGGCGATGGATGCGATGGGCTCCAAGACTAAGGCGCGGCAGGCCATGGAGTTGGCAGGAGTTCCCTTTGTACCTGGGACGTCGCGCGGGCTCGAATCCGTAGAGCAAGCGCACGAAGTCGCGGCACGCATTGGATATCCCATCATGCTGAAAGCCGCGGCGGGCGGCGGCGGCAAGGGCATGCGCCTGGTGCATTCGTCCGAGGAACTGAAGTCGGCGCTTGAGGGCGCGCGCAGCGAGGCGGAACGATCGTTCGGCGACAGCGAAGTCTATATCGAGAAGGCGATCATCAATCCGCGCCACATCGAAATGCAGGTGCTGGCCGATGAGCACGGGAACACGGTTTATCTTGGCGAGCGCGAGTGCTCGCTGCAAAGGCGGCATCAGAAAGTCGTCGAAGAAGCGCCTTCGCCGATCGTCGATCCTGACATGCGCCGGCGCATGGGCGATGTCGCAGTTCGCGTGGCCCAGGCCGCCAGCTACACCAACGCTGGCACGGTTGAGTTCCTTGTGGACCAGCAGAAGAATTTCTATTTCCTTGAGATGAATACCCGGCTGCAGGTGGAGCATCCGGTTACGGAGTTGGTCACGGGGCTCGACCTGGTGCACCTGCAGATTCATATCGCGAACGGCGAACCGCTGCCCTTCACCCAGGATCAGGTGACGATTCGCGGTCACGCCATCGAGTGCCGCATCTATGCCGAGGATCCCGACAATAATTACTTCCCGAGTCCCGGCAAAATCACGCTCCTGCTGTTGCCCTCCGGGCCTGGTATCCGCCGCGACAGCGGCATGTACGAAGGCTGGAACGTTCCCATGGATTACGATCCACTGCTCGCCAAGCTGATCGGCTACGGCACGGACCGCGATCAGGCCATCGGCCGGCTGACCCGTGCCCTGAACGAATATTTCGTCGGGGGGATCAAGACTAATATTTCGCTCTTTCGGCGCATTCTGAGCAATCCGGAATTCCGCGCCGCCAGGATCGATACAGGCTTCCTAGATCGCCTGTTGAAGCAGAAAAGTGAGGCGCCTGATCCTCGGGTCGACCCTCACACCAAAGAGGTTGCCGCCATCGCCGCAGGAATGTTTGCCGTCCTTGGATCGGCAGCTGCTGGGGCGGGCGAGCGTGCGGTTATCAGCGATGCAGTGAATAAAACGAATCCGGTTTCGAACTGGAAGAGCGCGGCACGTCGGGAGGGAGTGCGGTGAGGGAATCCGACTACCTGGACCTGGGCCGCGAACCTGATACTCCATGACTTATGAAATCGCCATCGACGGAAAGAATCACCGGCTTGATCTGGAACAGGTAGAGGGTCGCTGGTCTTGCCGTCTCGACGGTCGCGAGATCGAAGTCGACGCCGTTCTGGCGCGGCCGAACGTAATTTCCCTTCGCATCGGGAACAAGGCTTATGAGGTGAAATGCGAGCGAGTGGGCGGCGACACGCATATTTGGGTGGGTAGCGTGCGTTTCGCGACCGAAGTCCGCGATCCACGTTCGCTGCGCGGGCGGGTTCGCGCCGTCGATGAGCATGGCCCCAAAAAGCTTGTGGCACCCATGCCGGGCAAGATCGTGCGTGTGCTCGTCACCGAGGGAGCCGAGGTTGAGGCTGGAGCCGGTATCCTCGTGGTCGAAGCGATGAAGATGCAGAACGAGGTCAAATCCCCGAAGAAGGGAACGGTCCAGAAGATTCTGGTCCGCGAAGGCGCTGCCGTAAATGCCGGAGAGGTACTGGCGATTGTCGAATAACGCCGGCTATTACTTTTCGATCCCGTTGCTGTCGAGCACTTTCTTCGCGTAGTAGTTCTCGACCTTGGCCGTATCGCGCAAAACCTCGTAATAGGCAGCTTTCAGCAGTTGCTCGCGGCGGTCATGAAGTTGCGAGCGGATCGCCTGCTGCACCCGCGGATCCGATAACTCACGCTGGCCTGCCGGTTCTTTCGAGACCAGCTTCACAATGCGGAATCCGAACGCTTGCTTGGTCTGGGGATTCACAATCGTTACGATCGAACTGTACTGGCCGGGCTTGAGTTTCATCACCGCGTCACGCGTCGCGGGATCAGTGCCTTTGAGTCCAGACTCCTGTACCGTGCCCAGATCCCCGCCGTTCCCTGACGTTTCAGGGTCTTCGGAGTACTTCATCGCGAGCGTGGCGAAATCGTCGCCGCTGTCGAGGCGGTTCGAGATCATCTGGATCTTCTTGCGCGCCTCGGCCTCGTTCTGCGCCTTATCGTTCTGATTGTGGGCTTGCGGGTTGGGCGTGGGCGTCACCATGATCTGCGCCAGATGATACGTCGGCTCGATCAGGTTGAATTCGCCTTTATGCGCGTTGTAATAATCGGTAATGTCCTGATCCGTAACGTTGATCTTGGACGAGACTTCCTTGTTCAGCACTTTGTCGACCGTGATGGAACGCCGGATGTCGCGCTTGAAGTCGGCAATCGTGATCTTCTTGTCCTGCAGTCGCTTGTCGAATTCCTCTTGCGTAAAGGGCGACTTGTACTCGTTATATTTGCGATCGACCTCGTCATCGGTGGCGAGCAAGCCCAGTTTTTCCGCGCGGCGCATCAGGATCTGGTCATCAATCATCTGGTGCAGAATGTTCAGACGCAGGGCGGTAGCTTGCTCGCCCGTGGGAACCTGTTGCGCCGACGAGACGTTGTTGTCGTAATACTTGTCCACGTCGGTACGGAAAATCTTCTGACCATCCACGGTGGCCATCACATCGCCACCAGCTTGCGAGTTGCAACCAGCCGAGGCGGCCAGCAGAACCGCAGCCACCAGCCCAGTCATGATCCGGGCAAAGAATGCGCGTTTTTTCAAGGATTGTTCTCCCGTTCCTAACCCAAGCCAATGAAACCCGAGCGAGGCGCCGGAAATCGTGGCCCTCAGACCGCCTCGTTTACTTGGATGCAGGCGCCGCACCCATCGCAACGTGGTCGGGCACGGGTTGCCCCGCATCCTTCAGGGCAGCGTCCAGCGCGGCGCGGAGCTCGGCGACGGAGACTGCGCCGTCAATTTTCTGCCCGTTGATAAACATCGTGGGCGTCGCGTTCACTCCGATTCCGTCGCCTTCTTTCATCGACGCTCTTACCGCGTCCTCATTTTGAGCCTTGAGGCACGACTGCAGCTTCACCACATCCACATTATGCTTCTGTCCCTGCAGCATCGCCATTTTGTCGATGGATTCCAGCCGTGCTCCGGGCGTTTTTTCGCCGTCTACCTCGCCCTTGTTGGCGTGGATGTAGTCTGCAAAATCCCAGTAGGCATCGCTGTTCTG
>CAVXVD010000146.1:0-5051 GCA_963765015.1 uncultured Acidobacteriota bacterium | reverse complement strand
AATCTCGAAGAAGCAGATATGAGTTTCAGCCAGGTCGTTTCCACGACCGTCTACCTCGACGATCTTTCGGATCTGCAATCTTTTGACGAAGTGTATGCGCAGTACTTCGGATCATCCCCGCCGGCGCGAACCACAGTTCAGCAGATCGCACCCACCGAGCGTAAGCCGGATAAGGACG
Source organism: uncultured Acidobacteriota bacterium (assembly GCA_963765015.1). Lineage (GTDB taxonomy): Bacteria > Acidobacteriota > Terriglobia > Terriglobales > Acidobacteriaceae > Sulfotelmatobacter. The sequence goes on along the minus strand of CAVXVD010000146.1, from coordinate 4,873 downwards.
ATCACTTCCCCGGACTGGAGCAGGTCTCGCTGATTGCGGTCCGGAGTCGACCTAACCGCTGAAGTGTTCCACAATCCTGGCTGGAATGAGAGGGATACACCGGCGGATTCGCCTTCGCACGGGCTGCGACATCAAGCGAATCATCCAGACCATCGAGCACTCGTGTTTCTTACGGAATCCCGAGAGATTGGGTAACATAGACCGTGTGTAAACCGGAGACCGCGTCGATGGACCGACGGGAAGTTCTGCGAATGTTGGCAACGGGAGCCGCCCTGCAGCTCGCGCCCCACAAGATGCTGGTCGTGATGCGCGAGGCGCGCGCGCTATTGGCGAATTCGGCCGCTCCTCGCGCGTTGAATGCCCACCAGTACGCGACGGTAAAGCAGATGGCGGAGATGATTCTTCCCGCAACCGAAACTCCCGGTGCTTCCGACGTCGGGGTGGGCGACTTTATCGACTTGATTCTGACGGAGTGGAACGACGAAGGCGAAAGAGCCCGCTTTATCGCCGGTCTGGACGACGTAGATGCTCGCTCGAAAAAGCTGTTCGGCAACAATTTTGTCGACGGCTCAGCGATTCAGCGGTCGGAGATCCTCGTCGCTTTTGGAGAAAAGATGGCGGAAGATATCGAGCGTTTCCGCGACCATGCTGTGGCCGACGCTGAGTCTCCCGACGCGAGCTTCTATTCCACGCTCCGCCGGCTCACGTTGACGGCCTATTACACCTCCGAAGCTGGAGCCACGCAGGAACTACATTTCGAAATCATCCCCGGTGACTACAATGGCTGCGAAACCCTGCCCGCCCCCAAAGAAACGGGGAAGCAACCGTGAGCGAACAGAACACCTTTGACGCGATCGTGGTGGGCTCCGGGATGACCGGCGGATGGGCAGCCAAGGAACTTACCGAAAAAGGGCTTAGAACGCTGGTCCTCGAGGCCGGACGGCCCACTGTACCCGAGCAGGATTATGTAGAGCATGTTCCGGTGTGGGAGATGAAGTTTCGCGGCCTGGGTGATCGCCGCCGGCAGAGCGCAGATCAGCCCATTCAAAGCACCTGCTATGCCTGCGACGAATGGTCAGCAAAATTCTTCGTAAGCGACAAGGAGAATCCATACACTACCGCGGCCGGGAAACCCTTTCGCTGGATTCGCGGCCGCCAGGTAGGAGGGCGTTCCATCACGTGGGGGCGCCAGAGTTATCGCTGGAGCGATCTCGACTTTGAAGCGAACCTGCGCGATGGAATCGCGATCGACTGGCCGATTCGGTACTCCGATCTCGCTCCCTGGTACGACTACGTCGAGGATTTTATCGGCATCTCGGGACAGGCTCTGGGCCTCCCCCAGTTGCCCGACAGCAAGTTTCTGCCCCCGATGGAATTGAATTGCGGCGAAACATTTGTGCGCGACGAGCTGGCCAGACATTTTGGCGGCGAGCGGGTGTTGACCATCGGACGCGCCGCCATCCTCACCCAAGATCACCGGGGCCGCGCTGCTTGTCACTATTGTGGTCCGTGCGAGAGAGGATGCATCACGCGCTCTTATTTCAGCAGTGTCAATGCGACTCTGCCCGCTGCCGAGAAGACCGGACGCATGACGTTGCGTCCCTACAGCGTCGTGCACAGCGTCAGCTTCGATGCGAAGACGCGGCGCGCGACCGGCGTACGCGTGATTGATTCGCGCACACGCGCGACCGTGGAGTTTCGCGCCCAGACGGTTTTCCTCTGCGCCTCAGCGTTGGAATCGGTCCGCATCCTGTTGAACTCGGCCACTCCGGAATTTACCGACGGCTTGGCGAACTCCAGCGGCGAGCTGGGCCACAACCTGATGGACCACGTAAAGGCTGGCGGCGCGGACGCGATCATTCCCGGAAACGAGGACCGCATCGACGTGGGCCGGCGCCCTAATGGCGTCTATATGCCGCGTTTCCGAAACGTGAAGACCAAACATCCGGATTTCATCCGCGGATATGGCTTCCAGGGCGGAGGTTATCGCGAAGGCTGGGAGCGGGGAATTGCGCAAACCGGATTTGGTGCCGATTTCAAGAAGTCTCTTCGAGGCCCCGGTCCCTGGCGCTTCAGCTTCTATGGGTTCGGCGAATGTCTTCCCAACCACAATAATTTCGCTGAGCTGAATAAGGAAACGGTCGATGCCTGGGGCATTCCCACGCTGAAGATCCACTGCTCGTGGAGCGCCAATGAGCTCGCTCTTCGCAAAGACATGGCGATCGCCGCCGCAGAAATGCTGGCGGCCGTCGGCGCCCGCAACATCGAACCCTTTGCCACCGACGAGCCCCCCGGGTTCGCCATTCATGAGATGGGTACGGCTCGCATGGGCCGCGACCCGAAGACTTCTGTGCTCAATTCGTTCAACCAGGCTCACGACGTCAAGAATCTTTTCATCACCGACGGCGGAGCCATGGTGTCATCTTCCTGCGTGAATCCGTCGCTGACCTACATGGCTCTGACCGCCCGAGCTTGTGACTATGCGGTGCAGCAAATGAAGAAGGGGGAACTATGACCAGCCGCCGGCAATTCCTGCAAGTGCTCTCGTCCGCCGCATTGGCGCAGGCAGCGTTTTCGAGGCGGCTCTTCGCCAATGAAAGTGACAGCCGCATTCCCCTGGCCTTTTCTACACTTGGATGTCCTGCGTGGGAATGGCCAAAGATTCTCGACTTCGCGCATCAGCACGGGTTTGATGCAATTGAACTCCGCGGTCTAAAGGGGAACATGGATCTGCCGGCGAATCCCCTTTTTGCCGCTGACCGCATCGAACAAACGAAGAAAGAAATTCATGCCAGTGATCTCCGTATCGCGTGCGTAAGCAGTTCCGCGAATCTGTATTTCGAAGATCCCGCGCAGCGGGCGAAAGAATTAGGCGACGCGCGCCGTTTCATCGACCTAGCTGGGCAGCTAGGGGCCCCCTACGTTCGCGTTTTTGGCGGGAAAGCGGCAGACGACAAGAATCCCGTGCCCAGCGAGAATACGTAGTCGTTGAAGCGTAGGCACGCCAGATAACGGCGACTCTGGTTCTGGGCATTGTTCCCGGCGAGGTGTTGCGCTCCGCAGAGGCGGCGCACAGACGCTGCAAGCGCCACTGACTGGTGGCAGCGCACATATCCAGAGTGTTGTTGGACTGCCTCGCTGAAACAGAGGATCCTGAAAAGAGAAACTGCACATCCGGCAAGCGCGACAGCGCGTGATTAGGCGGGGTATCGAATGGATCGCGCAGCGGAGTAGACCGTGAGGTTATGCCGAGTGAAGACCGAGCAGCGCCCGGCAACGCTCGCCAAAGGTTGGCACCTCAGGACATTCGAAATAGATCTGGCGGTTGAGCGCCATTAGCATCTGCACGGCCTCCAACTGAGCATCTTTTGCTGAGAAGGCGAGGCCTTGATGCACAAATTCATCCGTCAGGTACTCGATGGAATGGGCGAGGATATCCAGCGCTCGCCCCGCTTGCGGCGTGATCCGGCGGCGGCGGTTGGAGCGCGCGCGAATGGCCGGAAGGGCTGGCGCAGAGGCCGGGATCGAGAAACCGGTGGTCGTGGTGGTAGCCATGCTTTTTATCCTCAATCTCTTCTTCGGCGGACGCTTATTGTTTTTCAGATGACAAAAGTACCGCGTTCCGCAAAGAAACGAGCAATGGCTGCGTTCCAATTTGGGGAAAACGAAGGATGCAGACAAATCACTCCCGCTTGGAGTGGTCTGTCCGCAGGCGATCCGGTCTCCGCCGCCATGCCGTTTGCGCGAGTACTGGTGCGCAAAGCCGCGACGCTTGCCGCAGCAGTATTTCAGGGAAGGTCAGTGCAATCATTTGAATTATCGATGAAATGATCTGCAAATCACTCATGCCGATTTGGGGATTGGGCGATGGGAAGGGCAAGAAAAGAGAATAGCTGCCGCCTCAGAGGAAGATGCGGTGGCGGAAGTTCGCGGTGTGGGGAGGAGAAGATGAGACAAAGAGATCCCTCCTCTGCCTATTGGTCTGGAACAGTTTCATTTCCAGCACGATTCGTGGCTCGCCGGGAAATGATCCAGGCGGCGAGCCAGATGGCAATCTCGCGTTGTGAGCAGTTTTACCAGGCGGTCTGTGCGTCTTCTTCCGTCTTCTCACGCACAAAGACGTCACCGGCTTTGTGCCACTGTCCCATTTGTTCGGGACCGCCACCCTCCAGGGTTACTTTGTAAGCTCCCAGTCCAGTGTCGCCCGTCGCCCGCGCCAGAATGATGCCGTCGTAGGCGATTCCTTTGTCTGAGATCACCGTGACCTCTTGCCCTACATCGAACATGGTAATTTCCCCCGCGCCATTCAGCTATTTGTGAATCATGATGCAAGCTTAACCGATTCGTTTGGTCTTTACCTTGAGAAACCGCAATTTTGCCGGGCGGCCAGGCGCGACAGGGCAGGCCGTTTCACCGGCAAGAGTGCACTAAAGCCGGTCAAAGCAGCGTAAGACCTCTCCCTGTGATAATTTGGATATAGCGGCCTTAAACGAGCTCGTAGCTCAGTTGGTAGAGCAACGCCCTTTTAAGGCGTGGGTCCTGGGTTCGAGTCCCAGCGAGCTCACCACCCCTCCTGGCCGTGTACTTCCTCACACTGTGCTGTTCTGGCTCGGTCGTAGCTGCGTCGGCTTCCGGCGCTGGTCTTGCATCTGCCATCGGGGTATTCAAAGCCTGGGGCAGCGTGAAGCGAAATGTAGCGCCGCGTCCGAGCTCGCTTTCCGCCCAGATGCGTCCTCGATGGGCCAGCACGATGTGCTTGACGATAGCGAGGCCCAGCCCGGTGCCACCCGACTAGCGGGAGCGAGCCTTGTCAACACGGTAAAAGCGCTCGAAGATGCGAGTCGAGATGCTCGGATGCGATGCCGGGGCCGAA
>CAVXVD010000145.1:0-109039 GCA_963765015.1 uncultured Acidobacteriota bacterium | reverse complement strand
ACCTCGTCCGTTTCGCCCGCGAAAACGGCATCCTATGCCAGGGACGCGGCTCCGCGGCCAACAGCGCCGTCTGCTATTTGCTGGCATCACCGCCGTAGACCCCGTCGGCATGGACCTCCTCTTCGATCGCTTCCTCTCCGACGAGCGCGGCGAATGGCCCGATATCGATATCGATTTCCCCAGCGGCGATCAGCGCGAGCGCGTCATCCAATACGTCTACGAGCGCTACGGCCAGCACGGCGCAGCCATGACCGCCAACGTCATCACCTACCGGGACGCCTCGCGGCTGGCGAAGCCGGCAAAGTCCTGGGCTTTGACGTCACCATACAGCGGCAAGACAAAAAAAAGTTCTGGATATTCTGGAAAACGTCTGCCAGCGCCGCCGGGCGAAACTTTACTGCCTCGGACGCGATATAAAAATTAAAAAAAGGGAAGACGGTTTTTTTACTTATCGGGGATTGTTTCGTAACATAAAAAATCTAACAATTTCTCTGAGAGGCGAACATCAATTATCCAATGCTGCTGCTGCGCTGGCAGCAATTGAACTTTGCACAAAAAAAGGTTTCCATATTGATGATACGGCGATTTATTCCGGACTGAAGAATACACATTGGGAAGCAAGGATGGAAATTTTACAAGACCAGCCTCTTTTTCTTCTCGATGGAGCTCATAATCCCGCAGGCATTGACGCTTTATGCCGGTCTTTAAAAAAAGATTTTTCCTATCGACGTTTAATTCTTATCTTTGGGGCTCTCGCCGATAAGGACTATCGGCGAATGCTGCAAAAAATAGTTCCCCTGACCTCAATAATAATATTAACACAAATAAAAACCGTGCGGGCTTTGCCGGTGAACGATATTATGGAAACAGTGAAAAAAATGGGTTATACGGCGATTATCACTAAAGATGTAAATCAGGCAATTAAGCAGGCGCTGGCCCTGGCAAAAAAACAGGACTTGATATGCGCGACAGGTTCTTTTTATTTAGCCGGTGAAGTAAAACAGGCATTTATTGACTGTTAACCGGGGACGCATGCCGGTAAGAGGCGCAATAATGAGTAGTAATATTCTTTGCTGGTAAAAGCCGAAGGGTTTTACAAAACACTCATCTGGCGTGTTGCGCTGCAAACAGCACCGCTCAACGTATTTTTATATACGCCTTGCGATTGATTTTTTTGCTCACCTTGCATCTCTGGCATTTTTGAACAGTCAATAATCGCGGGCCGTTAAACAATCCCATTTCATAAAATAACCTTATATGATAATAAAAAACAAGTGAGAAAAAGGCGATCTTATCAAAATAAATAAAATGATAAATGCAAGCAGACATAAAATATTAAAATTAGAAAACAACAGTATAATCTATGTACTAAAATTAGATTTAACGATTGCCTTTCTGATGACGATAATAATTTTATTTTTATCTCCTGCAGCTTTTGCTGTTGAGGCCGGCAGCATTGACAATGACAATTCCGGCGATGTGAGCCGCGTTCAGGGGAAAGTAACCATAATTTACAGCGGTGACGCTGGTTATGCAGGTGACGATGAGTTGGATAATAAAAAAGATGCCGCTCCCGTTAAGGACAATATTCTTCTGAAAAAATTTGATGCCGGAAATAATGAGAATCATGTGAATATCGAAGCGGACAGCATGGATTACGACAATGTTAGTGATGTGTATCATGCTAAAGGGAAAGTAAGTATAATTTATAGCGGAGCCGCTCTTTCGGCCGATGACGTGCAGTTGGATAATAAAAATAATGTTGCCACGGCTCGGGGTAACGCGTTTCTTAAAATGGGAGAAGATACTCTGCGAGGTGAAAAAATTGTTTTAAATATTGAAGACAAAACAGGCGCCGCTTATATGGCCCATGCCTTTTACGCGATGAATAATTTTTATGTAAAAGGTGATAAAATTGAGAAAACCGGAGAGAATACATATCTGATCGAACAACCTGTTGCCACAACTTGTGATGACGACAAGCCTGCTTGGGCAATCGCCGGCAGTGAAATGAAGGTAACCGTTGAAGGCTATGGTATGATGAAAGATGCCCGGTTCCTTGCGGAAGGTTTGCCGGTGTTCTATTCCCCGTATCTTCCATTTCCTGCGAAAAGTGAGCGTCAGTCGGGCTTTCTTATTCCAAATCTTTCTAGTTCAAGTATTGATGGCATCGATATAGAAGTTCCTTATTTCTGGGCTATTTCCCCCCAGATGGATGCGACTTTTTACCAGAATTACATCGAAAAAAGAGGATTTCAAGAAGGTGCGGAATACAGATACTATCTGGGGAATAATTCCTTCGGAACTTTTTATGGCAATTACCTCGATGACACGTTGTATGTCACCGATACAACCTATGAGGCAACAAGCCGCGATTGGCAGGAAATGCATAAGCGCTGGTCTTATTATTTTAATAGTCAAACAAATTTTGATCCGCAATTTTATGTAAGAACCGATATAATAAATATATCCGACAAATGGTATTTTCAAGATTTTTCGTCTCGTAATTACTATCTTGATAATTATGCAGAAACGACGGGAGACAATTTTAAAAATGTCCCTTTCAAGGGTGACCAGACTCTTCGTTATTTAGAATCAACGGCCCGCGTGTTTAAAGGATGGTCTAATTACAGTTTGACGGGATCGATAAACACCACACAAGATTTTAATGCCGCCAACAATGATCAAACTTTGCAACGATATCCGGAGCTTGTTTTTAACGGCAGTAAGCAGCAATTTATGTATACGCCACTATATTATAAATTTACCGGAACTTATGATTATCTTTATAGTGGAGAAGGACAAAAAGGACACTACATTGATTTTTCACCAACCGTTTCTATGCCTTTTAATATATCTGGCTATCTTAAAGTAACTCCGCAGTTTTCTCTTAAAGAGACACTTTGGGACCGCGATGACAATCAAATCGGTTCGAACAGTAGAACGGGTGATACAACTATCTACAACGCGTCATTATCCTTGAGTAGTCAGGCCTCCCGGGTGTTCGATGTAAACATAATAAATTGGGAAAAAATAAGACACGAAATAAAATCGGAAATAATCTATTCTTATGTTCCCAACGTGTCCCAGAGCAACATACCTTATTATTATTTGCCTGCTTTCTCACCATTTACGATGCCGGGAACAACTCCCATTATAACTGCATCCGGTAAAGCCCTACAGGGTATTGCCGGCACTTTTTCTTCTTTTCCCGTCACAACTTCTTCATACGGTTTAGAGGGGCAAAACGCCGTTGCCTGGTCACTTACAAACACCATTACGGCCAAAGTAAAGGATGATGCCGGCGCATACAGCTATCTGGAGTTTCTACGACTTAAATTATTTCAAACTTATGACATCAATGAGGCCAATAAAGGCATGGAGGGGATTACTACGGAAAGAAGGCCAGTATCAGATGTCGGGATGGAATTTGATTTTACGCCTCATAAATATTTTTCTTTTGTGGCACGTGATCTATACGATGTTTACGGCGGCTGGGATCAATCGAGTTATGACGTGAATGTCAAAGATTGGCGCGGCGATTGGTTGTCAATCGGTTATCGTTATACCGTGGATTCTGTTGAAGAAATAGATTTTAGCTTAAAAGCGCTAATTGCAAAGAATATTGATGCCACATTTATTTCGAGACACGATCTGTTTAATTCCCAAACAATAGAAAACACGTTGGGATTTGTTTATCACAAACAATGCTGGAGCATAGGATTGGATTTTACCCAGACTTCTACCGACACTAGATTTTTGTTGAAATTCTCACTTGCCGGTTTCGACAAGACTTCGAATAAATAAATAGAGGGGGTAGGATAACCCTGATCTATTTGATCTCGGTCTACTTAGATGGAGGATAAAGAGATGAACTTCAAAATCATACTGGTGACGATTCTTGCCTGTATTTGTCTTATCTTTCTGGCTCAGAATATACAAGTCGTCACAGTAAGCTTTTTATCTTGGGAAATATCGATGTCTCGCGCGGTGCTGATTTTTTTTACCTTATTAATCGGTTTTGTTATCGGATGGTTCCTGCACAGCTATCTGGCATATCGTAAAGATAAAAAGGAATTCCAATATTAATTATTAGCCGGCTGCTCTGTGCGAACGTCTGTTTCTGCCGGAGAAAAACAATCCCGCAACCCGTCATAGATGTAGAGAACGGCCTTAACGTAAACATCACTGTGGTTGTAAGAAAAAACGGCTTTGTATTTAATATCGTCATCGCCGATGTTTGCTCCTGATAGATTATGTTTGTAAAGGTAGTTTTCCACACTGAAGATAGTATCTTCTATAGAGAAGGGATCAATATCATCATCAATCCCATTTGAATTGATGAAAAATGCCAGCAGGGATGAAGGAATAAACTGACCCCAGCCGATTGCCCCCGCATATGAACTTGTAAAATACTGCGGCGGATGTTTTGTTATTCGTGAAAATTTATAAAGAGCAGTGATTTCACGAACGGCATATTTTGTCCGGTTTGTGAAAATGTATTGAGACACTAATGAATTGAACGCGTAAAATCTACCGCGCTGCTGATGATCGGCAAAATTAGTTTCGACGCCGATGATAGCGGCGATCAATTCCTTGTGTATCCCGTGTTTTGCCTCTGCCCTGTTAAACATTTCGATGCGGTCTTCAATAAATGGTTTTCCTTTCTTGATTTTAGCATCCACGCCTATTCGCGCAAAATACCATGATATGTTATGTTTCTTGTCATGATCGGTCAGTTTTTCCGCGGATTTCTGAAAATATTGGTCTATATTGGGGTAAATCTGGAAAGTTTCATGTTGAATCTGTTTATCGAACCATTCCCCGGGTACTCCGTTTGCGATCAGCGTCTTCTTTAGTTCTTTAATCTTGACTGACACATCTGAATCCGGGATTTTTTTTACCTGCTCATTATAGGACGTACATCCCCAAAATATGAAGGCTATAGAGGCTATGACCAGCAGATATCTCAAATTCAATTTTCGCAATTCATTAATTAGAATATTTGTCTTCCTTTGTAAGATATTTTAATCAGAACGCCACTTAAATGCCTTTACTAGACAATAAACTATATTGTCAAATCTTTTCAAACCGGACCTCCCCTTTTTTTCCTAAGTAATGTATGTTCTTGTAATCACTTTAAGGTTAATGTATAAATCCTGTAAAATCAGTGGTTATTATATTGAGACAAAGTAATGCATTTAAATGAAGTTACTTTTCATTCCGGGAAATATCCGGCAAGAGATTGTTATCCTTTCAATCTGCCGCTTTTGCTGGCCTGTCCGCAAGCGATAATCTATACTTTTGACAATTCCCCGATTCATCGGATTCAATACGAGCAAACCGATCATTACCGCGTATATAAAAATTTTATGATAGATAGAAACAAATATTTAAAACAAAACGGTTAAAAATTAAAAGGTATATTATGTTGACCAAGCAAGACATCATCGCGGAAGCAAGCCGGTTGAAATTTGCCGATATCGGGTTCACTAATGCCGAACCTTTTGCATCTCAAAAGGAATACCTGCTGGCGCGTCAGGAAGAATATGGCTGGGCGGAGCAAGCCGGTTTGAATTTGATAGCAGGAACAGATCCCCACAATATTCTTCCTAATGCTAAATCCATAATCGTGCTGTTGGAATCTTATTTTGAAGAATCTTTTTCGCTGCAAATGGAACGTCATTTTGGCCGGTGTTATCTTGATGATGACCGGATTACTAAAGATCGTCTGGCGCTTAAAATCAAGGCTTTCAGGAAGTTTCTCCAGACAAACGGTGTTGATTCCAGGGTGCCCTTTAATTTGCCGCACAGACTTTCAGCCGCTCGTGCCGGATTGGGAACTTTTGGCAAAAATTGTCTTTTTTACTCGCGGCGCGCGGCCCGCAAAAGTTCGTTTGTTTTTCCTATCGCTATTGTTGTTGACCATGAACTTGCCGCGGATGAACCGGATATTGCCGTTGGCTGTCCCGATTGGTGCCGTAATGCCTGCGTGGCGGCATGTCCTACACGCGCCCTCAAAGGAGACGGAAAAATTGATCCCCGCCGCTGTATATCTTTTTTAACGTATTACGGGGAAGGAATAACTCCGCTTAAACTTCGCGAACCGATGGGTATGTATGTGTATGGATGTGATCGCTGTCAAAATGTCTGTCCCCGCAATATAAATCGGATAACAGAGGAAAAACCCCTAAATCCCCGTGTTTTGGCCAAATCCGCGGATTTTGATCTTTCCCGTCTGCTGCATATGGATAAATCATATTTCGAGCAGAAAATCTGGCCGCATATGTTCTATATGTCAGCAGATGATATATGGCGTTGGAAGATGAATGTCGCCCGTGCTATGGGCAATAGTCTTAATCCGGTTTATGTCGCGGATCTTATCCGTGCGTTTAAAGAAAATTCTGATGAGCGTGTTAACAGCATGATCGCCTGGGCGTTAGGTCGCATAGGCAATTTAGAAGCGATGGCGGCACTGCAAGAATTTTTCAAAGACAGCAAGGGCATCGTTAAGGAAGAAATCCAACAGGCTATTGAATCAATTCCGGCAAAGGTTTAAATAAAAAAATTATTCTTCTTCAATCGAAATGTCAATAACTTCAAAGTTGCGCGTACCGCCTGGTGTTTGAACGCTGATTTCACTACCGATACGTTTACCGATCAGGGCTTTGCCGATAGGAGATGTCACGGAAATTTTGTTTTTATTGATGTCGGATTCATAAGGGCCGAGCAGTTGGTATTTTATTTTTTCGCCGCTGTCAGTGTCTTCCAGACTGACATAACAGCCGAAAACTGCTTTATCAGTAGTCAACCCTTTTAAATTAATAACGTTGGCCAGGGCGAGCTGATTTTCCAGCTCCTGCTTCCTTCCATAGAGAAAAGACTGTCTTTCTTTGGCGGCGGAATATTCAGCGTTTTCGGAAATGTCGCCGTGCGCGCGCGCGACTTCGATATCGCGAACATTTTCAGGAATGGACACATTCTTTATTGTTTCGATGTCCTTTTTCAATTTTTCAAAACCAGCTTTGGTAATAGGTATTTTTTCCATAGTAACTCCAGATTATTTTGCTGCTTCCTGACGTGATTTGTTCAAAACTACGGGCAGGATAATTACTTAAGCTTTGTTTAGTAGAGAATAAGTACCCTGTCAAGCAACATTTAACAGAAACATTTAATGGCTCTGTCTTGCCAACTATGCTATTAAAATCATGATGAATATTAAGGTTTTTAGAAATTATGCTTGATCGCTTCAACAGAGAAATAAATTACTTACGCGTTTCTATCACCGACAGATGCAATTTGCGTTGCAGTTATTGCCGGCCTAAAGAAGGAATTTATTTGAAAGGGCATGACGATATTTTGCGATATGAGGAAATAATTCGTATTGTTTCCATTGCTGTAAAAATGGGATTAGTCAAGATACGGATAACAGGAGGTGAGCCGCTTTAAAGAAGGCGCTACGGGAAAATTGCAGCGATACGGAATTAGAAAAGCTTATTGGGGACGCTATATTGTTAAAACCAAAACAACATGATCTGATCTGTACGGAAAATAATTTGAGAAAATGTTATCGGAACATGTCGGAGATTGGCGGTTGAAAAACATTAATTAAAAGGATATATTTCCACAGAAATAAAGTATAATCGTGTTACTGGAAAGCGGGCGGGAAATGCAGGGTGGTCGCGAGGCGGCGAATCCCCAACAAATTTATCATGGATTTAATGTGAAAGTTTAATCAGGGATAACTCAAATGTTTTTCGATCAAATAAATGCCGGATTTTCCAAAGAAAGATTGAAGACACCGCGAAGGGACTATGTCTTTGCACGGCAAAAAGAACTTGTTTTGGATTTGATAGTTCCGCTGCCCGGAGAAAGAATCCTTGATGTAGGATGTGGCACTGGCAATAATTTTCAATTTTTTCGTGAAAAATGGTGTTCTTTAACGGGAGTTGATTCCTCCGGAGAAAAACTGGAAATTGCACGGCAAAAATACGGCGACCGCGCCGAATTCATTTTAGGCCAGGCACAGAATCTTCCCTTTTCCGACGATGAATTTGATATCGTAACCATAATTAATTTTTTGGAAATTGCAGATAATCCGCGAAAAGTCGTTGAAGAAGCAATCAGAGTCTGCCGGGGCCGTGTTTTTATCGGATTCTTAAATAACTATTCCTTTGTGGGGACAAAACAACGGTTAAAAGAAATATTCGGGTTTCCTCTTTCGCAGGAAATACGCTTTTTCAGTTTTCCTGAAATCAGAAATATGGTGGTGGATTCAGCAGGTGATACTGCCATTAAGTGGGGTAGTGTTGTTTATTTTCCCGGTATTGTTTATGATTTTTTTGAAGAACTGGAAGAAATGTTTCCTGTCCGAAAAAATCCATTTGGCGCTTTTATTGGCCTGACTTTTCCTGTAAAATACATTTACCGGACGGCGCAAAGCCCGATTATGAATTCATTAAAACTAAAAACAGAAAACTCTGGCACGGCCCCGGAAGCTGTGCGGGATATGTTGAGGCAAGCGAATAAATGATTAAAGAAGCGATGCTTTACGAAAAAATTGATGACCGGCGCGTGCATTGTAATTTATGCGCGCACAGATGCGTAATCAAACCCGATAGACGGGGTGTCTGCGGAGTAAGGGAAAATAGGGACGGCATTTTATATTCACTGGTTTATGGAACATTGATTGCCGAAAACATTGATCCTATCGAAAAAAAACCATTCTTTCATGTTTTTCCCTCTTCCAAATCCTATTCTATCGCCGCAACAGGATGCAATTTCAGTTGTGAATTTTGCCAGAACCATGAAATTTCGCAGACGCCTCGTTTAACGCGAATGATAACAGGCGTTGATGTACCGCCCGCGGAAATTGTCGCCCGGGCGAAAAAAAGCGGTTCGAAAACAATCGCCTATACTTATACCGAACCGACAATCTATTTTGAACTGGCCTTCGATACGGCGAAAATTGCCATCGAGAATGGTTTGAAAAACGTATTTGTCACCAACGGTTTTATGACCGCCGAAACAATTGAAACGATAGCTCCGTATTTAGCCGCCGCCAATGTGGATTTAAAATCTTTTCGTGACGAGTTTTACAAAAAACAGTGCGGAGCCGGATTGAATCCGGTTCTGGAGAGTTTGAAAAAAATGAAAGAAATGGGAATCTGGGTAGAGATAACCACGTTGCTTATTCCCACACTCAATGACGGCAAAGAAGAACTCAACGACATCGCGCAATTTATAGCAGGACTGGGTATTGAGACTCCCTGGCATATCAGCCGCTTTTATCCGCAATTCAAAGTGCAGAACCTGCCGGTAACTCCCCTTTCTTCATTACATCTGGCAGCAGAAATCGGAAAACGGGCCGGATTAAAATATGTATACAGCGGCAACGTTCCCGGTCATGAAGGCGAAAGCACATATTGTTTCCATTGCGGCAATCTTTTGATTGAACGTCTCGGTTATAAAATCAGTAGCATGAACCTGAAAGAGAATAAATGCCCGAAATGCGGTACGGAACTGGAAGGTATTTTTTAAGAAAAAATTCCTATATTTTACGAAGTTCGTATATAAATGAAGGAGGACCATATGCAACTGCAGCATCTTTTTTCACCGGTTACCATTAACGGTATGACCTTAAAAAACCGGGCGGTTATGCCGCCTATGGGCACAGGATATGGCAATGCCGACAGCACGGTTAGCGACCGTTTGGTGAGTTATCTGGCCCGGCGGGCTCAAGGAGGCACCGGTCTGATTATTACCGAAGTATGCGCTGTCGCTCCGCGCGGCAAGGGTTTCCCCAATGAGATTGGCGTCTGGAATGATGAATTTATTCCAGGACTGGCGCGTATACCGGAGGCCTTGCATCGCTACGGAGCCAAGGCGGCGCTGCAACTGCATCATGCCGGCCGCGAAACCTTTGAGGCAGCCGCCGGTGCTATGCCCGAAGCGCCTTCAGCTATACCCAGTGTTATTCTGGGTCAGCCCTGTGAGGCTATGTCGGAGGAGCGTATTGCCGAGGTTATCCGTGCCTTTGCCCGGGCAGCCGCACGCGCGCGTCAGGCTGGTTTCGATGCTGTAGAGCTTCACGGAGCGCATGGATATTTATTGAATCAATTTCTTTCCCCTTTTTCGAACCAGCGCGATGATCAATACGGCGGCAGCGATGAAAACCGTATGCGCTTCATTTTGGAAATTGTTGCGGCGGTGCGCAAAATTGTTGGACGGGATTTTCCTGTCTGGATTCGCGTATCGGCCGATGAACTGGTGCGCGGGGGGTATGACCTGTCCTTCATGCAGAAATTCGCTCCCAGGCTGGTTACGGCCGGAATTGACGCCATCCACTGTTCGGTCGGAGTCTATTCAACACCTGGCAGCCTGGCTATTGCGTCCATGGATACCGATCCCGGGTTCAACCTGTTCCGGGCCCGCGCGCTCAAAGAGGTTGTTGATGTGCCTGTTATCGGCGTGGGCCGTATCAATAACCCCGATCTGGCCGATCAGGCCATTGCAAGAGGCGATGCCGACCTGATCAGTTTCGGCCGTCAACATTTGACCGATCCGGATTTCATCAACAAAGCCCGCGACGGAGCTATTGACGATATCCGCTGGTGCACGGCCTGCAATCAGGGTTGCATCGAACGCCTGAGTTTCGAGATGAAATCCGCAACCTGCAGTTTCAATCCCGAGTGCGGTCGTGAATATAAAGAGCAAGCACCAAAAGCTGATCCGCCCAAACGCGTGTGGGTTGTAGGCGCCGGACCGGCCGGTTTGTCCGCCGCCATGGCGGCTTCCGCGCGAGGGCATAAGGTGGAAGTCTTTGACAGAGAAGCGCAACCCGGAGGGCAGTTGTTATCAGCCAGCCGGCCACCGCACAAGGCGGCCTTCATGGACTGGGTTACATGGTCGCTGCGACGCCTGAAGAAAGCTTCCATTGAGATACACAGCAGTCAAACAGTGAGAGCCGGCGATATACGGCACCAACTGCCTGATGGCGTTATCCTGGCCTGCGGCGCTTATCCGGTTGCGTTTCCGATTCCCGGTCTTGATTCCAAAATAGTGGCGGATGCCCGTGATGTGCTTACAGGAAAGGTCGAACCCAAGGGTCCGGCCGTGATTCTGGGAGCGGGCTATGTCGGTATGGAAACCGCTGATTATCTGCTGGCCAAAGGTATTGCGGTCACGGTTCTGGAAATGCAGACTTTTCCGCCCGTGGGCAAGCTTACCGCGCATGGATACTGGCTGCACAAGCGTATCAAGGATGCAGGCGGCAGGTTACTCTTTGGCGCCAAGGTGTCGGGCATTGAAAGTGGCGCTGTGCGCTATCGACAGATGGATACTGAAAAGGTGGAGAACGTGGCCATGATTATAACGGCCATGGGCGCCAAGTCGGAGAATGCCTTGGAAGATGTACTTAAAGATATGGCCATTCCCTATCGAATAGTCGGTGACGCCAAAAGCCCTCGCCGTATTCTGGAGGCCATTCACGAAGGTCATAAGGCAGGGGAAGAGATATAGGATTTTTAGGTAGTGACTCATTTTGAATTTATCACGGCTTGACATTTTCATGCACATTTAATATTATACATGCATGAGGCGATCAAGCAAACCATTACCGAAAGATTCTAATAAGAGAGCGTATGAGGTTTTCCGTCTTTCTGTTGAAGAAGCGGAAGAAAAGGCACCGGAGCCGGAGAAATCAGAAATTTCTAAGTACCTGTCTGAAATCGGTCGTAAGGGCGGTTTGAAGGGCGGAAAAGCTAGGGCAGAAAAACTGTCTGCTCGTAAACGTACAGATATTGCGAAAAAAGCCGCCGCCGCAAGATGGAAGAAAGATTAATCTGTTAATTTCGGTATTTTTTTATCCTTTAATTCTTTTCTTAATCTACTGGTTAATTTTTTTATTGGTTCTTCTGCGATTAAATCTTCGGGCATTTTACCACCTATTTCTTTAATAGCATTCCTAACTTCTTTTCCAACTTTTAAGTGAGTATTG
This sequence comes from uncultured Acidobacteriota bacterium, assembly GCA_963765015.1. Classification (GTDB taxonomy): domain Bacteria; phylum Acidobacteriota; class Terriglobia; order Terriglobales; family Acidobacteriaceae; genus Sulfotelmatobacter. The sequence continues at coordinate 97,041 of CAVXVD010000145.1, read as the reverse complement.
ATTGCATGTGTTTCTGTGTTTATCCCATCTTTTTTTAATTTTTCTTCTGTTTGAGTTATTCTAAATTCGTTAGCAGCTAATTCTGTACGTCCCGCTCTATCTAATAAATCTTCTTTTTTATCTAAACCTTTTCGATATTTTATATCCGCTAAATGCATGTCATAAAGTCCAAGATAACCAGCATCTTGAAACAATCCATATCTTTGTACTCCTACACTTTTAGCAGTACTCGCTAAACTCTTATTAGCATTTCTTACTCGTTCTCTAAGCAATAAACGTCTTTCGGCATTAGAAAGTTGTTCTTGTTGTTCTTGAATTCTAGTTTGAACAGCAAAATAGGTTTGTGCAGTTCCTATTTCAGGCTTGGTTGAATCACCATTCATTGCTATTAAGTAACAAGCATAACGAGTAAGAAATGTATCAACCTTAGGAACCATAGCACCACTACCGGCTTGAACCTTTTTCTTAGTATCAAAAAAATGGTTACTAGAATCTATTCCAGTACTTTCACACGCCATGCGTGCTTTCTTGATTACATTGTAAAAATTATCCCATATTGAATAACCTAGAATTTGTTGGATATCACGCGCCATCCAATATTCTCCCCCTTTAGAGCTAATTCTTTTTGCGGCATCTAAGGCATTAATTGTAGAATCTAATTCATTCATTTAATTATCCCCCAAAAGTGAAATTTATGATTCTTTCATAACACGACATGGGATATATTGCAACATATATTTTCTTCTTGACACCATATTATCCCATATGCTATTATTCTTATGAATGGAGGTGTTTTAACATGGGATTAAAAGCTAAATTTGAGGAAAGAATTAAGAGAAAAGAAACGGAAATTGCTGAATTTGAAGCTAAAATCAGAGAAGCAAGAGCGTATTTACAAGCATTGCAAGACTCTTTGAAATTATTACCAAAAGAGTCTAGTACCGAAAGTCTTTATGCTGAAACATTAAGGCCGGGAAGCAACGTATATAAGACATATGAATATTTGAAAAAAGTAGGGAGGCCAGTACACCTTAATGAAATATTAAAGGCATTAGGGAAAGGTACAGATAAAAATGAAAAAGTAAATTTAGCTGGAACACTAGGGGCATATGTAAGAAAAAATCAAATTTTTGTACGCACAGCTCCCAATACTTTTGGATTAATTGATTCTAATAAAATAGATGAACCCCCAGATGATTTTGGAGTAGACAAAGAAGACAGTCAACCGCTTGATGATGTGCCATTTTAGATTCATAGACTCATTTGAATAAAAAAATTTTCAAAGTAGTAAAATAATGCTTGACATGCTTGAGCGGCTCAAGTATAATTACACTCAAGAAATAAACTTGAGGTAATGGATATGAATAAATTAAGCACAGAAAAAAGAGTCCAGATTCTAAGCTGCCTTGTAGAGGGTAACTCATTACGTGCCACTGCAAGGATGTGTGATGTTGCCTTCAACACTGTTCTTAAATTTGTACCTGAAATTGGCGATGCTTGCGATGAATATCAAGACAAAGTTTTTCATGATCTGAAATGTCAACGTATTCAATGTGATGAAATATGGTCATTTTGTTATGCCAAAGAAAAAAATGTTCCCGAAGAACATCGAGGAGAATTTGGATACGGTGATATATGGACATGGGTTGCTTTGGATGCTGATACAAAGCTTGTTCCTTCTTTTTGTGTCGGAAACAGGGACGCTAAGACCGCTAAAATTTTTATGGATGATCTTGCCAGTCGCCTTGCTAATAGAGTTCAATTGACTACGGATGGATATAAAATATACCTTCAAGCTGTTGAAAATGCCTTTGGCGGTGACATTGATTATGCAATGCTCGTTAAGGTATATGAACCGACACCCACCAATGAACAGCGCAAATATAGCCCTGTTGAATGTATAGGAGCAGAGAAAAAGCGCATTTCGGGTAATCCCGATAAAAAGCATATTTCCACCAGTTTTGTTGAACGGCAAAACCTTACTATGCGTATGTCAATGCGCCGGTTTACAAGGCTTACAAATGGTTTTAGCAAAAAAGTTGAAAATCATATTCACCATTTGTCACTTTATTATATGTATTATAATTTCTGCCGTGTTCATAAAACTTTAAGAGTAACTCCCGCAATGGAAGCAGGACTTACAGATCATGTCTGGAGTCTGGAAGAAATAATTAGTTTGATAAATTAATAGTACTAGTGAAGATTAACTTTTATCTATTGTGCTTGCCACAATTTGTTTAACGTTGCCTATAAACTCAGTAATATCAAGAAAGAAGTTCGGGTATGCCTGACGCAAAGTATCTATGCGGCCAGCAGAAACCAAAACGGGTTCAATCTTCATTCCTTGAGCAGCTTGCGCTTCAACCTTTGAATATTCAGTTAGTGCCTCCGCAAGACTTTCTCGGTCAAAGGCTGTAATGTTCACTACTTTACTTAACGAGTCCAGCACAATTAAGTGATAAGACCAACTTTTCCCCGGCACTCTTTGTTTCGCAATATCATTAGCCGCAAGAGCGAAACCGTCCATTATTTCCAATGCCCCTAAGTCCTTTTCTGCTTGCGCAACCTCTAAAAAAGTTTCTTTACGTGATAGTTTTGCACAATGAGGTACTAATGATGTTTTTTCCTGATGCGCAAAAGCAGATGAAACAACCGCAAAAAAATCAATCCATTTCTTATCTCCCTGTCGAGACTTTAACGCTTGTCCAAGAAATGTTCCCATTGTTTCCACGGCGGTAGCCCATACGTGTTGTAGTTTTGTGCGAATCTGAAGTTCCACCCTTAGGTCATTATATTGTGGCGCATGTTTATTCTTATATTTATAAATCAAATGCAAACTTCTATACCCATCTTCATCTCGCGGGTTTTGAATATAGTCATACTCGTGAACTAATTTATGTAAAAGTTGTTTACTGTCTCGATATTCTCTGGCCAACCTATATACATTGTCTATCGTATCCAATATAGCACGCACTCCCCCAATGTCCTGCATAGTAGTAAGTTGCATGTTAGGGGAATATCGTTTTAGCTTGTCGATGATAGTTGGCATACGTTTTAGTCGTTGAGCTACAATAGGATTATGACCAAATACAGAACTTTTAACTTTTGTTCTAAGAGTAGATTGGAAAGTATTTATTGGATATGCGTGACAAGCTCGCCATCTATTAGCCAAATATATTGCATCAAAATAATCCCGATTATATTCGGTAGGTTCTTTAATTAGAATTTTACCAGCTTTATTAATTTGACTTTTTGCTTCGCAAGGCACATCAGAAAACGGCATATATTTATTTATCCGATTAATTATTTTAGGATTATTTAATTCTCCATTGATGGTAGTATTATACATTAGTGGTATCCTTTGTCAATTTTAATAGGGGAATAATTAAGGACTTAATTTTTATATTCAAAATGCGTCACTACCGATTTTTATAAATGCTTGCCTTATTTTTATTTTTCTTTTAAAATTAGTGCAAAACATAGATTAAACAGGAGGTGTTTGGTTATGCAGAGAACTAGCGATCTTTTAAAGAGCAAGACGAAAGAGTTGTGGACGATTCTGCCGGACGCTTCGGTATTTGATGCTCTGAAGCTCATGGCGGAAAAAGAAATCGGAGCATTAATGGTTGTTGATAAAAAGGGCAAGGTAGCCGGTATTATTACGGAACGCGATTACGCGAGAAAAATTGTCCTGAAAGGAAAAACTTCTCCGAAAACTCTTGTTAAAGAAATTATGACACCTTCCAGTAAAATGTTTACGGTAAAACCTGATACTTCAGTAGAGGAGTGTATGGTACTGATGACGGGTAAACATATAAGACACGTGCCCGTTTTTGACAATGGCAAATTTATGGGACTCATTTCTATTGGAGACGTTGTAAAGTCAACTATTTCCGAGAAGGATATGCTGATTGATCACTTGAGCAATTATATCGCGGGAAGGTATTAATTTTCGGGATATCAGAGAGTTACACCTTTGTTATTCAAGGCAGGGTTACGACGGCCCTGCCTTTTATATTACCGAATTTATCTTTAGCGTAAATTTTGATTACAATTTATCTTGCAATTGAATAATTGTCCAAAAAGTTTAAAAAGATCAAAGCACTACATGTTGTGGTATAATTATGACGACACCACATTTTATTGTGTTTTTTTCTTTACAAAGGGTAAATCTTTTGTTACGCTTTCACAAATTATTACAAGTACTATAAAGATGTGTTTATGAATTTAAAAAGGCTAGAAATATCCGGTTTTAAATCGTTTCGCGATAAGGTTGTCCTTGATTTTTCCAACGGCACAACGGGAATTGTTGGTCCCAACGGTTGTGGAAAGTCCAATATCGTTGACGCTATACGTTGGGTAATGGGCGAGCAAAGGGTTAAGGCTCTGCGCGGTAAAAAGATGGATGATGTTGTTTTCAACGGCAGTCAGGATTCCGCGCCTGTAAGTATGGCGGAAATTACGATGACTCTAATTGCCAATGGAAACAGTTTCCCCGGAGCTTATTCCGATTTGAATGAAATATCCATTTCCCGTAAGGTTGTTCTTGAGGGTGAAAGCGAATACTATATCAACAGGGTTCCCTGCCGTCTTCTTGATGTTAAAGAATTCTTCATGGGCACCGGTGTCGGCGCAAGAACTTATTCTCTGGTCGAACAGGGACATGTGTCCAATCTTGTCGAAGCCAAACCGGAAGATAGAAGATTGTTTATAGAAGATGCCGCCGGTGTATCCAAATACAAAAGCCGGAAGGATGCCGCTGTCCGTAAAATGGAAGCGACAAAGCAAAACATGGTTCGGCTCAACGACATTCTTAAGGAAGTGAAATCCCAGCTCAATGCCATTTCCAGGCAGGCCAAGAGAGCGGAACAGTATAAAAACATAAAGCAACAAAGCAAAGAAACGGAATTAACGATTGCCCTGCAAAGCTATATTGAACTTGCAGAAAAAGGATCTTCGCTGCAGGCCGAGCGCGCGGATCTGCAAAATCAGGATGCCGTTATACACGCGAATATCGAGGTTAAAGAAGCAGCAATAGATGAGCTTAAAGTGAAGCTTTTGGAAAATGAGGAGTTAATAGCCAGAAGCCAGCATGATCTCTATGAGATTAAAAACTCTATAAGTATTAAAGAGAAAAGCATCGAATTTGCCCGCCGTCAAATTATTGACACTTCCGAACGCAAGCAAAAAGATTTAGCGGAAATTCAGTTGTTGCAGACGAAGAAAGACGATTTAATTGCCGAAATTGAAAATCTGCAAAAAAGCGCGGCCGAGGCCGAAAATAAAATTACCGCTCTTAAAGCTGAACATGAAGAAGGTCAGCAAAAAGTTCAAGAGCTTATCAATGCCAATAAAGAAGTAAGTAATCAATTGGAAGAAAAGAAGATTTTATATATTGATATCGTGACAGAAAAAGCCAAGCTTAAAAATATGGTTTCCAGTCTGAGCAAAAATATTGAGGATTTAATAAAGCGCGAGGAAAGAGAAACACGCGAGCTGGATGAAGATAAAAAGATGTTTGCTGATTTAGTAAGCAAACTGGAGATGGTAAATGAAGAATTAAAGAAGGATGAAGTCCAAATCATTAAACTGGAAGAAAAAAAAGCGATAGCTTCTTGCGAGCTTGAGCGGTCTAAATCAGATTTACAGCTAAATGAAGAAGATGTAGCTAAAATCAAGGAAGAAAACAGCGTCAAGTCTTCTCGGTTAATTTCCCTGAAAGAGTTTCAGGAAGCGTCTAAGTGGTGTAATGAAGGTGTCAAAAAAATAATCGAAAATAAGGAACACAGCGATAAATTTTACGGAGTTGTGGCCGATCATATCAGTGTGCCCCGAGAATATGAAGCAGCTGTGGAAGCTGTTATGGGAGAGAAATTACAGTATGTGGTGGTTAAAAGTCAGGAAGACGGCGTGCGCGCGATTGATTATTTAAAAAACTACCAGTTGGGCAGGGGCAGTTTTGTCTCGGTGGATTTGAGAAACAATAACGCGAAAACATACAGTGACGAACACCTCCGGGAAGCTCAACCTCTACTGCAGAAAATTAAAGTCCATGAAGATTTTAAACAAATTGCCGATTGTCTGTTGGGCGACGTTTTGCTGATACCGACAATTGAAAACGGCATTTCTCTGTGGAAGAAAAATGGTTTTAATGGCACTTTTGTCACACCGGCGGGAGATATCATCAGTCCGCATGGTGTATTGACCGGCGGTAGTGGTTCTGCGGTAGAGAAAAGCCTTCTGGCGACAAAAAGAGAAATTGGCGAATTGGAAATAGAAGTATCGGTGCTGGTCGCGGATCTGGAAGTAAAAACAAGTCAAAAAAATAATCTTGTTTCCACTATTTTACGATGGGAGGAAGAACTCAGTCAAATAAAGACGGATATTCATTCGCTGGAAATTGCCGTTAATGGCAGAAAAAAGGATCACGAACGGTTTGAAGCCGAGACGAACAGGTTAAAACAGAGAATCGCCGTTTTGGAATTTAACCGGCAAAATCTTAACACGGAAAAATCCGAAGCTGAAGGAAAATCGCAAATATTTAACGCCGATATTTTACGCAAGGATGAAGAGGAAAAAGAAATCAATGAAATCATTTCCATCTTTAACGGCAAGAGAGAACAGTCCCGGGCGGAAATTGATGAACAGGAACGTTATTTAACAGGTAAGAAAATAGAAATGGCTTCTCTGGAAGAAAAAAAAGAAGCTGACCTGCGGACAATATCACGACTGCAAAATGATATCAGTGCCATTGCCACTGAGACTAACATTAAGGGCGAGGAGATTGTTTCGTGCGAAACACAGATTGTGGAATTAACTCAAACAATCGACAATGAGCAGGGATTGCTAAAAGAACTTTATCAGGACTTCGCGGCGCAGGAAACGATTTTGGCAGAAAAGAAAGCGGAACAAAATCGTGAAGACGCGCAACTGAAAATAAAAGAAAATGAAATCAGGGAAATAAAAAAGAAACTTGATGAATTGCGTCAGCAGATAAATGAAATGGAAATTCAGTGCAGGGAAGTGGCCTTAAATAGCGAAAATCTGAAAAAAGTAATTGCCGAAAAACACGATGTTGATCTGGAATGCATGGTCTCGGGATTTGAAAAGATTGAAGAAGAAAAACTGGCTGAACTTATCGCCTTATTGGAAAAGAATAAACAAATGATAGATGAATTCGGCGAGGTGAATTTGCTTGCCCTTAATGAATATGAAGAACTCGATAAGCGTTACAGCTTTTTATCAGAGCAAGTAGCCGATTTAAGCTCTTCTCTCAATGTTCTGCAAAGGACGATTACGCGCATTAATAAAATATCCCGCGCCCGATTTGCCGAAACCTTTGAAGCCGTCAACATCTGTTTTAAAGAAGTATTCGCGCAGATATTTCCGGGAGGCCACGGTGAACTGCTGCTGACTGATGAAAATGACTTGCTGGAAACAGGAGTGGATATTGATATCCAGGTTCCCGGCAAAAGAAGGCAAAATGTTAATTTACTTTCCGGCGGTGAAAAATCGCTGGTTGCCGTTGCTCTGATTTTTGCCATTTTGAAGTACCGTCCATCGCCGTTTTTGATTTTAGACGAAGTTGACGCCGCTCTTGATGACGCCAACACCAATCTCTTTAACCGGTTGATTAAGGATGTCGCCCAAAAATCTCAGGTTGTCATGATTACGCACAATAAGAGCACAATGGAAGTTGCCGATACACTTTTTGGCGTGACCATGCAAAAACAGGGAATATCAACGTTGGTTTCCGTCAATCTCAATTGATTCCATTCCTCAATCAACGCGCTATTTTTGTCGGCGTCGTTGTCGGCTTCCCAGAACGTATATAAAAACGCTTCGTTGCCTTAATCCTGGCCGCCCCAATATCATTTTTGGTTTAGAAATGTCATAATAGAAATCTTTACTTCTTTGTAAAAAATAGTTATTAATTAATCATCATACAGGAAAGGTGTTGCTATGGGAAAGATGAGTTTTTTTGAAAAATTAAAAACAGGGCTGACCAAAACGCGAGACGCTTTGACGAAAAATCTGGATAATCTTATTTTCGGGAAAAGGGTCATAGACAAAGAGCTTTTTGACGAACTCGAAGAGCTTCTCATTTCGGCGGATATGGGGCCCCAATTTACTTACGATTTAATTGATGATGTCAAACAGCGAGTCAACCGTAATGAACTGAAAAACGCTCAGGAAATAAAAAATGTTTTACAGGAGCGGATGACTGCTATTTTACAAAAGATGGACAAGCCCATGACCATTCCCCAAGGGAAGCCTTTTATTATTATGGCAATCGGGGTAAATGGCAGTGGCAAAACGACTACCATTGGCAAATTAGCCAATTTACTGAAAAGTAACGGTCACGAGATTATGCTGGTTGCCGCCGATACTTTCCGGGCGGCGGCTGTTGAACAGTTGGAAGTGTGGGGTTCACGCGTGGGCGCGCCGGTTATTAAGCAAAAAACGAATGCCGATCCGGCAGCAGTGGTTTTTGACGCTATGGCAAAAATTAAAGCAGGTTTCACCGGCGTTGTTATCGTGGATACGGCAGGGCGACTGCATACCCGGGTGAATCTGATGGAAGAGCTAAAAAAGATAAAAAAAATTATCAACAAAGAACTACCGGGATTGTCACCGGAGATATTATTGGTTCTTGACGCGACAACCGGCCAGAATGCCGTCATTCAGGCGAAGATATTTAAAGAAGAAATCGGAGCGACCGGTATTGTTTTGACCAAGCTCGATGGAACCTCCAAGGGCGGCGTAGTTGTCCGGATCGTCAGTGAGCTTGCTCTGCCCGTTCAATACATCGGAGTCGGTGAAGGGTTGGATGATTTGCGCGTTTTCGACAGTAATAATTTTACAAAGGCTCTTTTGGATTAAAACATTATGAAACTTCCGTAAGGTGTTATGAATAAAATCTTTGCCATAGGAGATATTCACGGCTGTCTGGAAAAGCTCACGGAGCTGATGCAGAAAATCGGTATTGATAAGCAAAATGACACATTAATCTTTATCGGCGATTATATTGATCGCGGTAAATTCAGCTCCGAGGTTGTTAATCATGTTATCCGCTTGCAGAACGAATATGAAAAAGTAGTTTGTCTCCGGGGTAATCATGAGGACATGCTTGCGCATTATCTGGAAGGTATGAATGAAGATATGTATTTAAACAATGGCGGCATAAATACTCTTCATTCCTATGAAATTATGCTTTCGGATGATACTGAAGAAAGAAAGCGTAAAATTCCTGCAGGGCACCGGAAATTTTTCGAATCGCTTTTGCCGTATTATGAAACTGAGGACTACATATTTGTACATGCCGGCATGAAGCCGGGATTATCGCTGAAAGAACAAACAATGCATGATCTGTTATGGATACGGCACGAGTTCATAGAAGCAGAATATGACTTCGGTAAAACAATTGTTTTTGGCCATACCCCTTTAAATAACCCTTTAATTAATAAAAATATGATAGGTATAGATACCGGGGCCGTTTACGGAGGAAAACTTACCTGTGTGGAACTGCCAAAAATAAAGATTTATCAGGCGTAAATATGAAAATTATCGAATGTGTGCCAAATTTCAGTGAAGGACGCGATCGAAAAAAATCGCGGCGATTGCCCACGTTTTTAAATCATTCTCTGGCGTGCGGCTGGCCGATTTCAGCAGCGATGCCGATCACAACCGGAGTGTTTTTACTTTTTTGGGAAAGCCGGAGGATGTGCTGGAAGCGGCGCTGGCCGCTTCTGGCAAAGCTGTGAAGTTAATTGATATGCGTGAACAGGCCGGGGTGCATCCGCGCCTGGGCGCTGTTGATGTCGTGCCTTTTATTCCGTTGGGTAAAGCGAAGATGAAAGATGCCGTTGATTTAGCTCATGCTTTCGGACGTCAATTATATGAACGCTTTGGTGTCCCTGTATATTTTTACGGGCATGCTGCAATGGTTTCCGGACGAAAAGAATTAGCCGATGTTCGCCACGGCGGTTATGAAGCGCTGCAAAGTAAAATGATTAATCCTGAGGACGCTCCCGATATCGGTAATCCCGAGTTTAACGCGCGGGCCGGCGCAACCGTTGTAGGAGCGCGTGAGCCGCTGGTTGCATTTAATATTGATTTAAATTCCAATGATTTGCGTCTGGTACGAAATATCGCTTCGCAAATCAGGGAAAAAAACGGCGGATTGAAACATGTTCGGGCAATTGGAGTAATCCTGAAAAACCGCGGTGTAGCGCAGGTATCCATAAATCTCACCAATTGTAAGGAAACGCCTTTTAAAGTTATTTACGATCAAGTGGAAGATCTGGCTGGTAAACGTGGAGTCCAAATATTGGAGTCGGAATTAATAGGCCTGGTGCCGAAATGCGCCTTTGCCGGCACAAATCCCGATTACCTGAAGCTCAAAGATTTTGACAAAAATCGTCTTTTGGAAACGCATCTGAAAATTTTAGAAAATTAATCTTCTTCATTTTTTATTTACTCTTCGCTTCTTTTTTTCTGGCTTCGGCCATTACTTTTATAAGTTTTTTATCGGGATTTTTCGCTTTATATGAACATCCTAATTTAATATAAGTAGCTGGCTGGGATTATTAAAAAGGTAATCGGGTTTGGCCGCGGCCATTTTTTCTTTACTGTGCCAGCCCCACGTTACACCGACAGTTTTCACCCCGGCCTCCTTGCCTTCCTTGATATCGCCGGTTGTGTCGCCGATGTAATAAATATCGTCCAGCGCAACGTGATATTTTTTCGCTGCGTAAAGTATTTTCTCTTTTTTGCTGAACATAAAATCTGACCCAAGAATTTCTTTGAAACAGTCATCGTAATTAAAAAAATCCAAGGCTTCTTTAATGGATGCGTAATCATTGGAGGAAACAACAATGAGGCAATGGTTTTTGTGTAATTCTTCTATAACCGGCGCGACTTCGGGGAAAGGTTTCATATCCTTGATTTTTACCCGCGCGAGAATGTTTTCAGAGGCTTTCATAAACGCATCTAAATCCACGCCCTTATTTACAAGGGATTCATAAAAATTATCTTCGAAGAGCTCCAGAAATTCATCCCGGTCGCGTATCAACGGCTGATTTATGTCTTTCAAGCAATCGGTTACCGTCTTTTCATAAACATCCAGAGAATCGACAATGACACCGTCAAAATCAAAAAGAAACAACTTCATTAAAGTTTTTCCCCTTTATGCAGACTGGCGATGGCTATGCGATAAGGTTTTTTCAAAATGCCTTTCTCCGTGATAATTGCCTTGATAAATCGCGCCGGTGTTATGTCAAATGCCGGATTATAAACTTTTGTCCCTTCCGGCGCGCAGGGAACTCCCTTAAAATGCGTCACCTCTTCACTCTTTCTTTCTTCAATAGGGATGGTGTCACCTGTTTTTAAAGAAACATCGATTGTTGAAGTTGGTGCGGCTACGTAAAATGGAATGCGGTGCGCCCATGCCAGAACCGCCAGAGAATAAGTGCCGATTTTATTGGCAGTGTCTCCATTGGCGGCAACTCTATCGGCTCCCACAATGATTTTGTCAATCCTTTCCTGCCGCATGAGAAATCCCGCCATGTTATCCGTGATCAGTGTATAGGGAATTTTTTCTTTTTTAAATTCCCAAGCGGTGAGTCTTGCTCCCTGTAAAACAGGTCTTGTCTCATCCACATAAACATGCAGTTTTTTGCCCTGCTCGCTGGCGGCACGAATGACACCGAGCGCTGTGCCATATCCGGCTGTAGCCAGAGCGCCGGCATTGCAGTGAGTCAGGATATTCTCTCCATCGGCAAGAAGCAGGCTTCCGTATTTTCCGATTTGCTTGTTGATTTTTATATCTTCCGAATAAATGCGCCTGGCTTCATTGATAAGTTCTGTAACCTGATCGCTTTGATTTACTTTTTTTGTCCGGTCAATGACTTTTTTCATGCGTTCCAGCGCCCAGAAGAGGTTACGTGCCGTTGGCCTTGCCTTCGCAATTTCATCGCAAATAGCGAAAAAATCTCGACGGAATTTTTCCGGTGGTTCGTACGGAAGCCGCAGAGCTCCCAAAGCTGCGCCCATCGCGGCGGCGACGCCAATAGCGGGAGCGCCGCGCACGGTTAAATCTCTGATGGAGGAAATTATTTCTTCATAGGATTTACAGGTAACATATCTTTCGGCAAGCGGCAGAGCGTTCTGATCAATTAAAACTACCGCATTATTTTTCCAAACAATTGTTTTAATCATTATCCTGCAAGCATCTTTTTGAGAAGTTCGTTAACGAGCTGCGGGTTGGCTTTGCCATGGGTTGCCTTCATCACCTGACCGACAAAAAATCCGAAAAGCTTTTCTTTCCCGCCGCGATAATCCGCAAGCTGATTGGGATTTGCTTTAATGATAGAGGTGATTGATTTAATCAACTCGCCTTCATCCGTAATTTGCACCAGGCCTTTTTCTTTGATAATTGTCTGCGGCGATTTACCGGTTTTATACATATCTTCAACGATTTCTTTGGCCATTTTCCCGCTGATAGCGCCTTCATCAATCAACAGAATCATATCTGCCAGAGATGTAGCCGTGATGGGACATTGACGAATGTCGCGCTTTTCTTCATTGAGAAAGCGCATAACGTCGCCCATGATCCAGTTGCTGGCTGCTTTAGGCTGGGAACAGAACTTTACCACTTCTTCATAGTAATTAGCCAGCGCCTTGTCGGCGGTGAGCACGCCCGCGTCGTAGGCGGGAATCTGATAATCTTTAACAAACCTTTCCCGTTTAGTAAGCGGCAATTCGGGAAGGTCTTTTCTGATTTTTGCCACCCATGCGTCATCGACTAAAATCGGCACCAAATCCGGATCGGGAAAATAACGGTAATCATGGGCTTCCTCTTTACTGCGCATTGAGTTTGTCGCGCCTTGCGCATCATCCCACAGACGGGTTTCCTGAATAACGGTGCCGCCGTTTTCCACAAGGTATTGTTGACGCTTGATTTCGTAATCCAGCGCGCGCTGCACATTGCGGAAGGAATTCATGTTTTTCAATTCCGTCCTTGTGCCCAATTCCTTCTGGCCTTTTGGTCTAATGGAGACATTGGCATCGCATCGGAAAGAGCCTTCTTCCATATTCCCGTCACAAATTTCCAGATAAACCAGAATTTCGTGCAGGCGTTTGAGATAGTCGGCCGCTTCTTCGGATGAACGCATATCCGGTTCGCTGACAATTTCAATCAAAGGAACGCCGGTGCGGTTCAAGTCGACGTAACTTGACGGGTTATGTTCATCGTGCATCAATTTGCCGGCGTCTTCTTCCATGTGAATTCTGGTGATGCCTATTTTTGTTTGCTTTCCGTTAACATTCAGAAAAACATAGCCGTGCTCCGCGAGCGGATAGGCGTATTGGGATATCTGATAGCCCTTGGGCAAGTCGGGGTAAAAATAATTTTTTCGGGCAAAGCTGCATGATTTGTTAATTTCACAATTTGTCGCCAGCGCCATCTTCATGGCGTATTCCACAACTTTTTTATTTAAAACCGGTAGAACCCCGGGCATGCCAAGACAAACGGGGCATGTGTGGCTGTTTGGCGCTCCACCGAATTTAGTGGAACAGCCGCAAAATATTTTTGTGTCCGTTAACATTTGGGCGTGAATTTCCAGCCCTATGACTGTTTCAAATTCCATTATAATGAAGGCCTCCTCTTTTCAATTTTAGCATTTTTCTCATAAGCAGAGGCAATTTGAATCAATTTTCCTTCCTCAAAATGGCTGGACAGAAACTGCATTCCTATCGGCAGTCCGCCTGACGTAAATCCGCAGGGGATGGAGATTCCCGGTATTCCCGCAAGATTTGTTGATATGGTGAAAATATCGGAAAGATACATTTGCAATGGATTATCGGTTTTTTCGCCGATTTTAAAAGCCGGTGTTGGCGTGGTTGGAGTGAGAATAACGTCGCAATTTTTAAAGGCTTCTTCAAAATCCCGCTTGATTAATGCCCGTACCTGGGAGGCTTTTTTATAGTAGGCATCGTAATAACCGGCTGACAAAGCATAGGTACCAATCATGATTCTTCTTTTAACTTCCGCGCCGAATCCCTGCATGCGTGTCTTTTTGTACATATCCAGAAGATCGCGGACATCGGTCGCTCTAAAGCCGTATCTAACGCCATCGTAACGCGCCAGGTTGGAGCAGGCCTCTGCCGGAGCGATAATATAGTAGACAGCCAGACAATATTGAGTGTTCGGAAGTGTTATATCCACGCATTGCCCGCCGCTTTGTTCGATTACCGAGATCGCTTTTTTAATGGCGGCGTTCACTTCCGGATCAATGCCTTCCACAAAGTATTCTTTGGGAATGCCTATCCTCCAGCCTTTAATATCCCGTCCGGTAAATTGCCGGTAATCGGGAACTTCCGTGTTGACGGAAGTTGATTCTTTAGGATCGTAACCGGCCAGTACGTTCATCATGATCGCACAGTCTTCAACATCTTTGGTGAACGGGCCGATTTGATCGAGTGATGACGCAAACGCGATAAGACCAAAGCGCGATACACGGCCATAAGTCGGTTTCATGCCGACAATACCGCAAAGCGCCGCCGGCTGGCGAATCGATCCTCCGGTATCGGAACCAATGGAAGCGATACATTCATCGGCGGCAACCGCTGTGGCTGAACCTCCGCTGGAACCGCCGGGGATTCGCTCTAAATCCCACGGATTGCGGGTAGGCCCGAAATATGAAGTTTCCGTGGAAGAGCCCATGGCAAATTCATCCATGTTAGTTTTGCCGACAAATACGGCTCCGGCAGCCGTCAGTTTGTCTATTACCTCTCGGCTAAGGTGGTCTGCTGGCCGTCGGGTTAATGGCCTCCGTAGGTGTCGTTGCACTTTCTCCTCTCAAGGATCGGTGGACGCTGCACTCGGATGTTCTTGATCGATTGCATGGGGGAGGCTTGATGTCCGGGGTCCTACGAAGGGGAAAAGATGTTCGTGATCGTATCCGCGGGCACCTTCTCAACTTATGGTCTGCAGCCAAATGATTCGAATCCGCAAAATGGAGTGTCCGGTGAGTGAAGCAGTTCGTGTCGGACTCAACCAATTAGTTCTCTGGTACGACGGAACGAGGATTCAAACCTGGCCAGCATTCCTGGCCACAATTCCCGACACGCTCACATCTGCGATCCGCGACGGATTTCGGCAGGCGGTTCGATACCGAACGCATGACTGACCAACGCCACTCTGCCGCGGAAAAGATCGTCCGGAATCTCTCCTGGCCTCGAAGTCAAGAATGGTCGGATCGTTCTCAAAGGTGTCGGTCTGTTGACTCTGACGCCTGACGGATATTGTGTTTCACCGGATGGAAGCAAGCTGCGGGCGGCATACGCTGATGATCCGAAGGGTAAAGGCTGGGTGAGGCTTCTAGCAAAACTAATGCTCGCAAGGGAGCCGAGGACCCGCGTCGTGATTCGGGCTCTTTCAGCCGACGGCGCAGAATCCCGTTTCGACGGAAGGAAGCTGTCCGGCGGGAGCCTTCGAAAGGCGCAATTGTTCGCTGACGGAATCCCAATATATCCGTTCCACGGTGAGGATGGGGAGTTCCCTGACGTTGCGGACCTTGCTTCGTGAAGCATAGTTGGAGCAACGCACGAAGTCAGGCGTCACAATAAACCGTTACGTATTGCTCCAGACGCCATCAATCTCCCCTTGGACGGAATTGAAGAGAGCCTGCCGCGCCGGGTGCAGGATACGAACCAGGTGCTTCTGCTGCACTGCCAGAGCGGGATGCGCAGCGGCGTTGCGCGTAAGAAGTTGCACGGCCTGGGTTATATAAACGCCTTCAACATCGGCTCTTATGACCGGGCGGCACAGATTGTGAGCGGCAAGTAAGGAATTCTCCAGACTTTTTTGACCGGCAGGTGATTCCCGGATAACTTCATCCGTCTTTCCTGAGGCCCCAACCTTGCTCCCGCGCGTACAATTCTCTGCAACCGAAACAGCGGCGAAGCTGCGCGATTGTCAGGGCGCGCCGCCTTGTGGCTTGAAAGGACAGCTATGAAGAAGCGAGTTCTTCTGGTCGGTCTGCTTCTACTCGGCGCCATGGCTCGCCCCGCGCAATCCGGCGGCGTGGCGGGCGAGTGGCGCGGCATCTGGACCAATCCTTCAGGAGATGTCTTTACCGCCAGGACTGACATTGGAAACGGGATCAGGGTGCAAGACATGCGCGTCCAAGGGCGGGGGATCGGTTCAGGGAAAGATTGTGTGGCTGCTGCGCAAATCGGGTCCGAATGCGTCTCCGGCGCTTGCCGAAAAGGTGGGCACAACCAGCACGGAGCAGGTGAAGGCACAGGTGAAAGGCGAAGGACTGCTGGTGCTCGACGGCTATGACAAGGACGATCCGAACGACGTAAAGGCCCTCGACCAGTACCGGCTGGCCATCTCCGACAATGGGAAGGTCGTTGGCGGAATCAGCTTGAATGGCGGGTCCTGGACAGGGCAATTCATCGCCGTGAGGGTTCAGTTGCTCATGGAAAACTGCCAACCGCATTATGCGCCAAAACCCAAGTGTTGAAACCAGGGCGATAGCGCTCATTGAGGACTGTCCGCAGTCGGACGTTTCTCGATACTATCGGTGAACCGGCCTACCAGCCGCTGACCAGCAGCCTGTGCGCGGCGTGGAGGCCGCACTTCTGATATTTGTCATACGCGCCGGCGGCGCGGTCGCGAATCTGCTCGTTCGTCTCGCCGGCAATCCAGCCGCCCAGAGCACTCTTCAGCGTGTAGGCTTCGGGAGCCATCAGGTTCGTCGTCCACAGCAATGGGAACGCGCCGGAGGCTCTCAGTTGTTCGCCAAAATACTGTTTGCTCGCGCAGGCCAGGACGATCGCCTGGGGATGAAACTCCTGCTTCTTCCACGGAAGCGGACCAAGTTGAAAATCCATCAGGCCGTCGTGGCCGATATAGGCAACGAGGTTGGCTGCGCCGCGGATCTCCGGCCGCGATGCGCCTTGGAGGTTTATTGCGGGCAGAATCTCCGGGTCTCCCGAGGCGGCGTCGAGAAAATCGACAATGGCCTTGCGGATTTCTGAGCCGCGATAGGCATCCGCAATCAGAACGACATTCGCCACGCGGTGGGTGAAGATACAGCGTTCCAGAATCTCAGGCTTCGGTTTTTCAACGCAACGCACGCGCGTCCAGTCAGTGCTGCGGCTGAAGAAGGTCTTCACGCCATACGCCGAGCCCCAATAGAGGTTGCGCGCGGCGTCTTCCCCGTTTCCAAGGACGGCAGCGACGGGAACGATGCCCTGATGTGCGTTGTCGGCGAGGGCAACGAAGACGTGCACGTAGCGCACTGCGGGATCCTGCGCGCGGGCTGTCGCAAGCAGCGCCGTGAATCCGGCGACCGCCAGCGCAGCCGATCTGCATCGGAGAATCAAGCTGACTCCGAGGCGCTAACTTCCTTCAGCAGATCCACGGCGTAGAGTGCGCCTTCCGGAGTCTCTTCGTGCTTGAAATACGCGAACACATCACGGCCGGCAGCGAGGTGCTGCTGGATGCGGTCGATCATCGACTGCCGCTCTTCGCCCGTGTAGCTGGGCTTGCGGAAGCGGTAATACACGAACTTTCCGGTGGGGACGTCGGGCGTGGTCAGAGTTTCGGTTTCCGCGACGCAGAGCGCGATCTCGCTGGATTTCAGAAGATCCCAAGTCTCATCGCTGAACCAGGATTCATGGCGAAATTCGAAAGCGGCCGGCATGGTGCGCGGCAGAAGAGCCAGGAAATCTTTAAGCCGAGCGCAGTCTGCCTTGAGATTCGGCGGCAACTGGAAGAGCACCGGACCGAGTTTGCCGGCGGCAGCCAGCGGTTCAATGGTCGCCAAAAAGCGCGGCACGAAATCTTCCGCGCCCTTCAAGCGCTTGATGTGCGTGATGACTTGATGTGCCTTGATGCCGAAGCGGAAGTGAGGCGGCGTGTCGTGCAGCCAATTCTGAATGGTCGTTTCTTTCACCAGCTGGCGGAAGGTGAAATTGACTTCGACGGTATTCAGTTGGGTCGCGTAATGGCCCAGAAACTTTTTCTGCGCCAGCTTGGCGGGATAGAAATCGGGCTTCCACGTCGGATACGCCCATCCTGAAGTTCCTGCGAACAATTGCGGCATCGGTGCGGAATCCGTGGCTCGAAGATGAGTCCGCAGAGATTATAACTTGCGCGGTTTTTTGGGGGCCGGGGACTTCTTTGCGATCTTCTTCACAGGGCGCGTCTTTGGCACGTCCGGGCGGACCAATGGGTCCGCCTCCACACGAGCGGAGGAACTGCCTGGCTTCGGCGGCGGATCGTTCTCGCCCGCCTGCGCTGCAATCTCGATGGGCTTCGACTCCTGTTCTTTCGCCGCGGCAGCGGCGGCTTTCAGATCTGGCAGCTTCTGTTTCAGTTCCAGCACCGGCTCGAAGAGGTCGCCCATCTTCTCGAAACGCGCGACCACTTTCTTCGCTTCGAACACCAGCAGGCCGGCATCTTTTTTCTTCAGCGCGCGCTCGACCTCGTCCCACGTGACCGGCGTCGAAACCGTGGGATGTTCCCGCGCCCGCAGGGAATAGACCGCTATCGTCGTTTTATGTTCGTCGTTTTGACTCCAGTCGACGAATACTTTCCCGGTGCGCGCCTGCTTGCTCATCTCCGATAACACCAGGTCTTTGTGATCGTGTTCCAGGAGTTGGGCCAGGGCGTGCGAGAACATCTTGGTGACCTCGAAGGTGGTCGGCGTGTTGAGCGGAACATAGATCTGCAAGCCCTTCGAGCCGGAAGTCTTGGGAAAGCTCTGCAGTCCAAAGTGATCGAAAATTTCGCGCAGCCACAGAGCGACCTGGCAACACTGGACGATGTTGGCCGGCGGGCCGGGATCGAGATCGAACACCATCTCCGTCGGGCACTCGATGTCCTTGGCCAGCGCCAGCGACGGATGCAACTCGAGCGCCGCAAGATTGGCCAGCCATACCAGCGTGGCCAGATCATCCGCCAGAACGTAGTGGACGGTGCGCCGGTTGCGGCCACTCCAAACGGGGGCCGTCTTCACCCAATCGGGCTTGTGCATGGGCGCGTTCTTCTCAAAGAACGGTTCCGCATCCACGCCGTCGGGATAACGCTTGCGGGTGAGCGCCCGACCCGCCAGATGCGGCAGAATGGCAGGCGCGATCCGCACGTAGTAGTCGATCACATCTTTCTTGGTGAATCCGGTGGCGGGATAGAGAACCTTCTCCAGGTTGGAGAGCTTCAGATTCTTGCCTTGAATTTCGACGCTCGAGTCGGTCACACGCGCTCCTCGTCAGTATTGTGCACTATACGCGCGGAGGACTAAAACCCTTCGACTGGGAGATTAGAATGTCTGACACACTTACCAGGCCACTTCCAAACGATGAATCCGGGCGAGCCCAAGCCAGAAGACGCACCCGGTACGTGTGGGGGATAGGAGTTCTAGGTTTCGGCGGGTTCATGGTTGTGTGGATGACGCTGTTCGACTTTTACAGGAATGGCTACATCCAGATACCTCCGCTTCGTCCCCTCCTATGGATGACGCTCCCAAACCTGATCATTTGGCCGGTCGCGGGCTATTGCTGGGGTGCCACAATATGGAGACACAGGCGGGGTTCTGACTCAGACCGCTCAATGCGCGCCTTGAGCCCGCACCGATAACTACCGCCGCGGTTTGACAAGCTCCCTGCCCGACACGTACTTTCAAACTTCTGCCCTGCTGGTCCGTCCAAACTATGTCTTGGAATAGAGTTCCCCGCTCTATGCTGGAGGTTCGATGAAAAGTCGCACTTTGAAAATCGCTATATTCTGCCTCGCATTGACGGCCCTGGGATTTGGACAGGACGTCGCTTCCTTCGAAAAGCGCGTGACGGTCAAGAAGTTGTCGAATGGCCTGACGCTGATGATTTGCGAGCGGCCGGAGGCGCCGGTCTTCTCCTTCTTCACACTGGTCGACGCCGGTTCGGCGCAGGATCCCATGCTGGCCACAGGGCTGGCACACATGTTCGAGCACATGGCATTCAAAGGCACCGACACGATCGGGACGACCGATTATGCCAGCGAGAAGCCCGCGCTGGAAAAAGTCGAGACTGCGTATGCCGCCTACCTGGCAGAGCGTGACAAGCCTGTCGGACAAGACGCTGAGAAATTGAAGCAGCTTGAAAAGTCCTGGAAAGACGCGATTGCCGAGGCTGACAAATTCGTCAAGCCCAACGAGTTCGGAAAGATCGTCGAACAAAACGGCGGAGAAGGCATGAACGCCTTCACCAGCTACGACGAGACGGGCTATCACTATTCCATGCCGGAAAATCGGCTCGAGCTTTGGGCGTACCTGGAATCTGAGCGCTTTCTGCATCCGGTGCTGCGCGAGTTCTACAAGGAGCGGAATGTCGTGATTGAAGAGCGCCGCATGCGCACCGACAGCAGCCCGTTCGGCCGGCTGCTGGAACAGTTCACCGAAGAAGCCTTCGCGGCGCATCCGTATCACCGTCCGACGGTCGGGTGGATGTCGGACCTGAACCACTTTTCAGCGACCGATGCGCAGAAATTCTTCGACAAGTATTACATTCCGTCGAACATGGTCGTGGCCGTGGCCGGAGATATCAAGCCGGAGCAGGCGTTGCCGATCCTCGAAAAATATTTTGGACGGTTGCCCGCGCATCCGGAGCCGGACGAAATCACGACTACCGAGCCGCCGCAGAATTCCGAGCGCCGGGTCGTGTTGATGGAGAAGACGCAGCCGATTTATATCGAGGGCTATCACCGTCCCGATTACCGCAGCAAAGATGATGCGGTGTTTGACGCCATCACCGACCTCATGTCGGAAGGCCGCACGTCTCGTCTTTACCGGTCGCTGGTGCGCGACAAAAAAATCGCCTCATTCGCGGAAGGGCTGACTGGATACCCGGGCATCAAGTATCCCCACCTGTTCGCCTTCATCGCGGTCCCGCTGCCCGGACACAAGCCGCAGGAAATGGCGGACGCGATTCACAGCGAGATCGATCGGCTGAAAAAAGAGGACATCAGCGACGACGAATTGAAGATGATCAAGACACGCAGCAAAGCCGGCCTGATTCGCGGCCTCGCCGACAACGAAGGGCTGGCTACGCAGCTGGCGACTTACCAGACGCGCTACGGCGATTGGCGGGAACTGTTTCGCTCGGTCGATCGCATCGACCAGGTAACGAAAGCCGACATCCGCCGCGTCGCGAATGAAGTCTTTAACGACACAAATCGAACCGTGGGATGGATCGAGAATTCGGGCGGCGGTGCTCCGCATGGGGGCGATCAACCCTCGGGGGATGCTGGGAATCAAGGGGGTGCGCAATGACGAACTGCGCAACGAAGAAGACTCTCATCACAATCGCGCTGCTGGCGATAGGCGCGCTCTGGATTCAAATTCCGCAGGCTGCCGCTCAAGCGACCAGCTGGAAGCAGATTCCGATTCCGCAGTTGCCCGCGTTTAAGCCGCAGCAGCCCAAGCGCATCGAGCTGACGAATGGCATGGTCATCTTTCTGCAGGAGGATCATGAGCTACCGTTGATTGACGGCACGGCGCGCATCCGCGGCGGCTCGGTCAACGAGCCTGCCAGCAAGACGGGGCTGGTCGATATTTACGGAGAGGTCTGGCGCACCGGCGGCACCAAGACGCAGACGGGCGATCAGCTCGATGACTTCCTCGAAGTCCGCGCGGCCAAAGTGGAAACCGGCGGAGGGCCCGACTCGACGACCGCAAGTTTCTCGTGCCTGAAGGGCGATCTCGACGACGTGTTCAAAGTCTTCGTCGATGTGCTGCAGAATCCTGAATTCCGCGCGGAGAAAATTGATATCGCGCAGAAAGAAGAGCAGGACGGAATCTCACGCCGCAACGATGACGCGGGGGAGATCGCGCAGCGGGAAGCCGGCATTCTCGCCTACGGCAAAGACAATCCCTATGTTCGCGAGGCGGAATACGCGACGGTCGCGGCGGTCACTCGCCAGGATCTGATCGATTTCCACGGAAAGTACGTACACCCCAATAACATCATTCTTGGCATCAGCGGAGACTTTGATTCTGCCGCCATGGAAGCTCGCTTGCGCGCGGCTTTCGAATCGTGGCCGAAGGGGCCGAAGCTTCCCAAGAATGAGGTAAAGTACAATCCGGCGAAGCCCGGCTACTATCTCGTTCCCAAAGACGATGTGAACCAGAGCAACATTCGCATGGTGGCAATGGGCACGACCCGCGACAATCCCGACTACTACGCGATCAGCGTTTTCAACGAAGCGTTCGGTGGGGGATTTTCCTCGCGCCTGTTTAACGACATCCGAACGAAGCGGGGATTGGCGTACGGCGTCGGTGGTGGCATTGGCACCAACTTCGGACACCCGGGCATTCTCCAGATCACGATCGGCACCAAGAGCCAGAGCACGATCGAATCCATTCGAGCCGCCGACGAGGACATCGACGATCTAGTGAAGCAGCCGATTACGGACGACGAAATTCAGCGGGCCAAAGACGCCATTCTGAATACGTTCATTTTCCGTCTCGACTCGCCCGACAAGATTCTGGGCGAACGCATGACCTACGAGTATTACGGATATCCCCCGGACTGGCTCGATAAGTATCAGGCGGAAATCAAGAAGGTCACCGCGGCCGATGTGAACCGGGTAGCGGCGAAGTATCTGCACAAGGATCAACTGGCCGTGCTGGTCGTGGGCAACACGAAAGAATTCGACAAGCCGCTGTCATCGCTGGGGCCAGTGAAAGAGCTCGACATCACGATTTCACCGCCGCCGGGCGAACCGCAGGATGAGAAAGCTGGACCCGGCGCATCAGCACCCAGCGCCTCAAATGCCGAGGGGAAAGCCCTCGCGGCAAAAGTGGCCGCCGCCATGGGCGGACTACCGAAGCTGCAAAGCATCAAGAGCATGCACGTAAACATCGCCGAAAGCGATGGGGGCGGTCCAGCGTCTCCGGTCGACGTCTACCTCGCGTTCCCCGACAGCATGCACGTCGAGATGCAGATTCCGCAGGGCACATTGACAATCGTGGCTTCGCCCAACGCTGCGTTCATGTCGCTGCCGGGCATGGGAACGCGAAGCATGCCTCCCGCGCAGAAGTCGGAAATGCTCTCGCAGGTTCACCACGACCTTGTGTATGTCGCACAGCACGCGGACGATCCGGCCTTCACGTTTACGGCTGCGGGATCGGAGAAAATTGGCGATGTGGACGCCGCCATTCTCGACATCGGTGGCGCCATTCCCTGGGTTCGCTGGTACGTTGATCCAAAGAGCGGCCATATTCTGCAGGAGAAATATAAGGCGATGGGACAATCCGGCCCTGTGGATGGTGAGACGGACCTGGCTGACTGGCGCACTGCCGACGGCCTGACCATGCCCTACAAGCATGAGAACAAGCAGAACGGCCAGTCGACCAGCACCGCGGAGTTCAAGAAGATCGAACTGAATCCCAGCCTCGACCCGAAGCTTTTCGCCAAACCTGCGGAGGACGCGCCGGAAAAGCAATAGGCGAAGCGCAGCGAAAATCAGCTGACGCTGAAAGGAATCTGAGAAAGAAGATTGGAATCATTTTAGGACCCCTATTCTCTCTCCGGGGGAAGTCGATGAGATCACTCGTTTGCTGCGCCCTTCTGCTTTCCGCAATCTCCGCCTGCGCTCAGGTCACGACATCCCAATATAACAACTCGCGGACGGGCGCAACGCTCCACGAAAGAATCCTGACGCCGCAGAACGTGAACGCCACGCAGTTCGGCAAGCTGGGAGCTTTTAAAGTGGACGGCGCCGTCTACGCGCAGCCGCTGTTCCTTCCAGCGGTCGAGGTTCCCGGCAAAGGAACTCACGATGTGCTCTTTGTCGCCACGGAGCGCGACAGCGTCTATGCCTTTGACGCCAATCGTCCCGGCGATCGGCCACTCTGGCATGTGAGTTTTCTCGACAAAGCGCACGGAGTCACGGGGTTGTCCGAAGGTATGGTGGACTGCCCGTTCATCCGGCCCGAAGTAGGCATCACCTCAACTCCGGTGATTGATCTCAAGACGGGCACGCTCTACGTCCTGGCGCGCACCATGATTCCGCACAAGGTCGGCGACGACGAATACTTCCAGCACCTGCACGCTCTCGCCGTCACCACAGGCGCGGAAAAATTCGGCGGGCCAAAACTCATCACCGCTTCTATTCCGGGCAGGGGTGCGGGGGCGAACAAGGGGCAGGTTGCATTCGATGCGCTGCGGGAAAATCCTCGCGCCGCACTGACGCTCGCGAACAACTCCGTCTATCTGGTCTGGGCATCATCCTGTGACGTGGATCCCTACCACGGGTGGGTCATGGCGTACGACACGCAGACGCTGGCGCAGAAAGCGGTGCTTAACGTCAATCCCGACGGAAGCGAAGCCGGAATCTGGTTGAGCGATACCGGCCCTGCTGCTGACGCCGAGGGTAATCTCTTCGTGCCCACCGGGAATGGCACGTTTGACGCGGCTTTTGGAGGCCGCGACTACGGAGACTCCGTCCTGAAGCTCGACGGTTCCACGCTCGCGATCCGCGACTATTTCACGCCGCACGATCAGGAGCGCATCAGCCACGCCGACACCGACGTCGGTTCCAGTGGTCCGACGCTCCTGCCCGATCAGCCCGGCCCGCATCGTCACCTGCTCCTGCAGCCGACAAAGGACTCCACCATTTATGTGATCGACCGCGACAACATGGGCAAGTATCAGCGTGATCGCGACGATCTGCTGCAGATCATCCACCTGCCTGGCGTCGGCTTAGGTGCGATGGCCTACTGGAATGGCCGCGCCTTTTTCGCCGCCAGCGGTGACTACCTTCGCAGCTATGCGGTTAAGAATGGCCAGCTAAGACCGAGCGAGTCCTCCGCCACAAAGTTTGTAACGTCCGGCGCAACACCCTCCATCTCGGCCAACGGCAATACGAACGCCGTCGTTTGGGCCATCTCCACGAAAACATGGAACGGCCCCGACAACAAGCCTGCGGTCCTCTATGCATTCGACGCCACAAAACTCGGTGAACCGCTCTATACCTCGGAGCAGAACAGCCAGCGCGATCGCGCTGCGTTCGCCACACGTTTCGTGATTCCGGTAGTGGTGAATGGACGCGTGTACTTCGGCACGCGCGGCGAGGTGGAAGTCTACGGACTGTTGAAATGAGTTTGCGGGAGAGTTAACACTTCAAAACGCGTCCGATGTGCTCCGGGCCAGACGTTCGCTAGGTAGCTTCCATCGCCGCCGGCACCGCATCCTCGACCGGGAAAGGTAATTCGCTTTCCAGAACCAGCTGACCTGGTTCGAGGCGACGTGCATGGGGTTCGTAAATCGACAATGCTCCGCACGCGAAGACTGTCAGTAAGGCCATCAACTCCACCGGCATATACGCGGGGCCGGCCACCGTGATGACGTTCGCGGCGCCGAAGCAGAACACACCGACGACGACCTTTCCAGTGAACCACGGGGAGCGTACTTCGAAGATGCCGGGCGAAGAATACTGCGCGGCACTCCGCAGCGTGCGCCAACCAATCAACAGCATGGGGACGGTCAGCGCGGCGAGATCGTATTTCATGATGCGCGGATAAAACAGCAGCGTCGCCACAAGCGCCACCGGAATCCACGTTTCGCGGGTGATTTTGTTTTCGCGCACGCGCTTGGCCAGTACCAGCACAATGATGCCAACCGTGCAGGTAGAGATCAGGTACAGGATCGTGCTGGCGAAAGAATAAGACCATCCCATTTGCCAGAGGGTCCGGCCGAATACGCCAGCCGGTCCGAAGCCGAAGTCGTGGACCTCGTCAAAGACAAGCCGGAGTGCAACCAGGTATTCGTGGAATTGCACGGGCCAGAGCCGTGCCTGTGCGCCCACTAGCAACAAGCCTGCAACGGCCGTGCCACTGGCGGGAACCCATTGCCGCTTGCCGACGAGAATCGGGAATGCCAGCAGCGTCAGTAAAGGCACCTTCACAATGGATGCGGCCAGCACGGCGACGTAGTACCAGAACCATCGGCCACGTTTCCAGCCCGGAACTGCCGCAGCCAGGATGAGTCCGTAAAGGAGGTACGCGATGTTTCCGCTCAGTAGCGCATCGTCGGTGACGAGTCCGGGGAAGAAGGCGACCGCCGGCAGCATCAACGCCAGCCAGGGGCGCTCGTGCTCCTCCGCCATCTGAAAACCGGCCCACAATTCCAGAGAAAATCCTGCGGCCACGGCCAACCCATAAAGCGCCCCCAGCAGCCAATTCGGCAGGACCATGAGGAAGCGCAGCAAGGGCAACGTCATGGGCGAATAGACGTAGGCGAAAGGGACGTGATCTGCGGGATTGGGCGACGGGCGACTTTGAAAAGCCTGTTGCGCCGCGATGCCCACGGCATAGGGATCGCCCCCATCGCGGAGGTTTTGCACGGCCTTCCAGTAAATCTGGGCATCCCAACCGACCGGACCGGTATAGGCCATCGCAGCAACAGCAATGAGTGCTGCCGCCCAGAACAAAATCAAAATTTTTCGCAGAGACACCCCGCCCAGGGTATGCTTCGCCAACGAGCCCCCTCGCCAGCCTTCAGAAGTCTGAGATATTACGCCACTCTTCCCTGAAGAGCTATTGGAAAAATAGGTCCCTCCCTTCGCATGGACAACGAGGGTCCCGAAACATTTCACGCGATAGAGTTTTGATTGCCGGCTGCCAAGGGCAGGTTGCCCGGGTCCCATGAACTAGAAGTTCTCTCCGCGGCGAGCTTGACGTCCCCCGTCTGCCGGATTTACTATAGGCGAACAAACGGCGAAATATGTCGTTCCTGCCTCTGCTTCCGCTGCCCGAGAAAGCTCGCCTCGTGGGAATCGCCCGGCTGGCTTCGGAAGCGGAGACCCTGCGCGAGGGCCACAACGTTGAGTACTTCACCCTACCCGCAAAATCGCTGCTGAACCGCTGCGTGAGCAACCGGGCCATGCCCTTCTCGTGGACCATCAATCCTTACCGCGGGTGCGAGTTCGGGTGTCGCTACTGCTACGCGCGCTATACCCACGAATTTATGGAGATGCGGGACGGAATGGAGTTCGAACAGAAGATTTACGTCAAGGATCACGCCGCGGAGCTGTTGCGTCACGAACTGCGCCGCGTGAAACCGGGCGAATCAATCGCTCTCGGTACGGCGACCGATCCTTACCAGCCGGCGGAACGCCGCTACGAAGTGACGCGCGGAATTCTCGAGGAGTTCGCCCGGCGCCGTGGATTCGAACTCGGCATCGTGACCAAGTCGAATCTGGTAGTCCGCGATCTTGAACTGTTGCAGGCGGTCGCGAAAACAAACCGGCTCTCGATTCACATCACGGTCACCACGCTGGATGTAGATCTTGCCCGGATTCTCGAGCCACGTGCACCACGACCTGACTTGCGGCTGGACGCGGTCCGCATGCTGGCGCAGGCGGGCTTGCGCGCGGGCGTGAGTTGCTCACCGGTGGTTCCGGGAATCACCGACGCTCCCAAAGACTTGGAAGCACTGATTCGCGCCGCCGCCGCAGCGGGAGCGGATTATGTTTTCGCGAACCCGCTGTTTTTGAAACCGTGCTCCGCGGCCGTTTTCATTCCTTTTCTGGAGCAGAACTTTCCGCATCTGGCGGCGAACTACCGCGAGCGATATCAGGACCGCGCATTCCTTCCGCCGGCTTACGCCAAGCGACTCTCGCAACTGATTGGGCACTTGCGCGAGAAATATAAAATCACTCGCGCCCGGCGTCCTGCTTACGCCACGAAGTGGCCGGTCGAAGGATTCGACGAGCAGTTGAATTTGTTCTGAGCGTGCCTGTCACCCTGAGCGAGTAGGAAATTTCCGGCAGCGCTTTCCTCTATAATTCTTATCGCATGGCCACCTCCCCGCCCGCTGGACAGCCCGTCCCACAGAATCTGCCGCTGGGCATGCGCCTGCGGAATTTCTGGCGGCGGGTGACGGAAGGCCTGGAAGTCAGCCAACTGTGGTCGCAGTTTGAGTCTGAGGCTCGCGCCAGTTATCGCCTGTATTCCAAAGATGTCGCAGCCAAAACGCCCGAGGGCCTGACGGACCGCGGACGGCGGCTGCATGTCGTGAAGGAATTCTTCTGGGCGGTATTTGAAAAGCTTTCGCCGGCTCGCCGGGTTCTGCTGCTGTTTGCGCTGATCCTGCTCGTTGTCCCACACGGAGCATTTGAATACACGGGCGAGGCTGGCAAGGTTTACGCCGTGGAATTCGATTTCCACTTCTGGGCGGCGCTGCTGTTGCTACTGCTTCTGATGTTGGAGATTGCCGACCGCGTGGTGATGAAACGCGACCTGCAGATCGCGCGCGAAATACAGACATGGCTGCTGCCCGGCGTGCCTCCGCAGATTCCAGGCCTGGCGCTCGCCTACGCCACGCGTCCGGCCAACACGGTCGCTGGGGATTATTACGACGTATTCCCGCGGCCCGGAAAGACGATTGCGGACAATCGCGTGGTGCTCGCCGTGGCGGACGTCGCCGGCAAGAGCATTCCCGCGGCCATGCTGATGGCGACATTTCAGGCGAGCCTGAAGACGCTTTCCACGGCGCAGGTGGCTCTGCCCGAACTCGCCGCCAACATGAATCGCTATGCCTGCTCCAACAGTCAGGGCGGGCTGCGTTTCACCACGGCTTTCCTCGCCGAGTACGACCCCGTCCGCCGCACCGTGGATTACATCAACGCAGGCCACAATAATCCCATCCTGCGCCGGTCGAGTGGGCAGATCGAACGCCTCGATGTCGGCGGCCTGCCCTTCGGCATCATGCCTGAAGCAAAATACGAATCCGCCACGGTCACGCTGGCTCCGGGAGACTGGCTCATCATTTTCACCGATGGATTAGTGGAAGCCGAGAACGCCCATCAGGACGAATATGGTGAGTCTCGCCTGCTAAGTGCGATTGGCCTGAACCAGGCGACGGAACCCAACGAAATGCTCAAGCGGCTGATGGCCGAGGTCGATCTCTTCGTCGGGAATACGCCGCAGCATGACGATGTGACTTGCATGCTGCTGAAATCGGAGTGAGAGTGGATGGCTGGACTCAGAAAATGGGGCACGTCCCGTCTCTCCCCGTTTTTCTTTTCTCTCAAAACCTCTCAATGAGTGGAATGGCGTGGTTACAACAGTTGACGCAGCGCGAAAGACCCACTATGCCAGCGCACGCCCCATGCGTTTCTGTGACTGCCTAAGATAACCGCCAAGGAAAGCGAAAGCGGGAGCGATTACTAGGAGGAGTATTTGAACAAACACCGATTGTGAGTCTATGCCCGAGAACAAGGAGTAGACCCCGATGGCAGCGCATAAATATGATGAGAGTAGCCCGTTGAGCGGTTCATCATGTTTGGCGATCCAGGCCGCAACGTACCCGCCTAGAACAGAACAGCCGATGCCAATCGTTAATTGCAGCCCATACAGCCAGGCGCTTGAATGAATAAGAGGGGCGATTGCGGCGGAGCCGTTGGGAGCATGAAAGAGGTCATGCTTCACCATCACGTAAATAATCACGGGCATTGCGAGAATACTTGATGAGACAACATCGGTGATACCGCCCATCACTATGCCGAGAATCGACACTCTGATGCCCGGTCGACGTTGCAGGCGTCTGTCCAGCCATCGGGCCAAGAGAAATACGATTAGCAGAGGTAAGCCGAAGACAATCAGTGCCACCAGAACCAATACTACGAGGTGCAACGGACTGAACAATCCTTCCAGCATTTTCCCTCCCAACCGACACCTGAGTTCCGCGCACGTATCTTACTATTTCTGAGGTCGTTAGGACGTAAGCCAGATTGGCTGACATGTTAATTGGCGAAATATCGCCATTACACTCAAAATGCCGGACGCTTAAGATGGTTACGGGAGTTAGAAAATGAGCGAGATCGATAACCTGCTTGGCAAACCCGGTGAAAGCGTTCCTGTGGTGGATGCGGCTGACCTCAAGGTAATGTGGGAGTATTCCCAGAAACCCGACGCGGCTACCGGTATGGCCGCATGCAAAGACCTTTTCCCGAACGTGGACCTCGAGGCTACTGGTTACCGCCTAACCATCCTACGGATGCTGCGGTGCGTATGGGTCGGTGGTGAGCCCAGCGAGAACGCTTTCAAGGTTGCAGCCACGATAGATTTGACTTGGCCGCCCGTTGGCGTCGTTCAGCGGGAATCGCTGTTCAACCTGGATCGATTCGTCGTGGCAGTACAACTCGGGATTGGTTGCTAGCCCCGCGCGGGCTAGCGACCGGGTCTTGCTTTCTGTTGTAACATCCCCATCTCACTCATTGACCTCTGGAGAAAATATTGGGGCAGACGGGACGTTCGGTAGTTTCTTCATCGAGCGAGTGGACGCAGAAAATGGGGTAGGGGCCCTGTCCCCGTTTTCCTGGGCAGAACACCAAGCCGAGGCGTCAATCGCAGCGATAGGGATCCACGACTAAGAATTAGCTTAGCGTTCGCGAAGCTGTTTCTTCGCTCAGGATGACGACCGCTACGGAATCTCAGCCGCTCTTATTCTTTCTCGCTCTCGTCGGCGATGCCAATCTTCGACAAGCGGTAGCGCAGCGCGTTGCGCGACAGGCCGAGCAGGCGGGCGGCCTGGCTTTTGTTGCCGTTGGCGCGCCGCAGCGCCTCCTGCACCATTTCGTCTTCCCATTGTTCGAGCGTCATGCCATCGGGAAGAAATCCCGCAGGCCCGTTCCCCGCCTTGGTGGGACGCACATCGAGGTGAATATCTGAAGCTTCAATCACGTTTCCTTTGGCCAAGGCGCAGGCTCGCTCGACAATGTTTTGCAGCTCGCGGACATTGCCCGGCCAGTGATAGTTCACCAGAATCTGCATCGCCTCCGGAGAAATGCCTTCTACCGGCTTGCCGGACTCGCCGGAGAAGCGGGAGACGAACAGATTCACCAGATCCGGGATATCCTCCCGGCGCTCGCGCAAAGGAGCAATGTCGATGGGTACCACGTTGAGGCGGTAGTAAAGATCCTCGCGAAATGTGCCCTGCTCGAGCGCTTCACGAAGATCCTTGTTCGTGGCCGCAATCAGGCGAACGTCGACCTTCACGGTTTTCGTCCCGCCCAAGCGCTCGAATTCGCGCTCCTGCAAGACCCGCAGCAGTTTCACCTGCGTTGCTGGAGGCACATCCCCGATTTCATCGAGAAACAATGTGCCCTTATCGGCTAATTCGAACTTGCCGGGTTTGCTGGCCACGGCTCCGGTGAATGCACCTTTCTCAAATCCGAACAATTCGCTTTCCAGCAAATTCTCGGGGATCGCCGTGCTGTTGATCTTGAGAAAAGGCCCGGAGGCTCTCCGTGATTTTTCGTGGATGGCGCGGGCGATCAGATCTTTTCCCACACCGCTTTCCCCGCCCAGCAAAACGGTCGCATTCGTCGGCGCCACGCGCTCGACCGTGGCCAGCACTTCCTGCATCTTCGGACTGCGGGCCACGACGTTGGGATGCGCATAACGCTTTCCCAACGCCTCGCGTAACGACCGGTTCTCTTCCCGCAGATTGCGGACATCCAGTTCTTTGTGGATGACCATCCGCATCTCAGTCAGCGAAAACGGCTTCAGCACGTAATCGCTGGCGCCGGCTTTCATGGCTTCCACAGCGGTTTCGACGCTACCGAAGGCCGTCATCACGACGACGGGAAGAGCTGCATTCTGCCGCTTGATGGTTTGCAGAAACTCCAGGCCGTTCATGCCGGGGAGTTTCAGATCGGTGAGCACCAGGTCGATGGGATTGTCACGCAGCAGCTTGAGGCCGGTTTCGGCATCTCCGGCAGAAAACGTAGAGAATCCGTCCTCCCCGAGATTCAACTCGAGCAGGCGGCGCATCTTGGCCTCGTCTTCGACAATCAAAATTGCAGGCATCAGTTTTTTCTTAATTTAGCGCACTTCACGAAATCACCAGATGAGCGTTGGCCCCGGCCGCTGACGCTGCGCTCACTGCCGGGAAAAATATCACAAAGCGCGCACCCGTTCCCGATCCGCCGCCGGCGTTCGCATCTTCGATGCGGATCGAACCGTGATGGCCGTCGATGATTTTCGAAACAATGGACAGGCCGAGTCCAACGCCCGTTTTCTTCGTGGTCACAAAGGGATTAAAAATTTGTTCCTGCAACTCAGACGGGACTCCGGGACCGGTATCCGCGATACGGACTTCGACTCCTTCGATCGTGCTTCCTTCGCGCGTTCTGGTTTGGGATCGTTCGACATCCACGTGCAACTGCCCGCCGCCGCTCGAACTCATCGCGTCGTAAGCGTTCTGAATAATGTTGACGAACGCCTGCTCGCAGAGACTCTCGTCCAGCGCCACGGTGGGAAGGTTGGCCTGGTAGTGTTTCTCCACCCGCACGGGCGCACCCTTCCAGAATTGCGCAACGTCATTCAAAGCCCGGTCAAGGATCGCCGTCACATCCTGGGGGCTGAGGTCGGCGTGCAGCGGGCGCGCGAAATCAAGGAATCGCGTCACCAGGGCACTCAGGCGATTCGTCTCGGTCGAAATATATCCCGCGAGCTCGGTCGCCAGCGGATTGGATTCTCCCAGCTTCTGCGTCAGCATCTCGGCCGAACCTTTGATCACGCCCAGCGGATTGCGAATTTCATGCGCCAGTCCTGCGGAAAGCTGGCCCAGCGCGGCCAGGCGCTCCGAACGCCGGGCTTCCGCCTGCGCCTGCTCCAGCCGCCGGTTGGTTTCCGCCAGGGTCTCAGCGGTCTCCTGATAGCGTTGCGTCTGCCGGCGGCTTTCGATCACAAAGCGATTCACCACTGTCGCCGCGAGAAAAAAGAACAGCAGGCGGATGGCCAGCAGCGGGTACGCATCCAGAGGGATGTCCCCGTATTCCAGCCAGGCTTGATACAGATAGGAACAGTACGCCGCTGAGGCAAACGCCGTCCAGAGCAACGTGGCCCACGGACCGAAGTACTCCGCCGCGGTAACCACCGGCAGAAAGTAGATTGGCCAGTAGCTGCTGTTGATACTCAGTTCGCCGGTATGGTCGACCAGCACCGTCGCCAGACCAATCTTGATCAGAACAATGTAAGCTGCACCACGATTAGGCAGTCGCGCGACGACCCACGCCTCCCCAAGTTGCACGATGCCGAATGCCAGCAGGATGAGTTGCTTGTGAACCTCCTTTACCGGCGGCAGCAGCGCCAGTCCCGCCAGAAACAGGAGCCACAGTACATCCATCCAGTTGATGGTGGGACGCTTGGCTTCGCTCATTTTCGTGCCCGGGTATTGGATGCCAGAAGCATCCCCAGAAAAAACGACGCCGGGAGAATTGTGCGCGCTCCCGGCGTGGTCATTGCTTGTGTGGTCCGCACTTGCATCTCATGCGAACCCTATCAACCGCAAGCCGTCAGCGTCAACGGCCCTTCTTCGCCGGTTCCGACTTCGGCGGCGGCGCGGGCTTGGGCTGCGGTTGCGGCTTGGGCTGCGGCGGAGGCGTGGCCGGCCGCTCCTGGTGCCATTGGTTGAACTTCTGCTCCTGCTGCTGCTCCTGTTGCGGCGTTCGCTCCTGCACCGGCGGCGTCGGCCTCACCAGCGGATGCGTGGGCTGCGGAACGGGCCTTGTATTCTCCTGCGGTTGGCGGTTGCCCGGCTGCCCGGTGCGGTTTACCGGGGCTTCTGGATTCCGGTTTTCAGGCTGCGCGCTTCCCTGTTGCTCGTAGGTTCGCGGCGGAGATTGCGGCAGTTGCCGGACCTGGTTATTCCCACTGTTCCCCGCACTGAAGGGATGGAAGCCATCCTGCGTGGTAGGCCGTGTAGCGGGCTGATTCGCCTGCACGGGCCGCGCTGGACCGAGAGGGTGAACCAGCGCCTGCTGGTTGAGATGCCCACCCGCCTGCGCCTGCCGCTGTTCAATCGGTCGCTGCGGTGCTGGAGGTGTTCGGACAGCGACCACCGCCCGGTTCATGACTGCAGCCGGGGGTCGGACCGTCACAGGACGTCCAGCGCCCACTACGCTGCTGCGCACCGGCTCGGCAGCCACTACGTGACTTACGGGGGCGGCCGCGAGCTCGCGCGGATCCACTTTCATCACGTTTTGCGCCACCGGACGCGCGTTCACAAAGGCATCGTGCGAGACCACCGTCACGCCATTGTTTGCCCTCTGATTCGCGTAGGTAATGTTGTTAATCGTCGTACTCTTGTTGACGATCACCGTGTTGTACACAGTCGTGACCCGCGTGACGGTCACCGTCGTGTTGGTGATATTGACGTTATTAACATAGCCGCGGCTGACGTGATATCCGGGCACGAAGACTTCTCCCGGAGCCAAGGGAAACCATCCCACGCCCACTCCCGCCGAGAAGCGGAACCCGGGGCCTCCGCCGACGAAAGCGACCAGCGCCGGAGCCCACACCGGCCGCACCACGACCGGGCCTGGAACCCAGAACCATCCGCCGTTCACGGCCGCCCAGCGGCCATAGTGAAATGGCGCGAAGCCCCAAGGCTCATCTTCCACCCAGGTCCAGCCCCAGGGCCCGACAAAGACCCAGTGACCGAAAGCGATACGGAGCCCATCCCATGGCGATCCCGCGCGGACGCCAGCAAGGCCCGTATCCCGCCACATAACTCCAATCGCCGTACGCGTCGAGATCTTCATAGCCGGTCATCTCGCGGGAAACATAATTCGCTGAGTCGGCCTGATCCTCGCGATCGTCGCGATCGAAAGCCCAGTTGTCGAGATCGTCCTGTTCAGGAACCTGGCCGAGATCGTAATCCACATGCTGCTCGTCGCCAGTGAAAGAGGCGGACTGACCCGCGACGACGTTATAGGTGAAACCTCCGCCGGTAACCCGGCCGCGGCCATGCCAGACGGTCGTGAACGTCTGACGTCCGTCTGCGCTCACGTCGATGCGGTATTTTCCGGGCTGCGACAGGCTGAACGCGATGTTCGGCGTGTCCACCTCGTAGGCGTCATCATCGTCGACGTGACGGACATCCAGGATCGAGCGATCCCTGTGCCAGCCGGATCTGCGTGGTGTGATCGTCGAGTTCGAGAAGCGTGATCCCCGTCTTTGCACCTAATTGCAGCGCGGCCGAACCCACGTGGACTTCGGCGCGGGAATCTTCATCGGTCCACAGATCATCGCCGGTCACCATCGGGCGGTTCGGAACCGCAGTGACCCAGTCATCCTCTCCGGCCGGCCGAAACGAGACGGAACCCTGGGAGAAGTTCAGCCGCCCGACGCGTGCTGGGGGATCCTGCGACTGATCCTGATCGCCCTGATCTTGGTCCTGATCTTGATCTTGCGCTCTCGCTAAAGTTGAAAATTGCAGCACGAAGGCAAAACTTGCCAGTACGAATATGGAAAGCCAAAACTTGCGTGTTTTCATTTCTTCGCCCCAAAGCGGAATAAAGATCCGCATGCGTCGATTCTACCGACGTCCGTGTAAACACAATAGAGGCAGTTTAGTTTCCCGCGAGACAGGAAGTGGTTGGCGGGGATGGACTTAGGAAATCGAACAATTGTCATCCTGAGCGAGGCGGGCGCGAATGAGCGCACACGGCGAAGGATCCCTATAGGCTCGGCAATTCCCGTCATGGAATCGAGCGCCCATCGATTCTGGTCCGCCAAGGGAGCACTTTCTGCGCAGCGGAGCGGGTGGAGATCCTTCGACTGCGCGCGGCGGCTCGCTTCGCTGGCCGTCGTGCTCGGCTCAGGATGACAAAGCTGTCGCCTGCGTCGCGACGCGCGGTCGCCGCGGCCAGCTTGGTTCTTCCAACTTAAGTTCTTCCGCTCAGTTCTTCATCTTGGGCCGCTGGCAGGTGTCGACGATCTTCGTCGGATCGATGGCATCCTTATCTACCTGCTCTTCAATGATCTTTCCATCTTTTCCGATCAGGAAGTTCACGCGGCGCGGGGCTTGGTATTCGTCTTTATAAATTCCGTACTCGCGGGTGACTTTGCCGCCCCAATCGCTGAGCAGCGGGAAGGTAACTCCAATTTGGTCGGCGAAGGCTTTATTCGAGAACCAGCTATCCATGCTCACACCCAGGACCTGGGTGTCGGTTGCTTCCAGGGTCTTTAAGTTCGCCTGGAAGTTTTTCATTTGCTGCGTTCAACCACCAGTAAAGGCGAAGACGAAGAAGGCCAGCACGACATTCTTCTTGCCGCGATAGTCGCTCAGCTTCACGTCCTTCCGATCAGTGCCATCAAAATACTTCAGGGTGAAGTCGGGAGCCATGTCGCCCACTTTAGGCATGCTCAAAGCCTCCTTCTTGGTCTGTGCGAATGCCGGGGCGCTGGCGGCAAGCAAGCTAACCAGCAGGAATGCCGCGGCCAATCCGGCCGAGTATCTCTTGTGCATGTGGAACTCCCCCCACGGGAGTATGAGCCCAGCATACCGCGCGTTCCGCCTCGCGGTAAACTCGGGAAACGACTCAGTACCCGGTCGCGCGCCCTTTCACGTTGCTCAAACGCAGCCCAAAACAGTACAGTTCAGTCGGAGCAATTCCCTAGATCAGCTCCCGCGACCGGGACCCGAAAGACAGATGAGTATCCCCACTCTGAACGATATTTTCTTCGCTGCGGTCGAGCGCGATCTCGACCGCATCATGATTTACCGCGAGACCGGGAAGTGGATTCCCATCACCTCCCGCGAATTTGGCCGGAGCGTCGCGCGTACGGCTCGCGCCCTGCATTCGTGGGGCATCCGGAGCGGCGATCGCGTCGCCATTCTCAGTGAGAATCGTCCCGAGTGGCCGACGGCCGACATCGCTTCCCTGCTGCTCGGCGCCGTCACCGTGCCGCTCTATACCACCCTGACGGCAGACCAGACCGCGTTCGCATTGAACGATTCGGGCTGCCGCGTCATCTTCCTGTCATCCGGCCAGCAACTGGAAAAAATTCTGTCGGTTCTACCGAAGACACAAATCGAGAAGGTCGTCGTGATGGATCCGGTCGAGTTCGCCGGAGACTTGGCTCCCTTCGCTGGCAAATGCGTGACGATGGGTCCCATCACCAGCGAAGGCCCGGAGGATTTGGGGGCTGAGATCGAAACCCAGGCGCGATCCATCCAGCCGGACGACCTCGCCACGATCGTTTACACCTCGGGCACAACAGGAAACTCCAAAGGCGCGATGCTGACGCACGGCAACATCGCGTCCAATATTCAATGTTCTTTGCTGGGGTTCGACATGCACCCGGGGCTGGTCAGCATTTCGTTTCTGCCGCTGTGCCACATCACGGCGCGTCACCTCGATTTCGCCATGCTTTACCACGGAGTGACGCTGGCCTATTGCCCGTTCATCGAACGCCTGCCGGAGACGTTGCGCGAGGTGAAGCCGTCGGTGTTCGTTGCGGTGCCACGGGTCTACGAAAAGATTTATGCGCAGGCAGAGCGCACAGCCAAAGGACTGCCCAAGCGCGCCATCTACGATTGGGCGTTGTCGGTCGGACGAAGCCACAAGCCTGAAATCCTGGCAGGGCAGATTCCCACATCCCGCTCGTGGAAGCTGGCCAACAAGCTCGTGTTCTCCAAAATTCGCGAGGGCATGGGAGGTCGGGTCGAAACGTTCACCTCCGGAGGCGCGCCCCTGGGGCGCGAGCTGGCCGAGTGGTATGCCAGCGTCGGCATCCGCATTCACGAAGGGTATGGGCTGACCGAGACGTCACCGGTCATCGCCTTGAACACTCCGATCAATCACCGCATCGGGACCGTGGGACAGATTATGCCGAACCTCGAAGTACGAATTGCCGAGGACGGGGAAATTCTGGTTCGCGGTCCGTCGGTCTTCAAAGGCTATTGGAACCGTCCGGAGGAAACGAAGGCTGCCCTGGTCGATGGCTGGTTCAAGACAGGAGACATTGGCAACATCGACGCAGATGGATACTTGTCGGTCACCGACCGCAAGAAAGACCTCATCAAGACGTCTGGGGGGAAGTTCATCGCGCCGCAGCCCATTGAAAACTCGCTGAAGCTCAGCCCGCTGGTGGGAATCGCAGCGATCCTGGGCGACCGCCGCAAGTTCGCTGCGGTGATGATCTCTCCGAATTTCACGGCGCTGGAGGAGTGGGCGCAGGGCAACGAGATTGCATTTTCCTCGCGCGGGGAGCTGGTCGCGAATCCGAAGGTGCAAAGCCTGTACGAAGGCATTATCGAAGGCGTCAACCAGAACCTGGCGCGATTCGAGAAACTGAAGCGCGTCATCGTCGTAGCCGACGAATTCACGGTGGACAATGGAGTTCTCACGCCCACGCTGAAGCTGCGCCGCCGTGTGCTCGAGGAGCGCTACAAGAAACAGATCGACGAACTGTATGCGCAGGCGGATGAAGCCAGCGTGCCATAGCTGGGAAATTCCACCGGGCTGAAACGACCTGACTCCGCGTTCGTGGGCGCGCGCTACAATTTAGCGATGAACACCGTATTTTCTTGCGCTCTATCCGCTTTGCTCGGAACCGCAATGGCTGTGGCTGCCGTGCCTGGACAAGAACCCAGGGTCCACGAGAAGGCCGCACCACAAGCCGACGGTGCGAGGGAAACAGCGACGGAAAACATTCCTTACGGTCCGGAAAAAGATTCGCCGCTGCGGCTCGATGTGTATAAACCGGCCGACCAAGGCACTCAGCCTCTTCCGGCAGTCATTCTTATTCATGGAGGTGGATGGTCCAGCTTCGATAAAAGCACGATGCAGCGCATGGGGCAGTTCCTTGCGGCTTCGGGTTTCGTCGCTTTCGCGGTTGACTACCGACTGTTCCAGCCGCCGGCGCAGAACCGGTGGCCGGCTCAACTGGATGATGCGCAGCGCGCGGTTCGCTGGATCCGCGCCAATGCCGCGAAGTATGGCGTGAACCCCGACCGGATCGGCGCGTTCGGCCACTCGGCGGGGGCGCAACTAGCGTCGCTGCTCGGGATGGAAGACACGCGCGACAATTCCGATCCGACCTTGGCGAAGTACTCAAGCCGCGTGCAGGCTGTGGTTGACGTGAGCGGGCCAACCGATTTCACCATTGAGCGCGATCCGGACTCGGTCAGTTTCTTCACCAGCTTCCTTGGAGCGGATTTTACCAAGCATCCAGAAATTTGGCGTGACGCGTCACCGGTATTTCACGTTGGGAACGATGATGCACCGTTCCTTATCGTGCACGGGACAAAGGATGAAAGCGTCCCGATTGCGCAGGCGCAAGAACTTTATGACAAGCTGAAATCCGCCGGTGTGCCGGTTTCACTTGTTAAGGTCGATGACATTCACACCTTCCAAACTCCCGAAGCGCGGCGGCAACTCGCGATGGAAAGCGTCTCGTTCTTCAGTCGATACCTCGTCACAGGCCACTAAGGCAGTCGGACTCAAAGAAAACGCTTGAGGATTACAATGTTTCCATGTCGGACTCATTGATCATTGCTGGACGTTCCTTCCGCTCGCGCCTGATCGTGGGCACGGGAAAATATAAATCTTTCCAGGAAACCGCGCGGGCGCTCGAAGCCAGTGGCGCCGAGATGGTTACGGTCGCGGTGCGCCGGGTCAATCTCGATCGCAGCAAGGAATCGCTGCTCGACTACATCGATCCCAAGAAATATTTTCTACTCCCCAACACCGCCGGATGCTTTACCGCCGACGAAGCCATCCGTGCTGCGCGCCTCGGCCGCGAAGTCGGGCTATCGGACTGGGTAAAACTCGAAGTGATCGGCGATCAGGCCACGCTGTATCCCGACGTACAGGCCACGCTTGAAGCCACTCGCGTGCTGGTCAAGGAAGGCTTCACGGTGCTGCCCTATACTTCCGATGACATCGTTTTCGCCAAGCGCCTGATTGACGCCGGCGCGGCCACCATTATGCCTCTCGGCGCTCCGATCGGCAGCGGCATGGGCATTCAGAACGAGGCTCACATCCGCATCCTGCGCGAGATGATCACGGGAGTTCCGCTGATTGTCGATGCCGGAGTCGGCACCGCGTCGGACGCGGCGATCGCCATGGAACTGGGAGCGGACGCCGTGTTGATGAACACGGGCATCGCAAACGCGCAGGATCCGGTCCTGATGGCAGAAGCGATGAAGCACGGAGTGCTCGCCGGGCGCCAAGCCTATCTCTCCGGCCGCATGCCGAAGAAGCTCTACGCGACAGCCAGTTCGCCGCTGGAAGGTGTAGTGCGGTAGTCCGTCTTTTGCGCGCGACACTCTATAGCAAAAAGAGAGGGCGGCTCGGGAGCCGCCCTTCCAATTTACAGAGGTCTTCCAACCTCAGAGCATTTTCGCGCTGTCGACGTGAATGGAGTCGCCCTTAACGGACCCGGTCACGGCGACGTGATGTCCCTCGTGGCCCTTCAGAGCATCCGGGTTCTCGACCATCAATACTTTCTGATCGCCATCGGTGACGACGACCATCTTGGCTCCGGCGGCCAGGCACTTTTTGGTGCATGCCTCAGCCTTATCATTGGCGCCCTTGGCGCCGCACTTGTCATCGCTCACCCACCCTTTGACGGTTGCGCTCTTGCCCATATCGTCGAAAGCCATCGCGGACAAAACGAAGACAAAACATACTGCCAGACAAACCGATAGAACTTTCCTCATGGCCGGTTATTCTCCTTTTGAAATTCAGATTGCGGTGCCCCACACCGCAAAACCCACACTGCGCCGGAAGTCGCGCGTCCTTGGCGGACAACAATTCCCGGCTCGATTGTGAACTTAGGCAGGGGAACTATACCACAGGAAATTCCAGCAATTGTCAGCTACGCCAGAGTGGAAGTACGCGGAGATTGCACCGAGAGAAAAACCGGACCTCTACTTTTTAGCGGAGTGATTGGCGGGTGCTGGTGGCTTCGCCGGGGCCGGCGCGACATACACATATTCGCCGGGCTTGGCGTATCCCAGTTGCTCGCGCGCCTCTTTTTCGATGGCTTTCTGATCGCTCTTCAGTCCCTGAATTTGCTGCGTATAGCGATCATTCTCTTGCTGCACCTGGACCAGCTGTTTCTGCAACGCTTCGTACTCGGCCCGCTTCTGACGGTAGACGACCATGCCGTTCGCGCCCAACATAACATGGACAAACAGCAGGCCAGCGAGCACCGCAACCGCGACTGTCGCGAGTCGCCTACGCAAGCCATAGACGCGCGTACCAAACGGACGGAAGCGTTCGATCCATGACGCGGCCAGAGCTTCCGCCTGGGGAGCGCGATCGACCATGGCGCGCAGCCCGTCCTCGGGACGTGGGAAGCGGCGCGGGAATCGGGCAATCTTGGAAAACGGCTTCACTGAGAGACCTTTACTCGAAAATCCAATGTTTCGCGGCGGTGCTCAACTTTTCCAGGCCGCGCTCGCTGCGGGCTTCGGTGTACACGCGAACCACGGGCTCGGTTCCACTCAAGCGGTAGCAAACCCACGACCCGTCGCTGAACAAGAGTTTCAATCCATCCGTGCGGACGACTTGGCTCACCGGGCGTCCACAAAACTCGCTCGGATCAGACCTCAACTTCTCAGTGAACTTGGCCTTGACCTCGGGCGTCAAGCGGAAGTTGTCGCGCTGGGGATAGAACGAACCAACTTGGTTACATATTTCTTTCAATTGCTCGCCCAGCGACTTCCCTCGGCGCGCTACGGCCTCACAGCAGAGCAGACCGGCCAGCAGGCCATCTTTCTCCGGGACGTGATGCCGGATGGACAATCCCGCGCTCTCTTCTCCGCCAATCGCAATCTTGTCTTGCATGATCAGTTCGCCGATGTACTTGAATCCCACCGGCGTCTCGTGCAGTTCGACCTCGTGCTTCTGCGCCAGCGCATTGATGAGGTTCGTCGTCGCCACCGATTTAGCGACGCCGTTCTTCCATCCCCGGCTCTCCACCAGGTAATCGAACAGCAGTGCGATCACATAGTTCGGCTGCAGGAAGGTTCCGTCGGCGTCGACGATGCCGAAGCGATCGGCGTCTCCATCGGTTGCAATGCCGATCTGCGCCCCTGTCTCGCGCATCTTTTTTCGCAGATCTTCGAGCAGATGGTCGTCCGGCTCCGGCGCGTTACCGCCGAACAGCACATCGCGGTAGTCATGCACGGTGGCCACCTGCACTCCGGCACTGCGCAACAACTCGTCGGAGAAGCCGCGCGCCGCGCCCCACATGGGATCGAAAGCGACCTTCAGACCGGCTTTCTGAATGATTTTCAAGTCAACGATCTCCGCCAGGCGTTTCAGGTAGCCGGGCTTCGGATCGAGCGAGGCAGCTTCCGCGGCCACCGCATCGGGGTTCGGCGTCGACCCGGCCTGGTCTCCGGCCACGATCTCTGCCTCGATCTTCCTGGTCACTTCGGGCAGCGCCGGACAGCCATCCGGCGTGGAGAACTTGATGCCGTTATATTCCGGGGGATTGTGCGAGGCGGTGAAATTGATGACCCCATCGGCCTTGTTCTGGATCACTGCGTGGGCAAAGGCCGGGGTCGGAGCGGGGCCGGCCACGACCAGCGGAGCGATTCCGTGTGTGGAAAGAATTTCCGCCGCCATCGCGCAGAAGGTTTCACCCAGGAATCGCGGATCGCGTCCCACAATCACCCGGGCTCCTTGCGGCTTCTGGGAGGTCACGTAGCGGGCGATCCCGCCCACTGCCCGCTTCACGTTGCCGAAGGTAAATTCCTCGGCCATGACCGCCCGCCAGCCCGATGTCCCAAACTTGATTTGCGTCAGCATGTTCGACCCTCACTCCCTCGCACCAGATGCTACTCTTTTCCTCAGCCAGCCGAGATTCCGTCGCCAGGGGGCGGGGACCTCATGCCTGACGGCTGATTTTATATGACTGACAAGCGAATCGTCCTGACGACCGCGGGCTCTGAGGACGAAGCCCGCAAAATTGCACACCATCTCGTCGAGCAGCGCATGGCCGCCTGCGTGAACATTATTCCGCGCATCGAATCGGTCTACCGCTGGCAGGGGAAAGTCGAATCAAGCCACGAGTATTTGATGCTGATCAAGACGACGGACGAGATGTTTCCGGCGGTTCGCGATGCGATTCGCGAGTTGCACTCTTACGAACTGCCGGAGTGCATCATGATCGTCGTCGACGACGGCAGCTCCGGCTACCTGCAGTGGATCGACCAATCGGTGAGCGAGACTTAGGCGGCTCACCCCGGTCGGAGAAGAAACCTTAACCACAGAGGGCACGGAGGAACACAGGGGAGAAACTACGTCCCACAGGAGATGTGCCCCAGATCGAAGTCGATTCGTAAAGGTTAATCCAGGGATCCGTGCGAATTCGTGGCCGAGGTCTTTAGATTGCGTTCAGCGCCTGATCCAAATCGTCGAGGATATCGTCCACCTCTTCAATGCCGACAGAAATCCGCACCAAGCCGTCAGTGATGCCGATCGCCTTGCGTCCCTTGACGCCGAGCGCTGCGTGCGTCATGGTCGCCGGATGCGAAATGAGGGTTTCGACGCCTCCGAGCGATTCGCCGAGCGAGCATATCCGGACTTTTTTCAGCATCTTGTTCGCATTTTTCAGCGAGCCGGTCTCGAAGGTGATCATGGCTCCAAAGCCGGTCATCTGCCGCTTCGCCAGCAAATGCTGCGGATGGTTCGCCAACCCCGGATAGAAAATGGCTTTGACCTTCTTATGCTTCGAAAGAAAATCGGCAACGATCCTTCCGCTGCGGTCATGAATCTCCATGCGCGCGGCCAGCGTCTTGACACCGCGCAGCACCAGGAAGCATTCAAAGGGCGAGAGAATCGCTCCGGCGGCCTTCTGCAGGAAGGCCAGCTTGTCGGCATCTTCCTGCTTCGCACAGACCACGACACCGCCCAGACCATCGCTGTGGCCATTCAGAAATTTCGTGGTGGAGTGCACGACCATGTCCGCACCCAGCGCCAGCGGCTGCTGAAAATAGGGAGACATGAACGTGTTGTCCACCACCAGCGCGACTTTCTTGCGCCGGCAAATGGAGGCGATCGCCGCCAGGTCGCTGATCCGCATCAACGGATTGGTTGGCGTCTCCACGTGCACCATGCGTGTGTTCTTGCGGATCGCGCGCTCCACGTTCCCCGCGTCGGAGGTATCGACGTAGGAAAACGTCAGCCCGAAGTTGGTCATCACCTGATTGAAGAGCCGGGGCGTTCCGCCGTACAGATCATTGCCGCAGACGACGTGATCGCCGCTTTTCAGCATGCTGACGATGGCATTGATCGCCGCCATTCCGCTGCCGAACACGCGTGCGGCTACTCCGCCTTCGAGCGCGGCCAGATTCTCTTCGAGGCGCGCCCGCGTCGGGTTCGAGACGCGCGAGTATTCATACCCTTTGTTCTCGCCGATACCCTGCTGCACGTACGTCGACGTGGGATAAATCGGCACGGTCACTGATCCGGTCAAAGGATCCGGCTCCTGGCCCGCATGGATGGCGCGCGTAGCAAAACCGAATTGCTTATTGTTTTTCATGAATTGTTTTCTTCAGCGGAAACATACTCTGTCATCCCGAGCGCAGCGAAGGACCTTTGCACTCTGCCGGCAGCACCGAGGCTCGCGACCATTCCATAGATCCTTCGGCCCGCAAAATGCGCGGACTTCAGGATGACAATCGACCTTATGTATCGCGTTCCGAAGCGCAGCCTAGATGCCGCCCTCAAAAATTTTCTTCGATAGATAGCGTTCGGCCGAATCCGGAATGATGGTCACGACCCGCTTGCCTGCTCCCAGT
The DNA here is from genome assembly GCA_963765015.1 of uncultured Acidobacteriota bacterium. Lineage (GTDB taxonomy): Bacteria > Acidobacteriota > Terriglobia > Terriglobales > Acidobacteriaceae > Sulfotelmatobacter. The sequence continues at coordinate 52,434 of CAVXVD010000145.1, read as the reverse complement.
TTTTTCGCGACCTCTAGCGACGCGAACACCGCCGCGCCTCCGCTCGATCCCGCCAGCACGCCTTCCTGCGCCGCCAGCGTCTTCACCATGCCGAAGGCCTCGTCGTCCATCACCATCATGACCTTGTCGCACACCGAGGCGTCGAATGTCTTCGGCGTGAAACCGGTTCCAATTCCTTCGACCTTGTGCGGTCCCGCGGGTCCGCCGCCGAGCGTGGATCCTTGCGTTTCGACCGCGAACGCCTGCACCGCCGGCAGTTTCTCTTTCAAGTAGCGCGCAATTCCGGAAAACGTTCCGCAGGTGCCGCAACCCAAAACCACCGCATCCACTTTTCCATCCATCTGTTCGAAGATTTCGTGCGCTGTGGTTTCGTAGTGATAATCGGGATTGGCGAGATTCTCGAATTGTCCGGCCATGAAGGCCGTGGGATCCTGCGACACCAATGCCTTGGCGCGAGTGATTGCCCCTTGCATTCCCTCCTGGTCGGGAGTGCGAACGACTTCGGCGCCCAGCGCCCGCATGATGGTGACTTTCTCTTCCGAAAAGCGCTCGGGCACGAACAGCCGGACTTTATATCCGCGATTGACGCCGATCAGCGCCAGGCCGATGCCGGTATTGCCTGCGGTCGCCTCGACAATCGTGCCGCCCGGCTGGAGCTTCCCTTCCTGCTCGGCGCGCCGGATGATGCCAATCGCCGCGCGGTCTTTCACGCTGCCGCCCGGGTTCAGGTATTCGAGTTTGGCAAACACGTCCGCCGACCCGGCTGGAACCAGCCGCTTCAGCTTCAATATGGGAGTTTCACCGACAAGTTGCGTGATGTCGTCAGAGACGCGCAGGCGGGACATTCCAGATGTTTTCGAAGTCACCTTACAGGTTACGGGGAGGCGAGCAGGCTCGTCAATTGCACTGGCAGAAGCGAAAGTTTCCGGCACCTCAGGCTATAATTGCGCCTCCCCGTACAGAAAGGAACCGCATGCGACGCTGTGCCGCCGTGCTGCTCATCTTGATCCTGACCCTTCCCTCCTTCGCCGCCGACGAAACTCCTTTGGCTGGCTATTCGACCCGCTCCAGCCAGGCCGAGCGCGATTGGGAAACGAAATTTCGCGCGATCCCGGATCCAGCCAACTTGCGTGAGACCATGCGCCGGCTCAGCGCGCGGCCGCACCATGTGGGATCTCCTTACGACAAGGACAATGCCGAGTGGATTCTCGCCCGCTTCAAGGAATGGGGCTTCGACGCTCACATCGAGACCTTCAACGTCCTCTTCCCGACGCCCAAAGTTCGCGTGCTTGAAATGGTCGAGCCCACGAAATTCACGGCCAAGTTGGAAGAACCCGCGCTTGCCATCGATCCGACCTCCAATCAGAAGTCCGAACAGCTGCCCACTTACAATGCGTATTCGCCCGACGGCGACGTCACCGCGCCTCTGGTCTTCGTAAACTACGGCCTTCCTGAGGACTACGAACAGCTCGATCACCTCGGCATCTCCGTCAAGGGCGCAATCGTGATCGCCAAGTACTACGAGTCGTGGCGCGGAGTGAAGCCGAAAGTTGCCGCGGAACATGGCGCAATTGGCTGCCTCATCTATTCCGAGCCGAAGGACGACGGCTACGGCATCGACAATGTATTCCCCCAAGGCCCCATGCGCAATGCGGACGGCGTGCAGCGCGGCAGCGTAATGGACTTCGCCGCCAACAGTCCCGGCGACCCGCTGACTCCGGGCGTCGGCGCGACCGCCGATGCGAAGCGCCTTCCCCTGAAAGAGGCCAAGAGCCTGGCGAAGATTCCTGTTCTGCCGATTTCCTATGGCGATGCGCAGCCGCTGCTCGCCGCTCTCAAGGGCCCGATGGCTCCCATCGAATGGCGGGGCAGCCTGCCGATTCCTTATCACGTCGGTCCGGGTCCCGCGAAGGTTCACCTGAAACTCGAATTTAATTGGGACCTCAAGCCGGTGAACGATGTGATCGCCAAGATTCCCGGCAGCGTCGCGCCGGATGAGTGGATCATCCGAGGCAACCACCATGACGCGTGGGTTAACGGCGCGGAAGATCCCGTTTCCGGCCAGTCCGCACTGCTGGAAGAGGCCCGGTCCCTGGGATTGCTGCTCAAGCAAGGCTGGAAACCGCGCCGCACCATCATTTACGCGGCCTGGGATGGCGAAGAACCGATGCTGCTTGGGTCCACCGAATGGGTAGAGGCCCACGCCGACGAATTGCGCCAGCATGCCGCCGTCTATCTCAACACCGACGGCAACGACCGCGGCCTGCTCGCCATGGGCGGCTCGCATAGCCTCGAACAGTTCATCAACGGCGTGGCGCGCGACATTGAAGATCCCGAGACCAAGATGAGCGTGTGGCAGCGGTTGCAGTTATCGAGAATCGCCGAGGCCAAATCCGCGGATGACCGCAGGGAGCTGCGCCAGCGGGCCGACCTGCGCATCAGCGCTCTCGGCTCCGGAACGGACTTCACTGGATTTCTCGACCACGTCGGCGTCGCGACTCTCGACCTGGGCTACGGCGGCGAAGACGAGCAGGGCATCTACCACTCGATTTACGACGACTTCTACTGGTACACGCATTTTTCCGACACTGATTTCGTATACGGCCGCGCCATGTCGCAAACCGTGGGCAGCTCGGTGATGCGTCTGGCCGATGCGGAAATCCTGCCCTTCGAGTTCGTGGATTTTGCCGATACCGTGCAGAAGTACACCAAGGAATTGGAGAAGCTTCTCGCCGACAAGCAGGAGGAAATCAGCGAACGCAATCAGCAACTGGACGAAGGCGTCTTCAAGGCCACCCTCGATCCGCATCGCCCCACGATCGCGCCGCAGCGGGAGGAAGTTCCTCCGCACCTGAATTTTGCTCCCATGCAGAATGCCGCCGATGCGCTGGCCCGCAGCGCCGAGCGTTATCGCAAGGCTCTGGCCAAGAAGCAGGCGGCGATCGGAGAGATCCCGGCAGAATCGCTCGGACAGTTAAACGCGCGCCTGATCGAGACCGAGCGCAGTTTGACCAATAACGACGGCCTTCCACGCCGCGCCTGGTACAAGCATCTGCTCTATGCTCCCGGTGTTTACTCGGGCTACGGCGTGAAAACCGTTCCCGGAGTACGGGAAGGGATCGAACAGAAAAAATACGCGGAAGCGGAAGAAGAAATCGGAAGGGTCGCAAGGGCGTTGCAGGCGGAATCCGCTGTGATCGACTCAGCGTCGCAATTGCTGGAGGAGAGCGCGCGCTAACCCGAAACCCAGCCTGGTCGTTGAATGTTAAAGCCTGGTTTGGACATTCACTGGGCGGCACCAGCCTGGAACGTAGCCACCATCTTCCGACGTGCGACGAGAAGCAGTACGGTAGAAGCTAGCGGATACACGTTGGGCGCTAAATTGAAACATTGAAACGGCGCGATTCCCAAGTTCCCGACGCCTGTGGCAGCCCCAACGCTCATTCCGATGGGTCCACCCGTAGCCCAAAATGCTCCGATTAGTAAGTCATAGGCAACGAGTAATGCCGCTACAGTCGTGTGCACCGTCACGCCCGATTTCTTCAACCTAAGAAGCTGAACTGCTGCTAAGGCGAAAAGGAGCAAAAGAACGCTATTTGTAAATATCATGGCTACAAAAGCAGTTCTGAAATATGGCGCATCAGCACTGTTCGTGTTTAGCGCGAACAGCCCACGCAAGATTGGGTCTATGAGGAGGTACAGGCCAAAGACGCTCAGGATCGAGTCCAATGCACCGATTGTTCTCAAAACGGCTTTGGACCACGTTGGCATTCGCGGTTGCCAAAGATTCTATATCGTTCTCAAAGTTTACTTGCTGGCCCCGGCTGCATTCTGCGCTCCGGCGTAATACCCGCTCTTGGTGCGGACGACCATCTTGCCGTGTCCTTTGGCCTTGGCTTCGACGTGGATCTGGCGGAACCCGCCAGCGCCCTTGGGATTGGTGGGCTTGTAGCCGATCGCATACTGATTCCGGATGTCGCTCGCAATCGTGCGGCTGATCGCATCCACTTCATCGAGCGTCTTGGGGAAGAAGGCGATGCCGCCCGTGCGGTCAGCGATAATCTGCAGCGCCTTGCGGGCGCGCTTGGGATGTTCCTCATCCCCGAGAATGCCGATCGCGTAGACCGACGGCCCATTCTCCTGCTGCAACTGCTTCACCGCCTGCTCCAGGGTCTCACTGCTCGCGTTATCTTCGCCGTCGGTCACCACAAAAATGACCTTTTTTTCCAACCGCGCATTTTGCTTCAGATGGTCCGCTGACGCGACCACGGCATCGTAGAGCGCGGTCCCGCCCGAAGTATCGATCTTCTCCAGCGCTTCTTTCAGCTTCAGCAAATCGTTGGTGAAATCCTGGTCCAGATACTGCTCGTCATTGAAGTTCACGATAAAAACTTCATCCTGGGGATTGCTCGATCGCACCAGATTGAGCGCGGCCTGGTTCACTTTGGCCCGTTTCTCCCGCATCGACCCCGAATTGTCGATCACAATGCCCATCGCTACCGGAATGTCAACATGGTGAAACGAAATAATGTTCTGCGGCTTGCCGTCTTCAAAAACGGTGAACGCGCCGCGATCCAGCGTGGTGACGATGCGCTGCTTGTCATCAATCACAGTGGCGTGCAGCATGACTTCGTCCACGTCTTTCTTGAAGACGAAGACTCCCTGGTCGTTGAGATTCTGGTCTTGAGTTTGAGAGGCGGGAGTTTGAGAAGCGGGAGGCGTAGTGGCCGGAGGTACAGAAGCGGGGGCCGTGGCTGGAGCAGGTGGATTCGCAGCGGGCTTGTCCTGGCTCTGCGGAGATGTCGCTTGCGACGGGGCAGGCACGGCGATCAGCGCCCCGGCTCCCATCACGAACACAAAAACAAGCAGAACCCACCCGGCCCTATTCCGCCGGCGCGTAATATCCCGTCCTGGCATACACCCGTAGAGGCGGCAATCCTTTCGGTGGCAACAGCTTCACTTTTATCTTACGCCATTTGCCGTCGCGCACGACTTTGCTCGGACGGTACCCCAACACATACTGGTTGCGCAGCTCGACGCCAATCTTGGTCGCTACATCGCCCAGATCATTCGGGTTGTCGATGGTGAACGCCCTTCCCCCGGTCAGTTCCGTGATGTCACTCAGCAGTTGCGGGCCCAACCGCTCCTCCACCGCAGAGGCGTACCGGTCGTAGATGCCAATCGCATAGATCATGACGTCGGCTTCCTTGACCAGCGACTTGATCTCATTCTCGGTGTAGCGGCTGTGATTGTCGCCGCCATCGGAAATAATCAGCAGCGCCTTCTTGGGATACTTGGCCTGGCGCATCTTGCTCACGCCCATGTAGATGGCGTCGAGCAATGCCGTGCGCCGCCGCGGCACGGCAAATACCAGCTTGTTCTGGATCTCATCCACCGAACTGGTGAAGTCGCTCACCTCTTCGGGCTCATCGGAAAAGGTGATCATGAAAAATTCGTCCTGCGGATTGGCCGTCTTGAAGAACTCGATGACCGCATCTTTCGCGCGATCCATTTTGCTGCTCATGCTGCCGCTGGAATCGAAGATCACGCCCAGAGAGACGGGAGCGTCCTCGCTCGAAAAGGTTCGAATCTCCTGGGAAGAATTGCCTTCGTAGAGCTGGAAGTTTTCTTTTTCGAGGCCCGTGACCAGCCGGTTCATGGGATCGGTGATCGTCACCGGAACCAGTACCAGATCCACGTCTACTTTCAGAGGCCGGATGCGGGCGCTCAGTCCAGGGGTGGTCGTGGCAACCAGACTATCCTTATCCACCTCGGACGCCGGCATCGGGGGCGGCAGCTCGGCTTCTTTGTCCTTTGGCTTCTCGATTTCCCTCGGCTGAATGTGGACGTCGTTCACGTCCGTCTGCGCGAGCGCGAGCGGGGTGACGCAAGCCAAGGCCAACAGGATCAGAAGACAAGACTGGCTTTGCCGCAGGAATTGGGCCAAGGCACGTTTTTTTCGCAGCACGAATTGGATCGGATCCCAGGGGAGAACCGGAGAGCCACTTCGAACTAAGGCCTTCGGGCGAGATGACCGTCGCCGAACCACCAGGCGGGCCATAGATACCTCGATGCCGCGGATGTTAGCACAGCTTTTGCCGGGCGGCGCAGAGAATTTGTCAAATTTACGAGACAACCGTCCCAAAATTCAAGGACACGCCGTCCCAAATTGTATTCGAATCGTCAACCGGCGAAATCGCCCGTCCCGCGCGCTTTCCCGATATGCTCGTCTAACTTGTTACAATCAAAGGTTTCCTATGGCTGACATCCGTCCCTTTCCCGCTTTACGCTACAACCTCGAGCGCGTTGCCGCGTCCCAGGTCGTGACTCAACCCTATGACAAGATCACTCCTGCCATGCAGGAGCAGTATTACGCAGCCAGCCCGTACAACCTCGTCCGCATCATCCTCGGACGCCGCGAGGCCGCTGACAATACGGTGGAAAACGTATACTCGCGCGCCGCCGAGTATGGGCGGAAATGGCGCGAGGAAGGGATTCTGGTTCAAGATTCGGCGCTCTCGATTTACTCCTATTCACAAATCTTCACGGCGCCCTCGGGCAAGCAGTTCGAACGCCGGGGATTCATCGCGCTCGGCCGGGTGGAAGATTATTCCGCGAAAGTTGTCTACCGCCATGAGCAGACGCTGGCCAAACCCAAGGCCGATCGCCTGGATCTGCTGCGGGCTACCCGCACCCACTACGAACAGTTGTTCCTGCTCTATGAAGATTCCGGCGAGATCGGTGCCGCGCTGGCCTCCGCGCATCCGGCCGCTCCCACCATTGATATAACCGATGAGTACGGAGTCGTCCACCGCGTCTGGCAGGTCTCAGATCCTGACGTGATCGCTTCCGTGCAACAAAACATGCGCAACAAAAAGTTGGTCATCGCCGATGGCCATCACCGTTATGAGACGGCACTTAATTTTCGCAATGAATGCCGCGCTTCGGGCGGCGGCTCGAAGGACCAGGATCCGTATGAATTCGTGATGATGACCTTCGTCAACATGAACGATCCCGGCCTGCTGGTGCTTCCCACTCACCGCGTCGTGCATTCTCTAGAGTCGTTCTCGATGGAAGGATTTGTGGACTCGGCGCGGGAGTTCTTCGAGGTGAAGGAAGTCGATCCCGGGATCGACGCCAAGCAGGCGACCTCGCTGTTGCAAAAGGAAGGTGGCGCCGGAACTGCGCTATTGGCGGTCACCGCCAGCCGCGCCTTTCTGCTGCACTCGCTCAAACCGGCGGGATCGAAATTCCTGGCGGGGCTTTCTCCGCGCCAGCAGTCGCTTGATGTGGTTCAGTTGCATAAATGTTTATTGGAAGGCGTGCTCAAGCTGTCGGAGGAATCGATCCGCAATCAGCAGAACCTGTCTTACCTTCGTGAAGCGGCCGAAGCCATCAAACTCGTGCGAGAGGGCGCTGCCGAAGTCGCATTTCTCATGAATCCGTGCCCGGTGCAGAAGGTCCGCGACGTCGCCTTCGCGGGCGAAGTCATGCCCCAGAAATCCACCGATTTCTATCCCAAGCTGTTAAGCGGCTTGACGGCTTATGCCCTGGAGTAGACCAGTACCAAACCGGGCGGGAAGGCCTGGTGTCGGCAGCCCGTCGTCGGTTGCGCGAACTCGCTTGCTGGCACTGGTCGGGATTCTCATTTCGGCGCTGACCCTGTCCAGTGCCGCTCCCGAAAAGCACCTCTCCGTCTATTCGGTGGCGGCGAACTATTCGCTGCCGCTCGTCCAAAAAGACGGCCGCGCCTATGTGGGCCTGCTCGAACTGCTGGAACCGCTCGGCCGGGTTAGTGCCAAATCGGACGGCCCGCACTGGCGTCTGCGGTACAACAATGTGGAAAGCAGCTTTCAGGCTGGGAAGACCCGCGCCCAGGTGCTCGGCCGTGACGCCGATCTTGGCGCCAAATTCGTATTGGAAAACAACCGTGGCCTCGTACCCGTGGCTGCGCTGAGTTCCCTGCTTCCCCGATTCCTCGGCGGACCGGTGACTTTGCGCGAGGAGTCCGACCGCCTCTTCATTGGAAGCGTCGCCACCCACTTTACCGCGTCGCTTTCCGGAGACAACCCTCCGCGTCTCGTCCTGCACTTCAGCGCGCCGGTGAATCCGAGCGTGGCCACCGAACCGGGGGCGCTGCGCATGACTTTCTCCCGCGAGCCGCTGGTTCCGCCTGCCTCGCCGACATTGACCTTCGGCAGCAAGGCCATCTCCTCCGCCACGTACAGCGAGAACAACGGAGCGGCGCTGCTCACCGTACATGCGTCGATCCCGGTAATCGCCACCTTCGGAAACGATGGCCGTACGATCGTCGTCGCCCCGACCCAAGCGGCCGCGCAGAATACATCGCCCTCGACACCCGCAGCGACCGGCGCACCGACGCAGTCCACGGGCACGCCTGCGCAGTCCACCAGTGCACCCGCACCCCCGGTCACAGCGCCCGGCACTCGCCGCTACTTTGCTGTGGTTGACGCCAGCCACGGCGGCGATGATTCCGGAGAAACGTTCAGCAGCAGCCTGCTGGAAAAGGATGTGACGGTCGCGCTCGCCCGCAGCCTGCGTCAGGAACTGGAGAGCCGAGGCATCACTACGCTCGTGCTCCGCGACTCCGATGCCAACCTTTCGCTCGACCAGCGCGCCATCTTCGCCAACGCCGATCGTGCCGCCATCTACATCGCCCTCCACGCCGCTTCCAGTGGTCACGGCGTGCGCGTTTATACCGCGCTACTTCCCTATGGCAACGAGGATCGCGGGCCCTTCCGCTCCTGGACGACCGCCCAGCATGGTTCACTCTCGATCAGCCAGAGCGCCGCCGCCGCCGTTACTGCCGAATTGCAGAAACGTCAGATTCCGGCTCGCGACCTGGCAGCGCCACTCCGACCTTTGAATGAGGTCATTGGTCCCGCGATTGCTGTGGAAGTCGCGCCGCAGGGCTCAGATATTTCGCAACTCACTGCCCCGGATTATCAACAGCTCGTCACCAGCGCCGTAGCCACCGCCATCGCCGCCACCCGCGACCAGTTGGGAGCTACGCCATGATCCCGCGCCACCTCATCATCGCGATGGTCGTGCTGCTGCTCGCCGCGCTCGGCCTGAGCGGATACCTGTGGCACATGCGCAGGACCGTCACCGCAACTCCAGTCGCTACGACCGACACGCGTCCGCTTGCCCCTCCCGTCGCCGGCCCCACCGAGCGCGTGACGCTGTTCGTCGCCCACGATGAAGATGGCACGCTGCGCGCGGAGTCCGCCCAGATCCCTATGCCCTCCGGACGCCAGCAACGCGCCGAAGAACTTCTGCGCGCCCTGCTCTCGCTTTATCTTGATAAGTCCTCGCCGCACGCCATCGGCGCCGGGGCGGACATTCGAAGTGTCTTTCTCGTCGATCCCGGGGTCGCCGTCATCGATCTGAATGGCGCGTTCGCCAACAACCACCGCTCGGGTGTGCTGGTCGAGGAATTGACGGTCGCGTCGTTGATCCACACCATCTCCACGAATACCCCGGGGATTCTAAAGGTGAAAATCGTGGTGGACGGCAAAGAGCGCGACACCCTGGCGGGCCACGCCGACCTCTCGAACTTCTATGACGTAAGCGCCGTCAACCAGCTGGCCGTGCAATTGCAACCTCAATAAGAACCGCTATGGATCGAGCCGCGCCACGCACGTTGAAGCTCTGTCATGCTGAGCGCAGCATGATAAGGGAGAATTGGGAAACTGATCCGTGTGAATCGGCGTGAATCCGTGGCGAGGGTTCGGTGGTTTACAATCCCCGCATGTTCTATCGTTCGGATAACCGTTCCCCTGACCAGCTCCGCCCCGTCACGATTACCCCCGAATTCATCACCACCGCCGAAGGCTCCGTCCTCATCGAAGTCGGCAATACGCGCGTCATCTGCACCGCCTCGATCGAAGAAACCGTTCCGCAATTCATGCGCAACTCCGGCAAAGGATGGATCTCGAGCGAGTACAGCATGCTTCCCCGCGCCACGCTGACCCGCACGCCGCGGGAAGTCTCCAAGGGACGCCAGAGCGGACGCACCCACGAGATCCAGCGCCTGATCGGCCGCTCGCTGCGCGCCGTTACCGACCTCAGCCGCCTCGGCGAGCGCACTATCTGGATCGATTGCGACGTCATCCAGGCCGACGGCGGCACGCGCACGGCGTCGATTACCGGCGCATTCGTCGCGCTCGGGCTGGCTCTGGAAAAATTGGTGGAAGCTGGCACCCTCACCGCGGTTCCGTTGAAAGATTTCGTCGCCGCCGTCAGCGTCGGCATGGTCGATGGAGAGGTTCTGCTCGATCTCGCTTATGAAGAGGACTCGCGCGCCGATGTCGACATGAACTTCGTCATGACCGCCGGTCAGAAGATGGTCGAGGTCCAAGCCACGGCGGAGCATCAGGTCTTCGATGACGCGCACCTGGCCAAGATGATCGCCTTCGCCAAGCAAGGCGTGCAGTCGCTGATCGTCAAGCAGCAAGCGGCGCTCAAAGCGCTGACGCTGCGACAGTAGTGGAACCCGGGGTGCGTCCTAGCCACTCTCTTGCGGCTAAGGTGGGATTCCACGAGCGCTTCCTGCTTTAGGAATGTTGAATGGATGTCGCGCCGTCGCTTCGCGACAGGGACAGCCGGGGGCGACTGTCCCCACATGTTTCTCGCTAGATTCGAAGCCACCCCACTACTTCGGCTCCGCCTTCTTCTCCGCAGCTTTCTTTTGCGCCTCGACTGTCCAGGGGGGCACAACGCCGTTCACACGCGCGTAGGCCACGGCCTGCCCGAGATGCTCATGAGCATCCGCCACGAGGATGTACACCACGTCCCCGGCATTGGCCTGTGGACCCAGCTTCGGCAGCAACTTGGCGAACTCGGCATTGCTCATTCCGTTGATCGTCTTCTGCGCGAACTCCCACGACTTGTTCAGCTCCGCCACGATCTGCGCGCGATCCGTCGTGGATTTTTCCAGCCCCTTCCGGTCGACGCCCGCCGGAGTCTCCGCTCCCATCATGCCCAGGATCCCGTAGCGCTCCGCCGAGACGTGCAGGAACACTTCGGCAAACGAGCGCGCATCCGCCGCCGGACGCCAAGTCAATTTATCGGCGGGGAGCGCGTTGGCCAGATCCACAAATTTCTTCTGGACCACTGCCAGATCAGCCAGCGACTGGCCCTTCATGTCATAACTGGGAGCGGTCGAGTCGGCTGCATCCGAAGCTGCCGCCAGCGCGCCGAACGCCACCGCGTTGAATCCGACCAATAACATCACCACGGTCCGAAACATTTTGTTCATAGACGAGCCTCCACAGAGAGATGCGTTCGTCGATTAGACGGAAGGCAACAAGAATGGTCCTCACTCGTTGAGCACGATTTTTTCAATGCATTGGAGCGAGAGCCCGCGACTGTTCCCTTTAGTCGGCAGCGAAGGGCAGACTCATCGAGATCGCGCCCCGATACGAGTCAAGCATCTTCATTCGCTGGTAGCAGCTGAAGGTGATGAATTCAGACAACCTAGGTTTTGATACCAGACCTGCTTGACGCGCATTCACGCAGATTGTCGTCCGTGGTAGGGCCCACCCTCCCGCAAAACGCGGGAAGGGTGGGGCAACCTCGTTTTGGGAATTTGCTCGAGAATGGGCCCTCTTTCCCGTTTCGGAACGCTCCCAGATCGGAATAGTTCCCACGACTTTTGAGTGCCCACGACTACGCCGTAATCTTTACCCGCTCACTCGGGCAGAGCTACCGTAAAAACTTCATGGGAATCCTGCGCACGATCGACCGCCGCCGCGAACCTCGCACCGAAACCACTCTTGAGCTCACTGTCTGGGGCGTCGATACGAAGGGAGATCGCTTTCTGCAGCAGGCCCGCGCCCGCGACATCAGCCTGAGCGGAGCTCTGCTCTCCGGCCTCGATGCCGAGCTCAAGTCTGGCGATGTTATTGGAGTTCTTTATCGCGGAAGAAAATCGCGGTACCGCGTGGTGTGGGTACGCTACGGCGATGCCAGTCTGAAGATCCAAGCGGCAGTTCAGAGAATCGAACCGGATCGATGTCCCTGGCAGGAAGATCTTTCCGAAGAGTCGCGGTTAGGCCCAGCGGAAAGAGAAGCACAAAAATTCTAGGGTTTGCCCGGTCGATCGACGCCTCGCTGCGCTCGGCGGGACGGACGAATGAGTCTGTCCCCACATTCGTCCCTACATCCGTCTCTACATGAGCGATGTTGGCTTAATCGATCCAACCTAAGCGATCCAAACCGTCTTCGCGTTCAGAAACTCGCGAATGCCCATCGCGCTCATCTCGCGACCGTGCCCGGATGCCTTCACGCCCCCGAACGGCAGACGCGGATCCGATGCCACCATCTTGTTGATGAACACCATGCCCGCCTCCAGTTCGTTGATGAAGCGTTCGCGCTCCTGATCGTCGTTCGTCCAGGCGCTCGCACCGAGCCCGAAGCGCACATCGTTGGCGATGCGGATGGCCTCGTCCTGATCCTTCACCCGAAAGATGGACGCCACGGGACCGAAGAATTCTTCGCCGTAAGCCGGCGATCCCTTGGGCACCTGCGTCAATACGGTTGGAGCGTAGTAATTCCCCTTCCGCTGCAGCGGATATCCTCCGGTCAGCAGCTTCGCCCCCGCAGCCACGCTCTTCTGCACATCCCGATCCAGATCCTTCACGGCGTCGGGCGTGGCGAGAGGACCCAGTTCGGTCTTCTCGTCAAAGGGATCGCCGACCTGCAGATTCTGCATGCGCGCCACGAACCTTCGCTCGAACTCCTCGGCGATTGAGTCGGCCACGATGAATCTCTTGGCCGCGATGCACGATTGCCCGTTGTTTTGTACTCTCGCCTGCACGGCCGTCGCTACCGCCGCTTCCAGATCGGCGCTCGGCATCACGATGAAGGGATCGCTTCCACCCAGTTCGAGCACAACCTTTTTAATTCGTTTGGCGGCGCCGACACCAACCTGGATTCCCGCCTGCTCGCTGCCCGTCAATGTGGCTGCCACAATCCGCGGATCATTCAGCAGCCCGTCGACTTGTCCCGAGCCGATCAATAAAGTCTGAAACGCGCCTTCGGGAAATCCCGCCTCGAGAAAAAGACTCTCGATCGCCAGCGCACACTGCGGAACGTTCGAAGCGTGCTTCAACAAACCGACATTGCCCGCCATCAGCGCCGGCGCGGCAAAGCGGATTACCTGCCAGAAGGGAAAATTCCATGGCATCACGGCGAGGATCGGCCCGATCGGCAGGTAGCGAACGAAGCTCTTTTTCGCCCCGGTTTCGACGACCTCATCCGCCATAAACCGTTCGGTATTCTCGGCATAGTAGCGGCATGCCGTCGTGCATTTCACCGCCTCCGCCACGGCAGCCTTGTAGGGCTTGCCCATTTCCAGCGTCATGAGGTGCGCAAACTTGTCCTTATCCCGCTCCAGGATCTCGGCGGCCTTCCGCATGCGCTGGGCGCGCACCGCAAAGGGCGTCTTGTGCTCGGCTTTGAAGACCTTGACCGCCAGTTGCAGCTTTTTCTCGAGCTCCGGCTCCGAGAGAGGCTGGAATGTCTTTACGACTTCACCCGTGGCAGGATTAGTGGTTGCGATGGCCATAAACGGTCAGATCCCTTTCCCGAGCCGATTGAGCACACCGGCTCCCGCTTCGCTTCATTGAATCTGGATTTTCCACTTCCGACAAGCCCGGAGGAAGAATGCAAAGCGGTCATACCACCATACCACCACAGCTCTCGAAAGGCTCCCCGGTTCTACCGGAACATCAATCGGTTCCTCTTGATTTCGCCCAGTCTCGCCAGCGCCTCTTCGATGGCGCGCCATTCGGCGTGATCCTCAGCGCTATGGTCAGGCTGGTCCCGAAGGTTGGCCCGTCGGGTCAAAACGGCAGCCTCAGCGATCTCCAGACATTGAAACAAAGCATTGGTGTCGGTTTCGAGAAGGACGGCTTCGTACTGGCGCTGCCAAGCCGGAAAACGGAAGGAGGGAGAACCGGGGTCGCGGAGTGCCATGGTATGGCTCCTTGCGATAACAGTATCATCCGTTCACAAGGTCCTTCATCCCGACTGGCGGAGGGTTGTGGATAGACACAGCAATTCTACCGCACATTTGTTCGGCATCGAACATTTATAAGTGCAACGCTGGCCATAGCTTGCACCGCAGGTCTTACCGGCTCAGTTCCGCGCGCCAGACGCTGGTTTGCCGCAGCATGGCTTCGTAACATTCGCAGGCCGCCGTCATCAGGCGAGCCCGGTTTTGAATGATGATCTCGCCGCGGCGGGACGCAATCAACCCGGCCTCCTGCAACTGTCCGACCGCCAGGGTCACGCTCGATCGGCGCGTGCCCAGCATCTCGGCCAGCAATTCCTGGGTCAGAGCCATGGAGTCGGATCCAGTGCGGTCCTGGCACATAAGCAGCCAGCGCGAAAGCCTTTCCTTCACTTCATGCAGTAGATTGCAGGCCGCAATCTGAGTGACCTGCATGTTTCTGAACTGCGAACACTGCTGCAGCCGGCGCTCCAGACCAAGGCACTCCGTCAGGAGCCCGCTCAGCGTACCGGCATCGATGCGAAAGGCAGTCGCTTCGAGTTGCACGATGGCGCGCGTACCGGCGGACCGGAAACCAGCGATGAGCGGCAGCCCGATGAATCCTTCCTTGCCAACGACGGCCACTTCAATACTTTTCCCATCCGGAAAGACGCTCAGCACCGAAACCATTCCGCTGTTGCAGAAATAGGCTGATTTCAGCGTGTCTCCGACTTCGTGCAGTACCTGGCGCGGCCGGAGGCGTACCAGCTCCAGTTTCGGGATGACGATCCTGCGCTCTTCCGCGGGTAAACTGAGCAGGATCTCGTTGTGAATACGATTGCCATCGCCGTCGGCGTGCGGCGCTTCCGTGTCACGTCCGACGAGAGGACGCGAAACTTTCTTATTCAATTTTTTCCCCTGCCTTCTCGAAACCCCGTCAGATTCGGCAGGGAGCCGCCGGCCCTTTGGGCGCGACGGAAATGTATTAGGCATGAATCGCAGAGACTACCGCGCTTGCGGCCGAACGTCTGTCCCAAACAAGGCACATTAGCGTGCGATGCCGAACAGTCTTGCCGGGCATGCGAGTGAAGAAAATGAGGATTCTCAGCCATAACGGCTCCCTGCGCAGCGTAAACGCTGTCTGATTTTCGCAAGGGACCGTCACCGAAAGGGGTTCGGCGGAAGGTTGCTAGAGGAGACACCTCCAGCCTAGTCCCTACAGACGATGATTACTAGTGAATAAAAAAGGCGGTTACTCAACGCCATGGCGGAGTGCGTAAGCTGCCGCATGCGAAGTCGCAGGAAGTAGCTGGCGAGCCGTCTACGCCAGAGGTTATTTCAAATGAACGTCTCTGCGGTGCGAGGATTCCCCGGTACGGTGCTCCGGGTGCGCCGGGTGCGCCCATGTGTCGTGAACCTCACTGTATGCGGTAAGAGCGATCAGAAAGACTGCGCAGGCTGCGCAGAAAAGCATGAGCAGGAATAACATGCGTCACCTCGAAAACCTGTCGTTTCGTGGCAGGTGACCCTTGCGGTTTCAACCTAGTCCCTCACCAGACTAAGTTCAGTGATGCCGGTCACTGCGCATATTACGCATGCCTGGGTGGTAAAATTCGGCGCGCATTTGACGACGAAGATGAATATTCAGCGATCATCGTTCGTGAAGGTCCTTTCATTTACTCGCATTCTCTCTGCTGTGGGTACACCCTCTTTCGGCGCAAGAGGCTCAAGCCTCGAATGAACACAAAGGGCCTCAGCTCAAACTGGAAGTTGTTCCGCTGAAGACGATCTACTTGGTGGGCGAGACTGTCTTCGTCAAGTACAAGCTCACGAGCCTGGTTGACGGGACTTTGTGTTTCCCAGAACCTGCTGCGGAACAGACTGGCCGCGCCGGTGGATACCTAAAAACCGATGCGACGCTGCCCAAAGCAATGGATGTGGAATTGTTCATCGACGACGTTTGGCCGAGACACCCCACCGATGAAGAACTCCGCCAGGATGTCGTCAATCGGTGGGTCAAGCTGGGAATGTCGGAACCGCACAAATTAAAGAAATCGGGCAGGGTCACGGTTCTGACTGGACCAGGAGAATGGGTGTTGCGATCGACTTATCACCCACCCGAACTGAGCACTCATAAGAAGACCATCGTCGAGTCGCTAGGCTGCACCCCACCCGATTCCGAGATTTACTCCGCTGCCGTGACGATGACGGTGCTGACACCTCCGCAGTAACGGCTCCTGCCCTATGGCGTAGTTCGGAACCCGCAATCGTGACGCCCGAAGTCCGAGGTCCGAACGCCGTTTTTCTTTCCTCTTGGTTTACAATGATCAGTACTTCCAAAGCACTCATCTTCATTCGTATCAGGAGGATTTTCATGAAGCTCACCCCTGGCAAACTTGCCGGTCTCAAGAAGGTCTCGAACGAACGCGGCGTCATTGCGGCGGCTGCGATGGATCAACGCGGCTCCCTGCAAAAGTCGCTGGCCAAAGAAAAGGGCGGCGAAGTCACCGACGCCATGATGGAAGAGTTCAAATCGCTGGTCACCGAAGTGCTTACGCCGCACGCCACGGCGATCCTGCTCGATCCGGAGTGGGGACTGCCGGCCTCGAAGCGCCGCGCCAAGAATGCTGGCCTGCTGCTCGCCTATGAAAAGACGGGATATGACAAGACCGGTCCCGGCCGCCTGCCCGACCTGCTGGATGTGTGGTCCGCACGCCGCCTGAAAGAGGCGGGCGCCGATTGCGTCAAGATTCTGCTGTATTACACGCCGGATGATCCGAAGCACGTCAACGAGATCAAGCATGCGTGGGTGGAGCGCATCGGCGACGAATGCCGCGCCAACGACATTCCCTATTTCCTCGAGTTCGTCGGCTACCAGGAAGGCGCCGACGAGAAGGGCCTCGACTATGCGAAGAAGAAGCCGCATATCGTCACCGAGAGCATGCGGGAGTTCTCGAAAGATCGCTATGGCGTCGACGTGCTGAAAGTCGAAGTGCCAGTGAACATGAAGTTCGTCGAAGGCACGAAGTGCTTTGCCGGGACCAAGGCCTATACCAAGAAAGAAGCGATCGACCTGTTCCACGCAGCCGCCAACGTTGCCACCAAGCCGTTCATTTATCTGTCGGCCGGCGTGAGCAACGCGGAATTCAGCGAGACGCTGGAACTGGCCGGAGAATCCGGAGTGAAGTTCAACGGCGTCCTCTGCGGCCGCGCAACCTGGAAAGACGGCATTCCGGTCTATGCCAAGCAGGGTGCGGCTGCGTTCCGCAAGTGGCTCGAAACGGAAGGCGTGAAGAACATCAACAACGTCAATGGCAAGCTGAAAGCGGCCACCAGTTGGCACTCGATTTACGGGGTCGAACTGGTCCACGCGTAAAAAGTCCCGAGTTGCGAGTCCTGAGTCCCGAGAACAGAGCGACGTTTTCTTCTCGGGACTCGCGACTCAGTACTCAAGACTTGATGAAACCCAAGATCCTTCTCTCCTGGAGCAGCGGCAAAGACAGCGCGTGGGCCCTTCACGTGCTTCGCCAGCGCGCTGATGTGGAAGTAGTCGGGCTGCTCACCACCATCAACACGCACTTCCAGCGGGTCGCCATGCACGGCACGCGGCACGCGCTGCTCAAGGCACAAGCAGAAGCCGCTCGCACGCCACTCTGGGAAGTTTCTCTGCCCTGGCCGTGCAGCAATGAAATCTACGAGCAGGCAATGGCGGCAGCGTGCGCCTCGGCCGTTGAAAAAGGAATTTCCGCCATTGCTTTTGGCGATCTTTTCCTCGAAGACGTCCGCCGCTATCGTGAGGATCGCCTGCGCGGCACCGGGCTCGAACCGATGTTCCCGATCTGGGGACGAGATACGCGAGAACTAATTTTAGAAATGCTCGATGGCGGCCTGCGTGCCCGGATTGTGTGTGCTGATCCTGCGAAACATGTCGGCGATTTCATCGGCTGCGATCTCGATCGTGATTTATTAGGTCGCCTTCCCCACGGCGTGGACCCATGCGGTGAGAACGGTGAGTTTCACACCTTCGCCTACGCCGGACCGATGTTCCATCAGCCCATTCCCATCGAAGGCGGCGAAGTCGTCAGCCGCGACGGATTCCTCTACGCGGATGTCCTGTCCGCCTCCTGATTAGGTAGGAGCGGACGCAATTATGTAGGGGCGGGCGCACTCGTCCGCCCCGCGGAGCGAAGCGACGCGTGACGGCAGCGTCCGGCTTACGCGTGGTCGGAATTCTTCCCCGAAACGCGGCGGGACAAAAGCCAGCGTACATTTCTTC
This sequence comes from uncultured Acidobacteriota bacterium, assembly GCA_963765015.1. Lineage (GTDB taxonomy): Bacteria > Acidobacteriota > Terriglobia > Terriglobales > Acidobacteriaceae > Sulfotelmatobacter. The sequence continues at coordinate 34,141 of CAVXVD010000145.1, read as the reverse complement.
TCCGGCTGTTGTCATTGCGCTACGCGCAACCCCGGACGAATGCGTCCGGGGCTACACGACCCAAGCTGCCGTCGAGTCATATTCCTGTTGCAAATCTCGTCAAATCCCTTGCCCCGCGCCCGTTTACAAATCGCTACCGACTCTTTGCAAACCTTTACCCGCCCGGCTGATACCGTTCGAATAGACCCGCGAGTCCAATCAACGGAACGCGGGTTTTCACAATTGGATCCCGCACGAATCGAAAGCGCCACCTCAAATGCTTTCGAGAGAGGTGCCAAATGACGTACCGTCGTCGCAGCGTCTCCTCCTCCGTGTCCACAACCAACAAAAAGCTTCGATTCACCGCGGTCACAGCCGCTGTTCTGTTCGTCACCATTACCTGCTTCGCCCAGAATCAAGCGAACGATCAATCGCCCAGCCAGCAGCCGCAAAACGCCTCACCCCAAAATAGCGAGCGACAAAACCCTCAACCCAGCCAGGCTGCAGCGCAGGGCGCGAACGTAACGATTCCACCCGGCACAAGGCTGGCACTTGTGCTGACGCAGCCCATCGAGACACGCCACCTGCGCCGTGGAGATGATATCTATGCGCAAATCACATCTCCGGTCAGCTCCGGCGACGAAGTCGTCATCCCGCCGGGAACTTTTGTCGATGGCACAGTCGACAAGCTCCAGCGCGAGGGCGGCCGCGCTGAACTGCGTTTGCAGACCATGTCGATCACCTTTCCCGACGGTTACGTCACTCCCATCACCGGTCCCATCATTCTGGAGAGCAGCGAGGGCTATGCCCTGAAAGATCCTGGCCCGCGACGGGGAGTCGCCGCACTCGCTCTACCCGCGGCGGGGGCCGGACTTGGAGCGCTGATCGGGCACTCCGTCGGACAAGCGGACTCCACCCAGACCTCGGCGTTCCCACCGGGTTGCGTCGGGGGTCCGCCGTTTTGTACGTCGGTGAGTACGCCGGTCTTCGGAACCAAAGCGAAAGACGCAATCATTGGAGCCGGAGTCGGCACCGCGATTGGTGCGGTCGCTTCCCTGGCGTTGATTTTCAACTCGCACCATTTCTTCCTGGCCGCTGGATCCCCGGTGGAAATGAGGCTGCAGAGTCCTGTGATCCTGAAGCAAGACGAAGTGGCCAAGGCGAACTACGAATCGCAGCAGCATCCGGTGGCAGTCCAGCCGGTGATCGCCCCTCCAAGCTACTATCCGCCCTATGGCCCCATCGACAACGGAATGCCCCCGACTCCGCCGCCACCGAACCCGCCTCTCGTGATCCCCGGGCCTCCGGATGCGAATGGCGTGCCAGGAGCGCCGATCATCATTCCGCAGTGATTGCCACGCGATGTCATCCTGAACGAAGTGGCTGCTCCGCCGATCGCAGAGCAGCCGCAAGTTCGGGTCGCCACTATCTTCAAGAAGGAATCGAAGTAGAAACAAAACCACTGCGGAAAACGAGGAACCGATCGTAGAGACGTTGCTGACAACGCCTCGGCTGACTTCACCTCAGGAGCGCGCGCGTGAGCGACCGCCTGACACAGGCTTCGAAGGGAAGCTCCGCGCAGCATCTTGTTGTAATCTCTGTTGTAATCTGTATCTCACGCAACCGAAAATCCGGAAGTGAAGCCTATGCCCACGCACATTCTCCAGCCCACGCGCATTCAGTCCGCCGGCAACAAGCCGAAACTCATCGACGAATACATGGGCCGAGTCAATACCAAGACCTCGGCCGCCAGCGTCGCCCACATGCGCAGTCCGCAAGGATGGCTTGAGCCGGGCCAGACTCCGGAGTTCGACGAATGCACGATCGTTCTCAAGGGAATGTTGCGGGTCGAATACCGGGCAGACCGCAAAGACGCGCACGAACTGGGAACGATGGATGTGCACGCCGGACAAGCCGTGGTCGCGCACGCGGGGGAATGGGTCCGCTATTCAACGCCCGCCGAAGAGGGCGCGGAATACATCGCAGTCTGCATGCCGGCGTTCTCGATCGAAACCGTTCACCGCGACGAATAACTCGTCCCCGCCGCCTCGGTAACCAGTAGTCAAAAACGGGAAGGGCACGACTTCCAGCCGTGCCGAAAGTGTCATTAGGAGAAGCCGACTTTAGCCACGGAGGTTCGCTTCTAAGGTGCGCCGCAGCGCCTCGGGTAGAATCCTCTCGTGCTGAAGAAGCTCAGCCTCTTACGCGAACGAGTCCAAAACTGGGAAGCCTACCCTTTTTCCGTTCCAGCGATTCGCGAGTTGGACTCATTGGTTTTTCGATCACGCATTTCCTTTTTTGCAGGTGAGAACGGCACGGGGAAATCGACACTGCTGGAGGCCATTGCTGCGCATTATGGCTTTGGACGCGAAGGCGGAAATCGCAATTTTCGAAACGACTCGACGGAAAGCAATCGCTCGGTCGACCCACTGGTGAAGGCGTTGCGATTGTCTTTCGATCAGCGCACGGGAGCTGGTTTCTTCTTGCGCGCAGAGAGCTTTTTCAATACCGCCTCGCACATTGACAACCTCGACCGGGAACCTGCCGTTGGGCCGCCGATAAGCGCCTTTTATGGGGGCCGCAGCCTTCACACTCGCTCGCACGGCGAGACCTTCTTCACCGTGCTCGACCTCAAATTTCGCCGCAACGGTCTCTTCCTTCTGGACGAACCCGAGGCGGCGCTGTCGCCGCAACGCCAGTTGTCATTCTTAGTTCTCATTCACGATGTTCTGCGGAAGTTCAAAGACGCGCAATTCATCATTTCAACCCACTCGCCCGTTCTGCTCGCCTATCCGAAGGCCCAGATCCTGTTATTCGATGAAGGAAAAGTCCGCGAAGTCGACTACGAGCAGACTGGGGCGTTTCAGGTTGTACACCGATTCCTCAACCATCGTGACGAGTTTCTGGAAGAGCTCTTCGCGGATACGCCGTCGCTCTTTGAAGAAGAATGAACGGAGCGCTGGAATCGCAACTTTAATTCATCGTTCCGATGATGGTTATCGCGGTCATCTCGTGGGCCCAAACAAGCCCGAGCTTCGCTCGGCGGACAGCCGAGGGCGGCTGTCCCCACATGATTCTCGTTGTTTTCAGCGAGAAGCTTACTCCCACTCAATCGTCCCCGGCGGCTTCGACGTTACATCGTATACCACGCGGTTGACGCCCTTCACTTCATTTACGATGCGGGTGGAGATCGTCTTCAAGACTTCGTGCGGCAGCGGAACCCAGTCGGCCGTCATCCCATCTTCAGAACTCACGGCGCGGATCGCGCAGGTATAGGCGTAAGTTCGCGCATCGCCCATCACGCCCACCGACATGACCGGCAGCAGTACGGCAAACGATTGCCAGATCTTGGTATAGAGCCCGGCTTCTTTGATCTCGTAGCCGACAATGTCGTCGCATTCGCGGAGCACGGCCAGCCGTTCCGGCGTGACCTCGCCGAGCAGGCGCACTGCCAGGCCCGGACCGGGGAATGGCTGCCGCTGCAGGATCTCCTCCGGCATGCCGAGATCGCGGCCGATCTTGCGGACTTCGTCTTTGAACAGGTCTTTGAGCGGCTCGATGAGCTTGAGCTTCATCTTTTCCGGCAGGCCGCCCACGTTGTGATGCGACTTGATGACCTGCGACGGCCCGCGCACCGAACGCGACTCGATCACGTCGGGATACAAGGTCCCCTGCACCAGCCACTTCACTTTGCCTTCGGTCTTCTCGATGCGCCGCGCTTCTTTCTCGAACACCTTGATGAACTCGTTGCCAATGATCTTGCGCTTTTTCTCCGGATCGCTGACGCCCTTGAGCTTTCCGAGAAAACGCGCGGTGGCGTCGACCGCCTCGAGATGCAGTCCTAGCTTGTCGCGCAGCGTCTTCTGCACTTTTTCGAACTCGTTCTTGCGCAGCACGCCGTTGTTCACGAAGACACAGGTCAGCCGTGACCCTTCGGCTCCGCTCAGGGCATGTTTACCTTTGGCATTGCGGAGGGCACGATCGACCAGCACGGCGGCAACCGACGAATCGACGCCGCCCGAAAGCGCACAGATGGCCCGTCCTGTGCCGACTTGCTGGCGGATCTGCTCGATGGTCGATTCGATGAAGCGTTGCGGGGTCCAGGTGGGCTTGGCACCGCAGATCTGAAAAATGAAGTTCTTCAGGATCTGCGTGCCCTGCGGCGTGTGATGCACTTCAGGATGAAACTGCACCGCGTACCACTTCTTCGCAACATTTTGAATGCCGGCCACGGCGTAGTGCGTCTTCGCCATCAACTCGAAGCCCGGGGGCAGTTCGAGCGCCTCGTCGCCATGGGACATCCACACGGCGAGTTTCCTGGCCAGGCCTTGAAAGAGCACGGAATCGGAGACGATGTCGATTTCCGCGTTGCCGTACTCGCGCTTGTCCGCCGGACGCACCTTGCCTCCGAGCGTATGCACCATGAACTGGAGCCCGTAGCAGATGCCGAGCACGGGCAGTCCCATCTCGAAGACACGCGCGTCGGCCGGTGGTGCGTCTTTGTCGTAGACGGACCACGGCGCGCCCGAGAGCACGATGCCGATCGGCGCGTAGCTTTTTATCTCGGCCAGCGAAGCCGTACAAGGCAGCACCACCGAGAAGACGTTTTGCTCGCGGATGCGGCGCGCGATCAGCTGCGTATACTGCGCGCCGAAATCGAGGATGACGATGGATTGGTCCAGTACAGATTGGCCCATCACCGCGGGGCCGGACAGGGATTGTTTTTTCGGGGATTGGGTCGCCACACATGAGTCTCTCAAATTCGGAGAGAGGGTGTAAAGGGATGCGAAGTTACCGCAGACATGCGGCGACTACGTCTCAACGGCAAGATTCGGTAAATCACTCAGGATCAGCTCATCGCGATCGATGGAAGCCTGGGCGGACCACTGGGCGGAACAGACGGCATTGGAGGCACCGGCCGCAGCGATGCTTCAGGCGTTTCCGCGATGCATACGTAACCCGCCAGCCGCGCCACGTAGAGCCAATCGGCGACAGCGAGGTATGCGAGCGTCACGAGTACAACGCCCAGGGTGACAAGACGCCACGGCAGCACGGCGGCCAAACCCAACGGCACCGAGGCCACGCTGGTCGCGCCCAGGAATACTGCCAGGTGAGCCAGCCCAGTCCAAGTGCTCACCGCGACGACTGCGCCCCAGCGTTCGCGGCAGAATGAAACCGCAGACGAGATCGCGCCGATCGCATCCTCGCCATCGCGAACCGCAAACATCTGCGCCAGAGAGAGCAGCCAGTTCAGTGCCCACGACACATAGCAGATCACGCCCGCAAGCGGCAGAAACAGAGAGAACGCCAGCCCCGGCTGCGGATTCGAGCGAGGCGAGACGAACCCAGCCAGGATCCGGGCGCCCGCGAATCCGACGATTGCGGACAATGCCACCACGGCCCGCAAGAAATTCAGCCGAAGCAGCGAAAAAAAGTTTCCTGTAGCGACGTTGCTGGCGACGTGTCGATCCCGATCATTTCTGCTTCGATCATCTGAAATGCCGGCAGCCGCGAGGTCGTGGTCGAACTTTCGACGGAAGTACTCCAGCACGGCGCGGATGGTTGCGATCCGTCCCACAGAGGCGGCGACCATCCACAACAGGCCAATCAGGAGCGCCGCGAGCAACAAGGCCATCACGCCGCGGCCGAGGCTCCCGCGCAGGATGTGCGCCAGGGCGCGCGCCACCAGAAACGGCTGCTGCGACTGCAACAAAAGCAGTTCGTTGTCGCTGACAGGCAGCGTATTCAGATATTGGACGAGGCCGAACAGGAAGAGTGCGATGGCGGTGCCGCCGACTGTCCAGCGCCAGAGAATTTCCCCAAACGTCAGCGAGGGCCGGCGGAATGCGGCGCGAAACCCTTCAGCCGTGGGCGAGATGGCCATTGCCACTCAGGATAACTCATCCGCTGTCATCGATACTGCGCGTTGTCATCAAGCGGAGCATCCGCGTCACGAAGTGAAGTGGCTGCGGAGTCGAAGGATCCCTATGTCCAATCCAGCGGTCGCCTTACGCAGTCTCTGATTTTAGAACTCTAATTGCGAGACACCGCTGTCGTGCGGACGCCTCGGCGAACCGGGTAGGGATCCTTCGACTGCATCGATGCTTCGCATTCGCGAAGCATCGATTTCGCTCAGGATGACAACAAAGAGGAAACTATTTCACCACAATATTCACCATCTTGCCGGGCACGTAGATCTTCTTGGTCACCTGCTTGCCGGCGATGGCGGCCTGGACTTTCTCGTCGGCGAGGGCGCGCCCGACGACGAACTCCTCCGTAGCGTCGGCAGGCACAACCACGCGTCCGCGCAACTTGCCATTGACCTGCACGGGGACTTCGGTCTCTTCTTCTTTGGCCAGTGCGGCGTCGAACCTGGGCCACGGCGCGCGCAACAGATTTTCCTTCTGGCCCAGCATCTCCCACAGCTCGTGCGCGAGGTAAGGAGCGAACGGAGCCAGCAACAGCACCAGGTCTCGCTGGACGTCGGCAAGGAACGCCGGCGGCACGTCGCCTTTGGCAATGGCCTCTTCCGCACCGTACAGCACGTTGACCAGCTCCATGATGGCGGAGATGCAGGTATTGAAGTGCCAGCGTCCCTGGAAGTCGTCGCTGACGCGCTTGATCGTCTGATGCAGTTTGCGCTGAATGGCGCGCGCTGCCGGAGACAATTCGGCCGCCGTAGATTGACGCGAGTCGCCATCGGGCCGAGCGTTTCTCACCACGAACCGGTACACGCGCCCCAAGAAGCGCTGAATGCCTTCGACGCCGGAATCCTGCCAGTCGAGATCGCGATCCGGAGGCGCGGCGAACAGGCTGTTCATGCGGGCCGCATCCGCGCCGTAGCGCGCGACCATCTCGTCGGGCGAAACTACGTTGCCCAGGCTCTTCGACATCTTGGCGCCGTCTTTAATCACCATGCCCTGCGTGAAAAGGCGCTCCACCGGCTCATCGTTGGTGATCAGGCCAAGATCGCGCATGAACTTCGTCCAGAAGCGCGAGTAGATCAAATGCAGAATGGCGTGCTCGACCCCGCCAATGTACTGATCGATGCCGCGATCGCCGAACCAGTACTGCGCGGTCTTCGAGTCGAAGGGCGCGCGATCGTTATGGGCGTCGGTGTAGCGGTAGAAATACCACGACGAATCGACGAACGTATCCATGGTGTCGGTTTCGCGGCGCGCCGGGCCGCCGCACTTCGGACAAACCGCGTTGACGAACTCCGGCACGCGACCCAGCGGCGAGCCGCCGGTGAGCGTGATGTCCACTTTGTCGGGCAAGATCACCGGCAAATCTTTCTCCGGTACGGGAACGATGCCGTCCTTTTCGCAATACAGCATCGGGATCGGTGTGCCCCAATAGCGCTGCCGCGAGATGCCCCAATCTTTCAGGCGGTAGGTGACGGTAGCCTTGCCGAAGCCTTTTTCCTCGGCGTACGCGGACATCTTCTTGATGGCTTCCGCGGAGCTCAGGCCGCTGAAGGGACCCGAGTTGATCGCCATGCCGTCGTGGGTGGTAAACGGCAACTGCGGCTCTGCCATGGTCTCTTCCGGATCGTTTGACACGGGAAGAATGACCAGCCGAATTTCGAGCTTGTACTTCTTCGCGAAGTCGTAGTCGCGCTCGTCATGCGCGGGCACGCTCATAATGGCACCCGTGCCGTAATCCATCAGGATGTAATTAGCGATCCAGATGGGAATCCGCTCTCCGTTGTACGGATTGATGGCGAAGCGGTGCGTGTTCACGCCGTGCTTCTCGATCTCGCCGATGTCTCCCGCTTCTTTCGCCTTGCGCTGTTCGGCGATCAGCTTCTGCACCGAATCGCCCAGCGGCTGGTTATAGCGGGTAAAGTCGGCGACCATCGGATGTTCCGGAGCCAGCTGCAATGAGGTCGCACCGTAGATGGTATCGACGCGAGTGGTGAAGACGCTGATGGTCGAGCCTGCGGCTCCGGCATTGCCCTCGAGTTTGAAATCGACGAGCGTGCCTTCGCTGCGGCCGATCCAGTTGCGCTGCATGGTGCGCACTTTTTCCGGCCAGCCTTCCAGTTTGTCCAGATCGCGCAACAACTCCTCGGCATACTTCGTCGTACGCACGAACCACTGCTCTAACTCGCGCTGCTCGACCAGCGTGTCTTCGTGGCGCCAGCAGCATCCGTCCACCACCTGCTCATTCGCCAGCACGGTCGCGCACTTCGGGCACCAGTTGACCTTGCTCTTCTTCCGATACACCAATCCCTGCTCGTACAGCTTGAGGAAGAACCACTGGTTCCAGCGGTAGTAGTCGGGCATGCAGGTCGTGACTTCGCGCGACCAGTCGTAGGCAAACCCGAGGCGTTTCATCTGCGCCTTCATGTTGGCGATGTTGCGCAGCGTCCATTCGCGCGGCGGCGTGTTGTTCGAGATGGCGGCATTCTCCGCCGGCAAGCCGAACGAATCCCAGCCCATGGGATGCAGCACGTTGTAGCCATTCATCCACATATAACGAGCCAGCGCATCGCCAATGGAGTAATTGCGCACATGCCCCATGTGCAGCGCGCCCGAGGGATAGGGCAGCATCTCGAGGACGTAATATTTCTTTTTGGCCGAGTTGGCTTCGGCGGCGTAAAGAGAGGAGTCTTGCCGCCAGCGTTCGAACCACTTCATTTCGACGCGCTGGGCGTCATAACGCTCGTCGTTGGGACGATCAGAGCTGGGACGATCGGCGTTGGTGGTGGTGACTTCTGTTTTTTCTTCCTGCGGCATAGAGGGATTCGTCGACTACTGAATAATTCATGATTCTACAACGGAGGCTGGGAATGTAGCGCGAAACCCGCCGTAGAGACGTAGCGGAGCTAAGTCTCTACGACCAGCTTCTTCAACGCTTTCACGTTTCTGCGGTCGTCGCCGGGCTTGCTGATCGGAGTTTCGGCAATGAACGCCGCGTGCGCCAGCCGCACGTCGTTCAGCAACCAGCGGAACGGCTCTTTGCCGATCGTTCCCTTCCCGATCTGCTCGTGACGATCGAGCTTCGAGCCGCGCGCGGCTTTGGCGTCATTGCAGTGCCAGACTTTCACCTGGCTCAGGCCGATGGTCGAATCGAGATGCCGCAGCGTCTCGAAGAGCCCGTCCTGGCTCACGATGTCATATCCGGCGACATGCATGTGGCAGGTATCGATGCAGGCGCCTACGGGAACAACCCCGCACAACCGGTCGAGGACCTCGGCAACCTGCTCGAAGCTGCCGCCCAGGGAAAACTCCGCACCGGCAGTATTCTCAATCAGGATGGTCAGGCCGCCACGGGCCAGATCGAGTCCCTCGGTGGAAGCAGCAATCGCAGCCGCAGTACGGATGAGGCCTTGCTCGCGATCGCTTCCGCGAAACGATCCCGGATGAAGCACCAGGTAATCGGCGCATAACGACAGCGCGCGCTCGACCTCGCCGCGAAAGGCCTCCATCGACTTCTTCAGAAACAATTCATTCGCGCCCGCGAGGTTCACTAGATAGTTGGTGTGAATGACCAAAGGCTTCAGGTCGTAAGCGGCGCGCAGCCGGTTCATCTCGGCACACTGCGGCATCCCCAATTCGTACGGAGCCCACTGGCGCGGGCTCGAGGAAAAAATCTGCAGCGTGTTGCATCCCAACCGGTAGGCTCGCTCGGCGGCGTTGTGCACGCCTCCAGCGGTCGAGGTGTGAATCCCGATCCGGCGGGAGGTCAGGCGTGGTGGCCGTTTCGGCGCAGGCCGCTTCAGAATGTCTTGCTCCTGCGCCATGGATCGAGGCATAGAAAATTATTATGCCGCGAGGACGTTGCCGGCATATAGACATGAGTCACTATTTCTGGAACGTTCAGTTCATGGTGATGACGGCGCGGAATCTTACTTTCCCTTCGGCCACGCGGTCGTAGGCTTTGGCGATGTCATCGAGCTTGTAGGTTTCGGCGACGACTTTCACTTTTCCCTTCGCCGCATAATCGAGTGCCTCGTAAAGATATTCGACTCCGTTCTGGCTCGATCCCATCAGACGAACGCGCTTGAACATGAGTTCGGGCGTGTAGCTCAGCGGCTCGGGCCCGACACCCATCAGGATGACGCGGCCATCGGGGCGCATTCCCTTCATGGCTTCGGCGGTCGCGGCCCAGGAGTTCGAAGTGGCCAGCAGCACGTCGGCGCCGCCAGCGGCCAGCAACTTCTCGCCATTCTCGACCACTTCGTCCGCGCCCAGCTCGCGAATCATTTTCTCTTTGTCTTTCGATTTGGTCACAGCGATGGTTTCGAAGCCGGATGCTTTCGAATACTGCAGCGCCAGGTGGCCCAATCCGCCGACGCCAACCACCGCGATCCGCTCATGCGGCTTGGGATCAGCGAGGCGCAGGCCGCTCCACACTGTATATCCGGCACAGAAAATCGGTGCAGCCTGCTCATAGCTCAGAGCGTCGGGAATCAGCATGGTGGCATCGGCGTAGGCGAGCATGTATTCGGCGTGGCTGCCCTGCGTTCCGATGCCAGTCGAGATCGCATTCGGGCACAACTCTTTCTTGCCCCGCAGACACCACTCGCAGCGTCCACAGCCTTTCTGGTGCCAACCGACGCCAACGCGATCGCCCACCTTGCGGGTGGATACTCCTGCGCCCACTTCCACGATCTCGCCTACGGGTTCATGGCCGAGCACGCGGGGAAACTGCAGCCCGAACAGTCCGTGCGTGAGGTGCACGTCGGTGTAGCAAAGACCGCTGGCATGAATTTTGATGACGACTTGATTGGGTCCAGCCTTAGGCGTTTCCCACTCTTTGACTTCCCATTTGCCGTTCGCGGATGGAACGACCGCTGCTTTCATGAGGTCCCCCGAAGGCCATGTTTCGATTACTGCAATATAGATGCCTGGCACATTGAAAGCGACGCAAAAAACCCGCTACTTGAGGGCCGAAACGTAGATGAACAAAGCAGTGATCGCGGAAACCCCGACCTCGTCGAATAGACTCCAGTTCGTCTTTCGCACAAAATTCCAGACGATGGAGACCACCAGCATAAGGCAAAACTCGCTTAGGGCGAGTTTCAATGGCGAGCGTTTCGTCGCTTCCATGTCGCGACCTCCGATGGTGTCGCATCGAGATAATGCCACCAACGACCTTCGCAGTCCAATCCCTGCTCTATTTGCGGTGCATCACGCGGAACGGTAGACTTGAAGGGCGGCTTCTCCTGCAGCCGCGTGGTATTTCGAGCTTCGCCCGACGGACGGACGAATGCGTCCGTCCCTACATGATTTGTCCAAGGTGAACTTATGCTAGTCGTCATGAACGCGCAGGCCACTGCAGAGCAGGTCCGCGCTGTTTGCGAAAAAATCGAGAAGTTGGGCTACCGCGCGCATCCCATGCCCGGAGCGACCCGCACCGCCATCGGGATCACGGGCAACAAGGGCGAAGTGGAACAGGGCACGCTTGAAGAGATGGCGGGCGTGCAGGAAGTTATCCAAGTTTCGAAGCCCTACAAGCTCGTCAGCCGCGACGTCAAAGAAGAAAATACTGTCATCCGCTTTCCTGGGTCCAATGCCACGATCGGCGGCCCGGTGCTGGCCGTGGTGGCCGGACCCTGCGCCATTGAGAGCCGCGAGCAGGCTTTCGCCGTGGCCGAACGCGTGCATCGCGCCGGAGCCCAGTTCTTCCGCGGCGGAGCGTATAAGCCGCGGACTTCTCCGTATTCTTTTCAGGGGCTAGGCGAGGAAGGCTTGCGGATTATGGCGGAAATCCGCCAGCAATTCGGGATGAGGATCATCACCGAGGCCATCGATCACGAGTCGCTCGATCTGGTCGAAGAGTATGCCGACGTGATCCAGATCGGCGCCCGCAACATGCAAAATTTTTCTTTACTGAAACGTGCGGGACGCTCCCGCAAGCCCGTTCTGTTGAAGCGCGGCATGTCGGCCACGCTGGAAGAGTTCCTGATGGCAGCGGAGTACATCCTGAGCGAGGGCAACTATAATGTGGCGCTGTGCGAACGCGGCGTGCGCACGTTCGCAGACCACACGCGCAACACGCTGGACCTGAGCGTGGTTCCGGCGGTGCAGCGACTGAGCCATCTGCCTATCCTGGTGGATCCCAGCCACGGCACCGGCAAGCGCAACAAGGTGACTCCGCTATCGCGCGCGGCGGTGGCCGTGGGCGCTGACGGATTGATGGTGGAAGTGCATCACAAGCCGGACGAAGCGCTATCCGACGGCCCGCAGTCGCTGTTCCCCGATCAGTTCGATGAACTGATGAAGCAAGTCCGCCAGATCGCGGCAGTCGTGGGGCGCACGGTGCCTGCGATCGAACTGACGGAGTCGGTGGTGCATTAAGTCAGAGTGGGGCTCGACTCGAAATTCATTTCTGGGAGCGTCCTATGAAGCACGCTTTTCCAAAACTCGTACAAGCCATAGCGGCGATCGCTTTCCTGTTTCTCCTCGGCGGTGGTACTTCCCACGCGCAAGAAGCCCAGCAAAATTCCGCTGGCAGTGCAGATCCGGAAGACGGCGTTTACAAAGTAGAAAAGGGGGTCACCGCTCCCAAGGCGGTTTACAGCCCAAATCCAGCGTTCACTGACGAGGCGCGCCGGAAGAAAATTAACGGAGTAGTCCTTCTCGGTCTTATCGTGAATTCCGACGGAACCGTGCGCGCCGTGAACGTGGTCAAAAGCCTGGAACCCGGGTTGGATAAACAGGCTATCGCGGCGGTGAGCAAATGGAAATTTCAGCCGGCCACGAAAGATGGCAAGCCGGTAGCGGTGAACATCTTGGTGGAAACGAGCTTCCATCTGTACTGAGATAGATGCTCTACCGCGGATAGACTGAATCGCAATGTAGTCGTTGCTACTTATGCACTTCTTCGCCGGGACGCGGTCCCAGCGAGGAGTCGACCAGGAACAAGTGAGCGGGGCGCGCTCCGCGCTGTCCTTCTGCTAATCTTTCTTCTTCTGCAATACCGACGCTATCTTGAGAAAGCTCCTCTTCATCGTTGTTCTGGTTCCGATCCTCGGCGGGCTGGGGTGGTGGTACTTCCGCGAGCAGGCGCTTCCCGATTACGGTCCGGCCTTCCGCGAGTACGTCTATGTAACGAACGGGAAAAGCAACACGGTCAGCGTGATCGATATGCGCACGTTTGCGCTGGCCAAGACCATTCGCGTGGGCAGCGAACCCACCGGGGCCGCGGCCAACAGCAAGAGAAACGAAATCTACGTCGTCAATACCGGTTCGAGCAACATCAGCGTCATCAATGCTGAGATCAACACCGTGGTCGCAACGATCGGCGTGCATGGGCGGCCTTACTTCATCGACGTCTCCGAAGACGGCAAGCGAGCCTACGTGGCCAATTCCGCGTCCGCTAACGTCAGCGTCATCGATCTCGATTCGAGGATGGTGATTGGGAATGTACGGGTGGGGGCTTCGCCGGGAATGGCGCGCATCTCGCCGGACGGCTCGACCCTCGTGGTCTCGAACCGCGACGACAATACGGTTTCGGTTGTTGATGCGAAATCTCTGCGCGTACGCGCCACTCTGCCGGTCTGCAAGCAACCGGAAGACATTGCCATCTTGCCGGACTCGAGCAAGGCCTTCGTTTCCTGCTCAGGGTCAGCACAGGTGGCATCAATCCGGCTGCAAAGCGCAGGGCACACCGGGAAGGACGGAATAGAGAAGGATGCGGCAGAGAAAGATGACCGCGTGCTCGCGCTGCTCGACGTGGGCCGAACCCCGGTCAGCCTGACGCTCAAGCCCGACGGCGGCGAACTGATGGTCTCAAATTTCGACTCCGACAGCATTTCCATTATCGAGACTGGCAACGACGAAGTGAGCAGCAGTCCGGAGATCGGGCAGCATCCTTCGCGCGGCGTCGTCACGGCCGATAATTCCCGGCTGTACGTTTCGAATTTCGGATCGAACAGCGTGGCTGTCTACGACATCGACATGGGACGACTGATCTTCACCTTCAGCGTGGGGAGCCGTCCGGACTCGCTGGCGCTAACGCCGGACCAGAATTATCTGCTGGTGGTCGACACCGAGTCGGGCGACGTGACGGTGATCCAGAAACGGACGCCGCGGAAATTGGAGCCCTCGGAATACTCGCTGTTAACGCTCATTCCGGTGGGGGTGCATCCTAACGCGATCGTGGTGAAGTCGTTCATGATGAGCGCGAAGAAATAAGCGCGCCGGGCTCCGTGGTGGTCAGAAACAATTACGATTGGACCGGTACCGGCTTGGCGCAGAAGCGATCGAACGCGGCTTTCAGGTCGGCCGCGATGGCGGGGGCTTCGCGCGATTCGATATCGCGGCGCTGCATCATGTACACGAGTTGCCCGTCACGCAGAATCGCAATCGACGGCGACGAGGGCGGATATCCCGTGAAATAACCGCGGGCGCGGTCCGTGGCTTCTTTCTCCTGGCCGGCGAACACAGAAAAAGCCTTGTCCGGCTTGGCGCCATTCTCGAGCGCCATGCGAACCGCGGGCCGCATGCGTCCGGCGGCGCAGCCGCAGATCGAGTTCACGACTACCATCGCTGTACCCGGACGGTTCTTCAACGCCCCGTCCACTTCCTCGACCGTGCGCAGTTCTTCGACCCCCAGACGGGTCAGTTCCTCACGCATGGGAACAACCATAATTTCGGGATACATCGGCATCGTTGGATTCCTCTCGGTGGTGTAGTTCTATTGTACGTGACGCGCGACGCCACTGTGTATATTGAGAAAGTCTCATGCGGCTGGAAGAAAACATTCCGCTGGCGCCTCTCACCACTTTCCGCCTGGGAGGGCCTGCCCGTTTTTTTGCAGAGGTCACTTCTCCCAGCGATGTGACTGAGGCCGTGGCTTTCGCGCGCACGCGCAAGCTGCCCCTCTTCATCTTGGGAGGCGGAAGCAATCTGGTCGTCTCCGATTCCGGATGGCCCGGGCTGGTTCTCAAAATTGCGACCACCGGGATCGAGAGGCGTCCCGGTCACAATGACGAGGGCTACGTTTTATTCGACGTCGGCGCCGGAGAATCGTGGGACCGCTTCGTCTCCCACGCCGTAATGGCGCAATGCGCGGGCGTCGAATGCCTGACGGGCATCCCCGGCAGCGTGGGCGGCACGCCCGTGCAAAATGTCGGGGCCTACGGGCAGGAAGTTTCCGAGACCATCGAGTCGGTCGAAGTTTTCGATCTGCACGATGGCCAAGTGCGGGAATTGTGCCGCGAGGCCTGCGGCTTCGAGTATCGCTCCAGCATCTTCAACACGTCCGAGCGCGGGCGCTTTATCATCCTGCGCGTGACCTACGCGCTCACGCCGGATGGCGAACCCTGCCTCAAGTATGCGGACCTCAAGCGGCATTTCGAAGGCCGCGAGACTTCCCCGAACCTCGCCGAAACGCGGGAAGCCGTGCGCCACATTCGGGCCAGCAAGGGCATGCTGATCGTTCCCGGCGACCCGGACTGCCAGAGCGCGGGATCGTTCTTCAAGAATCCGATTCTGTCGGAAGCGCAGCACGAGCAACTGGTGGCTCACGCCCACGCCAAACATCTGACCGTGCCTAGCTATCCCGCGCTCGAAAAGAAGAAAAAAGTATCGGCCGCGTGGCTGGTGGAAAAATCCGGCTTCGCCCGCGGATACGGCTTTGGCCACGTGGGGATTTCGAGCAAGCACGCGCTGGCGATTATCAATCGCGGGGGCGCCACCGCAGCCGAAGTCGTCGCCTTGAAAGACCAGATCCAGCATCGCGTCGAAGAGATCTGGGGAGTGCGACTCGAACCGGAACCGGTCATGGTCGGTTTCTAAGAGCAGTGGCGATTGGTTAGTGTTCAGTGATCCACCGGTCCGAGATCGGCAAGGCCTCCAAAAGGGGCAAACCCAGTGACGGGCCCATGGGCTTCTGGCCGCTGACCACTTGAACCTCGCAAGCGATCGCTGCCCGACCGTTCTTCCTGCATAAAATTCCTGAACAGAACCGGGCCGGGGACGGTCTTTATGGTTGACGGCGTGATTGAGGGCTTACGCGTGGTGGCCGGAGAGGTGATCCTGAGCGGCGAGGCGGTTCACGGCACGGAAGCCGACAGCATTCGGGACCGGATGCTGGAAGCGCTGGTACGGGAGCACTCGCGACTGGTGTACCGCATCGCGTATTCGGTGCTGCGCCGCCATCACGACGCTGAAGATGCCACCCAGGAAACATTCGTGCGCGTGCTGAAGTACAGCTCGAAACTCGCGTCGGTGGAAGACCCGAAAACCTGGCTCGCGCGGATTGCATGGCGGGTGGCGATCGATCGCAGCCGGCAACAAGGGAGCAAGCGGGAGATTGCTCTGGAGAATTCCGAAAACCCGGTCGTGGAAGCGGCATCTTCGGAGACTGCGGCCGATGATGTGGCGAGGGGTGCGCAGTTCGGCGTTGCGTTGGAAAAGCTGATGGCTGCGCTGCCGACAAAGCTGCGTGAGCCGCTGATTCTGTCAACGATCGAAGAGATGTCGCCCCGGGAGGTCGCGGCAACGTTGGGAATCAACGAAGCCGCAGTGCGGTCGCGAGTCTTTCGGGCGCGAAACATTTTGCGCGAGAAGCTGTCGGCACACTTGGGCAGGAAATGAATCGGCATTAGCGGTCGGATTTGCGAAACGGTTGAGGTTGGGAAGGAAACGGCTTTAGCGGTCCTATAAAGGGAGATTAGACCGCCGGGCTTTAGCCCCTGAGGAATACGGAAGCAGCTATGGCAGAAACGAGCAAACATCCCAACAACGCGAGCCAGCAGGAGCTCGACCGAACGCTCGATGCCGCGCTGGCCAAGTACACGGCCGTCGAACCGCGGGAAGGTATCGAGCAGCGGATCCTAGCGCGCCTTCGTTCCGATCCGCAAACGGCAGCCGGCGCTTGGTGGCGCTGGGGAGTCGCGGGGACACTGGCTGCCATCATTGCCGTGGCAGCAACTCTCGCGACGAGATCGGACCGAACGACTAAAGCTGTGGTCTTAAGTCATCCATCCGTAACATCAACCGGGCAGCTTACAGCAACCGAGAAACCTGCCAAGCAGGCCACAAAACGAGCGGGCATACATTCAGCAAGAGTCAGAATCGCTCGTTGGCGGCCGCAACTGGAAGAGACGGACGCAGCCAATCCCAAGCTCGATCAGTTCCCTTCGCCGCGTCCTCTGACGGAACAGGAAAAGTTGGCGCTCGATTATGTGCGTGAGTTTCCCGACGAGGCGACGCTGATCGCGCGCGCCCAGACGAATCTGGAGCGGCAGGAGGAAATGGAAAGAATCCGGTCGGAGCCGGCAGCAGCACCGGCCGGCAGTGAGAACCAGGAATAAATCGGTCCAGGAGAAAAAAATGCGCAGAAGCGGAATTGTCTCAGCCATCGCCATTGTCGTGCTGACTTTCGGATGTGTCCTGTGTAAAGCGCAGGAAGACTCGGCCAAGTCGGCTCGAATCGCCAAGCCTCCGGAGGCCTATCATCTCGATTTTTCGCTGAATGAATTAGAAGACGGGAAGAAGATCAACACACGGCAGTACTCCATGAATGTCCTCGCGTTGCAATCGGGCCCTCGTCTTCCGATTGGCTATGACAAGGATCTGAAGATTGGGACTAAGATTCCGATCGAAACTGATCAAGGAAAGATGGAGTATATCGACATCGGTACCAGCATTCGATGCCAGATCTTTCTGGATGAATCGGGGCTCACGACGCTCGATGCACGAGCCGATGTGACCAGCATTGTTCCCAGGGGCGAAAAAGAGATCTACACACCGGCAAGCCGAAATCCGATGTTGCGACAGCTTCAGATTCAGTCGAGCGGCACAGTGACGCTGGGTAAACTTACGAGCCTAGGTACAGTGGATGACCCGGATTCGAAGCGGCAATTCCAGCTGGAAGTGACGGTGACGAAGCTGAAGTAACGAAATCAGGGGTCAGGGGTCGGGAGCGAAACCGAGAGCGTGCAACTGACCGCTGGCTACTTTTATCAAGAAGGCGCCGCCCCGGATCGTGACCCTGCGTACTCGGCTGAGACCCCCGTCGGGGAGAATCGAGCAATCCGGCACCGGCGGCGCCTCAGAGTTTCCTATCGGCAAGCTTTGCGGCCTGCTTGAATATCTCCACAAACATCTCCCGCGTCAGCCTTCCGGTCTGCGTATTTTGATTCGACGGATGATACGACGCCAGCAGCACTTTGCCGTCGGGCAATTGATAATGTGCGCCATGTTTGAAGATGTACGGTTTTCGCGAAGGAAGCAGGCCGCGCCGCTTCACGTAATTCAAATAGGCGTCGAAACCAATCTTTCCCAGCGCGACGACGATATTCACCTTCACTAATCCGGCAAGCTCGCGATCCAGAAAAGTCGAGCAGGCGGCGAGTTCCGAGGGCAGCGGCTTGTTGTCCGGCGGAGCACAGCGCACGGCGGCGGTGATGTAAAGATCAGTGAGTTTCATGCCGTCGTTGCGGTCAGTAGCATTCGGCTGGCTGGCGAATCCGGTTTCATACAGCACGGGATACATGAACTTTCCGGAGGCGTCGCCGGTGAACGGGCGCCCGGTGCGGTTCGATCCGTGAGCGCCGGGCGCCAAGCCCATAATCAGGACGCGGGCATTCGGGTCGCCGAAGCCGGGAACGGGCTTGCCCCAGTACTCCCAGTCGCGGTAAGCGCGCCGCTTCTCGCGCGCAACCTGCTCGCGATAGGCCACCAGCCGCGGACAGCGCCTGCAGGCCACGACATCTCGATTTAAAACGGTCAGCCAGCTCACGAGATCATTCCATCGCCACAGAGGTTAACTTCGGGTCGAGTTCGCTTCGCCGATCGCGGCTTTCATCGCTGCAAGAATATCAGCAGCGCACCGGAATTCCGGGCTGAGACTATCCAGATTCGCCGGCCAGTACCGGAGTTTCCCGTACGGCGATCGGTGGTTTGGAGTGCTACAATCGCGGCTGTGACGCGGTTTTATGCCACCAAAGATCAAAACGAACAGCAAAAGCGGCCCCCGGGCGAAAACCGTGGAAACCCTGAGAAAGCCAGCCGCAAATCAATTATTTGAGGAACACCAGCGCTGGCGGTCCATCCTTCTTTCCGAGGACGTGGCGACCTGGACCTGGGATGTTGCTGAAGATCGCGTGGTCGCCGACGAAAACCTTGCCCGGCTCTTTGGAGTATCTGCAACCTCGGCCGCGGGCGGACCTATCCGTGAATATGTGCAGGCGATTCACCCGCAGGATCGGCCCCGCGTCGATGCTGCGATTGCGGCCGCCCTCGAAGGCCCCAAGGACAGTTACGACGTCGACTATCGAATTGTCAGAAACGATGGCTCCATCTCCTGGGTCGCGGCACGGGGAAGGGTGGAGCGCGACCGGCAGGGGAAGCCGAAGTATTTTCCCGGCATTGTTCTCGACATTACGGATCGAAAAATCTCAGAACAGAAGGCGGAGGAATTACGCTTCCGTCTCGAACAGCAATACCGCCTGTTCGACATCACACTTTCTTCGATCTCCGACTTCGCATACATCTTCGACCGGAAATTTCGCTTCGTGTACGTAAACCAGGCTCTGTTGGATTTGTGGGGATTGCGACTCGAAGAAGCCGTGGGCAAGGATTTCCACGACCTCAAGTATCCCTATGAACTCGCCGAGCGTCTGCACCGGCAGATTCAGCAGGTGTTTGACACCAAGGAAGGGTTAAGGGACGAAACTCCCTACACCAGTCCGACGGGAGCCGGCGGCTACTACGAGTACATCTTTCGCCCGGTGTTCGATCGAGAGGGAAATGTCGAAGTAGTGGCGGGGTCAACGCGCGATATCACCAGCCGCAAGCAGGTCGAGGAAGCGCTGAAACAGAGTCAGGAGCGCTTGCGCACGGCAACTGAAACGCTTGAAGCTCAAGTGGCGGAGCGAACGGCAGAACTGGAAAAACGAAACCAGCAGGTTCTCAACCAGGCGGAGCAGCTGCGGAGATTGTCGGTTTCGCTGATGAAAACGCAAGACCAGGAACGGCGGCACATTGCTCGCGAGCTGCACGACAGCGCCGGCCAGGTGATTGCGGCGCTTTCGATCAACCTCGACACGATCGTGCGAGATCTGGGTAAAAACCAGCCCGCGATCACCAAGCTTGCCGAGCAGACCAGGGCCTATGCCGAGGAACTGAGCCGAGAGATTCGAACGACCTCTTACCTGCTGCATCCGCCCATGCTCGATGAGATCGGGCTGCGGCCCGCATTGATCTGGTATGGAGAAGGCCTGAAGGCGCGCGCGGATATCGATGTGACGGTGAATATTTCGAACGACTTTCAGCGGCTGCCGCGGGATTTGGAGATCACGATTTTTCGCGTGGTGCAGGAATGTCTCACCAACATTCACCGCCATTCCGGAAGCAAATCCGCAGAGATAAAAGTTGCTCGCGAAGAGGCCGCGGTCGTCGTAGAAATTCGCGACGCCGGATGCGGCATCGCCGCAGAGAAGCTGGCCCGGATTCGAGAGCAGGATACAGGCTTGGGCTTGCGAGGAATTCGCGAGCGAGTCCACCAGTCCGGGGGTCAGCTGGTCATCGAATCGCAGCTGGGTTCTGGGACGACAATCCGGGCGACCCTGCCGTTTGCAGAAGCGGGCGCGAGAACGAGCTTATCGGCGTGACGTTCAAGATGAGCCAGAAGTTAGCGGCGTCCCATTTTGATCGCTAGCCGCCGCAGCGACTATCGATTTATCTACGTCGGCCGTTTGACGGGGTGGAAGGAAGGAACGGCAAAACTGCCACACCTCCTCCTCTCCGGAATTTCGAGGGTCCGCGATAAGGAAACTCGTCACGACGCGAGTTTCTTTAGGCGCTGTGCATCTGGGTAACCCAACCGTGCTAGTTCGTCGCAGATCAATCGGGTATTTGGCTTGCTCTCCGTCGAAGAAGCGAGCTCAGTCACCAATGGCTCTAGTCGCGAGCGACGAAATCAAAGAACAGATTCTCAAGACTGGAATTCGCAGGATCGAGCGCGAAACGAAGGTTAGCCATCACACGATTGACAGGATCTTGAAGGGAGAGAACGTTCGGCGTAAAACGTTGGCCAAGATCGTCAATCAAACTCAACGAATCAGTGAAACAGCGATTCGGGCAGCGTTTTGAAACGTACCGATTTTCTATTCTTCACGTAACACCAAGAGCGGGTCGACTCGACTCGATTTTCGAGCAGGCAGATAGCATGCCAACATTGCAACAGATCCCAAGAGGAGCGGTGCCCCAAATAGGATGATGGGGTCTGTTGCTTTCGTAGAAGTCACCTGCCCAACGCTCGAATTCATCGCGGAGAGCATGCGAGAACCTGCCCAGGCAAAACCCAATCCAATGGTCGTACCTATACCCATTAGCAACATTCCTTGTTTCATCACAGTCCGGACCACATCACCCTTGCGCGCACCCAGCGCCATTCGGATGCCAATTTCGCGGCGCCGTTGCACGACGGAGTACGCCGTCATCCCTGCCAGACCAACCGAGGCCAGTACCATCCCGAATATTCCGATGATTCCGTATGTCCAGGCAGCCGAGCGCAAGGGCGCGATGAAGTCTGCTATGTGCTCGTTCATACTACGTGCATCAAACGGCACCGCATTTGCATCGAGTGCCGAGATTTCGTGGCGCACCGATTCCAGAATGTTATTTCCGGGAGTTGTGCGTACGAGTAAAGTTATCCCCTGCAGCGAGGGGCTAGAAATATCTGCATTGCGCAAGGGGAAGTAAACTGCGGGATGCTCCTTGTTGACGACTAGGTCATTAGTAACATCTCCAGCCACACCGATGACCTCATAGGTTCGCGGTGAACCGTTCGGCACTGCGGGGCGGTAGTCCATAGATCCTGGCAGTACCTTTGGCGCAAATGCTTTCGCGTTCTCGATCTGGATTCTTCGCCCAAGCGGGTTCTGCCCATCCCAATACTCGCGTACTAGTTCCTCGCTCACAATCACGGCGCTTGAACTGTTGTTCTCATCCTCACTGCGAAAGCCTCGGCCCTGCATAATCGGGATACCCGTCGTGTTGAAGTAATCTTTGCCGACCGTGTATTTCAGAGCATCGTGGACCAGCTGCGAATCATCTGTTCCAGGCGCGGGCTCCGAGAAGCGAAGTCCGGCGATGCCCAGGGAAACCGGAATGGTTTCAGTGAGAGTAGCTGAGCTTACGGCAGGCATTGTCTTGACGCGCTCCAGGACCCTATGAAGGAAGGCTACGGCTTGATCTCCGGAGTACCCGTCGCGTACCGGGTCGAGCGAGACTAGGTACAAACCTTTAGGATTAAAGCCAGCCTGAATCCCTAGCTTGGTCTGGATACCGAGCGATAGTAATCCAAGAATCACAAGCAGAGTCAGCGACCCCGCCACCTGAGCAACCATTAAGACGTTCCGCATTGTCATACGACGGAAACGAGGTAGCAAAACTGTTCCGCCTTCCTTCAACGCTGGTACGAGACTCTCTTTGGTAATTCGGATTGCGGGTATGAGCCCGAATCCAAACCCCGCAATAGTGGTCATTGCGAGAGTGAGCACGAGCACTCTCCAGTCAGGCCGTAGGTCGTAACTGACAGGGATAGGAAACGGCATTCTGAGGTGGGAGCTTAGATCCATAAGCCAGATCGACATAGCGAAACCGAGAACGCCTGCACCAGCAGCAATAAGCATGGTCTCGGTTGCCAGTAGGCGAACAATCCGGCCTCGGCCTGCACCAAGGGCAAGCCGAATTGCGATTTCTCTACGACGCCGGGTACTGCGAGCGAGCATCATGTTGGCCACATTGGCACAAGCGATTAGCATGACGAGCCCAGCCATAATTACAAAGAAGGAGGTAAAGAACGGGAGATCCTGTTTCCGGAGTGGCAACAGCTTGCCTCCTTCAGACAATGTGACGTGCCGCCCTTTCTCCAGATTCGACGGCATCCCGTTATCTCGTTCAAGTTGCTTCGCAACAGCATCCAGTTCGGACTCTGCGCGCTCGCTATTAATGCCAGACTTCAATCGCCCGACTACGTGAAACAGAGCCAGATCGTTACGATTGAGTGCATCATTCTTCAACTCAGGCGCGAACTGGCTACCCACCGTGACTGGTACCCATAAGTCAGCAACGTAGAGCGCAGGAGATGCGCCCAAGAAGTCTTTGGGCCCGATTCCGACAACCGTGCAAGGACTTCCGTTAACCTGAAGCGTCCTACCAACGACAGCCGCGCTTCCTAGTTGTTCTTTCCAAAACCGGAAACTGAGAACAACCTCGGGTGCGGTCCCAGCTTCCTCTTCTGCCACTCCGAAAAGGCGTCCCATCGCAGGCGCGATACCAAGGGTCGAAAAGTAAGAACCACTGACAAGATGACCCCAGATTCGCTCCTTGTGCCCGGCAAACGAAACCGTGAAGGGTACTGGCGCAATGTAGGCTGTCGCTGCAACAAACAGATCGCTGCGTTCGCGATAGCGTTTAAACTCTGGATAAGTGACGGGCAATTCCAGCGCGACCAGTTCATCCGGTTTTGCGACCACGGGCAGGTTACGCAATACGATGCCATTCATCTCGCTGAATGCGCATGCGGCAATACAGATCCCCATGCCCAGAGACAGCAGCGCTACCGTCGTGAACCCCGGAGACGCCACGAGCGCTCGTACTGTTCGAGTAATATCTTGTCCGAAATCAGCGAAGTATGTTTTCGTTTTCAGCATGATCGAATTCCTTTAAGCATCGAGCGCAATCACCTGAAAGTAGCGAGCCAAATTGTAGTTCCTTTGGCAGCGTCAGAATAGACCAACATCTGAGCGGGATCTGGAAGTAGCGGGAGCTCCGTTGTGGGTCTTGTGCGAAGGGACGCAGGAGATCGGGTGTGGCAGTTTTGCCGTCCCTTCCTTCCACCCCGTCGGCCGTTTGACGGTGCTCTCCCTTAGTCTTTACACTCAAGATTAACGTTGTATGAATAGAGCCATGTCCGGGCGCTGCACGCCAGGACATCCAGCCGGCAACTTGCTCGATTTTGAAAGGGTAAACAGTGAGTCCCACAGAAACCGACGTCGCCAAAAACGACGCACAGGACGACGCGAAAAAAGACGGCGTCAAACGCGAGATCTCGGTCGAAATCCCCGCGGAAGAAGTAACCCGCGAAACCGAAGTGATCATTCAGAAGTATCAGAAGGTGGCGCGACTGCCCGGCTTCCGCGTGGGACACGTGCCGGCCTCCGTGATCCGGCAGCGCTTCAAGGAAGATCTGAAGAGCGACGTGGTCGAGGCGCTCGTTCCCCGCTACTTCCGCAAAGAAGCGGAAAAGCGGGGGCTGATCCCGGTGTCGCAGCCGCAGGTCACCGACCTTCACATTCATGATGGCGAACCCCTGCGCTTCAAGGCGAAGTTCGAGATCCTGCCGGAAATCAACGTCGAGGGATATAAAGAGCTACGCTCCGAGCATCCGGAGATCGTGGTAAAAGACGAAGAAGTGGAAGAGGCGCTGACCAGCGTTCGGGAGCAGCACGCCACCTATACATCGGTGGAAGGGCGTCCTCTGGCAGACGGCGACTTCGCCCAGGCTTCGATGGACGGCAAGCCCAAAGAGGATGACGGCGCGGCCCAACCCGTCCACATGGACGAGGTTCTGATCGAAATCGGCGGCAAGAATACGGTGCAGGAGTTCACGGAAAACCTGCGCGGCGCCAATGCTGGAGACGAACGCGAGTTCGAAGTGAAATATCCCGACGACACTGCCGACAAGCGGCTGGCTGGCAAGACGCTGGTCTACACGGTGAAGATTCAGGCCATCAAGCAGAAGAACCTGCCCGAGTTGAACGATGCCTTCGCCAAAGAACTGGGCGAATTCGAAAGCCTGGAGCAGGTGCGCAAGCAGATTCGCGACAACATGGAAGCGGAGCGCAGGCACACCGCCGAGCGCGAAGCGAAAGACAAGCTAGTCGCCGAACTGGTGAAGCGGAACGATTTCGAAGTGCCGGAGTCGCTGGTAGACCGGCAGATCGATCTCCGTCTGGAACGTGGACTGCGCGCACTGGCGGCGCAGGGCATGAAGATGGAGGACATGAAGAAGATGGACTTGCCGCGCTTGCGGGTAGGCCAGCGCGACCAGGCGGTGCAGGATGTGAAGTCGTCGTTGCTACTGGAACGCATTGCGGAGCTGGAGAAGATTGACGTCGGCGAGGACGAATTAAATCACGAACTCGAAGCGCTGGCACATCAGTCGAAACAGACTTCGGAAGCGGTCCGCGCTCGTTTGACACAGGATGGGGGCCTCGATAGAATCCGGAACAGAATCCGCAGCGAAAAGACCCTCGATTTTCTGTATCACCAGTCCGCGTAAGTCCAGAAAAGACGCGGACCTTTCGACCCTCCCCAAGCAAGCGATGTGTTGCGTCGGGGCGGAGTGTGGCAGGTGAACGTGAACTCAAATGATTCTCGCAAGAACGACCCGCAGATGATGCTGGTCCCGATGGTGATCGAGCAGACCGGGCGTGGCGAACGCGCTTACGACATTTATTCCCGGCTGCTTCGCGACAACATTATCTTCATCGGCACACCGATTGACGACAACATCGCCAACCTGGTGATCGCCCAAATGTTGTTTCTGGCTCAGGAAGATCCGGAGAAAGACATCCAGCTTTACATTAACTCTCCGGGCGGCTCGATCACGGCCGGCATGGCAATTTACGACACCATGCAGTACGTGAAGAACGATGTGATGACGCTGTGCGTGGGGCAGGCGGCCTCAATGGCGGCATTACTATTGGCATCAGGCGAGCCCAAAAAGAGATTGGCACTTCCGAATTCGCGAATTCTAATACATCAGCCCTCGATGGGAGGATTGTCGGGACAAGCCACCGACATTGACATCCACGCGCGCGAGATTTTACGCATGCGCGAGATTACAAACCAGTTACTTTCCAAGCACAGTGGACAGAAGCTGGACAAAGTTGAGAAGGATGTCGAGCGCGACTTCATCATGAACGCGCAGCAGGCTAAGGAATACGGAATCATAGACGATATCATCTACAAGACGGCAAAAGCGGTATGATCGGCCTTCGCGCCTGAACGAAGTCAGCGCCGAAAACGAAGCGGCGGAACGGGACGAAGGGAGCGGGGCCCGGTCTGGTCGTGGGAGCCGATGAAGGAGTAGAGCCGAGTGAAAAACAAATCGGGTACCGACGAGATTCTGCGCTGTTCGTTCTGCCACAAGTCGCAGGATGCCGTAGCCAAACTGATCTCGTCGCCCAGCGACTATCCGCGCGCGTACATTTGCGACGAGTGCGTGGCGGTCTGCAACTCCATTCTCGAAGACGACCGCACCGCAACGCCGCCCAGCACCACTCCCAACCAGCTGCCCAAGCCCCAGGAAGTGAAAACCTTCCTCGATGAGTACGTGATTGGGCAAGAGCAGACCAAGAAGAAGCTGGCGGTCGCCGTCTACAACCATTACAAGCGCATCTTCATGAACCGCCAGAAGGCGGGCGATGGCATTGAGCTGTCGAAGTCGAACATCATGCTGATCGGGCCGACGGGAACCGGCAAAACACTGCTGGCGCAGACGCTGGCCCGCATGCTGGATGTGCCCTTCGCCATTGTCGATGCCACCACGCTAACCGAAGCCGGCTACGTGGGCGAAGATGTCGAGAACATCATCCTGAAGCTGCTGCAGGCGGCGGACGGCGATGTCAGCCGCACGCAGACCGGCATCATCTACATCGATGAAGTCGACAAGATCGGGCGCAAGGACGAGAATCCTTCGATCACGCGCGATGTTTCGGGCGAAGGCGTGCAGCAGGCGCTTTTGAAGATTCTTGAAGGCACCATCGCGAACGTTCCGCCGCAGGGTGGACGCAAGCATCCGCACCAGGAGTTCACGCCCGTCGATACGACCAACATCCTGTTTATCTGCGGCGGAGCGTTTGTCGGACTCGACAAGATCATCTCGCGCCGGATCGGCAAGAAGTCGCTCGGCTTCCGAACCGGAGAAGACGCCGAGAAAGAAGATGCCGCCAACTCCAAGAAGCGCACCCAGGAACTGCTGCAGGACGTGCAGCCCGAAGATCTGATCAAGTTCGGGCTGATTCCAGAATTTGTCGGGCGGCTCCCGGTCGTCGGCATGCTGGAAGACCTGGATGAGTTCGCGCTGATCGAAATCCTGACCCGTCCGAAAAACGCCATCGTCAAGCAATACCAGCGCCTGTTCGAGTTCGAGAATGTTCGCCTGAAGTTCTCGGACGAAGCCCTGCGGGCGATCGCCCGCCAGGCCATGGCGCGCAAAGTAGGAGCGCGCGGACTGCGCATGATCCTCGAAGAGCTCATGCTCGACTTGATGTTTAACCTGCCCAGCCAGAAGAAACTAAAAGAGTTCGAAGTGACACGGGAGATGGTGGAAAAGCGCAGCGCTTCATTCACGCCCGTCATGGAGAAGGCCGGCTAGCAAGCCGGTAGGCTCGCCGTTTTCAAGGCACGCAAGAGAGGCGTGGTAGGCAACGTCTCTACGGTTTCCAACGCCGCCGGGGAAGGGTAGAATCAAAGCAGGTTGCGTTTGGCCATCACCGTTTGGCCGTCACCCAGGGAGACTCAGTGACTACATCCAAGGAAAAGTTCGAATCCAGAAAGCTGCCCATGATGCCCATCCGGGACGTGGTCATCTTTCCTTTTATGATGACGCCGTTCGTGGTAGGACGCGAATCGAGCGTGCGCGCTCTGGAAGAGGCACTGGCGGCCGATAAGAAGATCTTTCTCGCCACCCAGCACGACGCCTCCATCGACGAACCCAAGTCCAATGAGATCTACCAGGTGGGCACGATCGTGAATATCGTGCAGAGCCTGAAGCTGCCCGACGGCAATATTAAAGTTCTGGTCGAAGGCATTGAACGGGGCAAGATTCTGCAGGTGGTTGACACCGAGGGCTTCATGCAGGCCACGGTTCGCGTCGCGCGTTATGCGACCGAGCCCAACCCCGCGCTCGAAGCTGCCATGCAGCGCGTGACTTCCCTGTTCGAGCAGTATGTGAAGCTTTGCCAGGCATTGAATTATGAAACCATGATTTCGGCCGTGAGGATGGAAGATCCGGCCAAGCTGACCGATGTGATCTCGGCCAACCTGCAACTGTCGATCGAAGAGAAGCAGGAGTTGCTCGAGATTTTCGATCCGGCCGAGCGGCTGACCCGCATCGCCGATGTGCTCGACATCGAAATCGAGAAGCTGAATGTCGACCGCACCATCCAGTCGCGCGTGAAGCGCCAGATGGAGAAGGCGCAAAAAGAGTATTACCTCAACGAAAAGATTAAGGCCATCCAGAAGGAACTGGGCCGCGGCGAGAAGAGTGAATTCGACGAACTGAAGAAGAAGATCGAAGCCGCAGGCATGCCCAAAGAGACCAAGGACAAGGCCCTGCAGGAGCTCAAGAAACTGGAAGCCATGCCGCCCATGTCGGCCGAATCGACCGTCTCGCGCAATTATCTCGACTGGCTGTTGGCGGTACCGTGGAAGAAACGCTCCAAGGAAATCCGCAACATCTCGCGCGCCGAAAAAGTTCTGAACGAAGATCATTATGGACTGGAGAAGATCAAGGAACGCATTCTTGAATTTCTTGCGGTCCGCCAGTTGGTCAAGAATCCGAAGGGATCGATTCTCTGCTTTGTCGGACCTCCTGGCGTCGGCAAAACCTCGCTGGGGATGTCGATCGCGAAGGCCACCGGCCGCAAGTTTGTTCGCATGTCGCTGGGCGGCGTGCGCGATGAGGCTGAGATTCGTGGGCACCGTCGCACCTACATCGGTGCCCTGCCCGGTCAGATCATCCAGATGATGAAGAAGGCGGGCACCAAGAACCCGGTATTCATGCTGGATGAAGTTGATAAGATGGCGATGGACTTCCGCGGGGATCCGTCGGCGGCACTGCTCGAAGTGCTCGATCCCGAACAGAACTTCATGTTCGTCGATCACTACCTCGACGTGGAATACGATCTTTCGCAGGTCTTCTTCGTGGCCACCGCGAACGTGATGCACACCATTCCGGCGGCGCTGCAAGACCGCATGGAAGTGCTGCGGCTGCACGGCTACACCGAGCAGGAAAAGGTCGAGATCGCCAAGCAATTCCTGGTGAAGAAGCAGATGCTGGCCGCGGGCTTGTCGGAAAAGAACATCAAGTTCACCGACGACGCCATCACCGGCCTGATCCGCTCCTACACGCGCGAAGCGGGCGTCCGTAACCTGGAACGCGAAATCGGCAACGTCTGCCGCAAAGTTGCGCGCAAGGTCGTCAAAGAAGGCGAGAACTATTCGGTCGCAGTGACGGGCGCCAACGTAAACGACTTCTTGGGCGTAATCAAATACCGCGATACGCTGGCGCATGAAAAGTCCGAAGTTGGCCTGGTCACCGGGCTAGCATGGACGGAAGTTGGCGGGTCGATTCTCAGCACCGAAGCCAGTGTCGTCGATGGCAAAGGCAAGCTCACACTGACCGGAAAGCTTGGCGACGTGATGCAGGAATCGGCGCAGGCTGCCATGTCGTATGTACGCTCGCGCGCCAGCCGGTTGGGCCTGACTCGCGACTTCTACCGCAATCTTGATTTGCACGTGCACGTTCCGGAAGGCGCCATCCCGAAAGATGGACCGTCAGCCGGCATCACGATCGCCACCGCGATCTCGAGCGCGCTGAGCAAGATTCCCGTTCGGCGCGATCTGGCCATGACCGGCGAGATCACGCTCCGCGGCAAGGTTCTTCCCATCGGCGGCTTGAAAGAGAAACTGCTGGCGGCTCATCGCGCGGGACTGTTTGAAGTGATTCTGCCGAAGGACAACGAGAAAGACGTGGCCGAGGTGCCTGAAAACCTGCGCTCGGCGATGAAGCTGCATTTCGTGGAAACGATGGATCAGGTGCTGCAGATTGCGCTGGAATCACCTCTTCCGAAGTTGGAAGAGGAAGCCGCCCAGCCGATCGCGCCTCCGCTCACCACCGACAGCCCGGAAGCTCCTGCAGCGCATCAGTAAGTACAGTTTGTTCTTTGAAAAGGCCCGCGGAAGCGGGCCTTTTTTATTTCCCCTGTGCGCCCTGTGATGGGTGATTCGATCAGGCGCAGACGGCGCGTAATCTTTCGCAGACTTCGGCGAGGGACCGCTCGACGCAAACGGTCAGCCATTGCTCCAGTGAAAGCCGCTGGTCTTCCGGAATGTGACGAAAGCGGACGCCGCAGCTCTGTGCCGAGGTCCACACGACCGTGCCGGCAACGTTGAGCATCTCTCCGGTCTCGGGCAGGGCGAAGCGCAGGTCCACCTCGTCGCCCGCGCTGAGGGACGCGAGTGCGACGGAATCCTGCGCCACAAGTCCGGCCCCGCCCTCGCTCAGATTCACCACGGTAGCCTCGGCAAGAGGTTGCGTGCGAGTGCTCACCGACGCCAGAATCTCCACTTGCTCCCGATGCTGCTTGCGCCGCCTGGCTACCGTCGCGCAGTACACCGCGCGCAGGCAACGTTCGATCTGCATCGCCGATGCCGGCTTGTGAATCAGAAAATGCACACCCGCCGCAAACGCCTGGCGGAGGTCCAGCAGGTCGCGCACGATTGCCACCAGCACGCACTCCTGGTTCAGCTTCGAGCGGCGGACGGCTCCAAGGAATTCGGCCAGATTGTCGATCTCGCGCCAGTCCACGATGA
The DNA here is from genome assembly GCA_963765015.1 of uncultured Acidobacteriota bacterium. Classification (GTDB taxonomy): domain Bacteria; phylum Acidobacteriota; class Terriglobia; order Terriglobales; family Acidobacteriaceae; genus Sulfotelmatobacter. Next base: position 3,587 of record CAVXVD010000145.1, on the reverse strand, counting down.
TGGCGTCAAATTCGTGGCCCTGGATCAGGGCAAGCGCCGCTTCCGAGTCACCGACAATCTTCGGTGTGACTCGAAGTTCATGGAGCACCTTGCGGGTAATACCCAGGAATTGGACGTCGGCACACAGGAGCAGGGTATGCATCTCGAGCGTCGACTTGCGGATGGTTTCCATTTGCCGTCTCCCGTGCCCTACACCCTCAATCGGCTGGTGCCGCCCAAGGTTGAATCCAGGAGTCGCACGGGCGCGGCAGCGCGGGTTACCGTGGTTTGTCGGAGCGCTGAAGTTCTTTTTGTAGAGACGGAGCTGGCTCCATCTCTTGCTGACAACGGCTCGGAAAGACTGCAAGAGATCGGAATGGTGTTGAGCAAGGCGTTGCGAGCAACATCTCTAAGGAGCGAGCTTACGGCACAGCTGAAGGCATGCCCTTTCGAAACCACGGGTCGAGCCTGCTTGCCAATTCCCTGCTCTGCGTTGCAAACTTGAGCATGAGGGTCTTATCCCGGTTCATGCTGGCGGCGACCGATGCCGCGCAGTTTCCGCCGCCCACCTTCCCGGAGATCGCTTTTCTCGGGCGCTCGAACGTCGGCAAGTCGAGTGTGATCAATACCCTGCTGGGCGACAAGGTGGCGCGCACCAGCTCGACCCCGGGCCGCACCCGAAGCATCAACTTTTTCGAGATCCGCTGGCCGGGAAAGCCGCGTCCCGAGCTGATTTTCGCCGACCTTCCCGGCTATGGCTATGCCAAGATTTCCCGTTCGATCTCCGAGGAGTGGCCCAAGTTTATCGAGCCCTATCTGCACCAGCGTTCGACGCTCGCACTGTGCATCGCGCTGGTGGATGTCAATATTCCTCCGCAACCGAGCGACCGCCAACTGCTGGATTTTCTTAGCGCTCAAGGACGAGAGTTTCTGCTGGTCGCCACCAAAAGCGACCGTCTGTCGAATAATCAGCTGAACGCCGCGCTTCGCACCCTGACGGCGGAGTATCCGGCGGCCCAGTTGCTGCCGTTTTCTTCCAAGACTGGCGCCGGCCGCGAGGAACTCTGGAAACGGATCCGGGAAGTCGCTGAGCGCATGCCATTCGAGGAACCAGCCTCGGGCGTGGCGCCCGATTCGGACTACTAGAGTCGCACCATTCCGAAAAGGCGCGCGTGTGCAGTTCTTCGCGAAAGCGCTAAACTTCCCTGCCTAATCTCGCATCGCCATCCTGCCGATAGAAATAGCGACGGACAGCACTCTTCCGAGGAAACCCGGCGGAGGCTTGCCGCGATGCAAGGCGGAATCTGATTCCGTGGATGGCGCACGATGGAACAGGAACAGAACGAAGGCGTCGCGTATCTGATGGCCCTGAAGCAATCGAGGAGCCCACAAAGCTCCGACGAGGCCGCCGGGCCCGAACACTGTCCTGAGGCGACACCGGAGTCAATCCCTGCCGGTCATGACGATCGCTTCCAAGGCGCGGAAAAGCGCCGCAGTCCGCGCTACAAATGCGAAGGCAGCGCCGAGATGCGGGGCGAGGGCTGCGAGGTTCGCACCTGGGCCACCTTCACCGACGTCAGTCTGCACGGCTGTTACGTGGAAGCGCAGGCAACGTATCCCGCCGGAAGCATTCTGCACCTGAAGTTGGACGCCAACGGCATCCGAGTCGAGACCCAGGGCTCGGTACGCGTGAATTACCCCTACCTCGGCATGGGAATCGCGTTCGTGGATATGTCGGAGGAGAATCAAGCGCGCCTGAAACAGCTGCTGGCAACGATCTCCCGGCCGAGCATGATCATGGGACCGGGGATCGCGTCGTCTCTTCCCGCCACCGAACCGCTGGAGGCGGTCCCGCTGATTTCGAGCCCGCAAGCCGCGGTGCAGGCGCTGGTGGAATTTTTCGAAAGCCGGCAAATGCTGATGCGGGACGACTTTCTACGGATCCTGCGCAAGAGCCAGAGCGCGGAATCAAGACCGTGAGGCCGGGCGAACCTCCTATCACCTTCTTGATTCCCTACCGGTCGGGTTGATCCCTCCGTGACGTGCTCCGGGGCCGCGATTCGTTATGATGAGAGAGCATGGCTCTCTATCTGATTACTGGTATTGGCGGCTTTATCGGATCGTCGCTCGCCCGCGAGCTTCTGAAGCGCGGCGAACGGGTGCGCGGCGTAGACAATTTTTCCACCGGAAACCCCGACAATCTCGCGGAAATTCGCGACCGCATCGACTTTCGCGAAGCGGACATCAACGACCTCGACGCGATGCACGAGGCCTGCGCGGAGGCCGACTACGTGCTGCACCAGGCGGCGATTCCCTCGGTGCCGAAATCCGTTCTCGACCCATTGGGCAGCAACCGCGCTAACGTCGACGGCACGGTGAAGGTGCTAGTGGCCGCGCGCGACGCCAAAGTGAAGCGGTTTGTTTTCGCCGCCTCCTCGTCTGCTTACGGCGACACGCCGACGCTTCCCAAGCACGAGAGCATGAAGCCCGACCCGATCTCTCCGTACGCGGTAGCCAAATCGGCCAGCGAACAGTACTTAATCTCCTTTTACCGCTGTTACGGGCTGGAGACGGTCGCTCTGCGCTACTTCAATATCTTTGGCCCGCGGCAGGATCCTTCGTCGCCGTATTCGGGAGTTCTAGCCAAGTTCATCACGGTGATGCTGCGGGGCGAGCAGCCATCGATTTTCGGCGATGGCGAGCAGAGCCGCGACTTCACGTACATCGACAACGCGGTCGAGGCGAATCTGCTGGCGTGCAAGGTGCCTGCGGCTCAGGTAGCGGGACAGGTCTTCAATGTCGCCACCGGCCGCCGGGTCACGCTTAACGAGACATTTAAAATCCTGCAAGGTTTGACCTCATATTCCGGCCAGCCCAAGTACGGGGAGGAGCGCGGCGGCGATATCAAGCATTCGCTGGCCGACATCTCGAAGGCAGAAGCCGGATTGGGATACAAGGTCAAGGTAGATTTCGAAGAAGGCTTGCGGCGCACGGTGGAGTGGTATCGAAAAGCTTAAGACCTCGGACCTCAGACTTCGGACTTCAGGCTCTCGCACTAACCTTCGGGTCACTTTCTTCAGCGGAACGTAGACGTCCGCTCTTCAGGTAGGAAACAGAGTGAAGTTGAGGTCCGAGGTCTGAGGCCCGAGGTCCGACCTCGTCTGAGGTCCACCCTCATTACGTTGGTTATCTACGGCGGGGTTACGCGCCCGGCATAGAGTGAGTGCATGACACTTTCCTCGATGGTGGTTTCGCGCGACTGGCAGGAAGTCAGCGTTTTGGAGTGCATCCTCGGCGGTCTTCACATTGATGTTGCCGTAGAAAACGAACCGCAGCGGGTGCTGGCTCGTCTGGCCAAATCAAAAGTCGACGCGCTCATTGTCGATTGCGATCTGAACGGAAGCGCACAACTCTTGCGCGAGTTGCAGACCACCAATCAACCCAACACGGTTCCGCTGGTGATCATGGGCGGACCGCGCTGCACCGGCAACCTGGATGAAACCGGCGCACTGTTTGCCTTCGAGAAGCCGATTTCCGTGGAACAGGCGGTGCGCACGCTTTCGGCGGCGCGCAGCATGATCCTCGACGGTCGCCTGCGCTACCACCGC
>CAVXVD010000144.1:0-6937 GCA_963765015.1 uncultured Acidobacteriota bacterium | reverse complement strand
GCGTCGAGCACACAAGCGGCCTTATACGAAACAAAGGTCATGCGATTATCGCAGTGATTTTGATGGCCATCATCGCCGCATCGGCCCTCCGCACGACATTGCAGCCCATGCGGGTCACTAGCCCGTGGCTCTTTGAACCACTCTACAGACTGCCTCACCTGAGGCTGCTATTTATCAGTCTGAGCGTGTTCTTCTGGGCCTACGTGTTGTGGATACTGTTCTGGTTCTACAGGGCAGCGCGACGGAAATACGAACAGTTTCTGTTGGCGTCGTTTGCCACAGGGTTCGTTTTGAAGACCATTGAGCACTTCATGTCCCTGCCTATAGCGGCCGACATGCAGTACCTCAGCACCGCAGCAGCGTTGGTGTCCTTTGTTTCTGCAATCGCAATTCTGTTTACTTGGCCAACCAAGACCACCGTGCCGGAGTAGTCCAAGGGCGGGTACGATGCTGCGGATAGGCTAGGTTCTAACGCCTCGGTTGAGTCCATCGAGCCAAAACGATTCACTGTCGACTGTCCGGAATCCGCCCTTCGCGCTACGCGAAGGGCGGGCACCCACAGTTGCGGGAGCTTCGGCAATTCAGAGTCTTGGCCACCCGCCAGGGCTTCACCGTTTTCGAACAATCAGCCCCTGGCGAGCGCGTTCCAGAAACATCTGTGCCGTTCCAAGCGATTCTGTATCGACGTCAACCCCATCTTTACCGATGGGAACAGCGCTATGGACAGGTAAAGCTTCTCCGTACAGAATCAACAGCTCCGTTCGGTGATCGATCGACGGTAGATGGACCATACGGACTAGAACACTCTTATGCGGGAGCGAAAGGCTTTGTTTTGCGAGCAGGCGCTCCAATGCTGCGCCGTCCGAGGCCTGGTCTCCCGCCAGAATGGCCGCAAGATCAGAAAAGCCCTTCACGTCATAGATGAATGGTAAATCACCTGTCCGCGTTGGCTGCATAGCGTCGTATTTGTAAGTAAGATTGTTCGTCGGCAGAAAATGCTCGAACTGCAACAGATAGAAGCTTTCTACAGTGTTGCCGGTGCCAGATTTCGCAAATACATACTGTTCTGCATCAGCGTTGCCATAAAGATTTATCTTTTGACTGCCAATGAACTGAAAACCTTTCGGGATGGTCAGCTTCGCCTTGGGCGATTCTTCTGAAATGATCGTTCTGCCGTTAACGTGGCGCGCTGCCTTGACGTCCGCTCCGTCGATCGCGTAAGCAGAAATTGCAACGCACACCAGTAAGCTCATCGTCCCGCCGACCATGGCGCCCCTCGGAAGGACCTGTCGTTTCTTCGAATTCATTTAGCAGTCCTCGTCTATGCCCAGCGATACGTTCGAGAAAATGCTAAAGTTCCCTTTTTGATTTACGAGCGAACGCACCATAGCTCATCACACGCGGATCTCGGTGGTAACGCAGGTGGGCTGATGCGAAATCGCGATTACGCTCATTGACCCGAGCTAAGGGCTTGACCGCAACTGCCTGACTTCGCTGAAACGCCAGTTCTTCGTATTTCCCTGCGCCTCTAAACGACCAGACTGGACGAGAGCCTCAATGTGTTCAGAGACCATTTGGCAACCTTCATCTCCGGTCGGTAAGTCAGTGCCCATCGCGTCAACAACCTTGGCGATGACCCGGGCCACTTTCGTCCAACGGTCACCAACAGCGGAAAGAATTGCTTCCTCAATCTGAGGAGCATCCATAAGGCATTGTGCCCTATTTGTCAGTTGGCGAAACATCCCCATTACGCTCACCCCCCCCGAACAGCCTTAGGCGGCTGTCCCCACATCTGCTACTTTGTATTGCGTCCGATAACGCGCATACTGATCGTCCACGGTTATGGCTTCTGAGGCCAATTCGCACGTGCTTTCGGGCTTTCTCGATTATTTACGGATTGAGAAGGGACTGGCTCGGCTCTCGATCAGTGCCTATACCACCGACATCCTGCAGTTGGCGGAGTTCCTGGAAAAGCGGAAGCGGCTGCTGCTCACGGCGCGCCGCAGCGACGTCCGCGAATTTCTGCAGCAGCTTTTTTCCAATCAGAGTCGACGGCCGCAGCGTGGGCAGGAAACTCTCGGCCATGCGCCATCTCTATCGCTATCTTCTGCTCGACAAAAGAATCGATCACGATCCGACGCTGAACATCGAATCTCCCCGCCAATGGAAGGTTCTGCCGAAATCGCTTGCCTGCGACGAAGTCGAGTCAACCCTGGCGTCTCCCATGACCGAACTGGCGGCTTCTCATCGCCAAACGAAAGACGCGCCGGCCCTGGCCGCCCGCGACCGCGCCATGCTCGAGCTTTTGTATGCCGGTGCGCTGCGCGTCACCGAAGTGGTGACGGCGAAGCTCGAGGATCTGAAACTGGAATCGGGCTACATGCTGGTGCGCGGCAAGGGCGACAAAGAAAGAATCGTGCCGCTCGGCAAGCCTGCGCAGGATGCACTTTCGGCATATCTCGCAAGTGGCCGCCCGCTGCTGGATGCGATGCCAGCCGCGAAGCCGCGGAAGGATGGGGTGACTCCGATAACGTCAAAAAATTCTCCTCTGCTGTTCATCGCCCGCGGCGGACGCAAGCTGACGCGGCAGCGTATTTGGCAGATGGTGGGCGCGGCCTCGGCATCTTCGGGCCGTCACGCCTCGCCGCACATGCTGCGTCATTCCTGTGCAACCCACATGGTAGAAAACGGCGCGGACCTGCGCACCGTGCAGACGATCCTCGGCCACGCCGACATTTCCACCACGCAGGTCTACACGCATCTGGCACTCGACCGCTTGCGGACCGTTTATCAGAAGCATCACCCGAGGGCGAAGGCGAAATGAATCGAGCTGCTGAGAAGATTCAACAATACGTCGCGCTGAGGCCAATACGGTTCAATTTGATGAGTCGATTCGAGTGGACCAGTGCTCCACTCGCTGAGGAGTATTCTCAGCAGCTGTTGATCCTTCTGACATCACTACGAGATGACGAGAGCCGAGTTGAGCTTGTCTTAAACTTCCAGGGAGTGCGAAATATTCGATTCGCGGCTGTTGGGCTGGTGCAACCCCTTCTTGAGATCCGCGATGCTTCGAGTCAGCAATGGGATGGCGTCGGTTATGAAGTTCGCGATGTCGAGACTGACACGATTTCTTTTCTCTGCCGCGATTTTTCGGCTGTTCTGCGGGAGACGACCGTTTGAGGGGCAAAGTCGGAACAGATCAAAGTGTTGTTAGCAAGGCCGTGGCCGATTTCCTGCGCCACTTGCGCGAGCGCAATGCCTCGCCGCACACCATCAAGGCCTACACCGGCGATTTAGCCAATTTCGCCGCCTACACCGGTTCGCGCGGATGGAACAGCATCGACCACATAGCGATTCGCGGATTTCTCTCCCAGCTCTATGAAAAAGGATTGGGAAAGACTTCTGTAGCAAGATCCCTGGCCGCAGTGCGCTCTTTATACCGCTATCTCGCGCGCGAGGGCGTGGTCGAACAGAATCCGGCGAAGCTGGTAGCGACGCCGAAGCTGGCGAAGAAGCTGCCGCGCGTGCCGACCATCGAAGAGATGAATTTCGTCCTCGATGGCGCGATGCCGCAGGAAGCCGCCTTTCCCGAACGCGACCGCCTCATGCTCGAACTGCTCTATGGCTGCGGCATCCGCAATTCGGAGCTGACGGGAATCAATCTCGACGACATCCGGCTCAGCGCGGAAGCGATTCTGATTCGAGGAAAAGGCAAGAAGGAGCGCTACGTTCCCTTTGGCGATTCGGTAAAGATGGCCCTGGCGGCTTACCTGCCCGCGCGCCAGCAGACTCTCGCCGAGACTCGGAAGACCACTCCGGCCTTGCTGGTGAACTGCCGCGGCGGGCGGCTCACCACGCGCAGCGTGGGCCGCATCATCAAGAAGATTGCCGTCGCGAAGGGCCTCTCACCGGATGTGCATCCGCACACCCTGCGCCATGCCTTTGGCACGCACCTTCTCGAAGAGGGCGCCGATTTGCGGGCTATCCAGGAGTTGTTAGGCCATGAACGGCTCGCCACCACGCAGCGCTATACCCAGCTCTCCATCAAGCACGTGCTGCAGGTCTACGATCAGACTCATCCTCGCGCGAAGTAGCCGCCCGTCACTAAACCTGCGATTACCTGGGTAATTTGGGAGACTGCTCTTTGTCGCCGAGGATATAGGTAACGGGACGCTCGGGACCTGATGTTCCTGTTGACTTAGCTCAGGTTGGTACCTCTGACCCCCGGGAGGCACTGTGCGCAAGATTAATCCTGAACTGTTGTTATTGCTGTTCCTGGTGCTGATTGCTGCGATTTTGAATTTTCTGGTCTCGTCGCAGCGGATGGCCCTGGTCTTTTATTTTCTTCCCGTACTTTTCTCCGCCTATCATTTGGGCCGCCGGCATGCGACGCTTACTGCTTTTGCCAGTGTAGCGCTGGTCGTCCTGCTGGCGTTTATGAATCCGGCTATGTTCAGCCGGAGAATCGATCTTCCGTTCGCCAAATGGTTCGACCTCGCCGTCTGGGGAGGAGTACTGATGGTGGCGGGTTACGCGACCGGCACGCTCTACGAGAAAAATCAGAAGACGTTGCAGGAAATGGAAGAAGGCTACGACGGGATGCTTGTGATCCTGCAGAATTTCCTGGCAAACCAGAAGCACAGCGACTCCCATGCTTACCGCATTGCCATGTGCGCCACTCGGATCGGGGAAGCCGTCGGACTCGATCCGGCCAGCGTAGAAGACATTCGCACCGCCGCGCTGCTGTTCAACATGAAGGAATTGGGCGTCACCAACGAAGTTCTCTGCAAAGCCGCGCAGGTGTCGCAGGACGACTTGCAGGCGCGCAAACAGAATTCCAGCAGGATCTTATCGAAGGGAAGTGCGATGGGCGGATCGCTCCGCCGCTCCATCCCGATCTTTCTGCAGGAGCGACAATTCCGGCAAAACGGCAGCAAGCCAGACGACGCTCCGTTTGAAGTGCAGATTCTCGTCCTCGCCGAAGAATACGAGTCGCTCATCAGCGGCCAGGGCGGCACAAAGATGTCTCCCTCGCAGGCAGGACAGGAAGTGGTCAAGCGTGCCGAGGGACGTTACGACTCGCTGATCGTAAACGCATTTTCGAACGCCTTCGGTGCGCAGGCTTCGGCCGCCAAAGCCTGAAGCGGACTATTGCTTTTTAAGTTCTTCCCACATTCCCACGATTCGTGCCCTGAGGTCGGCGGTAAGTTTCTCGTAAGCCGCTTCCGATGCCTCGGATTCCGGCGGAGGCACGATCGGATCTCCGAACGCCATCTTCAGTGGCTTGAAGCCCTGGAACGGCCGGTTCCGCGGCCAGACATCGTGAAAACCCTCAATGGCCACGGGCACGATCGGCACCTGCAGGTGAATCGACAAGATGGCCGCACCTTTCTTGAAGATTCTGGGTTTCCCGTCGATCGATCGTTCGCCCTCGGGATAGAGAATCAGCGCCAGCCCATTCCTCAGTCCGAACGCTCCGGCGCGCATTGCCGGCACAAGGTTCGCATCGGGATCGAGCACCATCACCTTGAGCGAGCGGGCCAGCCGCCGCATGAATCCTTCGCCAAAGATTTCGCTGGTTCCCACCGCAAACAGCCGCCGGAAAAGTTCCTCGGGCATAAGGCTGGCGAGGATCAGCGGGTCGAGATAGCTTTGATGATTCGACGAAAGGATGTAAGCGCCGCTCTTGGGGAGTTTTTCGAGCCCGGTTACTTTCAAGCGGAAGCGGTCGCGCGCCACCATTTGCGCGACCCGCGAAACCAGAAACCAAAAAGTATCGTTCAGGTAACTGGGATGCTTCAGCGCGAGCACGTTCGGATCGTCGGGATCTTCGTTAAGGATTGCCGTCCATCCGGCAAAAGTGGTGCGCGTTCCCGAAGTAGCGCCGCTGGCCGCGCTCTGCAGCACGGCGTCGAGCAGGTCTCGAATCGTATAAATCTCGGCGAGTTGCGATTCTTCCACATTGCCGCCAAGTTCTTCTTCCAGGCGGCTGAGCACCTCGACGCGCTGCATCGAGTCGAGGCCGAGATCGAGTTCGAGGTTGAGCGTCGGCCGAAGGTTTGGCGGCGCCGTGCGCGAGGCCTCGCGGATGATTTTCAGCCCGCGCTGCACCTCCGGTTGCTCCATCCACGCAGCTTCGTCGGCCGTGAGCGGCTTCTCGGCGGGCAGATCGGAATCGTCCGTCAGTTTCTTTGCCTGATTCGCTCTTACCTTCTTTTCAACTTCGAAGCGCTTGATTTTGCGAGTGGTGGTGCGCGGCAGGTCGTCCTGCCAGATTTCGTAACTGGTGATGCGCTTGGTCGAGGCAATCTGCGGCGACAAGCCTTCGATGTCGAATCGGATGACCTCTTTGGCGTTCACGATTTTCCGCTGCCGGAGCACATCGAAGTTGGGAACGATCACGGCATGCAGCCGGTCGCCGCCCTCGCCGGGTTTGCCCTCCAGCCCCATCACCGCCATTTCCTTGATGTAGGGCGATTTCAGGTAATGAGCCTCGATCTCTTCCGGATAAACATTCTTGCCATTGCTCAGGACGATGACTTCTTTCTTGCGCCCGGTCAGGAATAAATGTCCAGTCGAATCGAAGTAGCCGAGATCGCCGGTGAGAAACCAGCCATCGCGCATCACCGCGGCCGTCGCGTCGGGACGATTCCAGTATCCCTTCATCACCACGGCGCCGCGCACGGCGAGTTCTCCGACGGGCGGGCCTTCTTCCTGCGGTTGCGGGTCGATGATCTTACCCTCGACGCCCTTCATGGCCTTGCCGCAGGAGCCGATCACGTTGTCATGCGGAGAATTCACGAAAATCGCCGCCGTCGTTTCCGTCAGGCCCAGAGCTTGTAAAACGTCGATGCCGAGATCGTGGAAATCCTGCGCAATCTTGGGATCGAAGCGGGAGCCGCCGGTCGCCAGATACCGCATCTTTGGACCACAAATG
>CAVXVD010000143.1:0-59228 GCA_963765015.1 uncultured Acidobacteriota bacterium | reverse complement strand
GCAAGGCGAATTCGGTAGCGACGCTGATTCTCCCGGATCGGGCGGCGGCCGAAGATCCGGCGGTTGCCGAGATCATTCGCAAGGCCGAAGTGCTATTTATCGCCGGAGGAGATCAGGCCAACTACACTCGTGGATGGACCGGAACTCCCGTGCAGAAGGCGATCAATGATCACCTTGCAGCAGGGAAGCCGCTTGGAGGCACCAGCGCGGGGCTGGCCGTGCAAGGGGAGTTCGTATATACCGCTGCGGGCGATAAGCCGGATGACAAGGACCTGTCATCAGCCGAAGTGTTGAGGAATCCGTACTTCGACCGCGTCACTCTGGTGCGGAACTTTTTGAAGATCCCTTATTTGGAGAATCTGATCACCGATTCTCATTTCGCAAAACGCGATCGCATGGGCCGATCTCTGGGATTTCTGGCGCGGATTATGAAGGATGGATGGAGTGCGTCGCCGCGGGAAGTGGCCATCGATGAGAAGTCGGCACTCCTCGTCGAGGCCGACGGAAAGGGATCTGTGGTCGGAAGTGGGAAGGGTGTGTATTTCCTGCGTCCGGCCCATGGGCCGGAAGTTTGTGAGAAAGATGTTCCTCTGACCTTTGGCGGGGTCATCGTTTATCGCGTATCCACTGGCGGACATTTCGATCTGACTGCGTGGAAGGGCGAGGGTGGGACTTCTTATTCCCTGTCGGTAAATCAGGGAAAGATTGAAAGTACGCAGGCCCGCAAGGAAATTTACTGAGATATTCTCGTCAATTTCTAGTGGATCACTATCAAGTAAGTTTTCTTGTCGTCTGATAGCAAAAAGCTTCCTGGTTGCAAAAACCTTCACACTGGCGCGCCAAACACGGGCGATGTAGACTCCGTTTCGTGTTTTGGAAGGGATCCGTGTGGCCTACGCAGCGGGGCTTTTCGCGGACTGGAACAGGTCGTGAGGCCTGCACCTGTGAGTTGGCTGAAGCCAGTTCACCCCACTTAAATCAATGAGTTTGGGCACGATCGCCGGTCCGGTGTGTCGGTGTCGTTGGAGACATCCTGCTGGAATTTCATCGGGAATTCGAGATTCGAAAGAGGAGCCATGCTGAAGAAACGGAAGAGTCGCCGTGGAATGGAAGGCCCAAATCTCCAGGCTCTGACCCTATGCTTGATGGCAATCCTGGCGATGAGCGCGGTGACTGCGGTTGAGGCACAGACGGCGATTGACCCGGGAGTGCGTGGTGGAACGAAGGGAGCTGGCGCATTTATTCAGGGCCTCACAACCGATCAGGTGAACACCGAAGCCGAGCTCACCCTTACTTTCAAGGAAGTGAACCGCGTGGCCGGAGGAACTTCGATCAAGGAGGTGGGTTTGGGGGCCGGCTTTGATTCCATCGGATGCGCAAGCTGTCACGCTCAACCGGCGGTAGGTGGCTCGAGCCTGCCGGCGAATCCGCTCTTCGGCATTTACCAACTCATGGGCGCAACGAATGCGATGCCTTTTTTTGAAACTCCGACCGGGCCCACGCTGGTGGCCAGATTTCCGTTCCAGTCCGATCTAAAAACTCCTGATGGCCATGTGCATCAACTGTTCACGATTACCGGTCGCAGCGATGCGGGGAGTTGCTCCGTTTCCCAGCCCGATTTCGCGACGGCATCAGCGCAGAACAATTTGATCTTTCGAAACGTCACGCCAACCTTTGGTGGCGGACTGCTTGAGATCGTCCAAGACGCCGACATCCTCCAGAATATGAATTCCAACCTGGCGCAAAAACAGGCGCTGGGTATTTCCGGTCACCCCAACATCGACGCGAACGACGGCAGTATCGACCGCTTCGGATGGAAGGCGCAACAGCGGTCTCTGATGTCGTTTGCAGGCGAGGCCTATCTGGTCGAGGTCGGGATCAGCAACGAGTTCTCTCCGAACAAGATGAACGAGACTGCAGGTTGCACGCCGCCATTCCCTGAGGGACCTCCAAATGGGCAAGGCCCGAAGGGCGTTCCCGACGACCGAACTTCGTTTCCTTATCCCACAGCCAGCGGCGCAGCCTTTACTGGAGATATAGAGCGGTTTGGCATCTTCATGCGTTTTCTCGCTCCTCCGACGCCGGGCAAATGTCCCGGAGGCAGTGAGGCAAGCTGTACCAATGGACTGACGCAATTCAATAGCGTCGGATGCGTTTTGTGTCACACGCAATCGTTCACCACGCCTCCGTCTACCGTCGCCGCCGTGGGAAGCATTCAGGCCAATCTTTACTCCGACGTCCTGGTGCACCACATGGGACCGTGTCTGGCCGACAACGTTGTGCAGGGTCAGGCGATGGGCGACGAGTTCCGTACTGCGCCTTTGTGGGGAGTTGGGCAACGCGTCTTCTTCATGCATGACGGTCGTACGAACAATATTGTCAGTGCGATCGAAGCCCATTCTTCTGCGGTCTCGAATTGCACGGGCAACTCGCAATATCCGCCATCGGAGGCGAACGGCGTAGTAGGAAACTTTAATAGTTTGTCGCAGCAGAACCAGCAGGATCTGATTAATTTTCTGCGCTCGCTGTAGTTGAGATGGATACGTCGGTGAAAACAACGGGCACTACTTTCTGGAAGGCAATTGCGAAAGGTGGAGTTATGGAGCCGACGAATCGGGCAGAGGTTTTGGCTGCGAGGCCATGGGCAGCCATGAAGCATTCGATGGTGAGCCTGTTAGCCTTCTCGTTTCTCGTTGCCGGGCCGGTGTTGGCTCAAACTGCGATCGACCCGGGAGTGCGAGGTGGTCCGCCGGGCGGCGGCGCATTTGTGCCGAATCTATATCACTTCATGAGTTTCGTGGAACCGAGCGTGCTGTCGCAGTTCGAGCAACCGGCGGTTGTGACCGGAGGTCCGGTCGGGGGCAATGGGCTGGGTCCAAGGTTTAACTCCAACTCGTGCGTCAGTTGCCATTCGCAGCCAGCGCCGGGAGGGTCGAGTCCGGCGACCAATCCATTGTTTTCGATTTACCAGTTGAATGGGGCGCAGAACACCATGCCTTTGTTCGAGCGTCCCAATGGTCCGGTGCTCGTGCCGCGATTTTCTTATCAGTCGGATCTGAAGACTCCTGACGGCCATGTCCACCAACTTTTTGTGGTGACCGGCCGAAGCGATGCCCAGGGCTGCGCGATTTCCCAGCCGGATTTCGTCACCGCTCAGCAGCAGAACAATCTGCAATTGCGCCAGCCTCTTCCCATGTTCGGGGATGGCTACATCGAGATCGTGCAGAATCAGGACATCATCAATAACATGAATGCCAATCTCGCGCAGAAGCAGGCGTTGGGAATTGCGGGCCATCCGAACTACAACCCGGACGGTACCATCGCGCGCTTAGGTTGGAAGGCGCAGTGGAGGGCGATTCTGCCGACGTCGGGTCTCGAAGAGAATGTTGAGATGGGGATTTCGAATGAGATCTCGCCAAGCGAGAACGATCAGACGCCAGGCTGCGTTCTGAATCCAGTTCCCGAGGATGCCAGCCAGTATTCCTTTCACGGCCCCACGCCCACGCCCCAGAGTTTTATGCAAGCGGCTGATCGCGAAGCAATCTTCACTCGTTTTACATACCCGCCGAAGCCTGGATCCTGCCCGGGCGGTAAATCCGCCAGTTGCACGAATGGGCAGGCGCAGTTTGCAGCCGCTGGATGCGTTCTTTGCCACACCACGCAATTGCCCGAACCCTACGGCTCCATCTGGCAGATCGGAAAAACGTCAACCTTCGGTACCGGTGTAGATAACATTTCCCTCTACTCTGATCTGCTCGTTCATCACATGGGGCCTTGCCTCGCGGATAACATCGGGCAGGGCACGGCTGCCGGCGATGAGTGGCGCACGTCTCCATTGTGGAACGTGGGACAACGGATCTGGTTCATGCATGACGGTCGAGCGTCGAACCTGGTGCAAGCGATCGAAGATCATTCTTGCCTGGGCAACACACAGTATCCAGCCTCCGAAGCCAATGGGACTGTGACGAACTTCAATCACCTCAATGCGGAGGATCAGCAGGACTTAATCAATTTTCTGCGTTCGCTGTAGAGCGTGAGGCCTACGGAAGGCGGCGAAAGCTTTTCCGATGTTCGAGGTCGCAACGTCGGCCAGATCTTTCACATGGTACAGACGATGGGAACCCACGGCCGCACCGTACGTCGCAGTACAGCCGGCATCTGCCTGCTTATTCTCGTTGCGGCGATCGTATTGCTGCCCAGAGCCGACCGAGACACTCCAGACTCTTCACCCGCAGCGTTTGTTCCAGAACAAAATCCAACTGACCCATCAGCGCAGTTGCAATTGCACAACGTAAGCTCACCTTCCAGCATTGGAGCAAACTACCAGAAGCTCCCGCTCGCCTTTGAGGCGAACCAGGGCCAGACTGATTCGCGAGTGAAGTTTTTGGCACGCGGGGCGGGCTATACGTTGTTCTTAACGGGCTCCGAGGCAGTCCTTGTTTTAAAGCCCGATGCAAAGACCGAAAAACACAGACCGATGACTGACGATGTTGTTCTCATGAAACTCGTGAGAGCGAACTCCCAATCTCTGGTGACCGGCATAGACGAGCTTCCCGGAAGAAGCAATTACTTCATTGGCAGCGATCCCGAAAAGTGGCGTACCAATGTGAAGAGCTATGCGAAGGTCCGATACCACGACATTTATCCCGGCGTGGATTTGGTCTATTACGGCAAGCAAGGCCGCTTGGAGTATGACCTCGAAGTAGCTCCGGGCGCTGATCCTGGTGCGATTCGGCTTGCGCTAACCAACGCCGGTGGAGGATCTGATTCGCTACAAGTGGAGGAGAACGGCGACTTGGCCTTAGACATTCACCGGCCCGGCTTTCGCTTTCACCAGCCTGTGATTTACCAGATATCAGGATTCCCGAGAGGGGAAGCCCGAACGCCAATCGAAGGGCGCTACAAATTGGTGGGCAACAATCAGGTCTCGTTCGAACTGGGATGGTACGACAAGACCAAGCCGCTCGTGATTGATCCTGCTCTTGAATATTCCACTTATCTCGGTGGAAGCCAGGATGATGTCGCCAGCGGTATCGCCGTCGACAGTACGAGCAATGTGTATGTGGCGGGGAGTACGTGCTCGGTGAATTTCCCCATCGTCGATGGCGTGCAGAGTGGATTCGGCGGCTACACTGGCGTTTGCAGTTCGAGCTCGCTATTTGGAAATATTGCGGGCGGGGATGCCTTCGTGGTCAAGCTGGATCCCACTCTTTCGACCGTCCTTTACTCGACCTACCTCGGAGGCGGTGGCGATGATGTTGCGAATGGAATTGCAGTCAATCACTCAGGGAGCGCCTTTGTAACCGGAAGTACGTGCTCAAACGGTTCATCAGCGTTCCCGACGACTAGTGGAGCGTTCCAAACCACCTATGCCGGAGGCTTTTCACCCTGCACGCGAGATCGTGGCGACGCTTTCGTCACCGAGTTGAGTCCCAGCGGTTCAGAACTGGTTTACTCGACCTACCTCGGGGGTGCGAGCGGCGATACCGGCAATGCGATTGTGGTGGATAGTTCGGACGAAGCTTATGTGGTTGGCACTACATGCTCGTCGAATTTCCCGACCACCCTCGGAGCGCTTCAGGCCAGCTACAAGGGCGACGGGGGGAAGTGTGATGCCGGACCATTCGGCGATGTCTTCGTTACCAAGCTCAATTCGAAGGGTTCGGCCTTGGTTTACTCCACCTATCTTGGTGGAAGCAGCGGCGACACTGGCTATGCATTAGCGCTGGATTCGTCCGAAAACACCTTTATCGTGGGATCAACCTATTCAAAGAATTTTCCCGTTACGGCCGGCGCTTACGATACGAAATGCAAAGGCTGCGCGACAGCCTTGAGTCAAGCTTTCGTCAGTAAGCTGAACTCCACCGGGACCGCACTCGAGTACTCAACGTATCTAGGAGGGAGTAACGGCCTGGAACCCTGCTCGGCGTGTGCGACGGGAGTCGCGGTCGATTCGTCGGGCAATGCCTATGTGGTAGGCCTGACATCGTATAAAGATTTTCCGATCTTGCATGCCTTTCAGTCTGCCTATGCGGCGGGCGCCCACGATCAATTCGTTACCAAGCTAAATTCCACCGGATCCAGCCTCGTCTACTCAACTTTCGTCGGCGGAGCTGGGGACGATGGAGCCACCGCCATCGCTGTCGACACGCTCGGCTATGCATATGTCCGCGGTAACACGAATTCCACAAACTTCCCAACAACGCCGGACGCCTTTCAGCTCGCGTGCGGTGCAGGATGCCCGGTTGGAACCTACGACGTTACGCTGAGCATACTTGCTCCATCGGGGCTCTCTCTCACCTATGGCACCTATCTTGGAGGCAGCGAAACTGACTTCGCCAAAGCGGCCCGCACCCTGGTTCTCGACAACGGGGCTGAGCCAGGTATCTATCTCACAGGTTTTACCAACTCGACCGACTTTCCCGTCAGCACCAACGCTTACCAGAAGGATCCGGCAGGATCGTATGATGCGTTCGTAACTAAGTTCTACCTCGCCTCGAACGTCTCATTTTCTCCTTCAGGTTTGAATTTCGGAAGCGAAAAGGTTCATACCGCGGCGCCACCTCAGACGATAACCCTCAGTAACATCGGAAAAATCGCGCTGAGTCTCTATTCGATCAAAATAGCCGGTACGGACTCGGCCGACTTCGAATACATCACCACCTGCAGCGAGACTGTGGCGGCGGAGACCAGTTGCTCCATCACCATTACATTCACTCCATCGGCTGCGGGGACTCGATCGGCCAGCCTCGTCATCAATGACAACGGGGGGAACAGCCCGCAGCATGTGAGCCTGATTGGATCCGGGAAGTAGAACACGACAGCTTTCAGGATGTGTGTGATACTACCAGTCGTGATTCGCTGGCTACGGTTGGTTTTTTCGATTTGTTAGCCTGATTTCGAATAGTTTCGGCCAAAGTTTTCCTGTCACGAAGAGTCGATCTGCGGCGTCGTCGTAGGCGATTCCATTCAAAACAGCGCCCGAACCCTGAAGTTCGCGCTTATCGATGATTCCGCTTAGATCCAGCCATCCCAGAACCCTTCCGGTAAGCGGCGAAATGCGGGCGATCTTGTCGGTCTCCCAGATGTTGGCATAGATTTCGCCACGAATGAACTCGAGTTCATTCAGGTTGTCGATCGCATGGCCTTTATCATCGGTGACGCGAAGTCGCCGGATCTCCCGGAAGGAGTTCGGATCCAGAAATCGCAGATACGAACTCCCATCGCTCATAATCAGTTGCGTGCTATCGTGGGTCAGTCCCCATCCTTCACCCTCGTATCGAAACGTCCGCAAGAGCGAGAAACTAAAGCGGTCGTACACGAACCCTTTGTGCGCCAGCCATGTCAATTGAATCAGAGTGCTTCCCCAGTCGGTGAGGCCTTCACCGAAATATTCTGCGGGCACATCGTGTTTTTGAAGCACTTGCCCAGATGACAGGTCTACCATGCGAAGCGATGACTGGCCATTGAGCCCGGTGCTCTCATACAGATGCCCATCTTTGTAGATGAGACCCTGCGTAAACGCCTTTGGATCATGGGGGAAAACGTGAACGATCTGATAACTGTCGCTCTTTGCGGGGAGAGGCGATTTCGCGATGGTTGCGGCAGACGCTGCGAAGAACAAGCAGCAGCCGAGGAGAAAAGAACGCCGAGACATGAACCGCATTCTAAGGCAGTTCAAGCCGACCGCAAAGTTCCGCGGGTCAGCATGCATCATGAACAGAGGGGAGCCGTGAGGCGGTCTTTTGAGATGGGCTCCATTTGCCACGCGTCGAAGTGAATAAGTTCCGCATCGCCCTCGATTTTCAGGCGGAGTGAGCCTGATGGGGCTTGATAGACGCGAGCCGTGATCACAGTCGTGCCGTTCGAGAAGACTTCCATGATCGATCCGTCAAGAAAAATGTGGAGATCGATAGGGGATCCAGCGATTCCGGGAAGTGGCGCGACGAGCGTGTTGATTCGGAGCGAGCGGCCTCCCGATTGGTTGGCGCAGAAGATGGTAACGAAATTTCCCGCGTCGGATTCCAAATGAAGAGTGAAGTTGTCGGCCTTGGGGCGAAGGCGCAGGTTAAGCTCCGCCGAAAGATCGTGGATGCGCAGCTTGTCGAGGATGTTCTGAGGAGAGCCGGAAGTGTCTAGACCCGTGTGCGCAGTCCGGAGTTTGCGGGCGGCAGGGGCGACTTCGGTTTGAAGTTCATTTCGAGAGTTCAGAGAGAGAGTTCGTGGGAGCGACATGACTCCTGCCCAGCCGGCGGCAACGAGATCAGCGTCAGGCCGAGTCTCGGGGATCCACCCCCATAGAATGCGATTGCCGTCCGCATCGAGCATCGTCTTCGCCGCGTAGTAGGATCCCCAGTCGACCACGCCTTCTTTTTCAGCAGTGAAGCGCTGATCCTTGTAGCTGCCGACCTTCCAGTGAACTTTACCCATGGTCGAAATGAGCAACACGTGCTTCGAGCCGAGCGGGAAAAAATCCGGGCATTCCCACATGTCCCCGGTATCAACGGGATTGGTTCCTTTCTTCGCGCTAGCCGGGCCTTCGATCAGCGGGTGAAGGTAGGTCCAGTCGCGCAAATTTGGCGAACTGTACAGAAGTATGGCTCCCCCTTTATTGCGGATTCCCGAGCCGAGGATCATCATCCAGCGATCGCCCTCACGCCAGGCGTAAGGATCCCGAAAGCCGGTAACATCCATGCCGATGGGAGGAGCCAGGAGAACAGGCGCCGGCAGCTTCTTCCAGATGCGTAAGTCGTCATCCTGAGCGACCGCTAGACATTGCGTCTCTCGCCAGGTGTGGACGCCGTCGCGCAAAGTGGCCTCGGCGTCAGAACCGGGCGGAGCGACGCCGGTGTACATCATGGTGGGCCTTCCATGGTCGAGCACCGCGCTGCCGCTGAATACTCCGTCGCTATCGGGCCCACCAGGCGTGGGAGATATGGCGATCGGTTCGTGTTGCCAATGAATCAGGTCAGGGCTGGTCGCATGGGCCCAATTCATGTTGCCCCATACCGCTCCCTGCGGGTTGTACTGGTAAAACATATGGTAGCGGCCACGGAAAAAGATTGGTCCGTTCGGATCGTTCATCCAATTGTCCGCAGGCAGCAAATGATACTGAGGACGCATCGGGTCGGAAGCCAGTTCACGGCACAGGGCGGAGTTCGCCGCGTGATCGTCGGACCAGAGGTTCGATCGCAGCCCGGCAAATGCTGCTGCGCTGGATAATTGCAGAAAAGCTCGTCGAGAGAGATTCATCGTGGTCGACCCAGTGCAGTGGTGCCGCGGCTAACACGACCCAAGGAGACGAAGGTACACGAAGGGGAGGATCCCTGCACTATGAATATTCGATCGCCCTCTACGATCCGCGACAACTCTCTCGGTTGGATATAATGCGAGGAAGATAGAACTCCTCCATTCATCGTGCTCCGATTGCCCTCCACCTTCGCCTATCCATTGATCGCACTCGTCTTGAGTGTTGGAGCGCGCGGACAAGCTGCTGCGGTGTCCGCTCCGAAAAACTCTACGGAACAGGTGGCTCTGGAACGCGGGCAACGGGCGCTCCAGAAGGGAGACCTCGCGGAGGCCGAAAGCGAATTCCAAAAGGCTGTGCACCTTGCCCCCAGCGATGCGGCGGCTCAGTTCGCCTTGGGATGGGTGCTCGCACAAAAAGGCGATGCGAGTGCCGAGGCACACCTTCGTGCGGCATTGAAGGCTCGGCCGGGATTGATTGAGGCCCGGATGACGATTGCTGGAGTTCTTGCCCGAGAAGGGAAGTCCTCCGAAGCCGAGCAGGAGGCCCGCACCGCGATCAAGATAGCTCCCGACAATGCGGAGGCTCATCGAACGCTTGCACGAGTTCTGAGCCAGGGGCACAGGGAGGAGGCTCTGACGGAGATGCGCCGTGCCGTTGAACTTGCTCCGGGACGCGCCGACCTGCACGACGAACTGGGAGCAATTCTGGCGCAGCGTGATCGATCTGCCGAGGCGGAAGCGCAGTTCAAGGAATCGTTGCAGCTAGAGCCGAATCGCGAGCAGGCACACCTCCATCTTGGCGTGGTGTATCTCCAGGGAAAAGCACTAGACAATGCTGCCAGCGAATTGGAGACGGCCGTTCAACTCGCGCCCGACGACGCAGCCGCTCACCGTTACTTTGCAGAGACCCTGACCGCACAGAAAAAAAGCGCAGCGGCCCTCGAGGAGCTGAAGAAAAGCGCAGCATTAAAGCCGGATTGGTTTGAATTGCAGATTGAACTGGGGATTGCGAGCCAGCGCGCGGGAGATCCTGATACAGCGGTTGCGGCGTTCAGCCAGGCGGTGAAACTGAATCCCCAGGACGCGGAGGCATACAACGACCTCGGGTTGGCGCAGGTGCAGAAGGGCGATGCCGAAGGAGCAATCCCTACATTCCAGAAAGCGGTTCAACTGCGTCCCGGGGACGGGACGCTGCGCGGCAACCTCGCGATCGCGTATCTGCAGTTAACGAATTTTGATGCGGCGGTGACCGAATTGCAGTCGGCATTGCAGCTCGCGCCGAATGACGCATCCCTGCATTACAACCTGGGCCTGGCATACAAGCTGAAAGATCAGCTCGATAGGGCGGTGCCGGAATTCCAGGAGTCCATTCGCATGCAGCCCGATTCTGGCAGACGCCCATTACACTCTTGGCATTCTGTTCTGGCAGCGAGGCCAGTTCGACCAGGCAATCGGAGAACTGCAGAAGGCGTTGCAGGCTAAGCCCGACTACGCGGAAGCGCACTACACGCTTGGAACGGTTTTCAAGCAGCAAGGAAAAATGCCGGAGGCGGCGGCAGAGTTGCGGGAGGCGATCCGCTTGCAGCCCGATTTTGCCGGAGCTCATACCACCTTGGCCGCTGTACTGCGCCAGCTGGGCGACGCACAGGCCGCCGCGAACGAAGCCAAAGAAGGAGCACGGATCGTTGCCTCGACCAATAATCTACAGGCGGCAAAGGTTGCGACCAACTCAGGCAAGCGCCTGCTCGCCGCCGGCGACTTCGAGGGTGCGATTTCGCAGTTCCACTCGGCGATTCGTTCCGAAACCAACTATGCGCCGGCTCATTACCAGCTCGGCCTGGCTTTGCAGCTGAGCGGGCACAAGGATGAGGCCAGGGAAGAATTCCAGAAAGCCTCGCAGCTGGATCCGCACTGGAGTGTGCCCGGCCAATAGGGTCGGCCGCCGACTCTGAGAGCTTTATCGCCCCCGATTCTTGTCTTTCAGTTGTTTCGATTGCGGACTGAAATCAGCTCCGTCATCACCGGAACGCCGTGGGCTATCTTGACGTGAAGCAGCGCTTCGAAAGGCTTCAGTTCGCTCGGCTTAGAAACTCGCAGACGCCGCAACAATTCTTTCACCGAGTCTTCGCGGCAAACGTATTCGACGGCCGCCTGAGTCCCGAAGGTTGAGTTGCCAGCAAGAATAAGGATAGACCGCGAGGGATCCAGGCCGGGAAGCAAGCTGACGACGGAGTAGTCCTCCGTCGTCGGTTGATTAGCGGGCGTAGCGGTAAAAATCTTCGGCTCCCCGTCCTGCGGGTGGACATTGATAACCGCCAGATCCCCCTTGCGAGGCCCGGAATCGAGACGTTCGAATACAAATTCCCTTGTTCCCGGAATATCCAGCAGAGTCAGATTTTCCGAGGGAGATCCCACAAAGATGAGGTCATTGTTTTTCGCATCGTCGAGCGAGAACAAAGCTCCGCGCTTGACGCGCAAGGGACGATTCATCTGATCGAAGACGCGGTCCAGTTGGTGAATGGCCAACACCTCTCCGACTCCCGTGTAGTGGTCGAGAATAAAAGAGCGGGTGTCCGAGGCGGGATTGAAGTAACGCATGCCGGTTTCGGGACGGCCCACGAAGCTGCCGTTGCTGAAAATTACCCAAGGCTGTTGGGGGCTGTTCACGAATCGACTGAAGAAAAGCTGTAAGGAAGGCGTCCCGGGTGCACTGGCCGCGGTCGCCGAGCGTGTCCGCGAGAGCAGGAGTGCCGTGGTCGAGAATGAAGCGGCCAGCAGCACGGACAGAGCTACGACTGCGATCGCCCAACCGCGCGTCGATGGAGGAACATCCTCTTTGCTCTCCTCCCGGGGTTCCGCGGTCAAGGGCACCGTTTGAATTCCCGGCTTGGGGGCTCGCAAATGGAACGTCAGAGCGTAAGACCCCTTCGGAATCTCTACGAGGATCGCGTCGTCGATGCCTTCATGCCCGTAGTACTCGCTGAGCTTTACTCGCAGACGTCCAGCCTGCACCCGAACCGTCGAGTCACTTTGCGGATCGAATCCCGCTGGGCGACCCAGTACCTCCGTCGCAATCTGGTATTCCTTAAGGGCAATTCCGGGATGATCGAGGGAATGTTCGGCAAGGTACCGAAGCAGTTTGCACAGAGACTCGGACGTGTGAAGGCTATGGCTTTTAATAAGTTTATCTATTTGCTGGAAGCATTGCTCCCGCCCGACGGCGAAACTGTGTGTCACAGCCATATAACGTGGACGTAACCGGACCCGGTATCTTACTGACTTGCTTGTACTTTACACCCGTAACGGTATCAAACCTAGTGAAACTTCGCCTGCCTAGTTCTTTTGTATTACGACTGCACCCTGTCTCGTCAAGTCTCCTTCTGCATTTCTGGGGCAATCGCGTTCGGCAAGTTCTAGGAGGAAGTTCAATGAAAAGGTTATCGTGGGTCGCGGTAGCAGCGCTCAGTCTGCTTTGCGGTCTCTGGGTCCCGGCAGCATTCGGACAAGCCGTCTACGGCAGCATCTTGGGCACAGTGACAGACCCCTCGGGCGCTGCGGTCAACGGTGCCAAAGTTGTTGTCACCAGCCAGACTAAAAACGTATCTACCGAGACCACGACCAACGAGAGCGGCAACTACTCCGTGACGCACTTGATCCCGGACGTGTATTCGATCCGCGTCGAGGGTACGGGGTTCAAAACCCTCGAGTTCAAAGACATCACCGTTTCCGCCGACACCGGCACTCACATTGATGGCCAGTTCCAAGTCGGTTCCGCCAGTGAGCAAGTGGAAGTAACCGCCGAAGCGCCCCAGTTGAAGACAGATCGCGCCGATGTGTCGATCGAATTCAATGCTCGAGCGGTGGAAGACCTCCCGGTTTTGAACAGAAACTTTACCTCGTTTGAACTGCTTTCTCCCGGCACGCAAAAGTTGGTGGGCTGGAGCCATGCCGCCACCGAAAATCCGCAGGGCGGCCAGCAGATTTTCGTGAACGGGCAGACGTTCAGCGGAACGGCGTTCGAATTGGACGGAACGGATAACCAGGATCCAATCTTGGGAATCATAGTCGTGAATCCCAACCTGGATGCTATCCAGGAGACCAAAGTCACCCTAGGGAACTTCGATGCCGAATTTGGCAAGGCGATCGCCGGCGTTGTGACGGTGCAGACGAAGTCGGGCAGCAACGACATTCATGGTAGCGGTTTCTGGTTCCGACGTACGGATGCCACTGCGGCGCGCGATCCATTCACCCAGTTTTCCCCCGATCCTGTGACCGGGCGAATGATTCCGTCCGCTCGGTGGCAGCAGTTCGGCGGGACGATCGGTGGTCCCATCATCAAGAACAAACTCTTCTTCTTCGCGGACTATCAGACCACGCGGCAGAAAAACGGAATCAGCAATAAGGAAACGATTCCAACGGCTCTGCTGAAGAACACTTGTGTCACCGGTGGAGGGAACTGCGATTTCAGCGATTACGCAGGGAACATAGGAAATGGAATCGCGGGCGACCCATCGAACTTTCTCTATGACCCAACCACTGGAGCCTCGAACGGTTCAGGACGCTCGGCCTTCTGCGGCGCTTCGGAGTTCGTTCCCGTGGGACCAGCGACCAGCCCCAACTACCTTGCGTTGAATCAGGCAGCTTGTGCCACACCGTTCCAGATTCCGGTGACTAAGATGTCGGCTGCCGCGTTGAATATATTGGCGGCTTTTCCAAGCCCGACCAACAGCAATTCGACCAACAATTTTGTGGGATCCGGTGCAGGCCCGTACAACCAGAATAGCTTCGATACTCGTATCGATTATGCCGCGAGCTCGACGGTCAATGTGTTCGGCCGCTTCAGCTTGAATTACTTCAATCTTTCGGGCACGCCGAGTCTTGGAGCTGTGGGCGGTATTGGTTACGGCCCCGGAGGTTTGGCTGGCAGTTCGAACGTTCACAACTACAGTCTGGCGACTGGAGTCACGAAGACGTTCAGTTCAACGCTGCTTGGCGATTTCCGCTTCGGCTATTTTCAGTACAACCCTCTCACGAACAAACCGGACGCCGGCTCGTCCCCAATGACCGGGTTCGGGATTCCGAACGCCAACCTTGGCGACAATTTCACGTCAGGCTTGGGCGAGTTTGACATGGACGGAACCGGATCGAACTTTGGTGACGGGCTCGGAGTCGCCCGCTGCAACTGCCCGCTGATCGAGCGCGAGCGGCAGTTCCAGTGGGTAGGCAATTTCACCAAGATGCATGGCAACCATCAGTTCAAATTCGGTGTGGACTACCGCTATGCCCGCAACCTGCGTGTACCTAGCGATTCCAATCGCACGGGAGTTTATGCGTTCAATCATCTGAACACCTCGGGCGGCGTGCAGGACGGTTCGACTGGCCTTGCGACTGGCCAGGGCGGCTTGGACTTCGCTACGTTCATGCTGGGCGATGTAACCCAGCTCAGTCGCTATGTTGCCACCAGTACGACAGCTGCCGAGCGGCAAAACCGGATGTTCTATTACGGGCAGGACACGTGGCGCATCACGCCAAAGTTGACCCTGAATTACGGCCTGCGTTGGGAAGTTTATTTCCCGGAGTACGTCAACGGTAAGGATCAGGGCGGCTTCGCCAACATCGTTCAGGGCGAAATCCGTGTTGCTGGTGAGGGTGGAATCGGCTTGAACGGAAGCATCGACAACAAATGGAGCTACTTCGCGCCTCGGGTGGGAGTCGCCTACCAATTGAACCAGAAGACCGTAGTTCGCATGGGATATGGCCGCAGCTACGACATGGGCGTTTTCGGTTCCAACTTCGGCCATGCGGTAACGCAAAATCTGCCGGTCCTGGCCGCCCAGTTGGTTCAAGGACCGAACAGCAACTACGACACGGCGTTTTCCTTGACCAGCGGGCCGCCTGCATTTCCGTTCCCGGCAATTCCGTCGAATGGATTGTTTCCGCTAGCCGGACCGTCGTGCTTCCAGTCGTCCACGCTGCCCGTTACGGGTTTGCCCTCTGGACAGGACTGCATCCAGCCGCATATTCGCCCGACTTTCCAACGCTTACCGGTGTTGGATTCGTGGAATGCGACGGTCCAGCGGCAACTCAACAACAGCACGTCGCTGGAAGTGGCCTACATTGGCAACAAAGGGAGCCACGGATTTGCAGGCGACGGCAATACCTACAACATCAATCAGCCGTCGATTGTAGGATACGGAACATTAACGCAGACTCAGCGCCGCCCCTACTATGACGCGTTTACGTATAACGGCATCGCCGACCCAACAAACCTGACGGGAAGCGCTCCCGGCGTTTTGCAATGCTGCTCGACCGATCAGGGCAACTACTTGGGGAACGACGCAAGCAGTATCTACAACGCGCTCCAAGTTAAGGTGGATAAGCGGTTTACCCACGGTCTGCAGTTCCTCACGCATTACACCTACGCTCGAGCGGACAGGTACGACTCCAACTACTACAACAACAGCCACGCCATCGCGTGGGGTCCGTCCGATCAAGTGCGTCACAATGTCTGGGTTACGAGCACGGTGTACGAACTGCCTTTCGGCAAAGGGAAAAGTTTTGCCGGAAACGCTGGCCGGGCGGAAGAATTAATCGTCGGTGGCTGGCAGATCGCGGGCACGTCGAATTGGAGCAGCGGTTTACCGTGGACACCGAGTTTCAACGAGTGCGGCGGCGAGGAAGACGTGGGCGTTTGCCGCCCGAACAAAGGGAGTGGCACTTTCAAACTCAGTCCAGGATCGCTCCAGCATCCAGCAGGGGGCGCGCCGTACGTGCAATTCTTCACGCCAGTGGCCAATATCACGACTGCCACGGGTGGCCCATTCGCCGATCCGGGTATCGGGAATCTCGGCAACTATGGTGTGAACAGTCTTGTTGGTCCTCGAGGATTCTGGGCGGATGCTACGCTCATGAAGAATTTCTCGATCACGGAGCGAGTGAAGGCGCAATTCCGTATGGATGCCTTCAACCTGTTCAACCACCCCGTATTGGGCTTTAATGCCAACCAAGGCAATCTCTGCATCGATTGCGGCGGCAATGCGGGCCAGATTACTGACATCGAGGCCGACTCTTCGCCGGGTTCCACTACCGGTATGCGTCAGCTCGAGTTTGCTCTGAAGTTCTCGTTCTAAACGGTTCGTGAGCTACTTACAGAGGGATTCCTTCGGGAGTCCCTCTTTTTATCTCTCTGTGGTCGTAAACGTTTCCGGGATGGCATGAGGCTCAGCGAACAGCGATGAAGAAAAGGGTGGTGGGACTGGGCGAAGTGCTGTGGGATCTGTTGCCGGACAGAACGTGTCTCGGAGGAGCCCCGGCCAATTTCGCTTATATCACCACTTTGATGGGCGATCAGGGAATCGTTGGCAGCCGCGTGGGGGAAGACTCCCGCGGCTTGGATGCTCTGCGCCGCCTGGAGGAACTGGGCCTCGACATCGATCACGTGCAGACCGACCGCGAGCATCCCACGGGAACCGTAAATGTGAAACTCGACGCCAAGGGAGCGGCGACATACCAAATTGCACACCCCGTCGCCTGGGACTTTCTGGACTGGACGCTCGACTGGCGCCACTTAGCCGAAACTGTCGATGCGGTTTGCTTTGGGTCGCTCGCCCAACGATCGGAACAAAGCCGTTCCACGATCCGACATTTTATTCAGGGGACGGCGGAGAGCGCGGTAAAAGTTTTCGACGTCAACCTGCGGCAGTCGTATTTCTCGCAGGAAGTTCTCTCGGAGTCGATGCGCCTGGCCGATATCGTCAAGTTGAATGATGACGAGTTGCCGAAGATCATGAGCCTGAGCAAGCTTCCACATAAAGATGAGCTTTCCTCCGCGCGCAAGCTCATCCAGACCTATCGGGTCAAAATGGTATGCGTCACGCGCGGCGGGCGAGGCAGCCTGCTCGTGCGAGGCCAGGATGTCAGTGAACATCCCGGCTTCAAAGTACGCGTAGCCGACACGGTCGGGTCCGGAGACGCATTCACTGCTGGACTAGTGCACGAGTACCTGCATGGGGCCTCGCTCGATTTGATGAACGAAGTCGCCAACCTCGTCGGAGCCTGGGTAGCCAGCGAAGTGGGTGCAATGCCCATTCCGAAACGCGGAGCGCTGGAAGATTCCTTGGCCGAGATCCGGTAGCGCAAAACGACGAAAACTCTCAAGTTGCGAAATAGTACGAAAGATTATGTTTTCTTTCGCTATACTATGGGCGTCTTGAGAGGGGAACCATGAAGCGCATCGAACGCAAAAGCGGCCTTGCTCAGTTTTCTTCTATTGTCACGGTCATCATCATTGCAGTCGCCGGAGTGATGCTTAGTTGCTCTAAGCCTGTCCCGCAACCCCAGCCGGTTTCAGCGCGGCCCTCTGATATCAAAGTAGAAATCCGCAACGGCGGCCCGGTCGTATTGACGACAAGCGCGGCAGAGTTCCAGGTTCTGCCTTCCGGCTCTGTGCAAGCTGTTCTTATGAAAGACGGCAAGCGGTTGACGCTCGACGAGGACAGCGCTGGGCACTCGTCCGCGGGCGATTCGATCGTGCACGAGGGCAAGAACTTGGACTTTGTCCCAGATCTCGCGCAAGCGAAGATTCTCGAGGCGACCGGAAAGCTAGGGCGTGGAAAGCGGGTAGAAATTCCGGCACATGCTGCGTCCGCCGGGGTTGTGAGCACGATTGTCGTGGAAGCATATGACGACTTTCCCAACCTCGCGTTGGTCTCCGTCACGTACAAGAATGGAGGGACACAAGACTTTCAAATTGATCAGATCCTGACCCAACAGCACCAGTTCAGTGCGGAGCAGGCGGATGCGAAAGTACAGCCGTATGACATGTGGTCCTTTCAGGGGTCGAGTTACGACTGGGGTGAAAATGATGTGGAGAAGTTGACTCGGTCGTCCTCGCAGCCGAATGTGATGGGTGAGAACGTCAAAGGAGGCTACGGTGGCGGGATTCCGGTGGTTGCGTTCTGGACCGCGTCAGTGGGAGAGGCGATCGGTCACGTCGAAACTCTACCGCTAACCTTGTCGATTCCCGTGAAAACGGAACCGGATGGCCGAGTGCAGGCGAAGATTACCATTCCTGCGAATACACTGCTCAAGCCCGGCGACAGTTATTCCACCCCACGCACTTTCCTTGCGGTTTATAGCGGAGACTTCTACGAGCCGCTGCGCATGTGGTCGAGCTTGCTCCAGAAGGAAGGATGGGAGATTCCGAAGCCATCGAGCGAAGCTTACAACGTGAGTTGGTGCGGATGGGGGTACGAATTCAACGTAACTCCAGCGCAAATGCTGGGAACGGTTCCCAAGCTGAAAGAACTTGGGATCAAGTGGGCTACGCTGGATGATCGCTGGTTCGACACCTATGGTGACTGGAATCCGCGGAAGGATACGTTTCCTGGTGATTCGATCAAGCAGATGGTCGATGACTTCCACAAGCAGGGGATGCTCGCGCAATTGTGGTGGTTGCCGCTGGGAGTGGAAGATGGGCAGGGAAAATATGAGTCGCATAAATACGAAATGTCGAAGGTGGTCAAGGAGCATCCCGATTGGCTGATTCTGGATAAGAACGGAAAACACGCGCGGATGACGCGCGATCTGGCGGTGCTGGATCCGTCGCTTCCGCAGGTGCAGGAGTTTTATAAGCAACTGACGGAGAAATTTATCCGCGATTGGGGATTCGACGGATCGAAGCTCGACAACATTTACAGCGTACCCGCCTGTTACAACCCGGCGCATCATCACAAGTCGCCGCAGGATTCGGTCAATGCCATGGGCGATGTGTACAAAACCATCTTTCAGACAACTCGGGCTATCAAACCCGAGAGCGTGACGCAGGCTTGTCCGTGCGGCACCCCGCCGTCGCTGGCGTGGCTGCCATTTATCGATCAGGCAGTTACCGCGGATCCCGTGGGTGCGGTTCAGGTGCGGCGTCGGATCAAAATGTATAAGGCGCTTCTCGGGCCTGAGGCGGCTGTGTACGGAGATCACGTAGAACTTTCCGCAATGACTCCGCTCGGCAAAGGCAACTGGAGCGAGCATGGGAATGACTTTGCCTCGACGCTCGGGACCGGCGGCGTGCTCGGTACGAAGTTTGTATGGCCGGATCCGGGTCCGAAGTTCAAAGCGGTGGCGCTGACCAGTGAAAAAGAAGCGCACTGGAAAAAATGGATTGCTCTCTACAACGAGAAGATGCTGTCGAAAGGGGATTTTCGAGATCTATACGTTTACGGATATGACGTCCCGGAGGCCTACGCGATCGAGAAGGACGGGAAGATGTACTACGCGTTTTTCGCGCTGTCGGACAAAGATCCGTTCAGCGGCGACGTCGAGTTGCGAGGACTGAAGGCCGGAACTTATCACGTTGTCGATTATGCTGACGGAAAAGATTTTGGCACGGTTCAGGCGCAAGATGGGAAGCCGCCCAAAGTAAAGGCTGAATTCAAAGATCACTTGCTGCTGGAAGTGAGTGGGAAGTGAATGGCTGATGCGGGATGGATGGCTGCTTCCCGCCTAACGATTGCGGAGAAAATTCTCGCGGTGTGCCGCGTCGCGAAATGCTTCGGTGCCGCCGGCTCGGGTCACGGAAAGTGCACCCGCTAAATTGCCGCTCGCCAGGCATGTGGGTAAGTCCGCGCCGCGAATGTACTGGTGAAGAAATCCGGCGTCGAAACTGTCTCCCGCTCCTACTGTATCGACGGGAACGACTTCGCGCGAATGAACGATGAATCGTTCCGCTCCCCGCTGTGCCAGCGCTCCCTTGCTTCCGAGTTTGACCACCACGAGAGGCACGAGTTCGGAAAGCTTGCGGATCGCGGCTTCCAGGTCCTCTGTACCCGCGGCTTTGCAGGCCTCTCGTTCGTTGGGCAGGAAGACGTCAACGAGACCCAATATCTCCTGCAAGTCCCCTTCCCAGCGGTCGTCGGGATCATCATTGGTGTCGAGGGAGATGGTCAGCCCCTGTGCCTTGAAATATTGAAACAACTCGCTGATTCGAGGCAGCAATCCCTTGTGTAGGTAATAAGACGAAAGATGAAAGTGGCGAGAATCGGCGAGATACTCGAGATCGAGATCGCTCCAGCACAATTCTGGAATCGTTCCCGGATAGGTGAGAATGTTGCGCCACTCCGCGTGATGCAAGATCACCGTCAGTCCAGTCGTGGTTGCACTGGCGACGCGGCGAACGTTGGCGATATCCACTCCACCCTCTGCCAGGCGTTCCAGCGCAATCTTGCCCAGCGGATCATCCCCGATGCGAGATTGAAATCCGACGCGGCTTCCGAGTGCGGCAAGGTTGTGCGCAACAATCGCCGAGGACGAACCGAGTGTGAGCATCATGCGGTCCGCAAGCAGTTCGCGCTCCGGCGGAAGTTGCTCGGGCAGTCCGTAAAGAATGAGATCGAGATTCAGTTCACCAGCGATCGTAACGTCGAAACGGGGCATGGGTTTTAGAATTTTAGCGTTTGGATTGCGGATTTAGAGTGAACGGTCTAGACCAGCGTGACTTCGATTCCGGCTTGTTTCAATACGCGCATGTCAGTTTTCGTCACACCCCGGTCAGTAATAACTTCCTGCAGTGCGGATGGCGGAGCAATTAAAGACAGGCTGCGACGCCCGAATTTACTCGAATCGCAAACTGCCACTGTCTTCTTTGCGATCTCGACCATCACCCGATTCACCTTGGCTTCCAGCAGATTCGGCGTGCTCAATCCGAAGTGCACATCAAATCCATCCACGCCCAGAAACAAAATGTCGGCGCTCAAGCGCCGCAAGGTTTCTTCGGCGAGCGGGCCGACAAGAGAAAACGAATTCTTGCGCAGAGTGCCTCCGGTGAGAATGACTTCAATGGCGGTACCAGCCAACTCGGCGGCAATGTTTACTGCGTTCGTAATGATGGTCAGGTTCTGAAAGCTGCGCAGGGTGCGGGCGATCGCAGTGGTGGTTGTGCCGGAGTCGAGAATCAACACCTGCCCTTCCTTTCACTTTCTCCACCGCGCTCTCGGCAATCCGCAACTTCTCATGATGGTGGAGCTTTTCTTTTTCACGCAGCGTGGGATCTTCGAGCGCACCTTCCCGCGAAGGCAATGCGCCTCCATGCGTGCGATGAATCAAACCATGCGCATGCAGAATCTCCAGATCTTTGCGAATCGTAACCTGAGAGGTTTCGAACTGACGGGAGAGTTCGGTAACGAGAACCCGTCCCTGATGACTCAACAGATCGAGAATGGCGCGACGACGTTCTTCGTTGAGCACGGAAATAGTTTGCGGCGATATTCGTCGGACAGGCGACGCTCGCCGCGCCGTATTTCTTTTTATAGCGTTTCGTTTCGTTTGTCCACTGAAAACGGAACAACCACCCGTCCATTCTTCGTCTTCGGCAAAGATACCATCCAAGCCAATAGCACCCACCTAACTGCCACTTCTCGCTGCTCTGTAACCCCCTGATTTTGTCATTAGTTGGGAACCATCGACGATGATAACCAAGTCAATACCTTGCCCCAATGTGTCATTGCGCAAGGGGGGTAGGCTTGCCGTAATCTCAGATTGGGACTGAAAGCAACCGGGTTTCGAAGTGTAGGCCAGATTACGAAATCCGAAATTGGGGGCCGGCCATGGAAAGCAGTCAACGGGAAGACAGGTTCATTCGCTCGCAGGCCGTCGTGGCCCGCGTGGTCGCCGGAGAAACCCTGATCGTTCCAGTGCGCGCCAAGGTTGGGGACTTGGCTTCGATCTACAGCTTCAACGGAACGGGCACATTGATCTGGAAATTGTTGGAGTCGCCGCACACCGTAGCCGAGTTGGCCACGGCCGTGGCGCAGGAATATGCAGTGGAGCCGGCAGCGGCCGAGCAGGACGTGGCGGCATTTGTCGGTGAGATGAAAGCGGTTGGTCTGGTCGAGGTCCCGGCGGCATTTGCAATGGCTGGAGACTGAAGGGCCAGTGGGGCGGGAAGGACTTGTGAGCAGCGGACGCAGCCAGTCGCGTCCGCTGCTTTCAGGATGGAGGGGTTTTGCAGGAATTAAGTTACGGTGCGTTCAGCGCAGATCTGCACCACCGCCAGGCTGGCGAGCGGATTCCGCTTCAGGTTTCTATTGAAGTGACCCGTCGTTGTCCTCTGGAGTGCCTGCACTGCTACAACAACCTGCCCATGGGCGACATGGACGCTCGGCAGCGCGAGTTGACCAAAGAAGAGCACTTCAAGGTGCTCGATGAACTGGTCGAGATGGGCTGCTTCTGGATTCTATACACCGGCGGCGAAATCTTTGCCCGCAAAGACTTCCTCGAGATTTACACCTACGCCAAGAAAAAAGGATTCCTGATTACGCTGTTCACCAACGGCACGATCATCAACGAGCAGATTGCGGATTATCTGGTGGAGTGGCCCCCGTTCGCCATCGAGATCACGCTGTACGGTCGCACGCGCGAGACCTACGAGGCGTTGACTGCAGTTCCCGGATCTTATGACCGTTGCCTGCGGGGGATCAAGTTGCTGAAGGAGCGAGGGCTGCCGCTCAAGCTGAAGACCGTGGCGACCAGCGTTAATAAGCACGAAGTGTTGGCCATGCGGCAGTTCGCCGAAGAAGAAATCGGAGTCGAATTTAAGATGGATGGGCAGATCAATCCGCGGATCGACTGCTCGCAAAGCCCGCTTGGGGTGCGGCTTACGCCGGAAGAGTTGGTTGCATTGGATATGAATGCTCCAAAAGGGATGAGTGAATACCGCCGTCTGGCCAAACGCGATTTGGAGCATCCTCCGAACCTGCAGCAGAGCGATACCGTTTATTTTTGCGGCGGGGGCGTGGGTGGATTTGCGCTCAATGCATACGGAGAGATGGGTATCTGTGTGATTTCCCAGCAGGACACGTTTGGTGTTCGAGAGACTGGGCTGCGGCAGGTCTGGGAAGGCTCGCTGGCGGAGATACGGAATCGCAAGCGCACTCGCGTGACAAAATGTGTGGAATGTCGAATTCAGTCACTCTGTGGGATGTGTCCGGCAAATGGCGAGATGGAGAACGGAGACAAAGAAAGCCCCGTCGAATTTCTATGCCATGTGGCCCACCTGCGCGCGGCGGTGATTGGATCTGAAGTTCCGGCACACGGCGATTGTGACTTCTGTGTCGGAGGGAGTCAGCACGCAAACGTTGCCGAGTCGGCGAGGCGTATTTTGACCAAGGAGATCGACGTAGAGACTTGGTCGGGACCGCGACAGATTTTGCCGATCTTAAACAATTCCAGCGTGACAACGGGAGGCTGCGGGAGTTGTGGAACTCATTGATGGAGTGGAGAGCGGAGGCTGAATGAATCGTGAATTAGACCTGACTGACGGGAAGCAACCGTACGAGGCGCCGCAGCTTACGACCATCAGTCTGCGTCCAGAGGAGGCGGTGCTGGGCCATTGCAAGATCAATGGCGGGTCAGGACCAGTCAGCGCCAGTTGCCAGCCAGTCGGACTCTGTCCTTCTCAGGGCTCGTGACAGTTGTGCCTGCGTGCATCTTCGAGTAGACGATGAATACGGAGCTTGAAAACCGTAATCCGCCAGAACTTGCGCATCTTTCGGGATTCCGTGTTGGCGGCGTCTCCGTGCGACTTGCCAGCAATGACATCGACGCGGTGGGGTTGGTTGCCTCGTTGGAACCATTTCGAGTTGTGGCTCATGATTCCGATATCGATATTCGAGTTGAGTGGACGGACAAACTTCGGGAGCCGCAAGGGCGGCAGCTTTTCGACTCGGGTGCGGTATGGCGTCTGTATGAGGATGGAGCCGGATTCCAATTCGACTTCCGCGCTCCCCTGTTCGGCGAGCACCCGTATAAACGATTGCTTGTCGATAACTCGTTCCGAAGCGCATGCCTGCAGATGAGTGCGGAGTGTTTCGCGAGAACTGACTACGTGGTTGCCCCGCTAGAATATCCCCTCGACGAATTTCTGATCATGCACCGGCTGACGCAAGAGAAAGCGATTGAACTGCACAGCAGCGGGATCGTACGGGCGGATGGAATTGGGAATCTTTTTGTCGGGCATTCGGGGGCGGGGAAGAGCACGACGACGCGGTTGTGGACTGCATATGAGGACGTCGAGGTTCTGAGCGACGACCGGATTATTCTGCGCCGAGATGATTCTGACGACGAGGCAGGGATCCTTCGACTGCGAGACCGCTCGGCTTCGCCGAACGGTCCCTTCGCTCAGGATAACAAGCCAAAAACAAATAGTGGCATCCGCATGTACGGCACGCCTTGGCATGGCGAAGCCATGTACGCGTCGCCCAACAGCGCACCGCTGGCGCGCATTTTTATTTTGCAGCATGGGCACGGAAATATCCTGACGCGGCTTTCTCCCAGCCAGGCCGTGGCCGAGTTGTTTGCTCGCAGCTTTGTCCCGTTTCACCGGCACGAGTACGTGGAGTCAGCGCTGGAGTTCCTGCAGGAAGTTGTGGACTCGGTTCCCGTGTACCACTATGCGTTCGAGCCCGACCAGCGCGCTGTAGATACGATCCTCAATCTTGCATGATTAACAGCGGGGCCGACTCGAAGGTCTTCGAAGAGGTCATCCGCGAATTGCTCAGACAAGGGCTCAGTGCGCGTTTTCAGGCGCGCGGCGCGAGCATGTCTCCGGCAATCCGTGACGGCGAGATTGTCGAGGTTACTCCCGTAATCGTGAGCAAATTACGAAAGGACGATATCGTCTTAGCTAAGTCTAATTATGGCTTTCGACTTCACCGGATCGTGTTTGTGGACCATGCAAGGGACGTCTTCATCACGAGAGGTGATTGCGGGCAGGGAAGCGATCCAGCGCTGAAAGGTGCGCAGATTCTCGGCCTTGCCCGGGCCAAGGAAGTGCGGGTGGGACGAATCGTGGTACAAGCCAGGTTTAAAGGTTTCGGCGGATGGGCGACGCGGTGCGTCGCGCGCGGGCAGACGATCGCCACGAAGTTATGGAATGGTTCGTTCGCGAGTTCGACTGGCGCGGCGAACTCAGCGCGCAAGCTGCGCCGTATTTCTCCGGGAGCAGTGTTGCTACTCGGAATACTCGCAGGTGTCCCATCTTCCCACGCGCAAGTCGCGGTCGATGCCTCGACCAGCGGAACCGGGCAACTCACCACCGCAGCCAATACCGTCACCTTTAACCACACGACCGGAGCGTCTGCCAATTTGCTCCTCGTCGGCGTGGCGATGAACATCAGTAACTCCACCGCGGCAGCG
This sequence comes from uncultured Acidobacteriota bacterium, assembly GCA_963765015.1. Taxonomy (GTDB): domain Bacteria; phylum Acidobacteriota; class Terriglobia; order Terriglobales; family Acidobacteriaceae; genus Sulfotelmatobacter. The sequence continues at coordinate 33,791 of CAVXVD010000143.1, read as the reverse complement.
GTCAGCGGAGTGACGTATAACGGAACGGCTCTGACTCTCGTCGGAGCGCACAACGACGCCGGAACGTCCCGCCGGGTCGAGATGTGGTACATAAAGGCTCCGGCCGCCGGTACTTTCCCGGTCGTCGTTTCGGTGACGGTACGGGCTGGCAGGACCGTCGGAACGGTGGCCGATGCGACCACCTTTACTGGGGTGGATCAGACCCAACCGCTGGGAACTTTCGTTTCCGCCGACAACGCCGGGGTTAATTATTCCCAGCTCGATGTGCCCAGTGTCGTCAACGGAATGGTCTTCGACACGCTGGCGATCGCTGGCACAGTCACGGCGGCAGTGCCCGCCTGGCAGACTCAGCAGTTTAACCAGGCCAGCGGAGCAACTGCTACGGACGTGACCGGCGCCGGCAGCACGCGTGCGGGTTCCGCCAGTCTTCCATTTTCGGAGACCTTCAGCGGCAACTCGAACTGGTCGATGGGTGCGATTTCCCTGAATCCCAGCACTGCGGACATTTCTGTAACCACCAAGGTCAGCGCGGTGGCTCTGGCGCAGAATTCTACCTATACCATCACGGTTGCGAATAACGGTCCATCGGCTGCGAATGGCGTCACCCTGACCGACACCTTCGCCAGTACTGACCTGAGCCTGGTTTCGTATACTCCGAGCGCGGGTACCACGTGCACGCTTTCCACCACGATCAACTGCACGTTGCCGACTCCGTTTGCCAGTGGCGCGACCGCCACGCTAACGGTGGTCGTGTCAACCACGGCGCCCGGATACTATCCGAACACGGCGACGGTAACGGACTCTGGAACGCCTCCGGATCCCAATACCGGGAACAATACCTACATTGCGCTGGCACCTGTCGTGAGCATTGTCTGCGCGGACGCCGGACCAGCCGCCGGCGGAACTCTGAGCGCTGGAGTTCTGAACACGTACTTCCCTGGAACGGCTACGGTGACTGCAGGAGCTACGTCAATTCCGATCGGCGCAGCGAATGGAACTGGCACGATCGCTAAAGGAAGTTTGCTGCTGGTGATTCAGATGCAAGATGCCAGCATCAACGTCACGAACGGCGTTGCCTACGGAAATGGATATACCGGCACAGGATTCACTACGGTCAACAATTCCGGCAACTACGAGTTTGTCACGGCCACCGGACCGGTGAGCGGCGGATCAGTGCCGATTGCCGGTGCAGGCGCAGCGGGCGGCCTGGTATTTGGATACACATCAGCCGCAGCGTCGGCGAGCAAGGGGATCAGTACCTACCAGGTCGTGCTGGTTCCGCAATACACCTCGGCGACGTTAAATGCTGGAACGACCACTGCTGCCGCATGGAACGGTTCGACCGGCGGAATTCTCGCACTCGATGTGTCGGGCGCGCTCAATTTGGGTGGTGGCACAGTTTCCGTCAATGGCCTTGGATTCCGCGGCGGCGCCGGCATGCAGTTGACCGGCGGGACTGGCAGCAATGCCGACTACTGGCAGTCGTCGCCAGGTGCCTATACCGGCGCAGCAGGTGGAGTGGCAGGTGTCGACGCATCGAAAGGCGAAGGCGTAGCCGGCACGCCAATGTGGGTAGAGTCCAGTTCCACATTCCTCCAAACCACCACGGGCTATCCGAGCGGCACGGCCGGAACCGACGGCAGCATGGCTCGTGGCGCTCCCGCGAATGCCGGCGGCGGTGGAACCGATGCGGACCCGGCTGCCAACGATCAGAACGCGGGGGGCGGTGGCGGCGGCAACGGGGGAACGGGCGGCTTCGGTGGAGATTCCTGGAGTACGAATCTGGCTACGGGCGGTGAAGGGGGATCTCCGTTCCCCGCCACAATCGATCGCATTGCGATGGGTGGCGGCGGCGGAGCGGGATCGCGCAATAACTCTGATACTGACAATTTGGCTAGCAGCGGCTCAGCGGGCGGCGGACTCATCTTCATTCGCGCCAACACATTCACTGGAACGGCAACCGTCACCGCGAATGGAGCCGCGGCTTACATCGGAACCGCCAACGACGCGGGCGGCGGCGGCGGAGCCGGTGGAACGATTGTCATGTTGGCACATGCCGGGGGCGAGGGTGGATTGACTCTGCAGGCCAACGGCGGTCGAGGTGGAGATGCCTGGGACGCGCAAGCCTACAGCCTAGGTAATCGCCATGGCCCCGGTGGGGGTGGTGCTGGCGGAGTGGTCTTCGTTTCTGGAACACCGGCCAGCGTCACTGTGACCGGGGGCGCTAATGGAACCACGCTGAACCCTGGCGTTGCCTACGGCGCAACTCCAGGCACGGCGGGCACCAGCGCGACCAACGCCACACTCGCGCAGGTAACGGGAATTCAAGCCTCTTCGGTTTGCGCCACTCTGCCGGATGTTTCCGTTACGAAGGCGCACGTCGGCGGAAATTTCACGCGCGGCACGACTGCAACCTATACGCTTACCGTGCAGAACGTGAGCGCGTCGGGCGCTACCAGCGGCACCGTAACGGTCAACGACACGCTTCCTTTCGGAATTACGCCCGCCACTGCGACCGGAACCGGTTGGACCTGCGTAGTGACGGGGCAAACGATCAGTTGCACGCGCAGCGACGCACTCGCAGCAGGTGCGAGTTATCCCGTGATCACGGTATCGGCAAACGTTTTGCAATCTGCTCCCGCGACGCTCATCAATACCGGCGAGGTTAATGGTGGAGGCGTTCTCGATCCGCTCAAAGATACGTCCACCGATACCAATGGCGTCATTTCCACTGCCGATATGAGCGTGACCGATGCTGGTTCTCCCAGCCCAGTCGCAGCCGGCGGCAATATTACTTATACCCAGGTCGTCACGAACAACGGGCCAAGCGCGGCGGATAATGCGACGCTGGCAACGGCGACTCCCGCGAACTCCACTTTCTTATCCATCGCAGCACCAGCCGGCTGGAGTTGCATCACTCCCGCCGTTGGAGGCACGGGCAGCGTTGTCTGCACCAATGCCGATATGGCGGCTCTGGCCTCTGCCACGATTACCCTCGTTGTGAACGTCAACGGCAGCACGACAAACGGCACGGTTATCAGTCAAGCGGTCTCGGTGGGATCGTCGGTCAGCGATCCGGTCTCTTCGAACAATACCGCGACTGTTTCCACGCCCGTCGGTGCTACCGGACCCAACTTGTCAGTGACCAACGTTGCCTCGCCCGTTCCAGTGCAGGCGTCCGGCAACGTCACGTTCACTCAGGTCGTCACCAATACCGGCTCAACGGCTATTTCGAATGGCACGCTCGCGGAAACGATCAGTCCGGCGGCTAACATGACATTCGTCTCGGTCACTCCGCCGGCTGGTTGGACTTGTACCGGATTCCCTGGAACTCCCTGCAAGGCAACGACCGTCGCAGCGGGCGCTTCCGGAACCTTCCTGGTCGTCTACAAGGTAAATGCGGGGACCGCTAACAACACCGCGATCACGAACATCGCAACGGTCGGAGCTACGAACCAGTCCTACGGATCGACCTCGGCGGTCGCTACCGACATCGTGGAAGCGCTGACCCAGGCCGACTTAGTATTGAGTTCAGCAGCAGCGCCGGCAACCGTGATCGCCGGAAACAACATTACTTATACGCAGACCGTGACCAACAACGGTCCGGCTGCGGCTACAACCGTGAGCTTCACTCAGACGACGCCGGCCGGCACGAATTTTCAGTCGGTACTGGCGCCTGCGGGTTGGACTTGTACGACACCTGCCGTCGGCGCAGCAGGGACCATTACCTGTAACGATGCCAGCTTGGCCGCAACCACCTCGGCCAACATCATTGTCGTGCTGAATGTGCCGGCTACCACGGCGGCAGGAACGATCACGCAGCCCTCGTCCGTGACGGCGACGAATTCTCCGACCGCCAATGCATCGGCTTCGACCACCGTGAGTGTGCAATGCGATCTCACCGTCACCAGCAGCGGCGCCCCGAGTCCAGTGACCGCCGGGTCGAACATCACCTACACCCAGACCATTTACAATCACGGGCCTAGCAACTGCAGCACCGGAGCACTGACCGAAGCCACGCCAACGAACACCACGTTTGTGTCGGTGGGAGTGGTGACCACAGGCGGAGGAACCTGGACCTGCGGTGGCGGCCCGGTCTCCTGCACCAATCCAAGCGTTCCTCCTGGTTCGACTGGAACGATCACGGCCGTCTATACCGTGAATGCAGGCACACCAGCCGGGACCATCATCAGCGACTTCGTCCTGGGAACCACGACTTCAAGGGATACCAACACCACGGATAATTATGCAACGGTAAATATTGCGGTGACCTCGGGCACGCAGGCTGATTTAAGCGTGACAAATTCGGCAACTCCGACTCCTGTCACCGCAGGAAATAACATCACCTACACGCAGACCGTCACCAATTCCGGTCCCGCAACCGCCAATGCTCCCACGTTTACCGAGACCCTTCCCGCGAACACGACTGCGGTTTCGTTGACCAGTTCTTCGGGGTGGACCTGCGGCGCTCTTAGTTGCACCGCTCCTAGCACGATGGCCTCGGGCACTACGGCTAACTTCACATTCGTGGTGAAGGTGAATACGAACGTGGCGGCGGGAACAACCATCACTCAGACAGATTCGGTAGCTTCTACGACCAGCGATCCGAATAGCGGTAATAACAGCGCCACGATCGGTGTTCAAGTCGCCGACTCTGCGGATCTTTCGGTCACGAATACTCCCAACCCAGTGCCGGTGCAGCAAGCCAACACCATCACCTACACACAGGTTGTCAATAACGCCGGACCAACCAGCGCGACCAGCGTATCGCTGATCAATACCTTGCCCCCGAATGCAACCGCGACTTCGCTCACCGGACCGGCCGGGTGGACGTGCACTCTGGGAACTCTCACCTGCACCGATCCGAGTCTTTCGCCGGGCTCGCCCGCGACCATTACCTACGTCGTGACATTGAATGCGGTGGTTGCGCCGGGAACCGCGGAGAATGAAACGGCAACCGTGAGTTCGACGGTCGCCGATCCCAATTCCGCCAACAACGTGGCCGTCGCCTCCGACGTCGTTTCCACTTCGGCCCAGGCGGATCTGATCGTGACCAATTCCGCCTCGCCATCCTCGGTAGCTCCCACTGGCAGTATTACCTACACGCAGACGGTCATGGACCAGGGCCCAGCGGCCGCCGCGGGAGCCAGCTTTTCGGAGATCACCCCGCCCAATACAAATTTTCAATCGATCGTGATCCCTGCGGGCTGGACCTGCCCAACGCTTCCAGTGGTGGGTGGTACCGGTACCATCACCTGTAATGACGGCAGCAGTCTCGCGACCGGTTCGGCGAACAAGGTTACGTTTACGGTCGTGCTACAAGCCGGCACGAATGCGCCATCTGGAACGAATATCACAGATACTGCGACGGCTACCGCAACCAACATCGTTCCTAGCCTGACCAACAACACCGCGAGCGCAACCGTCATCGTTGCCAGCTCCAGTAGTGCGGATATGGCGATCGTGAAGACGGCAACTCCGAATCCAGTAACCGAGGGAACTCCGCTCACCTATACCCTCACCGTCACCAATAACGGTCCCGCGTCTGCGACGAATGTGACGGTCGCCGACACTTTGCCGTCCGTCGTAACATATCTTTCGTCGACCGCTTCTCAGGGATCTTGCTCCGAGGCTGGCGGAAGCGTTAGTTGTCTGCTCGGCACCATAGCAAATGCAGGAACCGCCACGGTGACTATTCTTACGATCCCAGGCCAACCAGGCCTCGTATCGAATACTGCGACGGTGTCTGCTGATCAGACCGACCCGAATCCTGCGAACAATTCGTCGACGCAAAACGAAATAATTACGGCTCCCACCAGAATCACGTTGCAGTCGTTCTCGGCCCGCTCCGGCACCGACAAGAGCGGAGCCAACCGCACAGTTTTGGTTTGGAAGACTGGCGGCGAAGCGCACAATCTCGGATTCAACCTCTATCGCGATCAGAACGGCAAGCGCATACGGGTGAATCCTTCCTTAATCGCGGGATCGGCCTTGTTGATGAAATCTGCTCTGCCCAAACACGCGGGCAGGAGCTATGCATGGATCGACCCTTCCGCTCCCGTGAGCGGAGCTTCCTATTGGCTGGAAGATGTGGATGTGAACGGTACGCGCACCATGCACGGTCCGGTATCCGTGGCATCCGGGGCGCTGGCCGCTAGTGATATGACATCTTCCGAGTCGCGCTTGCTCAGCCAGGTCAACCAGGCTCTGCCCCCAACACCAGGCAGCCAGCAAAGTCACATGATTGAGGCGACCGGTCCAACTAGCGCACCCACTGCGGGTCAAACTCAGAAACAGTTCGAACTGGCGGCGCAAGCGGCCGTTAAGATTTATGTTCATCACGAGGGCTGGCACCGGATTGCACAACCAGACTTAGTCAAGGCCGGACTTGATCCCACGGTTGATCCAGCTCTGCTGCACCTCTATGCGGAGGCCATCGAACAGCCGATGCAGATTACCGGAGCGACCGCTGGTCCCGGTGGCTTTGGCCCGCAGGCTTCCATCGAGTTCTACGGTACCGGTATGGACACCGTCTTTACCGGTACACGCGTCTACTGGCTGGTGGCCGGCCAAGCCCGCGGAGCCCGAATTCCGCAGTTGCCGCTCTCCGCTGGATCGAACCAACCACCATCCAGCTTTCCCGCCACCGTCGAATTGCAGCAGCACACCATCTACTTCTCGGCCTTGCTTACCAACGACGGCCAGAACTTCTTTGGTGCGATCGTTTCTCCCACCCCTGTCGACCAGGCGTTGGATGTTCCACACCTCGACGCCACTTCTGCCCAATCCTCGCAGCTTGAGGTCGCGTTGCAAGGCGTCATCACCGCCTTCCCGCACGATGTCGCCGTCTCACTCAACGGCAGTGCAATCGGCAACGTCGTTTTCACCGGACAAGACAAAGGAATTCTGAACGCCTCGATCCCGCCCGGCCTGCTCCAATCCGGCAATAACACCGTCACCCTTACGGCGCAGAACGGCGACTACGACACCAGCCTGGTCGACTACATCCGCATCACGTATCCGCATCAATATGTTGCGGATTCAGACCTGCTGAAATTTACGGGACGCGCGGGTGACGAACTCACGGTGGGAGGATTCAAGAGCGCCCCCGTCGTGCTCGATGTAACGGATCCCGACCAGCCAGTGCAGCTGACGCCTGAAACTACTTCGAATAACGGAAAGTACGAAATCGCAGTGCAAGTGCCCTTTACGAGCACGAACCCAGCGGCCCCGCTACATACTCTTCTTGCTCTGGCCGGCGATCGGATTCTATCGGCGGCGGCAGTTGTGGCTAATCATCCTTCGCGCTGGCATAGCGTGCAGCCGGGTGCTGATATCGCGATGGTCACCTACGGCGAGTTCGCTTCCGCGCTCGCACCGCTCGTCGTCGCTCACAAGGCTCAAGGAAAATCGTCCGCGATCGTTCCCGTCGTCGAGTTGTATGACGAGTTCAATTTCGGAGAGCGTAGTCCATTTGCGATCAAGCAGTTCCTGCAGACTGCCTCGAAAAATTGGAGAACACCACCCACGTACCTTTTGTTGAACGGACGAGCTTCTCTGGATCCGAGAAACTATCTGGGCTTCGGCAATCTTGATCTGGTTCCGACCCGCATCATCCCAACAACCAGCCTGATGACTGCTTCCGATGACTGGTTCTCCGACTTCACCGGCAATGGGATGCCGACGATCGCTACCGGCCGGTTGCCCGTCAGCACCGCGGACGAAGTGGCCACTGTCATCGGAAAGATTACCGGCTATGAAAGTCAGTCGACAACCGGACCATGGTTGGCGAATGCGCTGATGGTCGCCGACAGAAACGACACCGAAAGCTTCACGCAGGATAGCCAGACCGTTCAAGCGGCACTGCCCACAACCATGCAGGTGACAGATGTGTATGCCGGAAATCTTGGCACTAGCACCGCGGCAGCGGATATCATCGCGGCCATCAATTCGGGGCAGGCTCTGGTGAACTATGTCGGACACGGATCCGAGGAACAGTGGTCTGGTTCTGACATCTTCAACACGAATTCCGTGAGCTCCCTGGCGAACAAATCGCAACTTCCGGTCTTCCTGGTGATGGATTGCCTGAATGGATTCTTCCAGGACGTCTACACCCAGCCGTTGGGCGTGACGTTGATCGTAGCGCCGACAGGCGGAGCTGTTGCAGTGCTGGCCTCGACCGGTCTGAACCAGCCTGCGCCGCAAACTAGCCTTGACGCCCTGGTCATTCACAACGCTCTGGGCGCAAAGGCCACAACCCTGGGCGATGCGGTAGTTAAGGCGAAGTCGAAGATCACCGACTCCGATGTGCGCCGGACTTTCGTTCTCTTTGGCGATCCGGCTATGCAGGTAAAACAGCCGGCAAGCAACTAGCCGGGACGTTAACATTTCACTTTTGAGGTCTGCGAGGAATCGCGCAGACCCTAGCCGCGATTCTCTTCCATCCAACCGGTAGAGGATTCGCATGCCCTCCCGAGACCTTGGCCGCGACACGAGCATGCTCGTTACCCGACGGAAGGAAGACCGCCTTAGAGGACGAATCACTGAATCGCTAGCGGCACGGGATAGTACTTCTGAATCATCCTTCCTGTCATCAGCCCACCTTCATATTCCGGGATGATAACCTCATCCGCTCCAGAACTGCGGATGGCGTTGGCATAGCGTTGCTGGCCGGCGCGAGTAATGATCTTGATCTTGGGGTTCAGCGAGCGTGCGGTAACCGTGATGTAAAGGTTATCGGCATCATTGTCGATGACGATGCAAATGCCGCGGGCGCGCTCCAGTCCAGCCTTCAACAGTACATCGTGGCGTTTGGCATCGCCTTGAATGACCGGCGTGCCGTCATTCAGCAACTCCCGGTAGAGGCCTTCGTTCGTCTCAATTAGCACGAATGGGATATCCAACCTCTGCAGTTGGTCGACCACCGTGCGGCCAACTTGGCCGTATCCGCAGATAATGAAGTGATCCCTGAGCCGATCGACGTTGACTTCGTTCACCATAGATTTCCAGGCCTCCACGCCTTGCCGGCTGAAAAACGTAAGCAGGACGCGCTCTGCAATCCAGATCTGAAACGCGAATACTCCTGCATAGACAAACAAGGCAAAAATCTTTGTGGACTTATGCACTGCACGATAATCGATCGAGTGCGTATGGATAATCCAGAACAGGGCATCCAGCGCTCCCAGTCCCTCCAGTCGCATGTAGACGAAGACACATGCACTCAGGAACCCCGCCAGCAGTATGAGCGGAAGCCACAAACGCCGTACAAAGATGAGAATGACGCGTCCCATATTGTCTTTCTTGCCCTAACTCCACCTCTGTCAGAAAGGTCACGAGTATATCAATCCGTCGCCAGACCAAATCTAAAATTTCGCATCGGAGCGATGCGTAATTTCGATCCGATCCACAATTCCGATTGATATCCTGACGCTAGGACGCGGCCTCCGCCACTGCGGGCAGGCTGGCGGTCTGCCGCAGCGGTTCCCCCAGCGCCCGCATGACCCGACCGAATCCGGCGAAGTCCAGTGACTGAGCGCCATCTGAAAGCGCACGCTCGGGGCAGGGATGCACTTCGATGATCAGACCATCCGCTCCCACAGCAACCGCGGCACGCGAGACGGCTGCAATCAGGCTCTGCTTGCCTGTACCGTGCGAAGGGTCGGCGATCACGGGCAGATGCGACAAATCCCGCGCCAGTGCCACTGCCGCCAAGTCGATGGTGTTGCGCATCTCGGTCTCGAACGTCCTGATGCCACGCTCGCACAGGACCACCTGATGATTGCCTCCGGAGAGCAGGTACTCGGCGGCAAGTAGCCACTCCTTCACTGTCGCGGATGGCCCACGCTTCAGCAAGACTGGCTTATCGACGGTGGCAAGCCGGCGCAGCAGCGCAAAATTCTGCATGTTGCGGGCTCCTACTTGCAGCATGTCTACGTGCTCGCAGATCACATCGACATCCTCGGTGCTCATCACTTCGGTGACCACCGGCAGGCCAGTTTCCCGTTTAGCCAGCTGCAGGATCTTGAGCGCTTCCAGCCCAAGTCCCTGAAACTCGTAGGGAGAAGTACGGGGTTTGTAAGCGCCGCCGCGGAGCATGGACGCGCCCGCGCGTTTGACCGCATGAGCCGTATCGAGCAACTGCTCGCGCGATTCGACCGAGCACGGCCCGGCGATCACCACGACTTCCGGCCCGCCGATCGCGACCCCGTCGATCTTAACGACCGAGCGCTCCGGCTTTACCTGGCGGCTCACCAGCTTGAACGGCTGCGCGATTGCGACCACATTATCGACCCCGGGCGCGACTTGCAGCGCTTCGATCTCGTGGCGGCGTCCGCTCCCCACGGCGGCGACGATCGTGCGCTCGGTGCCACGCGTAACGTGAGGCTGGTATCCCGCCTCGCGGATGCGTTCGATTACATGGTTGATTTCCTGGTCAGTGGCTTTCTCGGACATGTTGACGATCATGGGGCTGGTTCTCCTTTTGAAGTTTTGCTTCCAAAATAAAAGCCGCGATCCTTGGATCGCGGCTCGCGGTTCAAACTTGGTTCGTTTAGGTGGCCCCTGAGTGGCTCATCCTTACCCCAAGCTGCTCCGCAGCCGCTACCCGGGTAAACCGGTAATAGACGGCAAATGCGAAGCCTGGAGTAAATCGTGTCATAGAGATCTTCTCTTGCGCAAACAATAGACGGAAATGGCTTTGTAAAGGCGGCTAGCCTGCTTACTGGAGCGAGCTGGCTACGCTTGAAAATGCATTATTGGCATTCGACCCGATCAAGCGAACTGTACCCACTACCAGAACTAGAATGACAGCCAGCATCACCGCGTATTCGGCGATGTCCTGCCCCGCGTCTTCGGACCAAAGCCTGCGAATCAGTTTGTACATTTGCTCTCCTCCAGGGACTTTCAGTTCTATTGGAAAAGTGAGAACTGAACAGGAACTCAGTGGAGACATGATGCACGTGCCCCGAGGCGGTTGTCAAATGAAGTCTGGCAGATTTTTCACAAAAAGTTACTGCTGGCGAATGCCCACCGGGGGCGGGATTTGGGCTGTATCGGGAGCCGCTGCATGCCGCGAGAGCAGTTCCTGAGCCGAATGTTGCGTAATCTCCAGGAGGCGGTCTGGCAGCAGCCCGAGGTAGAGCGTGGCCATTACGCTGACCGCCAGTGCGATACCGAGTCCAAACGGGATGGGCGTAACTGGAACTTCTTTGCGCGACTCTCGCATGTACATCACAACGATGATCCGCAGATAATAATAGGCTCCGACCGCACTATTTACGACGCCGATAATGGTCAGCCAGATCAGGTTAGCCTTCACAGCCGCGCTGAATACGTAGAACTTGGCAAAAAAACCGCCAGTCATCGGGATGCCGATCAACGACAGCAAGAATATCGTTAAGGTAGCGGCTAAGAGCGGCGAACTGCGTCCCAAGCCCTCATAGTCCGCTAAAGTCACGTAGCGTTCGCCCGCGTTGGCGAAATGACTCACCACCGCGAAGGCTCCCACATTCATGGCGGCATAGGCTGCCGTATAAAACATCGCAGCAGAAATGCCGGTGACCGAATTGTCGGGCGTGCTCATTGTGAACGCTACCAGCAGGTAGCCGGCGTGTGCGATCGAAGAGTACGCCAGCAGGCGCTTGACGTTGGTTTGAACTAAGGCGCCAACGTTTCCTAATGTCATGGACAAAGCGGCCGCTACCCAGAAAAACCAGAATCGCCCCGGCGCATTGATGGAGAAAACGACCCGGAGCAGTACCGCGAAAGCCGCAGCCTTCGGAGCGGTCGACATAAATCCGACAATCGGTGCTGGCGCTCCTTCGTACACGTCCGGCGTCCAGACGTGGAAAGGAGCGGCTGCGACTTTGAAGCCGAGCCCGACGAACATCAGCGCCATCGCCACATAGACCAGCACCTGGACCGGGCCAGATTGCAACTTCCCGCTAATCACGTCGATATTGGTCGAGCCAGTGGCGCCGAACATGAGCGCAACGCCGTACAGGAAGAAAGCCGTAGCGAACGAGCCCAGCAGGAAGTACTTCAGGGAAGATTCGGCGTTGGATGCCTCGTTGCGCCGGAATCCCGCCAGAATGTAGGTCGAGATCGAAGAGATCTCGAGCGCAATGAAAATCAGGACCAGTTCGACGGCGGAAGACATCAATGCCATGCCCACCACGCCGAAGAGGATCAGCGCGTAATATTCTCCGGCACGAATCCGCTGGACCTTCATGTATTCGAACGAACTCAAGATGACAACCGCAGCAATAGCGATTATCAGGAAATGGAAGAACACGCTGAAGCTGTCAACCCGCACCATGTTTGAAAATGCAAGGCCATGATTCTCCGGCTGCGCCATGTACCACGCGGATAGCAGTCCGGCCACGGCGCCGACGAACGCGATCAAGCCCAGGGTTTTCTGACTTTTTTCTTCATCCACCAGCGGGTCGAGCACCATCACCAGAATGCCGAAAGCGGACAAAACGAGTTCGGGCAGGATGCGGACATAATCAGCACCCTGAGGGATCATCTGTGAAGACATCTGTAACAGGGCGGCTGGGAGGAAGGCCGTCATTGTCCCACCACCTTGCTGATCACCTGTGGGACTTGCGCGAGCGCGGCCTGTACTGCCGGATCAATCGCTCCCAGCCATAGAATCGGCGCAACTCCCATGACCAGGGCCGCCACCGCGCACGGCCAGACTGCTGCTTTTTCAAAGCCGGAAAGATCGGGCAGGGAATTGTTCACCGGATGCGTCACCTTGCCGTAAAACACGCGCTGGAACATCCACAATAAATAGATCGCGCTCCAGATCACTCCCGTGGCGGCCACGATTCCATAAATCGGTTTCGCCTGGAAGGCGCCATTCAGCACCAGGAATTCGCCGATGAACCCGTTGAGCAAAGGCAAACCGACCGATGCCAGCACGACAAAGAGATAAGTTGCAGAGTAAACCGGCATGGGGGACGCAAGCCCGCCAAACTCGCTGATTTCATAAGTATGACGCCGCTCGTGGAGAATTCCTGCCAGCATGAACAGCCCGCCGGTGGAGATGCCGTGAGCCAGCATGACAAACATCGCGCCATTCAGCCCGGATTGAGTAAAGCTGAAGATGCCGAGCACCACGAATCCCAGGTGGCTGACCGAAGAATAGGCGATCAACTTCTTCATGTTCGGCTGCACCATCGCCACCAGGGCGCCGTAGACGATCCCGATTAGCGCCAGCGTCATGATCCAGGCCTGATTGTGGCGTGCCTGCTCGGGAAAAAGTCCCAGGTTGAAGCGCAGCATTCCGTACGTGCCCATCTTCAGTAGTACGCCGGCCAGTAGGACCGATCCCGCTGTCGGCGCTTCGACGTGAGCGTCAGGCAGCCAGGTGTGGAACGGGAAGAGTGGGACTTTCACGGCGAACGCGAGGAAGAAGCCGAGGAAGAGCCACTGCGCGGCGGCGGGGAAGGCGGGTATCTTGCCCTGCGCGATCAGATCGCGAATTTCATTGAATTGGAAAGTGCCCGTGTTCGCGTAGAGCCACAGGATCGCCGCCAGCATAAACACAGAGGCGATCATCGTATACATGAAGAACTTCACCGCGGCATAAACCTTGCGATCATGCCCGAATACACCGATCAGCAAGGCCATCGGAATCAGTGTTGCTTCCCAGAAGAAATAGAAAAGGAAAAGATCGAGCGAGGTGAAGACGCCGATCAACGCCGTCTCCATGATCAGCAGCAGGATGAAAAATTCCTTCACCCGATCATGAACTGATTTCCACGAAATCAGCACGCACAGCGGGGTCAGGAACGTCGTCAGCACCACCAGCCACATGGAAATGCCGTCGATCCCCATGTGGTAGCGGATGTTAGGGCTCGAGATCCAGGGCTTATTTACTTGAAACTGGAACTCTGTCACCGAGCGATGGAAATGCACCGGCAGGTGCAGCGATAGAACGAAAGTGAGCAGAGATATGACCAGCGCAAAGATGCGGATATCGCGATCCCGCCGGGGCAGCAGAACCAGCAACAGCGCACCCGCCAGCGGCGCAAAAGTAATCAACGTCAGGATGTAGGGGCTGAGATTTTCGATGCTCATTGTCCCACCTTCATCCAAATCATGTAGGCAATCACCGCGGCAGCCCCCGCCGCAATCCATCCCGCGTAAGAGCGCACGTTGCCCGATTGCATGTGCCGCACTTCATCGGACACATGGCGCGCCCCATCGGCCGCATTATTTACCGTGTCGTCGATAACCTTCCGGTCGACACCCTGCCAGAGAATGCTGGTCGATCCATCGACCAGCGGTTTCACGAAAAGCCGGGCATAGATTTCGTCGACGTAGTATTTGTTCAGCACCGTCTCGTAGAAGCCACCGAGCGAGTCGGCAATTTTCTGCGGCAGGTAAGGCTTGCTGACATAGAGCACGTAAGCCAAAGCCGCCCCCAGCAACGCGACGGCAATGGAGATGCCCATCAGAAGATATTCGGTATAACCGTTTGCCGCCTCGCCCGCGGTCTCCGCGGCTGCTCCGGAGCCAAACACCGGTTCAAGAAAATGTTCGAAATGATTGTGATATCCAAGGAACCCGCCGAACAGCGAAAGCACCGCAAGAATCATCAGCGGAACCAGCATCACCATCGGACTCTCATGCGGTTCGCCGTGCCCATGGCTATCGTGACCGTGGGAACCATGTCCGTGTTCGTCCACATGAGCGCCGTGATAATCACCGAAAAATGTCATGAACAACAGGCGGAACATGTAGAACGATGTGAGGAAGGCGGTGATGACTCCCACCAGCCAGAACACCCAACTGCCATGTTCGCTGGAATATGCCTTCCACAGGATTTCGTCCTTGCTCCAAAAGCCTGCCAGCGGCGGGATTCCAGCGATCGCCAGAGTCGCAATACCCATGGTCAGAAAGGTCCACGGAATGTAGGAGCGCAGGCCGCCCATCTTGCGCATATCCTGCTCGCCACCGACGGCATGGATGACTGACCCCGCGGCCAGGAACAGCAGCCCTTTGAAGAATGCGTGCGTCATCAGATGGAAGATGCCGGCCGAGAACGCCCCGACGCCGCACGCCAGGAACATGTACCCAAGTTGCGAAACCGTGGAGTACGCCAGAACCTTCTTGATGTCCGTCTGTGTAATGCCGATGGTCGCGGCGAACAGTGCCGTCAGCGTGCCGATCACGGCGACAACCATCAGCGCTTCCGGTGCGCGCTCAAAGATCGCATGCGAGCGCGAGACCATGTACACGCCCGCCGTCACCATCGTCGCGGCGTGGATCAGCGCCGAAACCGGTGTCGGGCCTTCCATTGCGTCCGGCAGCCATACATACAGCGGAATCTGTGCCGACTTGCCGCAGGCTCCGACCATCAGCAGAATTCCGATGGCCGTAAGAACTCCGGCACCGGAGTTCTCGACCGCCATCGGCTGAACCTGTGCGAAGACCTTGGTGAAATCAAGCGAACCGAAATGCTGGATGATGAGGAAAATACCGATCAGAAATCCGAAGTCGCCAATCCGGTTGACGATGAATGCTTTCTTCCCCGCCGATGCCGCCGAATCTTTGGTGAACCAGAACCCAATCAGCAGATACGATGCGAGCCCCACACCTTCCCACCCAATGAACATCATCAGGTAGTTGTTGGCCAGCACCAGCGTCAGCATGAAAAACATGAACAAATTCAGGTAGGCGAAGAAGCGGTAATAGCTGGGGTCGTCCCACATGTAGCCAACGGAATAGATGTGGATGAGGAATCCAACGCCAGTGACGACCAGCAGCATGACCAGCGAAAGCTGATCGAGATAAAACGCAAAATCTACGGTGAAGGTGCCAGAGCGGATCCAATGCGCAACGTATTCGATGTAGGGCAGCGATTCGTAGCCGCGCAGCACGGCCACCAACGCCCAGGCGAACGCCGCACCGGAGAAAAAGAGTCCCACCGTGCTCACGGCGGTACGGGACGACTTCTTTCCCAGAAAGCCGTTGATCGCCGCGCCGGCGAGAGGCAATGTCGGAATCAGCCACAAACTCAGATTGAGATTCGGCGTCATAGCTTGAGCAGGTTCACCTGGTCGATGTTCAAGGTCTCTCGCGTGCGGTAGACAGCGATGATGATCGCCAGTCCCACTGCTGCCTCAGCCGCGGCAACCACCATCACGAAGAAGACGAAGATCTGTCCCGCCAGTGCATGCCAGTGCGCCGCAAAGGCAACGAACGAAAGGTTCACTCCGTTCAGCATCAACTCAATCGACATGAAGATCGTGATGATGTTGCGCTTGATCAAGAAATCCAGTCACGCCGCAGGCAAACAGGATTCCACTCAGAATGAGGTAGTACGACAGCGGCACCATCAGTCTACCTTCCTTGCCGGCACGTTCGCCGGCGAAGTCGGCGGCTTGCTGGCCAGCACGACCGCGCCCATGATGGCGATCAGAATCAGGATCGACGTAATCTCGAAAGGCAGCAGGAATTCATGAAAGAGCAGCGGCCCAATCATCGACGGCGAGCCCGGTAGCGCTCCGGCAGCCACGGCCTCGGTTCCTGAGTGCCGCAGCACCACCCACGCCACCAGCAGGCTGCCTAACAGCATTCCCGGAATCCCGATCGCCGCCGCAACCTTGCTCCCCTTGGTGCGGTCTTCCACCCCTGCATTCAAGAGCATGATCACGAAGACGAACAGCACCATGATGGCGCCCGCGTAAACGATGACTTGCACCGCGGCCACGAACTCAGCCCCCAGAAGCAGGTATTCGCCCGCCAGCGCTGCCATCACCGCAATCAGCGAGAGCGCGCTGTTGATGGGGTGCGTCTGGGCCAGCAGGTTCACCGCCCCTGCGACCGCGACCGCTCCGAAAGCGAGAAACAAAATGAGATGAACGCTAATCATGAAATCAGTTCTCAGTTCTCAGTTGTCGGTTCTCAGCAACGGCCGCGGTGCTAGCGGCTTCCCAGCCGGCGATTTGCTTCTGCGCCTTAACTGAGAACTGAGAACCGGGAACTGAGAACTTTTTTACCACGCCACCGCGATCGCTGTGCCAATCAGATTCACCAGCGCCAGCGGCAGCAGAAACTTCCAACCAAACGCCATCAGTTGGTCATAGCGGAAACGCGGCAACGTGCCACGTACCCAGATATATAGAAAGAGAAATGCGAAAACCTTGATCCCGAACCAGAACACGGGCAAGAGTGCTTGCAAGATCGGCGGCCCAAATAAAGGCCCATGCCAACCGCCGAAGAACATTAGTGTGGCTAGGCACGCCACCGTAATCATGTTCGTATATTCCGCCATGAAAAACATGGCGAACTTCATCGCGCTGTACTCCGTGTGATAGCCCGCCACCAGTTCTGTCTCAGCCTCGGGCAAGTCAAAAGGAATACGGTTTGTCTCCGCATAAGCCGCCATGAGGTAGCAGAAAAAGCCGATGAACTGGGGAAAAATATTCCAGCGCGGAAGAAATCCCAGGAAATGCCCGCCCTGCGCGTTCACAATGTCGCGCAGGCTGAAACTTCCCGTCATGATCAGCACGCCCACCAGCGACAACCCTAAAGAAATCTCGTAGCTCACCATCTGCGCGCTGGCGCGAAGGCCGCCCAGCAGCGAATATTTATTGTTCGACGACCACCCAGCCAGCGCGACGCCGTACACGCCAATCGATGTCACCCCGAGAATCAGCAGTAGACCCGTATTGACATCGGTAACCTGAAACGGAATGGTGTAACCGTCGATCGTGACGGCGTTGCCGAACGGAATGACCGCGATCGAGGTCAGCGCAAAAATCAGCGCGATCATCGGCGCCGCAATAAACAGCGGCTTGTAGACGTGCGGCGGCGTCAGATCTTCCTTGAAAATGAATTTCAGGCCGTCCGCCGCCGGCTGCAACAGCCCAAAAGGGCCGACCCGCGTGGGTCCCCAGCGATTCTGCATGTGTCCCACGACCTTGCGCTCAAGCCAAACCGTGTACGCGACTGCGGTGAGCAGCACGCCCATCACTACCGCGGACTTGATCACGGACGCTAATAGAAAGAGCCAGATCGGCAACGCCACGCCTTGCTTCCTCTCTTACTTTCTCAACCCAAACTTCTGATCACCACTACAGCGACACCGAACTCAGTCGGCCGCGACTTCCGCCGGCTTCACTTCGTGACTCTCCATGACCGACCGCAATGCCCGCGAGTATCGTCCCAGCGTGCCTGATGTAAACAGGCTGTCATTGGCCGGCGCAATCAACTCCGGCTTCTGCGCCGCGCTCGGCCCGCTCTTTGCCAGGGATGAGTGCTCGCTGTTTCCCGCCAGCAGATTCATGCGCGAGATGTCATAGCCCGGAACCAGCCGCTGGATTTCATCCAGAATCGCCATCGGATCGAGCGGACTCAACTTCGGTTCCAATCCTTGCATCTCGAGCCACACCGCATGACGGTCGGCTTCTCCCGATTGCGCTCCGCGCGACTGGCCCATGTCGGCGTGCGTACCGCCGCCGAAGGGCACGAGCTTCCGGATCTCAAATCCCATCGCGTCGGCGATGCGGACCATCATTTCGAAATCCGATTTCGTTTCGGAAACCTCGCCAGCTTTTTTCACCAGCTGTACGTCGCCGCAGGTGTTCGTCATCGTGCCGGATTTCTCGTACGCATTGGCCGCAGGCAGAACCACGTCGGCCATGACTGCGGTCTCGGTCAGGAACATGTCCTGCACCACAACAAAGCTCTTCGAAAACGCGAAGGGATCAATCTTGAGTCGGCCAATCGGATTCGATCCAACGACGTACAGCGCTTTCAGAGCACCGGCTTTTGCCGCCTCCACCATGCCCGGCAGATCAAGCCCGAATGTCTGAGGGATGTGGGCCCACTCTTTGTGAAACTCGCTCGATCCCGTGGCCGCCAGGTGATATCCAGGCAGCAGATCGGGATACAAGCCCATGTCAGCCGCTCCGCGCGAGTTGGCGTAGTCGGCGAGACACAGGAATTTCGCTCCGCTGATCCCGGACCCAAACCTCACCAGGCTGGCGATGTCATTGCCGCGAATCTCTGAGCCGAAAATGACGACAAGATTCTGCTCGCCGCGGAGCTTGTCCCGCAAAGCAATCCAGGAATCCTTGTTGGTGTCCGTGCTGGCGATGCTCTCTGCGGCCGCATCATCGCCCGCCAGGAACGACGCAACCTTGCCTTCTGTCCCCGCCGGAATCTGCGTAAAGCTCGTCGCCTGTCGCCGTAGCTTGATCGATGCCGAATTAATCACGAACAGCTTGGCGCGGTGCAGTCGCACGTTGTTACGAATCTGCCAGGCCAGCAGCGGATGCTGCTCAGTCGGATCGTTGCCGATAAGCAGGATCGCCGGAGCCGTGAAGACATCTGCCATGCTGGCCGTTGCATCGGCCTTGCCGCGTAGTGCTGCAGCCAGTGCAGGGAAGTCTGCGGTCCGGTGATGATCAACGTTGTTCGTCTTCAACACGGATCGTGCCAATTTCGAGAGCAGGTACGCTTCTTCGTTGGTCGTCCGCGTCGAGCCGACGACCCCGATCGACGCCCCGCCGTCCTTGTCGCGAAATTCGGCGAACTTCTTTCCGACCAATTCGAAGGCTTCTTCCCACGTCGCCGGAGTTAGCTTCCCATTCTTGCGGATCAGCGGCTTCGTCAGGCGATCTTCGTGATTCGCGAAATCGAAGCCGTAGCGCCCCTTGATGCAGAGGAAGTCGCCATTCGTTCCGCTCTTGTCGCGATTGTCGCCGCGGACAATCTCCATCCCGGTGTCCGAGCGCCGCACGCCCAAAGTCGTCTTGCACCCGTCCCCGCAATGTGTGCACGCGGTCCCTACGTGCTTCATCTCCCACGGGCGCGTCTTGTAGCGGTACGCCCCCGAAGTGAGCGCGCCGACCGGGCAAATGTCGATGCACATGCCGCACTCTTCGCACTCGAGATGATCGCCCTTGTTCGGGGCAATCAGGGAACTCACGCCGCGGTTCTGCACCCCCAGAGCCCATACGTCCATGCCCTCGCCGCACACCCGCACGCAGCGATAGCAAAGAATGCACCGCGGCCGGTCGAAGAACACCACCGGAGACCATTGCTGCTCCTCCTTGTGGTTCTTCGCCTCCATGAATTTCGATTCGGCGGCGCCGTAGCTGAACGTCATGTCCTGCAGTTCGCACTCGCCGCCGGCGTCGCACACCGGACAATCCAAAGGATGGTTGCCCAGCAGCAGTTCCAGCATCGACTTACGCGCCTGCTTGATCTCGTCGCTGTCGGTTGTGACAATCATGCCCTCGCCCACCACCGTGGTGCAGGCGGTCTGCAGCTTGGGCATCTTCTCGACTTTTACCAGGCACATGCGGCAAGCGCCCTGCAGCGAGAGGTTCGGGTAATAGCAAAAAGACGGCACTTCGATACCCACCGTTTTGCACGCTTCAATCAGCAGCGTGCCCGCCGGAGCCGTGAGTTTCTTGCCGTCGACAGTGAGATTTATGTCAGCCATTGAGAATTCTTAGTGCGAAAACGCCGGAATCTGCTCCGCTGCGCCTGCTTTTTCGTAAGGGCACGGTTTACCGTCCAAGTGATCTTCAAACTCTTTGCGGAACTTTTTCACAAAACCAATCGTGGGCATCGCGGCGGCATCGCCCAGCGGACAGAACGTTCGTCCCAGCATGTTCTCCGCCAGGTACTGCATGTTGTCGATGTCTTTCTTCATACCGCCGCCGTTGTGAAAGCGGATCAGCGTCTTCTTCAGCCAGTCCGTTCCTTCGCGGCACGGGATGCACCAGCCGCAACTCTCGTGCTGGTAGAACTTCATGGTGCGCAATGCGAACTTCACGATGCATTGTTGATCGTCGATGACCACCACGCCGCCCGAACCCAGCATCGATCCTGCCTTCGCGACCGAATCGAAATCCATTGCGACATCGATCTCCGCAGCGGTGAGGACTGGACATGACGATCCACCGGGCACCACTCCCTTCAGCGACCGCCCATTTGGGATGCCGCCTCCAACCTCGTACAGCATCTTGCGCAAGTTGTAGCCCATCGGCAGTTCGTACACACCGGGTTTGGCAATGTTGCCGCTCAGGCAAAACAGCCGCGTGCCGCCGTTTTTCGGAGTGCCCAGCTTGGCGTACCAGTCCGCTCCGCCAAGAATGATGTGCGGTACGTTCGCCAGCGTTTCGGCATTATTAATGACCGTAGGCCCGCCCCACAGAC
This sequence comes from uncultured Acidobacteriota bacterium, assembly GCA_963765015.1. GTDB lineage: Bacteria > Acidobacteriota > Terriglobia > Terriglobales > Acidobacteriaceae > Sulfotelmatobacter. The sequence goes on along the minus strand of CAVXVD010000143.1, from coordinate 12,605 downwards.
CCACGACAGCAGGGAAGGGAGGTCGAATGCGCGGGATGCCGCGCTTGCCTTCGAGCGATTCCATCAGCGCCGACTCTTCGCCCACCTCGTACGCCCCGGCGCCGCCGTGCCAGTAGATGTCCAGATCGCGTCCGCTGCCAAAAATGTTCTTGCCGATAAATCCCTTGGCATAGGCGTCCTTGATCGCCTTCTGCATGATCACCGACAGATACCGGTATTCGCCGCGAATGTAGATGTAGCCGCTCTTCGCGCCCACGGCCAGCGCCCCGATCATGACGCCCTCGATCACGGAATGCGGATCGTGCTCGAAAATCAGCCGGTCTTTGCAGGTGCCAGGCTCGCTTTCGTCGCCATTGCAAAGAACATATTTCGGTTTGGCGGATTGCTTGGGCACGAACGACCATTTCATCCCCGTCGAAAATCCCGCGCCACCACGCCCGCGCAGTCCGGAATTCTTGACTTCATTAATGATGGTGTCGGGTTCCATCGCGAGCGCCTTCTGCACGGCCTTGTAGCCGTCCAGTTCCAGGTAGCGGTCAATGTTGGCGGCACCCTGGCCAAAGCGCCGGGAGACCACCTTTACCTCGTCGGGATGGGAAACCAAGTCAGCCATGAGAGAATTGATTACTGCGTTGCCTTCTTCTTGTAGTCGTCGAGAATCTGGTCCATCTTGTCCGGAGTCAGGTTCTCGTGAAAGTCGTAATTGACCTGTGCCGCCGGAGCCCAGCTGCACGCCCCGATGCACTCTACTTCCTCGAGCGTAAACATGCCATCGGCAGTCGTGCCTTTGTGCCCGATTCCCAACTTTTTCGCGCAGTGATGCAGAATGTCCTCGCCCCCGCGCACCATGCAGCTAATGTTGGTGCAAACCTGCACGTTGAACTTGCCCCGCGGCTTGGTGGTCAGCATGGAGTAGTAGCTGATCACGTTGCGCACTTCGAGTTCCGTCAAATCCAGGCGACGGGCGATCTCCGCGATGACCTCATCCGACAGGAATCCAACCTCATCTTGCGCATAAAGCAGGGTAGGCACCAGCGCGGACCGCTTGGTCGGATAATGCGGCACCATCTCTGCAAACCGCTGCTCGAATTCCTCGGAGAATCTCATAGAAACCAATTTAGTAATTGGGAAATTTGGTAATTGAGCAATTGAAAACCGCTCAGCCGATCCTCATGTCCCCGGCTCTTCAATTCCTCAATTACCAGATCACGCAATCACTCAATTCTTTACCGGTCAATTTCTCCCAGCACGATATCAATACTGCCGATCGCCGCGACCACGTCCGCCAGCAACCGTCCCTCACACATGGTCGGCAAGGTCTGCAAATTAGCCAAGCATGCCGAGCGCATGTGCACGCGATACGGCTTGGCCGTCCCGTCGCTCACGATGTAGTAGCCCATCTCACCGCGCGGCGATTCGACCGCCTGGTAAACTTCGCCCGCCGGTACCGCGAAGCCTTCCGTGATGATCTTGAAGTGGTAGATGAGCGATTCCATCTGCGTCTTCATCTTCTCGCGCTCGGGCAGCACAATCCCGGGAGCGTCGGCTTTGATCGGTCCCTCCGGCATCCCGTCGAGAGCCTGTCTCACGATGGAAGTGGATTCCCGCAGTTCCTGCACGCGGCACATATACCGCGCAAAAACGTCGCCTTCCTGCGAAACCGGTACCTTGAACTGGAACTTCTCGTAACTCGAATACGGCATATCGCGCCGCAAGTCGATATCAACTCCGCTCCCGCGCAGAGTCGGTCCACTCGCGCCCAGCCCGATCGCATCTTCCGCCGTCATCCTGGCGACGCCCTTGGTGCGCATTCCCCAGATCGGATTCCCGGTCAGCAGATTCTCGTATTCATCGACCTTCTCCGGGAAATATCCGGCGAAATCTCGGACGCGGTCGAAAAATCCCAGCGGCGGCTCTAGCGCAAGCCCGCCCACTCGGAAGTACGACGTCATCATCCGCTGCCCGCTCACCATCTCGAACATCTTCAGAACTTCTTCCCGCTCCCGGAAGCAATACAAGAAGACCGTCAGCGCGCCGATGTCCATGGCGTGCGTGCCCAGCCAGACCAGGTGCGAGTTAATCCTGGTCAATTCGTTCATCAAAACCCGCATCCACTGCGCCTTTGGTGGAATCTCCAGACCAAGCAGTTTCTCCACTGCCAGCACGTAGCAGAGGTTGTTGGTCATCGGACACAGATAGTCGATTCGGTCGGTCAGCGGCACCACCTGCTGATAGAACTTGGCCTCGCAGGTCTTTTCAATACCGGTGTGCAGGAAGCCGATGTCGGGCATCATCCGCACCACGGTCTCGCCATCAATCTCGAGCAGCACGCGCAACACGCCGTGGGTCGACGGATGTTGCGGCCCCATGTTCAGGATCATGGTGCGGTCCTGTCCGGGCTCCAAAACGGGCGTGGGATTCAAGTGGGCCATCTTTATCTCGCGATCAGCGGTAACCCTCCACCGGGTAGTCTTTGCGCAGAGGATGGCCTTCCCAGTCTTCGGGCATCAGGATGCGCCGCAAGTAAGGATGCCCCGTAAACCGCACCCCGAACAGATCGAAAACTTCGCGCTCAAAATAGTTCGCCCCGGGCCACACCGACGTCAGCGACTCAACCGCCGGGCTGCCACTATTCAACCGTACCTTCAACCGGACGCGCTCTTTGTTCGGAATGGAAAGAAGGTGGTAAACGACCTCGAACCGCGGCTCCGCCGGGTACCAATCGACGCAGGTCACGTCTGACAGAAAGTTAAACGGGCAAGCCGGATCGTCTTTGAGCGTAACGCAAGCTTCGCGGATGTACGCACGATCGACATAAATCGTCATTTCGTCGCGATCGAACTTCACGCCGGTTACGGCCGGGGCATTCCACGCCAGCAGACGAGCCACCGAAGGATGGTCCTTGAGTTGTTCGATGTCGGTGATGGCCGGGGTCAATGGCATCAGAAATTCCCTCGTTTCGCAGAGGTCTCACCCCAGTCGAGCACACCCTTTTTCCATACATAGAAGAAGCCCACCAGAAAAATTCCGATGTACACCAGCATTTCCCATAGGCCAAAATGGCCTTGGCCATCGGATTTCAGTTTTCGCAAGATGATGGCCCATGGATAGATAAAGACCGCTTCCACGTCGAACAGAATGAACAGCATAGCCACCAGGTAGAACTTCACTGAGAAGCGCTGCCGGGAGTCTCCCACCGGCGTCATGCCGCATTCATAGGCAGAAAGCTTAGCGCGGGTGGGTTTTCGCTGTCCGATGAGCCACGACAAGGTGATAATCGCAGTCGCGATCCCGCCAGCCATAAGAATATGGATCAGAAACGGGAGGTAGCGAGCGAAGTAATTGTCGGGCATAGGAAGACGTATATATAATTCGCGCCAAGTGCTTGCTTAAACGTTCTAGATTATGGGCTTACACTCAAGAGTGTCAAGCGACTGGCCGCCGCATTCTGTGGAAATGAAAGGAATCATTTGGGAATTGAGTAATTGGGAAATTCTGTAATTGAGAATCAAGGCTTTCAGCGTCAAGTGCTGGCCGTTCAATTACACAATTCTGAAATTACACAATCACCAAAATGCGCCCAACCCTATGATTTTCGGCTTCAATACCGACGTGAAGCATGGCGACACGATCTACCACGTGCAGAGTGAAGCGCGCGAAGGCGAACTCCTTCTCCAGACCCAGGTCTTTGTCCGCGGCCGCTGCGTGGGCAAGAAGGCCACCTCCTATGCCAGCAAGGCCGCCGAAGCGCAGTTCGGAGACCAGCAGAAAGAGCAGCAACTCCGCGAACAGCACCGTCTCGTGCTCGACGCCATCCGCGAAGGCAAACTCGACAACGTTCTGGACCATCCCGAGCCGGAAGCGCTGGCGTCGGTCAAAGAACTTGATGTCCAGTGGTTGAACTCCGAATCCATTCATGCCGATCGCAATCTGACGATGCAGTTGAAAGTCACCGAAGGGGGAGCGGCGGCGCCCGGCGCGCGCCTGACCTTCCGCTTTGCACGCCCCGGCGGCACTCCGTTTTATACCCAGGCCGTCGCCGATTCCGGTGGCGCAGCCGAGATCAAGATTGAAGTCGAGGAAGCCGATCTTCCCGATTCCACCTTGCTGGTGCAGATCAACCAGGAGGGCCGCACCGCCACCAGAAAGTTCGTCCTCCGCAAGGCCGAATGAAGCCAAGCTTGAGTAGGGGCGGACGCCGCCTGCCCTGAGCAGGGTCGAAGGGTCCGCCCCGCGAGCAAAGCGAGCGTGGCTGCCCAAGTCAGTTATCGTCCACCGAGTTTCAGGCCGTCATCCCGAGCGAAGCCGTTTTTCAGGCGAAGCGAGGGATCTCCCTAAGCACTGTTCTGCTACCATCGAAGCCAGAGATTTGGCCTCTTTAACCATCGCACCGCCGAATCTCCCACCGAAAATGAAACTGCAGATCAACGGTGAAGATCGCGAATTGGCCGCTTCCCCAACTCCGTTCACCTTGGCCGCGCTGGTAGAGCAGCTCGGCATGAAGCCCGACCGCGTCGCCGTAGAACTCAATCTCGACATCGTTCCCCGCGATCGCTGGCCCCAGACCGTACTCAACGAAGGCGACCGCCTGGAAGTGGTCCATTTCGTCGGTGGCGGCTCGCGCCCCGCCTCTGTGCAGGAACTCTCTTAGTCACCCTCCCCCTCCGATTCTTCTGCTTGATCCACAGCCCCTCATGCCTAAAATGTCTGAAACATTTTGCACTGAATTTGTTTCAAACTGAGTTGAGGCTGGATGCAGGAGTTCTTCACATCCCGGGACGTGATCGCTCTCACCGGAATCACGGCGCGCCAACTGCAGTGGTGGGACGAACGCGGCGTCGTTAAGCCGGAGCGCGAGGGCCATCGCCGCCTTTATTCGATGACTCGCCTCACGGAAGTCGTCGTGATCTGCGAACTGCGGCGCAAAGGATTCTCACTGCAGGGCGTGCGCAAGGTCATGCGCTTCCTCGACCGCGAATTCGGCAAGGGATTGGCCGAGACGGTCGGACGCAATTCCGAGCTTCACCTGCTGACCGACGGCACCCATATATATCTGGAAACTTCGGCGCGCCAGATCGTCGACATTCTCAAGAATTCCGACCAGCCCATTCTGAGTGTCTGCCTGAGTGACGCGGTGCGGCAGGTGCGGGCCGGGGTCGCCTCCGGCAAGGGGAATACTTCGGTAATGTCGTCGGATTACCGTAAGCGTGCTAAAAAAGTTTCGTAGGGCATTTTAGGGGTTCGCAGCGCAAACGGACTAACGCGGGATAACAGGGGAGGAATACATGGTCGGAGAGCTTGATGTCCTCAATGAGTGGATTCCGGAACAGATGCAGCCTGGGACCGTCTTTGTGCTGGAAAATGCCGGCGAAATCGGGGAAAAGGAAGATCCCTACTGGGCCGTGCTGTCATGCCCCTCGTGCGGCATGCTGGGCCTGATCACCCGCAAGCAGATCAACGGGTTTATTCCGGTCATTTGCGGGTCAGAGCACTGTTCGGCGCAGTTTTTCATCCGCGAGAGTGAAGTGGTGGTGCGGAAACCGTTCTAACGGATTCCGCTTTGAGCGGGCCGCAGTCTGCGGCCGCTTGTTTCATGGCAGAGAGGAATTCTGAGCTACTCGCGAAAAATCTTCCAACCGAAAATATCAAGGGCGATCTGTCCGATCAAACATATCACGGCCAACGCGACCAGTATGGCTCCAAAAACGTAGGCAAATAAACGGCCGCCGATCGAATACGGAGAGTGCATCCGGACCGGAAAGCCGGCAAGGAACAGAAGTAGAATCAGAGCGCAGGGACTACAACGCTCTTTCTGACTTGTTTGCTCATGATGCTACCTTGAACATCGGCCCTGTCGGGTACTCCAGAAGACACGAGAGCTAGCGGTTCTGACTCGCTTTCACTTCCTTCAACTCCACCGGCACCTGCTCCACAATTTCAATCCCGAATCCTTCCAGCGCCGCCACTTTTTTCGGACGGTTGGTCAGCAGCCGGATCCGGTGCAGGTTCAGATCCGACAGGATCTGCGCGCCAATGCCGACTTCTCGCTGAATCTGCTTTTCGTTGTCGTACAGCGCTGGCAGCCTTTGCCCGCGGTGGAAGCCAAGAGCCGTTCGCTCCCCGACTTTCTCGACCGAAAAGCCTTGCGACGTCTGGTGTAGATAGATCAGTGCTCCGCCCTCCTGTGCAATCCGGCGCAGGGCGCCTTCAAGCGTGGCGTGACACTCGCAGCCCGTGGCGCCAAACACATCGCCCATCAGGCAATGCGCATGCATGCGCACCAGCACTGGCTTCGGGCTGTGCTCGATGTCGCCGCGAATTAAGGCCACGTGCGACTCTCCGCCGTCGACTTCGCTCTCGTAGGCGATCAGCCGAAATTCCCCAAAGCGCGTATCGACCAGCGCCTCTCCCACGCGATGCACATAGCGCTCGTGCGACATCCGGTAGCGGATGAGTTCGGCAACCGTGAGCATCTTCATCTTGTGCTCGCGGCAGAATTCAATGAGGTCAGGGACGCGGGCCATGCTGCCGTCGTCCTTCATGATTTCGCAGATGATGCCGGCGGGTACCATGCCCGCCAGCCGCGCAAGATCGACGGAAGCCTCGGTCTGTCCCGCGCGCACCAGCACTCCGCCTTTGCGCGCGCGCAGCGGGAACATGTGTCCCGGACGCGCCAGATCTGAGGGTTTCGTCGCCGGGTCAATCGCAACCTGGATGGTCCGGGCCCGGTCATGGGCCGAAATGCCCGTAGTGACCCCGACGCGTGCATCGATCGCCTCGCAAAAGGCGGTTCCGTATTGCGAGGTATTTTCCGCTGTCATCGCACCGATGCGCAGATGCTCGAGGCGCTCTTCGGTCATGGCGAGGCAAACCAGGCCGCGTCCGTACTTTGCCATGAAGTTGATCGCTTCGGGCGTGACCTTTTCCGCGGCCAGCGTGAGGTCGCCCTCGTTCTCGCGATCCTCGTCGTCGACCACGACAATCATCCGGCCAGCGCGGATTTCCTCAATCGCGTCAGGAACATCGGTGAACGGAGTTTGCGGGCTCATCCTGTCGATTCTAGCAAGTTCGGGTTCACAGAGGGCAGGGAACTGGTGCCTGGTGTTTCCATCCTTTCCGCGTGTCGCTGCCGACATTCAGGAAACTAAAGGAGGCGGAGTTTACCAAGTAGTAATCTCCCGAACCCGCAACCATCGGTGCTAGACTGCGCGGATGGCCGCCAAAAAGAAAACCAAAAAGAAATCCGCAAAGAAATCCACGAAGAAAGCCGCCGGCAAAAAGGCAATGCCGGCGAAGAAGAAGAAAAAACTTACCTCCGCCAGGAAGGCACCCAGCAAAAAGGCCGCTGCGAAGACTCCGGCAGCCCCGAGGCCTTCGCTCAAGAAGCCGGTGCAGCGTTCCAGTCCACCGCCGCGCGTGTTGGAGCGCAGGAGGTCGCGCCCCGGTGGCGACGAGGCGGGAGATTTGCAGGGCATTTCGCGTCGGGAAGTCGCCGATTCTGAGAGCGTCGAGGAGTTGCTGGAGGAAGGAAACGCCTTCGAAGCCGGCGCGGTAAGCGGCGTGGAGGCGGCCGAAAACGCCGACGAGGGCGAAGTCCGAACCCACGAAGTGCCCGTGGACGACGTCCCGGAAGAGTATCTCGATGAGGAGTAAGTCCTAGTCGCCGGGCTGTCCTGACTGAGGGACGCTGCCGATCCCCAGGCACCTCGGGACACCCCGGATGCGGATCAGCCGGCGAGTTCCTGTTCCGCGCCGCGGAAGAGGGCGCGCATGGCTCGGAATACCAGGCGGGCGAGCAGAACCGTGATCACGATCAAGATCGTGGCCAGGGTGCCTGCGACGTAGGGATGCCTCGTGGCCAGCCAGGTCAATCCAATCGCGACGACGTCTTCGCCCAGACTCAGGGTCATGTTCGAGAATGGCTCGGGAGAGGGCGTCACGGCAGCACGAGCCGCGGTCTTGCCTCCGTGCGCGATCAGGGCGACGCCTGCTCCCAGAAGTGTCGCCAGCAACTGGTGCTCGGGCGAGAGCTGGCTGGTCGCGCGGTAGGCGAGCAGGCCAGCAACAGGAATGCGGATGAACGTGTGGAGAGCGTTCCAGATCAGGTCGAAGGCCGGGATCTTGTCGGCGAAGAATTCAACCCCGAAGAGCGCGAGACTGGCAATAATAACCGGCCACCCGGCGACCAGTTGCAGTCCGGGCGGCAGCGGAAGGTGTCCGAAATGGGCGAGCAGGCCCAAGACTGCGACGGTCGCGTAGAGATTCAAGCCCGCGGCGAATCCGATCGCGACCAGCAGCGCGAACAACTCGCTGGCCGGGATTTGCAGGACATTCAACATGCTTTCCAATCTCAGTTGATACGGTTTTTGGTATGCCTTAGCAAATTGCTTCCTTGCCGCCCATAAACATGCTCAGAGTATTTCGTTCCCAAAAACAGAAAGGGCCGCTCCGCTAGAGCGACCCCAAAAACCTTTCTTGCTTTCCCTTACAGCGTGGACTCAATCTCGAAGCCCCAGGCTTCCAACAGCGGCTCAGGGATGTACTTCGAGTTCTTGTTGCGGCGTGCCCACTCCCGCAAGCGAGTCGAACGCAGATACTGGTCGGGCGAAAGTTTATACTCGCGCACCACTTGCTCGAACTCGGTAATGGTAGGGGTAATCGGGCCGATCGGCTCCGGCTTGCCCCAGTTTGGATTTCCGCGTCGCTTTGCCATGAACAATTGCCTTTCCACTCAAAGGGGAATGAAACTTCACAAATCCTTCTAACTATATGATTCTCCGGACCAGCGTCGGGATTCAGCCATTCATACGTCCGCAGACAAAGCTAGGACGCAAGTGCCTTAGTGCCCTGATCCTGATCGGAGACTCAATATACTACGGTTGTTTCGAATGGAAAGTCAACGAAAATCTGTAAGCGTAGAGCCTTCGATCCTCGGTCTAAGTCTCGACAAACATTGGCTTTACTGGGTTTTCGGTCGAGGATCGTCAAGCCCTCTACCCAAGCCTGGCTCAGTTTGCAACCGCGACGACGACGAGCAACTTATCGAGTATAGAGCAAACGAAACCTGTCGTTTTCCGACACGCCCCGGCCCACGGGAATCTCGCGGCGTCCACCCGTCAATACCCTTGCCGTGCCCGTAACCAAGATTGTGCAGATTACCGGCGTAACCCGTTTCGGGCTAAGAGACATTGCCCGCTTCGGTCGATAGACATAAAGTGCAGAGAGGAATCGAGTTGACTCTTGGAGTCCAGCTGTTGGTGGGAGCTGCGGATCCTGCTCAGTCCATCGTCTGAAAGTCTGAAATAGGTCCGCGTATGAGTCTGAAATCGCTGGTGTTGTGCTCGGACGAGAAGATCGTGCGCGTGCTGCGCCGCGTGCTGGGGGATCTCGATATTGACCTCGAGCTCTGCACCACGGCCGACGGCGCATTGCGCAAGCTAACGCGCCAGCGATACGAGGCGATCATCGTCGATTGCGCGGCAGACGGGGCGCCGGACGTGTTGAGCAGTTCCCGCAGCGCTCCGTGTAATAAGCAGGCTGTCGCGGTTGCAATCGTCGAGCCCATCATCGGCCTGAAGGCGGTCTTCGCCCTCGGAGCCCACTTCGTGCTGTATAAACCGGTTTCCACGGAACGAGCCAAGTCGAGCTTTCGCGCGGCCCGCGCTCTGATGAAGAGCGAGCGCCGCCGCAATGCCCGCGTTGCGGTCCAAATTCCCGTCGTAGTTCGAACCTCGGCAGCGGGCGGCAACATGCAGGTGACCACTCTTGACTTGAGCGAGGGTGGAATGGCTGTGAGTTTGCCCAACCGCCGGCGCCCGACGAATCCTCTGCAGATCGGCTTCACTTTGCCCGGCACCAGCACCGCGCTCGAAATTCCCGCCGAGTTTGCTTGGGAAGGGTCGAGCGAGCAGGCAGGCCTGCGCTTCCTGCAAGCCTCGCCGGAGGCGACGCGGCAATTGCGGGAATGGCTCCAAAAGAATTCTCCGGACGCGGAGCAGGACGATCCGCCGATTCGCTGCCAGCTCACTGACTTAAGCTTAGGCGGTTGCTACCTCGAGCTGTCTTCGCCGTTTCCTGCCATGACCCGCGTGACCTTGTCGATGCGCGCTGGCGATATGGAAGTGCGCGCCCAAGGCGTCGTGAGAGTTATGCATCCCGACCGGGGGATGGGCGTGGAATTCGTGCAGGCGACGCCGGAGCATCGCGCCGCCGTCGAACGACTCCTGGGCGTTCTAACGGAAAATCGAACCTTGCTTCCTGAATTGCTGGTCCAGCCGGAAGGCCTCGAATCGGGAACGAATCGCCTTCCGTTCACCTCGGCAGATGAGGATCCGTTACTTCATTTGTTCTGCGGCGAACCGCTCACCACCGAGGATTTTCACGAAGTGCTGCGGAAGCAGCGCGCGATTCCTGCCGAGACTCAAGGCAAAGCCGCCACGGCTGCGCAGGCATAGTCGAGACTCGCAACCTCACTCCACTTTTGTCTACTTTCCTCAGCCATGTCTGCTAACGCATCTCCCGACCGCATCGCTACGCTAGAATAGAGCGCACGCCGGGATGGCGAAATTGGCAGACGCAGCGGACTTAAAATCCTTTCTAGGCCGTCCCGGCATTCTCCAGTATCGACGAGTATCGATACGAATCGATACGAAAATCTCCAATGTTTATGGGCCTCCGAAGCATGTTTCGGGTCTCGGGAATCGATCTCGGAGACGTAGGGAACCGAACCGACGGGAAAAACCAACGGCCACCAAAACGGCCACCAAGTAAGGCTTAACAGTGAACCCAAAACAGTGTGCCTTCTGCCCTCATCGAGGGAAGCTCTCTGCAGAGCATGTCATAAGCGATTGGATAAACGCCCTATTCCCAGGAAAGAAACTCTTTACGGTCAAAGATGAGGCGGGCAGGGTGGTACGGCGGGAGGCGAAGGATCGGATTGACTGGACCGCAAAAGTTGTGTGCAAAAAGTGCAATGAGACCTGGATGAGCGACATTGAAAGTCAGCATGCCAAACGCGTCCTCACGGGTCTAATCGACGGAAAGGTGGATGTGCCAATCGGTTCCCCTGATGCCCGATCGATCGCTCTCTTTGCATTCAAAACTGCCGTCGTCCTCGACCACTCGCAAAGATCAAGACAGCCGTTTTTCTCTCAACGGGTGCGCTATGCTTTTAAAGAGCATCTGCAGATACCAGCTAATGTTCAGATGTGGATGTGCGGGTTTGGCCCTCGCACCAGGGGAGAAGTCCATGCGCTCTACCATTCGGGTCGCATTTCTCCTACAAATCCGATTCACTTCTACGTTTGCACAGTGGCTATAGGGCATTTCGTCTCTCAAGTTGTGGTAGTGAAGCAGATTGACTCTTCCGGGTTCTTTCCAAGGCCTGGCTTTGAGGACATCGCGGTACCCTTGTGGCCAAGAGTGCACCCAAATTTCGTCTGGCCAGCAAGAGACATCTTGCAGACGGAAGCGGACTATGAAGGATTCTCCTTGCGATGGGGAACGGTGTCTGTGACGACGAGGGAACGTCCAAGCCTTCTTCCACCAACTAACAGTGCTAAAGGGTCCTAGAACGTCATCGCTGGGTACCCGGGTTTCGGGCCCTCGGAATCTTACGCCAGTTTGCTCGTCCAGTCTCACGCAAGGGTTACCACACTGACTGCAGCCGTGAATTTGGCGAGGCGAATCTCCGCTTTTCCCCTTCGCTACAAGAACGTAGAATGCCATTTCTGGACGAGTGAGGTGATACCGTGAGAACAGAGCTGTGCATTGGCATTCTCGCCTTGTCAGCATTGCTGCAAGCCCAGGAGCCTCCCCCTTCTAAGACGCCCACCTGTTTAGTTGTGGCGCGTTACGGCACAGACGGACCGTTTTTCTATCGGGACCAGTACGGAGTTCCGGCTGACCACTTGCAACTTGCGTACAGTGGCGACGAACTCAACCTGGTATTGAAAAGCGGTGTCAAAGTCGTGGTGTACGACGTAAAGGAGCACGAGTCGTTTGCAGAGGCACGCGACTCCTGCTTTCTTACTGCAAAGCAATCCCCCCGTTGAAATGGTCAATAATGCTCTCCTGGTCACGTGGGGAACGTTGTGCGAAGAGTTTTGAGTCCGTTAGAGCATCTGTCACATCGCAGGTTTATCTCCAGGGAAGATCGACGCTGAAGTGGGTGTACTCCACAAGATAACGCGAAGTCGCGCAAACACGTTCGTACCGGGTGGCAAATATGGCACATCACGCACTTCTTCAGCTTTCTGGAAGCAAGGGTATCGGTCGCTTTGTTCTGCTCAAAGGGCTCAAGTACACCGTCCTTGTGAAGCCGACAGTGTACGGAAACCCCGTCTTGTCAGTCCAAGGTATTTATTTCCTTGAACAGATGGAATGCGCTGCCCACGTGCGTGATGAGGATGATTTGTCACAGTCTCAATCTGAACTCGAATATATCTTGGACAACTATCTATTTGAGTTCGCCAAACAACATCCAGAAACTCGTATGACTTTTCGAGTAGCCGAGGGAGTGTTTTGGCAAGAGGATTCGTCTTCTATGTACAACTCGGCTGACCATATGCTCACTGAAACCCTGGCACTCGATCAACTCAACGACA
>CAVXVD010000142.1:0-31748 GCA_963765015.1 uncultured Acidobacteriota bacterium | reverse complement strand
TTGTGTTAGTCTACTTGGTTCAGTTAGTGCCTCCGTGTACAATCTTGCTCGGACAATGACTGACCATTCGGTTGACGAACACACTCCCCGCAAGCTGATTATTGCCATCGACGGGCCTGCGGGCGCCGGCAAGAGCACCATCGCCTCGCGCCTGGCGCGGAAACTCGGATATGTAAATCTTGAAAGCGGCGCCATGTACCGGGCTCTGGCCCTCAAGGCCATCGATCGGGATTTGTCGTTCGACGACGAAGCGGCCCTGGTAAAGCTGGCCGAGGGCTCGCGCATTCAACTGGAGCCCACGATTGGCGGGAATCGTACGCTGCTGGACGGTAAGGATGTTTCTTCGCGCATTCGCGAGCGCGATGTCACTGAGGCGGCGTCGCGAATTTCAGTGCATCCCAAAGTCCGCGAGTGGATGGTGTCGCATCAACGGGAAATGGGCGCGGGCGGCGGTATAGTGATGGAAGGCCGCGACATTGGGACCAAAGTTTTTCCGAACGCGGATTTGAAGGTTTTTCTCGATGCGGACCCGGTAGTGCGCGAGCAGCGGCGCATGGCGCAACACAGGATCAAAGGGGAAGTCGCCGCCAATGTTGCAACGGAACTGCGGGAGCGTGACCGCCGCGATCGCACCCGGGCAGCCTCGCCGCTGGTCGCGGCCAACGACGCCGTCGTTATCAATTCCACGGCGATGAGTGAAGATGACGTGTTGGAGAAGGTCGAAAAGCTAGTACACGAAAAACTGGTGTAGCGGCTTAAGCTTTCAAAGTTTTAGAGGTTTCAAGGTAGCGCCGCGGAACCTGCCAGCGTCACCTTGAAAACTCTGAAACCTTGAAACTTTCTTCCTTCAGTTCTCGGTCGGTTCCACTTTCTGTTTCGGTTCCGGCAGGGTTTTGTCTCCCTTCCCCGGAGGCGGGGGCTGCGGCGGCTTGGCAACATGCGGAGACTGCGAACTGGTTTTGCGAATCTCGATGCCATCGTGCTCGTTGTTGACGACGATGTGCGACGAGCCGCTTCCAATGACGCCACTAAGCTTGGCTTCGTGCCCGTCGTCGCTGGCCTTCAGTTCGGGAAAGTCCGACTGAATCTCACCATCGCGAGTGCGCGCATCCATGCGGAATCCAGCCTTGTCGGGCAAGGTTAACTGCACGTCGCCGCTGCGATTGTCGATCTGTACGTTCCCCACGGTGTTCATTACGAGTTCGACAGCGCCATTGTCGTTTTGCAGACGGACATCGCCAGAAACTCCATCCAGCCGGATGTTCTTGGAGCGCGTGTTCAGGTGCAGCGGACCAGTGATCTCCTCGCCATGCAGGTCATCGGAGTCAAGATCGAGAGAACCGTCGATGCGGGAAAACTCCATATCCGTTCGCGAAGACTTAAAGGTCACATTTTTCGCGATGCGCTCGAGCTTAATGCTCTCCTGGAATTCGCCATCGAGTTGAACCGCGCCCTTGATGTCGGCTACGGAGACTTCGTTGACTCGCCCTTCCACGTGAACATCGCCGGTAACCTGCTCGATTTTCACCGAGCCTTTCTCTTGACTGACCTTCACGTTGCCGGTGATGTCGGTGATAATCGTGTCGGAGTGCTGAGCGGAAACGTCGACCCCGCCCCCGCGTCCGGAAACATTCACGTCGCCGCGGCGGGAAATGATGGAGACCGCCACCTTGCGCGGAACGGAAATATCAAGATCCGATTCCACCGGATGATCGCCGGCACCTTCCACCTTAGCGTCCACGGTAACGAGGCCGCCGATCTTGGTGATAGTCGGCTTGGTTTCGCTGTTGTACTTGTCGGCGTCGCCCTGGTTTTCGGCGCCGATGCGCTTGCGCACGACGACGGTAATCTTGTCGTCATCGGACGCATGGATGCTTACCGCACCGTGGTTGTCGATGACCTTCAGGCTGGCGTCTCCGGGAAAGTTTTCCTCGAGATGATCGTCAAAGTTAAAAGTCTCGCCGAAAATGTTGTTGAAGTCGTTGTCGTCGATGTTGATCTCGTCCTTCAACCCGGACCAGTTGACGTGCTCCAGTTGGGTCGCGGTCAGACCGAAACCAACGATCATAATGACTAGAAAAACTCCACCGGCGCCGATGCCCGAGGCCCGAGTACCTTCGCGCTGTGCTTGCTGGTGCTCGATCAGCTTGATCACGCCCCAGAGAATGAGAAGCACCGGCCAGTAATTGGCAAACAAATGCGCGAGCTTGCCAACGGAGAGCACGCGCATGGTGCCCAGCAGAAAGATCGTGCCCATGATGATCAGCACGAACGGCCCGGCCAGCGAGCGGTGACGGCGCGGCGGCAGCGGCGGAGTTGGCGGAACTGCGGGTGGTGTCATCACCGGGTTAGACATTTTTCACCTCGCCAGAAGAGGTTGACTCCGCTCCCGGAGCCGGACTAGACGTCACCGGTGGCGCTGCCGGCGGTACAGTCGGAGGTGCCGGCGGGTAGCTCGGTGATACGAGCGGCGGCGGAGCGACGTGGCCGCTATACGACGCATTGCTCTGCATCAGCTTTACGACACCAATCACCAGCAGAATGGCGGGCCAGGTTCGGTGAAACTCCACGCGGGTTGCACTGTCGAGCAAAAGGAGCACGCCGACAGTGACCAGCATCGCTGGCCCCATCAACCGTCGCGTACGGCAGTGATCGCACTGGCACGCAGTCGAAGTGCCGCCGATCAGTCCCCAGTGCTTGGCAAAGAGCCAAACTCCGAGGAAGATCAGGATCAACGATACGAACAGCCCCATACCGATCTCAAAGAGCCCGGCCGTATGCAGTAGGAAGAGCACGCCGAGGCCGATTAGAACAGCGGCTCCCGTCGGTACTTTGGTCCCTTCGAATTTCTCGCCTGTACCGAACGACTGCGCCAGCCCGAATGGATCTGGTGCGGGCTCGCCCGTCTGGATCGCCTTCGCGCTTCGCACTGCGTCGATGATCTGGTAGACATAGAAGAAAGCGATCCCAATCGCCAGGACCATGTGGAGGTACCAGGGAACATCGGCACTCTCGCCGAGGATCAGCAGCACCATGATGACGAGGTGCGCCAAGCCCTTGGCGTATTGCCCGGCGTACACGGCGCCCACGCCGAAGGGAAAGAATCCGGCGAGAATTCCGGCAACTGTAGGATTCGGTCCCGAGGGTTGCGGCGACCGAGGAGCGGTCTGGTACCCGCCCCCCATCGGCGGATAAACCGGTTGGGCCGGCGGAACGAAGCCAGCGGCCGAGGCCTGGCCTTCCATCCGCGCCGCGAGGCACGATTCGCAATAGATTACGCCGCGGACATCGCGGGTGCATTGGTTGCAAAGTGGCTTGCCGCAAGTTCGGCAAAACGCCACCGCAGCGGTATCGCTGTGATTGGCGCAGTTCATACGAACCTCCTGTACGTGGTCACCGACACTACAGGCAGATCGCGAAGAGACGGACCCAGCGGAACGCTAGCCAGAATGAGTTGCTCCCCTGACTGGCTGTAATTGCGCTCCTGCTTCTGCTCGGGCTGTTGTGTTGTGTCGTTCTTATGTTCTTTCTGCTTGGTTCCAGGCTCGGCCTGATTCAGGTTGCGCTTCACTCCTCGGATCGCTGCCTGAACCTCGAGAACCGGGCGGACATTGTCGAAATACCGGATGACCCGGGCTTGCGTGCGGTAGTACGTTTGCCGGATCGCGGATGGCCTTAGAGGGATCTGCAGGACGTCGGCGGGTTTTACTCCGGCAACGGTCAGGGTTACCGACAGCGCGAAGAACGCCATGCCGAATGACATGGCAAACCGCGGCTGCCGGACCATGGCCCAGATCGGCTCGAGGAATGAGGCCTGCACGTGCTCCAGCCACGAAATGCGGGGCTGGGAGGCGCGTGCGGTCGTCCGCAGGCGTTGGGTGTCAACGCCCGTCGTAGATGCCAGGATATTGTTGACCAGGCTGGCTGGAGGCTCCACCTCCGTGAGACCCTTCAGCCAGTTGCGGCCCGCTTCAGCTTCGGCGAGCAGCGGCCCACACGCCTTGCAAGTCTTGGCGTGGGCCTGGAACCGGTCGAGCCCGGCTCCGCTCAGGACGCCGTCAAGCGCGTCGGTGAGCAGCGAGTCGAACTCGTTGCACTGGATTCCGTTACTGGTATGGTCTGGCATCACATCACCTGCCTATAGGTACGTTGTAGAAGGCGTGCAAGTTCCGCCCGCCCCCTATTTATTCTTGATTTCACGGTACCCTCCGGAACCTTCAAAACGGCGGCAATTTCCTTGTAGTCCATATCTTGTAAGTCCCTTAGAATCACCGCTTCCCGAAGCTCGGGAGAAAGTTTTCCCAAAGCGCTGTGAACCGTCTCCGATACCTCCCGGCGGCGCACATGGGCGTCTGGCGGCGCGGATTGGTCCGCAATTTGCTCACTGAGCGGCTGCGCGTCCTCGTGTTCGGACGCCGAGCTGTCTATTGAATCGGTCAGGCGGTCCTGCTTGGTTTTGCGGAAATGGTCCACCAGCAGGTTGCGCGTGATGGTCGTGACCCACGTTACAAAGGCGCCCTTGGTGTGGTCATAGCTGGGCAAAGTGCGGTACATCTTGATGAAAACGTCTTGCGTGAGATCTTGCGCGTCGTCGGATGAGCCGGCGAAACGATAGCAGATGTTGTAAATACGGCGATGATAGGTCTGCACGATTTCCTCCCAGGCGGCGGCATCGCCGGCAATACAGCGCCGGATCAGCATCGCGACTACCTGGACATCTTCCACTTGCGCTCCCCGGAAATCGAAACTGCTTTATTGAGACTTCAGCCTTGATGTAAGCGAGACCGCTCCAAGGCTCCCACAAGACAGTACGTCATTGTAGGGCTTGAAGTTCGAGCTCATTCTGTTTGCCGATGAAACAGGGAATTGTAGCAGCGTGCGCAGGGCTGATTGGGAGGAGTTCACGCGCGCGAACTCGTGGCGGGCGCGCCCTGCTTCGCTAGTGAGATTGCCTAATTTCGCTGTGAAGGATTATGCTTTGCCAACTCAAATGGGACCGGGGACGGGACAGCATGATTGGGGAACGACTGTCACATTACCGGATTGTCGAGCAGATCGGCGCCGGCGGCATGGGCGTCGTGTATCGCGCGCACGATGAGCAACTGGATCGCGATGTTGCCATCAAGGTTTTGCCTGCTGGGTCCCTGAGCGATGATTCCGCCCGCAAGCGTTTCCGCAAAGAGGCGCTGTCACTGGCCCGCCTGAATCATCCGAATGTCGCTACGGTACATGAATTCGGGAGTCAGGATGGCACCGACTTTCTGGTCACGGAGTTCATTGCCGGCATCACGCTCGACACCAAACTCTCCCGCGGCTCCCTGCCCCCGGCGGAAGTGGCGCGCCTCGGCGTCCAACTGGCCTCCGGGCTGGAGGCGGCGCATCAGCAGGGGATCGTGCATCGCGACCTGAAGCCCGGCAACTTGCGGCTGACTACGGACGGGCGTTTGAAAATTCTGGACTTCGGGCTCGCCCAGTTGATGCCTCACGCCAGTGAGTTGGGGATGACCGCTACGCTTACTCAGTCGCAGGAAACCAGCGGCACGCTGCCGTACATGTCACCCGAACAACTGAGCGGAGAGGTAGCGGACGCGCGCACCGATCTCTGGTCGGCGGGAGCGGTACTCTACGAGATGGCAACGGGAAAGCGGCCTTTCCCGCAGTCGGTGCCCGCACTGCTGATTAGTGCGATCTTGAATCAGAGTCCGGAACCTCCGAGCAAGGTTAATCCGTCTGCAGCCGAGTTGGATGCGGTGATCTTAAAGGCGCTGGCGCGCGACCGGACGCGGCGCTACCAATCCGCAGCGGAGCTCGGGGCCGATCTCGAAAGGCCGACTGCGCCGACCTCTGAGTCAATTGCAGTGCCGCCGAAGCCACGGCTGCGCTACTGGATACTCGGAATCGCACTAGCAGCTATCGCATCAGCGGCGGGGGGCTATTCCCTGCTGCGCCGTTCGCCGCATCGAATTCCCGCCGCCGTGAATCGGCGCCGCGCCGTGGCCGTGCTCGGCTTCAAGAATCTTTCCGGGAATCCGGAGAAGTCTTGGCTCTCAACCGCGCTCTCCGAGATGCTGACCACGGAGCTCAGCGAGGGCGATCAACTGCACTTGATTCCCGGAGAGAGCGTCGCGCAAATGAAAGCCAGCCTGGCATTACCCGATGCCGACAGCTTCAGCCAACAGACGCTTGCCCGCATCCGGCAGAACCTGGGCAGCGATGACGTCGTGCTCGGCTCGTATGTTCCCTTGGGCGACGGAATGCTCCGCCTCGACGTGCGGCTGCAGGACGCAGTCGCCGGAGTGACGCTGGCCTCCGTCTCTGAGAAGGGAAAGGAGTCGGAGATCGATAACCTTGTCAGCCAGGCGGGAGCGGAACTGCGCACCAAGCTTGGCGCCGGCGCACTCTCGGATGCGCAGTCTGCGTTAGTGCGAGCGTCGTTGCCGTCGAATCAGGAAGCAGCGCGGCTCTATTCCGAGGGCTTGCAACAATTGCGCCTGTTCGATGCGCTCTCGGCCAGAGAGTCGCTGGACAAAGCTTCCGTGCTCGCTCCGGACCACGCACCGACTCACTCGGCGCTGGCCGAAGCCTTGTCGATTCTCGGATACGATCAGAAGGCGAAAGAGCAGGCCAAGAAGGCTCTGGAGCTTTCCTCGAGTTTTTCGCGCGAAGAGCGTTTAGTGATCGAGGGCGGGGCGCATGAGCTTCTGGGCGAGAACCAGGCTGCGGTTAAGAGCTACCGCGCGCTTTGGGGCTTCTTTCCCGACAACCTTGACTACGGCCTGCTTCTGATTCGGGCTCACATAGCGGCCGGTGAACCGCAAGAAGCCGAGAAAGTTGTCGCCGAACTGCGCAAGCTCAACGTATCGGAGGCTGACGCCGCCCGCATCGATTTCGCCGACGCCGAAACTGCCGGTTTCAATAGCGATTTCAAACGCGAGCGGGAGTTTGCCGACCGCGCCGCCGTTCGCGGCCGGACCGTGGGAGCCACATTGCTGGTAGCCAGAGCTTTGCAACGCGAGGCACATGCGTTCGAGCACCTGGGCCAACCCGACAAGACATCGCAACTGGCCGCCGCCGCTCGGGAGCTTTTCGTCTCCGCGGGCGATCGCAGGGGTGCGGCTCGCTGTTTGCTGATCGAGGGCGATGTGCTTTACGACAAGGGCGATTACGCGAGTGCGAGGAAACTCTTCGAAACTGCGCTTACGGAATTCCGCAAACTCGGCGCCCAAGAAAGCGTGCGCGCAACCCTGGAGCGGATTGGCAACGTCTTCTACTCCACCGGCAAGCTGCGCGACGCGATGGAGTATTACGAAAAATCCCTCCAACTCGACCAGGAATTCCACGATCCGACCGGTGTCGCGAGCGACTATGGCAACCTCGCGAATACGCTGGATGGTCTCGGGGATTTGCCGGGATCGCTAAAGATGCAGCATAAGGCCCTCGATGCCTTCAACAGCGTCAACGACCGGCGCGGCGCCGCCGATACCCTGAACAACCTGGGCATGGTTCAGGTCGAAATGGGAGAGTTGGTCGACGGCCGCAAGAGTTACGAACAAGCCCTTGCCATGACGCGAGAGATGTCTTATCTGCGTGGCCAGCCATCTCCCATCGCCGGCATCGGGGATGCTCTCTTTGCGGGGGGCGATCTGGCAGGGGCGCGGAAGCAATATGAAGAGGCGCTTGCATTGGCCAAGCAAATAAGCAGCGATGATTTTGCGGCGCAGGCTGGCGTCGCCCTCGCCTCCGTGGCGCTGGCCGAGCAACGCTATTCCGATGGAGAGACTCTCGCTCGCGGGTCCGCGTCGGTTTTCGAAAAATCCAATTCCTCGGGCAGCGGCGCCTGGGCCGAGTCCATCCTTGCCCGCAATCTGTTGGGCGAGGGAAAACTTGCGGATGCCCAAAGCGCGGCTGCCAAAGCGCTCACGTTTTCCCAGCAGAATCCCACTCTCACTCCGCGCTACGAGGCAGCCCTCGCCGGGGCGCGGGTGAAAGCGAAAATGGGGAAAACTACCGACGCTCGCGCTGAACTGGAAAGCACGCTCGCTTCCACTCGAAAGTTCGGATATCGCCTCTACGAGTACCAGACGCGGCTGGCATTGGCGGAAATCGAGATGGGATCGGGCTCGCCGTCGGCCGCGGCGCATCTGCATGCGCTCGAAACGGAAGCGCGCGCCCATGGCGCCGGGCTCGTCGCCAATCAAGCACGAGTCCTACTGGCGCACCCTAAGAAAAATTGATTCACCCCTAGCGCCCTGCGTAAATTAGGAGGACACGCAGCGTCCGCCGACGCCACGTGAAAGAGCGGCGCTTTAGCGCCGCGTTCGAGTTCTGCTCAGAGCGGGGCTTCAGCCCCTGTGAATGGTTTCTTGTCGCGACTCGACCAGCCCGGCTAAAGCCCGGCATCAATTCTCGTCCATTCCACACGCACCGCTGAAGGGCCGCTCTTCCACACTCGATCCCGCAACCCCTCGTTCCAAAAACTCTTCGCTCGTGCAACTCTTACGCTGCTACCACGCTTCGCAGCTCACTTCATTACACCCGGCGCGGGATATTCCGGGAGCTTGTCCTTATTCTGGTTGTCGCGCTTTACTTCCAGTTCGTCAAACAAAAGGGCGGGGGCGATGATGCTGTGGGGGATGGAAAGCATGTGATTATCGACATGGCCCGTGTCCCCGGCTGCAATCAAGTTGCTTCGAAGCGCACGAATATCCAGATCTCCAAACGACGCGCCCCGAACTAATTCCTCGTGCCCATCTTTGGTCCACACTCTATAGATCAGACGCGGGGTGAGTTTTGGCCCAAACGTTTCGACATAATACCCGTAGGGCAAATCACGCTGCTGGCACAGATCAATCAGCTTCTTTTTCAAGTCCTCATTTGACGTAGGCTGCAGCGAAGTCACAATCAGGTTGCTGTTGTGGGGCGAGGGATTGCCAGCCGGGATCTGGGCTCTGGCGTGGCCGTTGGAGGCAGGAAAGTCTCGAATCGGCTCGCGGCCCACCAGGTAGTTCACCAGAATTCCCTTTTCGATCACGGAAACGCGCTGGGCAGGCACACCCTCGTCATCTATCTCGTAATGTCCGAGAAGAGTTTGGTTGTCGTAGGTGGAAAGCGTGGGATCGGAGACGATCGAAAGAAAATCGGGCAGAACCCGGCTCTTGTAGCTCGCCGCAAAGGCACCCGCGGTGCGCGCATTCTTACCCAGTTCAGGCTTGATGCCGAGGATATTCTCTCCCACCAGACTCGAGAACACGGTGGTAGCCGCGTGCGCTGCGAAAAGCACCGGGCCGCGGTATTCTTCTTCCGCAACGGGCGCCTCGCGCAATTCCTTCAAGGTTGCGGCCAGCTTTGTCGCTCGCACCATAAAATCGGCGGCCGACGGGAGTTCCTTCATGGTGGCGACGTTGTACCCGGTGTCGCGCGTCAAATCCATTCCATCGGCAGCTTGTGTGGTCGCAGCGACGGTCATTTCGTAGAATGTCTGCCCGCTGCGCACCACGCTACCTTCGGAGTTGATGAAATAGCGGTTCACCGCGTTGAACTTCAGGTTCGACTCAAACGACTCGATGTCAGGGTCGTTCTTGTATAGCGCCGAAGCATCCTCCAACGTCTTCTTCCAGGGCGCTGGATCGAAGTCGAGACGGACCAGCGGCCCGATCGATTGCACCGGATCGGCATGCGCAAAATCATCGACGGGCTGGTCAATGGTCAGCTGCTTCAACTGCGCCTGTTTGGCGGTGAAGGACTCGGCCGCCGATTTGTACGCACGGTCGGTGGCCAGCCAGAGCTGGTGGCGCAGAGACAGCATGTCATCGTCGAGCGGCATGTAATCCAACGTGCCCTGCCCTTGGCCGAAGTAGCTGTCCTGCTTGTAGTCTCCAATTCGTACCACCACCCGCAGAAAACGAAGACGCGTGCGCACATCGCCCCGGGAAGCCCCGAAGATTGTGTCGACGGAGTACTGATCAAGGTCGAAGACGCGGTACTCGATGTAGTAAGGTGCGCCGACCTGCTCCATTTTGAGTTGGGATTTCGAGCGTTCGAGCTCCGCGCGCATCGCGGAAAGCACGGCGTCTTCTTTGGGGTCGGCATTCTTCTGCTCCGCGAAGGCCGGCAACAGGAAGCTACACAGGACAAGCAGGAACCCGATGCGCCGAATGTGAGTGGCGATGTGCTTCGTGGTCGCGCTCATTGTTTCGCCCCCGCGTCTCTTCTGGAACCTGCATCACCCTCGGACGGCGCCGCAAGGATGGGCTGCCGGTTCAGAGAGTGGGCGCGCTTCTGCACTTCGATTTCGGAGAACAGCATGGCTGGCGCCACCGCTGCAACTGGAATCTGGCCGGATTCCGCGCCGCAGATGCCATTGAAAACATCTGTCTTTTCGCCAGTCAACAGAATCCGGTTCATGGCGGCCAGTGGAGTTCCGACAATGTCGATGCCACGGACCAGTTCGTCTGGCTTGCCGTCGGGATACACGCGCCAGACCAGTACGGGCAGCACCTGAAACGCTTGCGGCATGGTGCGTTGCGTGAGCGTGAAACCTCCCTGAATGTCTTCGAAGTAAAGCCCGTAGGGTTTGCCTTGCTTCTTAACCTCGTCGATCAGCTTTTGCCGCAGCTCGGAATCTTTCACGGTTCGCGTCGACGACACGATCAGGTTGCCCTGGCGTCCGGTCGGCATAAGGCCAGCTTGCGCGCGTCCGTGACCGTTGGAGTTGGCAAAATTCTTGATAGGCATCCGCGACATGAGGAAGTTTTTCAGGATGCCATCCTTGATCACCTCGACCCGCGTCGCCGGCATGCCCTCATCATCGAACTCATACCACCCTCCGAGATCCATGCCGTTCAGCTTATGGAGCGTAGGATCGTCCGTCACGCTGAGAAAGTCAGGCAGCACCGATTGGCCCACCTTCTTGGTGAAGGTTTGTCCTTCCTGCTCCCCACGCTGGCGATGTCCTTCCAGGCGGTGGCCGAGAACTTCGTGAAAAAAAACGGCGGAGGCGCGGCCCGAAAGCAGCGCTGGACCGTCAAACGGTTCGGCCAGGGGCGCTTCGCGCAGGGCTTTCAAATCGGCAGCCATCTTCTCGATTTTGGCGACGATTTCCGAAGCCGGCGGCAGGTGATCGACGCTTTCTGCCTGAAAGGTTTCGACCCGCATCAGTTCCATGCCGTCATCGGCACGCGTCTCGGCCTCAATCGCAACGCGGATAAACGCGTTCGGAGCAACCACATGATTGCCTTCGGTCGACAGGAAGTGAAAGCGCGTTTTCTGCGCGGTGATCAGAACGGCCGAAGAGTAGATGTAGGGATATTTCCGAAAGTGCGCGGAATACTCGCGAGCCAATTGCTCGAGCGCCTTCTGATCCGGAGCAGGAGCGACCTCTTTGTAATCGGCGTGCGTAGGCGGCTTCTCCTGGGAAAAATCCGGAGACGTGTCTTCTTCCTGCGCGTGCACCTGCGTATTAGTCTTTACGTTCAAATAGGCCTTGGAAGCTTTGCGATATTCCTCATACGTCAGCCGCCAGAGTTCGTGAGCAATCGCATTGCGATCATCCTCGAGCGGGAGCGCACCGGAGGTGCGTGCGGAGTTCCGGTTTTGCGCGTGAGAGTTGTCGAGCGCCGGAGTTCCCATCCGCATGGTGACGTCGGCCGCGCGTCTCCGGGCCCGCACCGAATTCACCAGGCTGCCCTCGCTGCCGAGCGTCATCACCATGCTTTGGTCGTATATGGAATAGCTGACGAAATAGGGAGCGGGATCAAGTTTGCCAAGGCTGGTTTGCGCGCGCTGCATCTCGTCTTGCATCGTCGAAAGCAGAGCGTCCGCTTTGTCGCTGGTGGGGGAAGATGCTACAGACCGGATGCCAAGTGCGAACACAACTACGAGGAAGCATCGCGGGCTGCGACGCCAGAATCGATTCTTCATGAGGAGGCGAGGTCTCCCTGGGACGAAATTCACCCGTTAGCTTAGCAGATCAAGTCCCAGCCGTCTGTGAGCGTTCTCTTACGACGAAGGAGTGAATCGCACGTTGATAAAAGCCTCGCGCTGCAAAGGACGGTCGCGGTTTTGAGCCGGCAGATACGAAGAGTGCCAGATGACATTGAGCGCGGCTGAAGCCAGCGCTGGATCGGAACTCTGCACAACCTCTGCGTCCAGCACTTTGCCTTTTTGATCAAGGATGGCGTGCACGATCACGGGCTGGATCATGCCGCTGTAGCCGGCCGGCGTCAGCACAGTCTCAGGAAAGCGGAAGGGGCCCACCATGATCGCGCCCGGCCCGTGGGAGATCATTTTCTTGGTCGGCACGAACTGGTTGGGATCGTTGTTCGCATCGTCGAGGCTTTCGAGGTGAATCTGCAAAACGCCGATGCCGCCCTCGACGATCGTCGTCTGCCGCGGCAGGACGCGCCCATGAAACTGTATGCCGCCGTTGTAGTCATATACCGTGTAAATTCCCGGGGCTTCCGAATGGATGCGCAGCCAGCCGGTCTTCGGATCGATGCAGAATTCGTTTTCTTCCCAGCGGCGTCCGGGAGTGGGCGTTGCGTCGTTCATTCCGCCGGAAGTCAGGATGCAGGCGAGTTCCGTGCCCTCCCACTTGGCGGTAGCCATGCGAATCAGTTGGGGAGCAAAATTCCCCACGACCGGCCAGAAGACGGAGTTCCTCACCATCTGGAGGCGGAGCGGCATGTGGCCTCGCAGTTTGTCATCGTAGGCTGTGCCTTGATAGAAAATTCTCAACTGCGAATAGTCCCCCAGACGAGCCGTCCAGCGCCAGGTTTGACCGTTCAGCCAAGTCTCCTCCAGCTCCCCGTAACCTTGGCTATGCGAACTTCCGCCCGTTGAATTGAACGACACTTTCAGGCTGAACGGCGCGGCTCCGGGCATATGCATCGCGCTGTTCTGGCGCGCGCGCTCGAGCAGATTCAGGATCGCAGCCCGTTTCTCCGGAGTGTCCGGCACCACGGTCGGCCCGGTGGCGAGTTCCAGCGGATCGAAGGGCAAGGGAGCGGTTTGTGGAACATCTTGCGCGAAAGAAAAACCGCAGACCAACAGGAAGAACAGCAAAAATCGTAGGGCCCGTGTGGACATAAGATACTCTCCAGCGGACAGGCCAAAATGCTAACCCAGATCCACTCCTTTCGGCAAGCCGAAGGCGGCAACGTGGACCAGAATCTGATTCAATTCAGACGTTCGGCAATGTTACTCCCGAGAATCGTGCGCAGGCATCCAGCAGCCTTTCTTGGCGTTCCTCATCGCGCGTGGCGGGGTTCGCCGTGCGACGTTGCATGTGATAAAAGTATTCGCCGGTAACCGTAGCCTCTGGATCATCGCTGACCGCAAGCCAGACTTGAGTGCGGTGCCCCTCGTCGAGGTCATCGGTCGCTCCCGCGCCACCCATCTTGGTTGCCACCCAGCCGGGTTCCAGCGCATTTGAGAGCACTTCCGGCCAGCGGCGTGCGATTGCAAATGCCAGCAGCACATCGTGCAGTTTGGTGTCGGAGTAAGCCTGCTGTCCCCGCCATGCGCGGTCTTCCCACGCTAGATCTTTCAAACTCGTATCGCCGCTCTGGTGCAGGCCGGAACTCAAATAGACGAGGCGTTTCGGACGGTGAATCAGCGCGCTCAGAATGTACGGGGCGAGCGTGTTCACCGCAAATACATGAGGCAGGCCATCCTCCGTTGCGATGCGACGGCTTTCCCTGTACCCCACGCCCGCATTGTGGATCACCGCGTCGAAAGAACCCAGTGCGTTGACTTGCTCGGCCACGCTGCGGGTCTGATGGATGCTTGCCAGATCGCCGATGACGACCGTCTCTGCCTGTGGAACAGCCGCGAGTGCTTCCCGCCCCCGTTGCTGACTACGCGCGTGCAAGACTACACCATGTCCCTGCTCGACTAGCAGTTGGGCCGCCATTCGACCGAGACCGTCGGAAGAACCTGTTATGAAAACGCGCCCCATGGTCATCGCCTCGCTGCGTACCTTCAAATATATATTTAGGGATGCAATCGACGCCGGAAGGCCAGGAAAACTAAACTCAAGCGCCCATCTCGAAGCAGATGACTACAAGCCGAAGTCGAATTTTTCCCTACTCGCTGGTGAAGTAATCCACCGTCACCGGATTTTCAAACAGAGAGTAATCACGCGTAACGACCGTGATGCCGCTCTCGGTCACGAAATACCGTTGGCGATCGGCCTCAGCGTCGTAGCCAATGGTGGTGCCTTCGGGGATATGCACGTCGCGGTCGAGAATCGCTTTTCGGATGCGGCAGCGGCGGCCCACGCTCACGTGCGAAAACAGAATGCAATCTTCCACTTCCGAGTATGAGTTGACCCGCACGTCCGGCGAAAGCACCGAGTTCTTCACCGAACCGCCGGAAACGATGCAGCCGTTGGACACGATGGAATCCAGTGCGGTGCCGGTGCGTCCAGCCTCGGCGAAAACGAACTTGGCCGGCGGATATTGCCGCTGGTGCGTGCGGATCGGCCACTCTTCATCGTAGAGATTGAAGATCGGCGACACCGAAACGATATCCATATTGGCTTCGTAATAGGCCTCAAGCGTACCTACGTCACGCCAATACAGAGCTTCTTTCTTGTTTTCGTCGACGAAGTCGTAGGCGTAAACGCGGTAGTCACCTACCATTTTAGGCAGAATGTCTTTACCGAAATCATGACTGGACTGCGGATTCTCCGCGTCTTTGAGAAGCACGGGAATGAGCACATCGGCATTGAACAGGTACACACCCATTGAGGCCGCGACTTTTTCTGGATTGATCGGCGAGCGCAGGGTGGTGGTCTTGGGCTTTTCCTCAAAGCCGTTGATTCTCCCATCCTTGTCGACGTCAACCACGCCAAAGTGGCGCGTTTCTTTCGGATCGATCTGGATCGTCGCGAGAGTAATGTCAGCAGCCGAATCTTGATGCTGCTTCATCATCTTGCCGTAATCCATCTTGTAGATGTGATCGCCGGAGAGAATGAGCACGTGCTTCGGCTGCTCGGAGCCGATCGAATAAATGTTCTGGTAAACCGCGTCGGCCGTGCCCTGATACCACTGATCGCTCACGCGCTTCATTGGCGGCAGCACTTCGATGAACTCGCCGACTTCGCGTCCAAGGATGTTCCAGCCTTCGCGGATATGGCGATTGAGCGACAGCGCCTTGTATTGCGTGAGGATATACACGCGACGCAGATCGGAGTTCAGGCAATTGGAGAGCGTGATGTCGATGATGCGGTAGATGCCGCCAAATGTAACCGCGGGTTTAGCCCGGTCCCGAGTGAGAGGATAGAGTCGTTCGCCGGCTCCGCCTGCCAAGAGAACCCCAAGAGTGTCTTTCATTACTACCCCTTAGATTCTGTTACTGTACCCCATCGAACGTTCTTTTCCGCACGGCAGTTGCGAAGAGAAAACAGTAGATGGTAGCACAGCAGTGCAAGGTTGCTTTGGAGGTACCAGAGCGGGTAATCGATGGAGGGCGGCGCCCCATGAACCGGCGACTTGAAAAAAACGGAGAAAACTCTTCAGAAGCCTATTCGTCCTTCTCGTGCTTTTCTTCGTCGATCTTGATGCGAAGCGACTTCAAGAATTTCAGATCCTGGTCGCTGATCTTGAATTCCGGATTCGAGGACAGGGTGGAAACCAGCGAGGTCTTGTCCGAAGTTTTCTCTCCCTGCTTGCTGACGCCGATGGTCGCTTCGAGGACCAGAAAGATGTCGTAGCCGCCTTCTTTGATGCGGGAGACCACTTCCGAAATCTGCTCGGAGTCGGACAGAGACTCATTGATGGCCTCGCCGAGCTCTTTCATGAGTTGCTTGAGTTGTGGATCCACTAAGCCTCCCTGCCTGACCGATTAGATGCAGCCAGCGGCGCAACGGTTCGCCAGTCAAAAGCGTTGCGTCATTGTAGCGCCGCGGGCTGCTAAAATCGAGGCCGTGAGCAAAGTTTCCACTTGGCGAAAGGTTGGAGTGGTGGCGCGGGTCGCGGGTCAGCAGGCGGGTCGCAGCCGCACGCTCAACGCCATCCTGAGCGCCGCCAAGACGACCGCCAGTTCCTTCCTGCGCGTCGCGCATCAGCTGTGGCTGGAGGTAACCGGAGTTATTTTTCTCATCATGGCCCTCAGCTTTGGTGGCGCCGCGTTTAAAGAATACGGAAAATATCATGCCGGGCAGGTTGGTCCCGGCCGCGTAGCGGCAGCACTCTGTTTCACCCTGACCTTTACCTGGTTTGGGCTGAGTTCGTTTTGGAGAGTTCGCAGGAAGAGCCAGCGTCCGTGAATCTCCCCTGTCCGGGGATTCTCCTTCGAGGCTGGTGCGCGTTGGGTGAATCCTCGATGGGTAAATCGTGATGACTGAAAAGCTCAAGACCCTCCCTGATCCCGCTGCTGAAATCGAAACCTCTTCCCATATTGTCGTCAAGCCTCTCTACACTCCCGCCGATCTCAAGGGCACGGACTACGAAGGCGAGGTTGGTTATCCCGGCGAATATCCCTTCACGCGCGGTGTGCAGGCCACCATGTATCGCGGGCGGCTCTGGACCATGCGCCAGTACGCTGGCATGGGCGACGCCGAGGAATCCAACAAGCGCTACAAATACTTGCTCGACGAATGGAACGACCGGTTTATCGGTGGCGTTCGATTTGCCCACACAGATCGGCATGGACTCGGATCATCCCCTGGCCTCGGGTGAAGTCGGCAAGGTCGGCGTCGCCATTGATTCGATTGAAGACATGCAACGGCTCTTCGATGGCATTGAGCTGACGAAGATTTCAACCTCGATGACGATCAATGCCACAGCATCGATCCTGCTGGCTCTGTACGTCGCTGTGGCGCGGCGGCAGGGTGCCGACATCCGCAAACTTTCCGGCACGGTGCAGAACGATGTGCTGAAGGAGTACATCGCCCGCGGGACATATATCTATCCTCCGCAGCAGGCCATGCGGGTGATCACGGACATGTTCGCCTGGGCAAACGAGCATGTCCCCGAATGGAACACGATTTCGATCTCGGGCTATCACATGCGGGAGGCGGGATCGACCGCCGTGCAGGAAGTCGCGTTCACGCTGGGCAACGGCATGGCGTACGTCGAAGCGGCGATCAAAGCCGGGCTCGATGTCGACCAGTTTGCTCCACGTCTTTCTTTCTTCTTCAACGCGCACAGTAATTTTCTGGAAGAAGTCGCCAAGTTTCGGGCGGCGCGCCGTATGTGGGCGCGCATCATGCGCGAGCACTTCAAGGCACGCAATCCGAAATCGTGGATGCTCCGCTTTCACACCCAGACCGCCGGCTCGACCCTAACCGCGCAACAGCCGGAAAACAATATAGTTCGCACTGCGATTCAGGCCATGGCGGCCGTTCTCGGCGGCACGCAGTCACTGCACACCAATTCTTACGACGAGGCACTCGCTCTGCCCACCGAGCAAGCGGCGCGCATCGCATTACGTACGCAGCAGGTGATTGCCTACGAGTCGGGTGCTCCGCAGACCATCGATCCGCTGGCAGGATCGTATTACGTCGAGTCGCTGACCAATGAAATCGAACGACGCGCCGCCGAATACCTGGGAAAGATCGAGGTTCTCGGCGGTATGCTGAAGGCGATTGAACGCGGCTTTGTGCAGCAGGAGATTCAAAACGCCGCCTATGAGTATCAGCAACAGGTCGACCATCAGGAAGCCATCGTCGTGGGCGTGAACCGCTTTGAGGTCGAACAGGAAAAACCCATCCCGATTCAGCGCATCGATCCCGCGCTGGAGCCAAAGCAAGTGGAACGAGTACGCGCCCTGCGGGCGAAGCGGGACGCGGGGCCGTGGAAATCGGCGCTGGCCAGCGTGGAGGAGGCAGCCCGCACGGGCGCGAACGTCATGCCGCGAATCGTAGCCGCGGTCGAAGCCAACGCCACCGTCGGAGAAATTTCCGACGCGATGCGCAGGGTGTTTGGGGAGTACAAAGAGGCGGTGGTAATTTAAGGGTTTAATTCTGCCGAGCGATGAGTGAAATCGCCATTCGCGACAGTTACAGCTTTCGGGGTGCTCCCTTCGTATGACCGACAATGAAACTACGATTGACTTGAGCGCCGTTGTCGCCGCGATGCAGCCAAGGCTCCGCGAGATGATCGGGGCAAATATCGATCTCCAGTTGAACCTGGAGCCTGACGGGCTTTGGGTCAAGGCGGACTCAGCACACATCGAAAAAGTCGTAGTCAATTTGATTTCCAATTCGCGGGACGCTATGCCGGAAGGTGGCACTATCACCGTCGAAACCTCGCTGGTCAACGTCGATCCAGATTTCATTAGGCGGAAGATTAGCGAATCAAAGGACTTCAAATGGCTAGCCGCGCTTTGGGCCCCGTCGGAAGGGAATTATGCACGTCTATTGGTACGAGACACCGGAGTCGGCATGAACGAAACCATCAAGGGACACGTCTTTGGTCCATTTTTTACGACCAAGCCTGCTGGAAAGAACGTTGGTTTCGGTCTCCGTGCGGTGCGCTCAATCGTCGACCAGAGCGGCGGCTGGCTATCGGCGGAGTCAGAACTCGGGCGGGGCGCAACGTTTGAGGTTTATCTGCCTGCGGTCAGGGTGACGACCTGAACCAGACTAAAGGCTGGAGTATCCTCATTGAACCAAAAAAATCGAAGTCGGCCGTTATACATACCGCTGCCGTACTAATCGTTCAATCCCTTTCCTTCCAAAATCAGCGGCATGCATTTCTCCACTCTGGCTTCTCGCGTCTTCGATTGTTTGGGCTGCGAAATATGGAAGAGGTATCCGCGCTGCCGGCCCGGCGTGAGCGCATGAAAAGCGGTCTTTAAGGCAGGGATCTCATCCAACTTTTTCTGAAATTCTTCGGGGATTTTGAAGTCTGACGTCTTCTTCAGCTTCACTTTCAGCCCGGCTTTTTCCACTTCCATCGCTTCCCGGATGTAAGCCTTGATGACGGATCGCAGCTTCTCGATCCCTTTCACACTGGTGAAGCGAATCTGGCGAGCGGCTTGATGCTGTCCAGGCGCGACGAGAAGATGCTTGGGATCCTTTAGCAGCGCGCCCTTGAAGAACATCATGGCGCAGTATTCTTTGAATCCATGGATCAAAACGACATTCTTGCCGTCAAGCGTGTAACAGGGCTGATACCACTTCAAGGTTTCGGCTAAGTCGCAGTCGAGGGCGATTGCTCGTAAAGTCTCAAATTCGTCCCGCCACTTTTTCTCCTGGCGGAGGATCGCATCCACCTTGGGATTTTTCTGGTTCACGGATCGACGCCTTGTATAAGCTTGTTTTAATTTTATGCCGGCTGCGCCTGCATCTCCGCGACGGCAGCGTCGAGGTGAGCCAGAGTCTCCTCGACCGTGAGCGAATACATCTCTCGACCGAGACCTTCGCCGGCTTCCAGCGCGGCCTTCAGGTAGTGCCCCGCAATTTCCAGCGCCAGCGAATCGGTGATGGCTTTGCCCGTACGTTTTTTGTATTCCACCCACGCCGGATGCGGCAGCGCCACCCAGACCTTCCGCCCATCGACCAGGAACTTCAGATCCACGGCATCGGCGTGCCGGGTGGCAATGGCGACGATCATAGCTTGATAGACGCAATGCACTGGCTTTTTGGTCCAGCGGTCAGTGGCGGTGAAGTTTTCAAACATGAGTAAAACTATAGCGGAGCGCGAGGCGCCGGAGCAAACCGGCCGACTCTCGAACGATGTCCTTCCGAGCATGGCTGTTCGACTGCGCTACCGGCGCGGCGTCCTGTAACATTACAAGGTGGCGATTCGGGTCCCTCGCAAGAAAACCGGCCAGCAGTCCAGCCTGAATATTCTCCGCGCCGCGCATCTGAGCGCGCTGCCGTGGCTCGTGCACGGCTTCTCGACGCGGGTCGGAGGATTCTCTCGCGCTTACGGCAAAGGCCAGCTTAACCTTGGACTGACGAAGGACGATTCTGCCTCCGCTGTCGAAAAGAACCGTGCGGCATTTGAGCGCGAGATCGGCGCTGTCATGCGTTCTCGCGCGGGGAAAGATCCATGTGGGGACGGCCGCCCCCGGCTGTCCGGTCGAGCAAAGCTCGACGCCTGCCTTTGGCCGCTGATCACCCTCCGCCAGATTCATTCCGACCTCATCCGCTGCGTCGACGCGGTTCCTGACGGTCCGCTGACCGGAGACGGATTGATCACGGCGACCCCCCATCTGTTGCTGGCGATACAGACCGCCGACTGCCTGCCCGTAATTCTGGTCGACACCCGCCGTCACGCGGTTGGCGTGTTCCACGCGGGATGGCGCGGTACCGTGCAGCGCATCGTCGAGAAAGGCATCGGCGAGATGAATCGCTGCTTCGGCACGCGTCCGCGCGATCTCAAGGCCGCCATCGGCCCTGGGATTCAAGGCTGCTGCTACGAAGTTGGGGAAGAAGTTCGCATCCGGTTCGAATCGCAGTTCGAGTACGGCGGCAAATTGTTTCGAGAGACGAAAGATTCGGACCCAGTCCGCGAAAAGTATCCCTTACTCTTTTTGACCGCCCGGGCCCCCGGACACAGCGAGCTGCCGAAAAAAATATTTCTGGATCTAGTAGAAGCCAACCGGCAGCAGTTGCTGGCCGCAGGCGTGCTCAAGAAAAATATCGGCGCCTCAGCCCTGTGCACGAACTGCCACCCGGAACTGCTGTTCTCCTATCGCGCCGAGAATGGCAAGACGGGCCGGATGATGGGAGCGGTGGGAATCCGCAAGTGATCCAGCGGTCAGTTTCCCGAGGCGAGGTTGCGAACCTAGCTCGACTTCTTCCCCGATGAAGGAACCAGCGCAGAACCCTCCGTCCATCGAAATTGTCTCCGCTACTCCCGAACAGGAGCCGATTCTGGCGAACCTTTTGCAGTTCTATGCCCACGACTTCAGCGAATTCTACGAACTGGAGTTTGAGGCGGACGGTAGCTTCGTGTACAAAGACCTTCCGCTCTATTGGCGGGACGCGAACCGGCATCCATTCCTGGTGTACGTCGGTCACAAATTAGCCGGATTTGTGTTGATGAAGAAAGGCTCGGAAATCTCCGGCGATTCGAATGTCTGGGATATGGTGGAATTCTTTGTGGCTCGCGGCTACCGCCGGCGCGGCATTGGAACCGAGATCGCAAAACAGATTTGGAATCGTTATCCCGGATTGTGGGAGCTTCGTGTACTGCGGTTAAATCACGCGGCTCGGCGGTTTTGGACACAAGCGATACAAACCTTTGCAGGAATTGCAGTCGAGCCGGTCAGCTTTCAGAAAGACGGAGACGACTGGCTGTTGTTCTCGCTTGAATCAAAAGAGAACACCGCCGCAGAAGGCTGAGGTTGCGCGGACGTTTTCGTAGGAGCATGTCTTGGCCTTTCCATCTGTTATTGTGTGGTGAATTTGAACCTCGACGGTTTAAGGGAGTCGTCTTGAAAACACGCGGCGCCAGCGTCTTCGCGATCATACTCACCATCGGTCTCACTGCTTCCGCGCAGGTTTCCTCCACCCAGATCGATGCCATCTTCGCCCCGCTGAAATCTGGCAAAGCTCCGGGAGCCGCGGTGCTCGTCGTCCACGATGGAAAGCCTGTTTTCCGGCAGGGCTATGGTGTCACCGATCTCCGCACGATGCATCCCATCGAACCGAACACGGATTTCCGGCTGGCGTCGTTCACCAAGCAGTTCACTGCGGCCTGCATCATGCTCCTGGCCAAAGACGGCAAATTGCACTATGACGACCGCATTACCGACGTTTTCCCGGAATTTCCTGCATACGGCAAGCCGATCACAATTCGCAACCTGCTGAATCACACCTCCGGACTTCCCGACTACGAAGACATTCTGATGAAGCAGTATCCGGACACGCTGCCGGAGAAAATTCCGCAGATTCTGGATGCCGGCGTTCTTAAACTGCTTGAGCAGCAGACCAAAGCCGAGTTCCCCGCCGGCACCAAATGGGAGTACAGCAACTCGGGCTACGCGATGCTGGCCATGATCGTAGAAAAGGTTTCCGGCAAGCCGTTCGGCGCATTCCTGCACGAGCGCATCTTTGTTCCTCTGAAAATGGACAACACCCTCGCCTATGAGAAAGGCAAGAACGAGGTGCCACACCGTGCCTACGGATATACGAAGACCGACAAGGGCTGGCGGGAGACCGATCAGAGTCCGACGTCCGCCGTGCTGGGCGACGGCGGCATTTATACCTCGATCGACGACCTGATCAAGTGGGACCGCGCCCTACGCGAACACACATTACTCACCGAAGCGGAGATGCAGCCCGCGCTGGCGCCAGTTCGGCCTCTCGACGGATCCGCAAGATTTCCCAATAGTCCCAGCTATGGTTTCGGCTGGTTTCTCGATCCGTATAAGGGCCACAAACGCATGTCGCACGATGGTGAGACCATCGGGTTCCGCACGACGATCCAGCGATTTCCCGACGACAATCTTACGATCATCATCCTGGCGAATCGCGCTGACATCGATGCGGAAGCAATTGCGTTGAAAGTCGCTGACCTGTATCTAGGGAAAACGGCTCAGTAAAAACGCAGGCCTGGCGATAACTAGAAACTGCGGGGCAGCAAGGTCTGAAATGCGGGGACGGCCGCCCCCGGCCGTCCGCTGCGCGCAGCGCGGCTTGGTCACCCTACCGCGGCAGGCGGTTGGTAATGAACTGTGAGACTCGCGTTGCCGCCGGCGGATCCAGATTCGCCAGCACCGCCACCACGTACCCAACCGAAGAACAGATTTCCAAATCGCCGTTCATCCCCGGCGCGCCGCCGCCATGGCCAAAGCATTGCGTGCCGTTGATCTTGCGTACGCCAAACCCATAAGCATACGAGTTGTCGGGAGTTCCCTCTTTGCCGGTTGTCAACAGTTCTGTGAAGTGAGCATTGAGCAGTTTGTGCCCAAGCAATGCGTCGGCAAACTTCGAGAGATCCTCGACGGTCGAATATCCGCCGCCGGCCGATGTTCCGCGATAGGGCAGCGTGTCGATATTCGGTTTCCACTCGGTCGAATCCATCTGCGTGTATCCCACGCTGCAGTCTGCGACGGCCTTCTCCTCCGGCTCGGAGTCGGTTGAGGTCATGCCCGCCGGTTGGTAGACGTGCTCCCGCACATAATCGTAGTAACTCTGGCCGCTTACTTTTTCGATAATCACGCCCAGTATCAGAAATCCGTAATTGCTGTAATCAAACTTGCTGCCGGGTTCAAACTTCGGCGGTCGGTTGCCGAAGAGGGAGACGTAGTCTTGCAGCGTTTTCAGCTCGAGCCGGTGCGCGTCGAATTCAGGCCCAAAGAAATCGCCGGTGCCGCCGGTGTGCGTCAGCAGTTGATGGATCGTGACCTTGGTGGCGACGTCCTTGTTCGGATAGTCGGTTAGATACTTCCCCACCGGATCGGTGAGTTGGAGTTTTCCCGCCTGCGCCAGCTGCAGAATGGAAACTGCAGTGAACATCTTGTTCATCGAGCCAATGCGAAACCGCGTCTTCAGCGTGTTGGCGATTTTGTGTTCGCGATCGGCCAAGCCGTAAGCCTCAGCGAAGACCGGCTTGCCATCCTTGGCAATCAGTACTGCGCCGGAAAAACGATCGGCGGCCACTTCCTGCTCCACGTTCTTTTTCGCAGCCGCGATCAGTTCGCTCTGGCTCAAGTGCGGCAGGGCAAACTCCGCCGGGCGAGGAATAGCATTCAGATCGAGGTTGGTGATGTGATGTGGTTCGGCCGCTTCCACCTCCAGCGTGAGCCGGGCGAACTGGTCTGAGGCTCGCTCCTGCACCAGCGCCACCAGCTTGGTGGGAGAAGATTCTTCGACCTTCTTAAAGTCGAAGCCGCCCGTCGTTTTGCGAAAGTCCATCTCCCGGTCGACGTTCCCGGCTTTGGACGGGAAATTTTTCTCGAGGAAATCGCGGTGCGCATCATGGTCGCCGCGGTTGAAGCTCTCAAGCCAGGAGGCGCACTGATGGCCGGCAGGGGTATCCGGAAACTGAGTTTCCGGAGATTGCTTTTGTGCGGCGCAGATTGCCAGAGCGGTGAGCAACCACAACAGCCAGAACGATTTGACGATGCGCATAACCCTCAGACGGCTCATCTCCCTCTTGGTCAACCTCGAGTGTCGGGGTATGGATCGAAAGCGTTTATCGGACAGCCTTGGAAGATGCCTTATGCGGTCGGAGCCGCAGGCGTCGCAGGCGGGGCTGGTGTCGCCGCCGGCGCGGCAGCGGCCGAGTCGTTGACGAGATCCTTCAACTCTTTGCTGGGCTTGAAGAAAGGGATCTTCTTGGCGGGGACTTCCACGCGCTCGCCGGTCTTGGGATTGCGGCCCACGCGCGGCTTGCGCTGCCGCGTCCGGAAACTGCCAAAGCCGCGGATCTCGATCTTGTCGCCGGCGCGCAGCGAGCGCACCACGCTGTCAAAGATCGTTTCCACGATCACTTCACTGTCTTTCCGCGTAAGTTCCGCCAAACGCGACACTTCGTCAATCAGATCGGCTTTGGTCATATCGCCCCTCTATACACACCCAGCAGCTAGGAATCCTCGCCAATTCGTGTCGCTCACGCGCCAGTTTATTGGCTGGGCTGCGCCACTACTCATAACCTTCTCAAATTTCAGGGGTTGTACGCAAGTGGGAAGGTATAGTCGGTGAGACACCCCGCGGCCCCCGACCTAGGTATCGAACTCGCCGCTGTCCCAAGGCTCGTGAAAAGCCATGTAGTTGCCGGGCTGCAAGTCAACCCACCAACTGTCCCCTTCCTCTTCGGGCGGTCGCGGGATCAGGCCGAACGTTGTCCCCAAGCGCTCGATCGCAAACGGTTGCACCTGGGTGCGCCCATACTTGACCGGCCCCAACTCCGCCATCCTCTCTTCAAGAAGTCGGCGGGCTTGGTCTCGGTTCAAAGCTGCGCGAGTACCAAGATCGTCAATTCGCGCCTCCAAAAGTTCGCCGTCTTTGTCGAAGAGATAGACGGTGAGAAACTCACGACCCGGCTCATTGCCAAGAGCTGGAACGAAGGGCTGAGCGACGAAAAACTGCCGGCCTTCGACCGTCTGACCAACACGGCTAGCGTAGTAGTCATCGCGGTCGATTGCAATCAGAGTTGGGGGTTGAGCAGACACTTCCTCACTTCCACAGGTAGTAGAACCCCACCTGCTGCTCCAGCATCTTCTCCCGGCTCGGGATGTACTGGGAAACGTCGCCGAGCAGCAAATCCATCAGCGTGCGGCGGTCTTTTTCCGGACGGACCAGCGTCGGCTCGCCCTTAATTCCCACCGACTTGGCCGTGTCTGCCACCGCCGCCTCGAAATCTCCCACACTGTCGATGAGCTTCATCGACTGGGCTTGCTCCCCGGTCCAGACCTTGCCGTTGGCAATCGACTTCACATCGTCGTACTTCATCCCGCGGCCGTCAGCCACCGCCTTAATAAATTGTCCAAACATGTTGTCGATCAATGACTGCATGTACGCCTGCTCGGCGGGAGTCAGGTCACGCGCCGGGTTGCCAGTGTCTTTGAATTCCCCGGTTTTGATGACGACATCCTTCAGCTTCGCCCACTTCAGCAGGTCGCCATAGTTCACCCACTGCGCGATGACGCCGATCGATCCCACGATGCTGCCCTTGTCGGCAAAAATCTTGTCGGAGGCGGCAGCTACGTAAAATGCGCCGCTCGCGCCCACGGTTTCAATGGAGACTACGACCTTCTTTTTCTTCTCCTCACGAACGCGCTTCACTTCGCGGTAAATCTCTTCCGACGCAGCCACGCCGCCGCCCGGGGAATTCACGTGGATGATGATGGCCTTGATCGACGAGTCGTCGCCAAACTTCTTGAGCTCGCCGACCACCGGCTGCGGCGACAAAATAACACCATCGAGATCGACGACACCGATGCGGTCGCCAAAGCCGCCAATGCCGGCCTCGCCTCCACCCGCGTGCAGCGTGAGGTAGACCAGGGTGAACACGGCCAGCACAAAGAGGAAAAAAGCTCCTCCTCCAATCAATACCCACAGCAGGGTGCGCGAGCGTCCTTCAGACATGAAGAAAGTTTAGCACCTGCATGGGAGCGAGATTGTGTTTTAAGGAATCGAGTCTTTTTACCGGAGGAATTCACGAATGATGGCCTCGATCTCCTCGCCTCGCCACGTCCCGTCGAGGCCCTCGGCCAGTTCGGGCCCTCCCTGCTCTTTCGCAAGCTTTCGAAGCATGGCGGCTGCTGGCTTGTTGGGCCGCTGGTTTGACAGCCGTCGTTCAAGGCTATTTAAGATTTCGGAGGGACTGCTACAGCGCTCGGCCTCAGCATCGGGGATTTCGGGTCGAGACTGTCCATTGCTTTAGGAGTCATAACAGTTCCCCCACTCCTCTGCGGCTAAACTAGCAAGATTCTATTCCATCTCGTTGACAACAACCTTTAACGCGTTCCGATGCACGCTGACCTCAACTGGCGTTTGGCATACATGTTCCCCATCCGCATAGAGATCCAGAGGCTGATCGGTCTCAACCCGGACGCGCGGAGCCTGAAAGTACTCCACTTCTTTGATCCCGAGATGCCGCCCTGCATAAACGCTGGGGAACATCAGGAACAGCTTGAACGGATCGACTCCTCCGACGACACAAACGTCGAGCAACCCGTCGTCCATCTTCGCTTGCGGCGCAATCTTCATCCCGCCACCAAACAGCGGAGCATTGGCGAACGCCGCCAGGATGGTCGGCTGATCGCTGCGGGCTGTCCAATCGAGA
Source organism: uncultured Acidobacteriota bacterium (assembly GCA_963765015.1). GTDB lineage: Bacteria > Acidobacteriota > Terriglobia > Terriglobales > Acidobacteriaceae > Sulfotelmatobacter. The sequence goes on along the minus strand of CAVXVD010000142.1, from coordinate 5,055 downwards.
CCTCGATTTTCCGCGCCGCTTCCGGCTGGAATCGAGATCTTTGCCGGAAATGGCTTGAACGCGAAAACCGTTGGAGCCAGGCTCAGCACGTATCCGCCATGTCCGCGCAGCCATCGAGGCCATCGATTCGCTCGCCGGGCAACTTCGCCGTCGAGCCCCACGCCCGCAACGCAGCAGAAATACTTGGGTTGGGACGCGTTATCCGCGCTCTCGATGGGATCGACAATTCCAAGGTCGATCGGTCGCACGTTGGCGGCGCCGTTACAGAACTTTTCCCAGGCCGCGAGCGAATCCCGCACCCGCCGCAGCCCCAGCGCCCGGGCAAAATCGTTCCCACTTCCCGCCGGCACGACCAGCACCGGCAACCCAAGCTTTACCAGGGGCCCGAGATGCCGGTGAATCGTTCCATCTCCGCCAAACAGCACAACGATGTCGGCCTCATCCGCCGAGCCAGGAACGCCCATCCGCCATTCGACGGACTTGTCCGATTGAAACGGCTTCAGATGTTTTGGAGAGCATCCCAGCCCGAGGATGGCAGCAGCCCGCATGCGCGGATGAGAGTAGCAGAAACCACCACGGAGACACAGAGGCACGGAGCAAGGAGAGTCTGACTGAGACTCAGGAGTTTACGAGAACGACGTTCTTGACCCGTTTGCCGACTCTAACTTTGAGGGGTTCCGTTGACGATGCTAAAACGGCCAGCCCGATTATCAGGTGTCCGTTGATGCTGACTGCCTTTTCCTTAATCTTACGTCCGGCTTCTGTCGTTGACGTGGCCAGGCCAGCTTCTTTTATGAGCTTGTCGACCCGGAAAATTTCAGCGTTTGAAATGTCTGATGTCACAGGCTGAGCATTGCCACCTTCATTTGCGTCTGGCACGGCATCCGCGATCCTCACAGCCGCGGTGCTCCGTATCTTGGCGATGCTTACTCGTACTTCCTCCATCGCTTCCGGCATCTCATCCTTCTGAAACTGCTTTGCCCAATCCTCGGCCGCTTTCGTCGCGGCTTCCGTCGAATGAAAGTCGGCCACAATCCTCCGCGCGAGCTCTTTCTTCGCCTGCATCGGATGCGTTTCGCGCTTCATCTTCTCGATGTCGGCTACTTGCACATCCGTCAGCAACTCGTAATACCTCCACATCATCTGGTCGGAGATGCTCATCACTTTTCCGTACATTTCCAGCGGCGGTTCGTGAATGCCGATCGCATTGCCCAGCGACTTTGACATCTTCTGCACGCCATCGAGGCCCTCGAGGATCGGCGTGGTCAGGACTACCTGCGACTCCTGCCCGTAGGAGCGCTGCAATTCGCGGCCCACCAGCAGATTAAATTTCTGGTCGGTCCCGCCCAACTCCACGTCCGCCTCAAGCGCGACGGAGTCATATCCCTGTACTAGCGGATACAGCAACTCGTGCACAGAAATTGGCTTCTCATCCTGAAAGCGTTTGTGAAAGTCTTCACGCTCCAGCAGCTGCGACACCGTGTACTTCGCCGCCAGCCGCACAAACTCGTCGGAACTCATCGGGCCGAACCACCGCCGGTTGAAATCGACCACGGTCTTCTGTGGGTCGAGAATCTTGAACACCTGGTCCTTATACGTCTCAGCATTCAGTTCGATCTGCTCCCGCGTCAGCGGAGGCCGCGTCGCCGAGCGCCCCGTCGGATCGCCAATCATCCCGGTAAAGTCGCCAATCAGGAAAATCGCAGTGTGTCCGAGATCCTGAAAGTGCTTGAGCTTGCGCAGCACTACGGTATGCCCCAGATGCAAATCGGGAGCGGTCGGGTCCATTCCGAGCTTCACGCGTAGCGGTTTGCCGGTCTTGATCGACCGTTCCAGCTTGCTGCGCAAGTCCGCCTCGCGAATGATTTCCGCGCTGCCTTTTTTGAGATAAGTGAGCTGTTCGTCTACCGGAGCGAAGTTTGACATGAGAAAGGACATTATAAGGAACGCACGGGGAAAGACCGAATCGCAACGGTAAAATGTTCCCCTGACCTTGAGCTGCCCTGAGCGAAGCCGAAGGGAGCTTTGCAGTTGGCCCGGAGTGCATAGGTCCTTCGCTTTGCTCAGGATGACAACGCATTTCGATTTGCTATGAAAGCGTAGATACGCAAAGCCGTTGCCGCCGACATCCCTCGCCTGCTCGAAGTGATCGATGCGTCCGTGCGTGGACTGCAGGCCAACGATTACTCTCCTGCCCAAATCGAAGGCGCGCTGCAATCGGTTTACGGCGTGGATAGCCAACTCATCGCGGACGGGACCTACTTCGCCGTGGAAGCGCCTGACGCGCAAACCGGACATCCCCTCATCGTTGCCTGCGGCGGATGGAGCCAGCGTAAAACCCTCTACGGTGGCGACCAGTACGCCGGCCGCGAAGACTCGCTCCTCGATCCGAAGCGCGACGCGGCGAAGATCCGCGCCTTTTTCGTGCATCCCAGATGGGCGCGGCAGGGCATCGGCAGCCTGATCCTCGAAGCTTGTGAGAGAGCCGCGGGCGAAGCGGGTTTCGACCGTCTGGAGATGGGTGCCACGTTAAGCGGCGTGGAATTTTATCGGGCCAAAGGATACGCGGAAGTGGAGAACCAGGAAGTCCCACTCAGCAATGGCGAGACTTTGCCTATCGTGAAGATGGCCAGGCAGCTTAAGTAGAAGTTGTCGTTCCAGCGGTTTTGGAAGGGCACAGCTTCAGCGTGCTGCCGGAGTCAGACAAGCATTTGGGCTTTAGCCCCTGAGGCCCAGGCTATCAGCCGTTTTGCTCTTGGCTATGCCTTTTGACCTGCCATTAGTCGCCGCCCCGCGATCTTGAACTCCCCACCAAGCACAAGTCGGATCGCTTCCGTGTAAGCGACGTGCTCCTGCTCCAGAATGCGGAGTGCGAGGGAGTGTTCGTCGTCGTCATCGAGAACCGGCACGGCTTTCTGGACGATGATCGCCCCATGATCAAGCTCTTCATCCACGAAATGCACGGTGCATCCCGATACTTTAACGCCGTACGCAAAAGCCTGCTCCTGCGCCTCTAATCCGGGAAATGCCGGCAGCAGCGATGGATGAATATTCAGAATGCGATGGGTAAATTGCCGCACGAACCACGGGGACAGAAGCCGCATGTATCCAGCAAGGCAAACGAGTTCGACTCCATGCTGCTTCAACGCTGCAACGACCTCTCGGTCGTGCTCTTCGCGCGGTTTGCCTTTTGATGGGATGACGATAGCTTCGAGCCCGCGCTGGCGTGCCGTCGCAATCCCCGGCGCGTCGGGCTTATTCGAGATGACGACCGCAATTCGAACATCCGGAATACGGCCCGCGTCAATGCTGTCGGCGATCGCGACAAAATTCGACCCGCGTCCGGAGAGGAGAATCCCAAGGGAATGCATGACCGGACATCATAATTCACCAAGGAGACACGGAAAACAGATTCTGGAATCTCGAACTGGAGAAGAAGTTGGAGAACAGAGAATGCCGACACAGGAGAACGAAGAAAGTGGTTTTCTCCGTGTCTCTGTGCCTCTGTGGCGAAACAACTCTCTAGCTGTAGGTAACTTTGCGCTCGCCCTTTACCACTCGCCCGATGGTGTAGGCCTTCTCGCCCACGCGCTCCAGCACCGATTGTGCCTTCTTGAATTTCGCGGAGGGAACGACCATGAGCATGCCCAAGCCCATGTTGAAGGTGCGCAGCATTTCGTCCTGCGGGACGTTCCCCAGCTGTTGCAGATGTTCAAAGATCGGAAGCACCGGCCACGTGCCCAGTTCAATGACGGCGGCTGTCCCGCGCGGCAAGACCCGCGGCAGATTCTCGGTGATGCCGCCGCCCGTAATGTGCGCCAGCGCGGCTACGCACTGCCCGTCGATCAGCTTTCTCAGCGCGGGCCAGTAGCTTTTGTGCGTACGCATCAACTCGTTGCCGACTTTGTTCTTGATCTCATTCACGTACGTCTCGGGAGAGTAATGGGCCACGTCGAACAGCAGTTTGCGCGCCAGGGAGTATCCGTTGGTATGCAGTCCGTTCGACGGCAGGCCGAGAATGATATCCCCGATCTGCACATCTTTCCCGGTGATGATTTTTTCGCGCTCCACGACGCCGACAATAAATCCCGCGAGATCGTATTCCCCGTCGGGATAAAAGCCGGGCATCTCAGCGGTTTCGCCCCCGATCAGCGCGCAGCCGTTGTGCTTGCAGGCGTCGGCAATGCCCTCCACTACCTTTTCCGCAATCGACGGGTCCAGCGTGCCCGTAGCCAGGTAGTCCATGAAAAACAGCGGCGCCGCACCCTGCACTGCGATGTCGTTCACGCAGTGGTTCACCAGGTCGGCCCCCACTGTCGAATGCAGATCCATCTCGAAGGCAATCTTCAGCTTGGTCCCGACCCCATCCACGCTGGAAACCAGCACAGGATCGGTGTACTTGGTCTTGTCGACCGCGAACAACCCTCCGAAGCCGCCAATCTCGCTCAGCACGCCGCGCGTGAAGGTCTTATGCGCCAGATACTTGATTCTTTGCTTGGTACGGTTGGCGCGGGTGATGTCTACCCCGGCATCGGCGTAAGTGATGGGCGTCGGACTGGTGGGAGGCTTGGGCACAGCTTTTTCCGTGTGTTTCGTTATCCTTGCGTGGGGTTGACCGTTGGGTACCGAAGCCACTAGCTAAGGCCGCTCATTGTAGCACGTTCGATGGGGCCTTCCCGGGAGTGGAAAAACCGCCCATGTCACTCCAAAAACAGAGGAGAAAAGCGCGAGACAAAATTGTTGGAATCAGGAAATTGGGAATTCAGAAATCCATGACACAGACTTAGAGATTGACGTGAGGACAGCCCCTCGGCTGTCCGTCGAGCAAAGCTCGCCTTTTCAGCGCGAAACGGAGTTCCGCCAGGATGCCGGCCGGGTACACTTTCACCCGCTCCGCGGGCGCGCACGCCCGTTCGGCAATACAGCTCTGGACTAGTGGGAGATGAAGTCCGAGAAAAAGTAGGCCAGTACTCCAAATAATGCCAGCCCTGAGATTCCGTAAGCCGTTAGAACCCATGAACAAGACTGACGAAGTAAATATGCAAGTACATAACA
>CAVXVD010000141.1:0-50821 GCA_963765015.1 uncultured Acidobacteriota bacterium | reverse complement strand
GTGCAATCGATAGGAGTAACTCCGGCTGCTCGGACCTCAGGAACCGGTCAATCTGATCGCCCGTCTCCTGCGAAACCGGAAATTCGCGCATCGCGTCTTCATTCAAACGAAAACTGTGGATCTTGTAAGCCTTCGCGATCTCCACAAAATCCGGATTGTCGCTCAAGTCCGTCTCCGCATAATTGCGCTGATAAAACAGCTGCTGCCATTGCCGAACCATGCCGAGATATTTGTTGTCGATGATGACCATCTTCACCGGCAGTCCCAGCCGGTGAACCGACGCGAGCTCCTGGATATTCATCTGAAATCCGCCATCCCCCGAAACGCAGAGCACACAGCTCTCAGGTTTGGCGAGTTGCACACCAACCGCCGCCGGCAAAGCAAATCCCATCGCCCCCAGCCCGCCCGAAGTGATAAATCCTCGCGGCGACGAGGACCGGTATCTCTGCGCCGCCCACATCTGGTGCTGCCCCACATCCGTGATGACCACGCTATCCTGCGGCAACCGGCTGAAAAGTTCGTCCAGAAAGCGAATCGTCGGTTGCGCCAGCCCGCGCGGATCCAACTCCGCCCGTTCCGCTCCGCACGCCACCCCCCGCCACCCGCTGAAATCGGGAAGCTGGGTGCCCCATGTCTCGCCGGTTTTGCGAGACGTCGGAATCTTTCGCAACTCCGCCTGAAACGCCGGGATCGTATCCGCCAGATTTCCAATGACCGCCAGATCACACGGCCGGACCCGGTCCAGTTGCGCGGGATCAATTTCAAAATGCACGATCTTGGCATGTGGAGCAAATCGCGTCGGATCGCCCGTCACCCGATCGTCGAGCCGCGCCCCAAACACGAACAGCAAGTCCGTCTCATGCAGCGCCGTATTCGCGGCCCGGGTCCCGTGCATTCCCACCATCCCCAGGTAATACGGAGCTTCCGGCGGAACTGCGCCCAGGCCATGCACAGTCGCGAAAGTGGGAATGTTCAGACTGTCGAGCAATTGCCGCAGTTCCGCGATCGCTCCAGATATCTTCGCTCCCGCCCCAACCAGCGCGACCGGCTTCGACGCCTGCCGCAGCATGGCCACAATCGTGTCGGTAAAACAGCCCTCCGCCTTCGCATCCGCCGGCCGAGCATGCGGCGTGAATTTCACCGGCCCCGAAAATTCTTTCTTCGCCTTGAGCATGTCGGTAGGGATATCGATGACGACCGGCCCCGGCCTTCCGCTGCGCGCCCAGTGAAATCCCTCGGCGATCGCCTCCGGAATCTCGTCAATCGTGCGCACCAGCCGGCTCCACTTGGTCAGCGACAGGGTTACACCGAAAACGTCGGTCTCCTGAAACGCGTCCGTCCCGATGAGCGCGCTCCGTACCTGTCCCGTGATGCATACCAGCGGCACCGAATCCATCTTCGCGTCGGCGATCCCTGTCACCAGATTCGTCGCCCCCGGACCACTGGTCGCCATCGCGACTCCGACTTTCCCGGTCACCCGGGCATACCCTTCCGCCGCGAACACCGCGCCTTGCTCGTGCCGCGTAAGTATGTGCCGCACGCCACTGCCCTCGAGCGCGTCATACAACGGCATGATCGCGCCGCCGGGATACCCAAATACCAGGTCAACCCCTTCGGCGCGCAGGCACTGCAAAACGATGTCCGCTCCCTTAATTTCCATCACAATTCAGACCTGTCCTCACTGAGACCTAGCATCAATTTAAGAAGGGCCATCCAGGAAAACTGTCATCCTGAGCGAGGATTATTCTTCGCGCTTGGCGCGAACAATAACCGCAGTCGAAGGATCCCTTTCCCCTCGTACTCGACCGCCTCGCAAGGCATACCCATCCGCTATACGTTCACGACCTGCTTCGGAGCCTCCACCGGTTTCTTCCCATCTTTCGGCAGCCAGCTCATCATCCCGCGCAACTGCGCCCCAACAATCTCGATCGGATGCTGCTTTTCTTTTTCCCGCAGCTTGTTAAAGTTAGGGCACCCAGCCTTGTTCTCGGCGATCCACTCGCGCGCGAACTGTCCGCTCTGAATGTCGGCCAGCGTCTTCTTCATCGCAGCGCGCGTCGCATCACCCACCACCTGCTCTCCCCGCGTCAGGTCGCCATATTCCGCGGTATTCGAAATCGAATACCGCATGCGATCCAGTCCGCCTTCGTAAATCAGATCGACGATCAGCTTCACCTCATGCAGGCACTCGAAATACGCGATCTCCGGCGCATATCCTGCTTCCACCAGAGTCTCGAATCCCTTCTTGATCAGCGACGTCAGCCCGCCGCACAGCACAGCCTGCTCGCCGAACAAATCGCTTTCCGTCTCTTCCTTGAATGTCGTCTGCAGAACTCCCGCGCGCGTCGAGCCGATGCCGTGGGCATAGGCCAGCGCCAGTTCGTGCGCTCTCCCGCTGGCGTCCTGCTGAATGGCAATCAATGCCGGCACTCCGCGCCCTTCCGTATAGACGCGCCGCACCAGATGGCCCGGGCTCTTCGGCGCGATCATCACTACGTCCACATCTGTGGGAGGCACGATCGTTTTGAAATGAATGCTGAATCCATGCGACACGCCCAGCACTTTTCCCGGATGCAGATACGGTTTAATGAACTGCTCGTACGTCTCCGCCTGGGTCTCGTCGGGAGTCAGGATCTGAATCCAGTCCGCCCGTTTTGCAGCCTCGTCGGGCGCTACGACGACCATGCCATCCGCACGCGCCTGCACAGCGCTATTGCGCGCCGGGTCCAGTCCGATGATGACTTTGAATCCGCTATCGCGGAGATTCTGCGCCTGTGCGTGTCCTTGGCTGCCATAGCCGATAATTGCGATCGTTTTGCCCTTCAACGCCTCGGGCTTGGCATCGCGTTCATAAAAAATAGTGACCACCAGGAAGCTCCTCTCGTTGCACAAGGGGAGAAAAGTAAGCCCTTGCTTTTTGGGGATGGGAATCGGTCTTCCTCGACGGAGGGAACTGACGACTCCCTTAACCGACCGACCGGTCGGTCTCTAAAAATGCTACCTGTCCTCGTCCCCACTGTCAAGAGGGTATTCCGGTTCCTCCCGACCTCGGTTCATCCCCGATTGGCATTCCCGCCCGCAACTGTTTACCATGTCACGCGAATGCCCCGCGAGACTCTGATCGATTCCCGGCAGGAAATCCTGCGCACCGCTGCCCGCCTCTTCCAGCAGCGCGGCTACGATGCGACCTCGATGAACGACGTCGCCGCCGCCCTGAAGCTCAGCAAAGGCGGTCTCTACCATCACTTCCAGAGCAAAGACGAAATCCTGTTCGAGATCATGGACCACGCCATGGAGATCACCCAGGAGCGCGTCCTGACTCCGGTGCGCGGCATTGCAGATCCCGAAGAGCGACTGCGCGCCCTCATCCGCCTGCACATCGAAGTCGTTCTCAGCCCCCGCGACCGCGAAATCACCGTCATGCTGCACGAAAACCATCCGCTCCCTCCGACCCTGCGCAAGCGCATCAACACGCGGAAGAAGGAGTACATCCACTTCGTGGAAAGCCTGATGGTCGAGGTTCAGCGCGTCCGCCATTCGAAGGGATCAGTGAGCCCCCGCGCTGCCGCTTTTGCCCTACTCGGCATGATTAACTGGATTTATCAGTGGTATAAGCCCGAGGGCGACCTCCAGACCCACAACCTCATCCCTCAGTTCACCGACCTGGTTTTCGGGGGAATCCTGGCGTGAATTCCGCCTTCGCCAAAATTAAAGACATTGATCTGCAGCGAGCCCAGAGCGGCAAGTTGTACCGGGAATTTCTGCGCGTTCCGTCGATGAGCGCTGGCCTATACGTACTGCCCGCCGGTGCCACCGACCCGCAGCGTCCGCATCATGAGGACGAAATGTACTACGTGATCCGCGGCCGCGCCCGCTTCCGTGCCGGTGAAAAAGACGGCGAAATCTCTCCAGGAAGCGCCCTCTTCGTCGCAGCAGAAGTCGAACACCATTTCTACGACATCACGGAAGAGCTGGCAGTCCTGGTTTTTTTCGCGCCTGCGGAGAGCTAGTGTCGTTCTTCAAATCGATCGACGTTTATTTGCCCGATTTCCCCTGTGGTTCTCAGTGCCCTCTGTGGTTAAGAGCCCTTGACCTTCTTCGCCGGGCACACGAGTCACGCGGATCGAGGCGCAAGCTGTATCGACCACTATTTTCCGTCGCGCCACACCAGTCGCACTCGGAAACCCATGCGTCTCGGCAGAAAAAGCTGCCCGATAACTCACCGTCAACCGACGCTACTTGTGCGGCGGAATCCAGTAAACCTCTTCCTTCACCGCGCCTTTATCCGTAAACCCGCGCCGCTTCAGGATCGCCTTGCTGTGCTCGATCATCTCCGGATGCCCGCATAAATAGGCCACCGTATTACTCGCATCCAGCTCCCAGTGATCCGCATACTTGCGCAGAATATCGTCCGCCCGCCCGATTTCTCCCGACCAGTCTTCGTGATCCCACGGGCGGCTGACCGTCGGCACATACTTGAACCACGGCAGCTCCTTGTCAAAATGATTGAGTTCGTCGAGGTATCCAAACTCCCACGGCCGGCTGGCTCCATTCAGCAGAAACAATTTGTGCGAGCCGTCGAAACGCCCTTCTCTCCAATCTTTCGACAAGGTGCGAACAAAACTCACGAACGGCGCCACTCCCGTAACCGTCGAAATCAGCAGATGATTGGTCCGCCCGTTTTGCGTATCGAGGCAAAACTTTCCCTTTGGAACTTTGCGCATGGACAATTGATCGCCGGGCTGCAGTTTGTGCAGGAGTGGAGTGAGCGCGCCTTCCGGAACCAGCTCAAAGAAAAATTCCACCTCATCTTCCGCCGGCGATGACGCAATCGAATACGGCCGCTCCACCCGCTTTCCGTTATGCTCTACCCCCAGCGTCGCGTATTGTCCTGGCACGAACTTAAACTCACCGCCGCTGCGGATGCGGAACATCCAAAGATCGGGCGCAAAGTCGGTGCGCTTTGTGACCTGCGCTTGAAAAAACTTCTCGTCCGCCATCGTCATCTCTTCTAGCCGCCGTTTCTAAGTCGCCGACTTCCCCTGTGTTTCTCTGTGCCCTCTGTGGTGAAAGCCTTGATCTCGTTCGCCGGACCCCATCCCTCGTCGATCATGCTCCAACCGAACGGTCGTCCGGTCAGACTGAGTTGCGATATCCTAGCCGGAATGTTGCGGTTTGTGAAGGGGCGTTCGGTGCAGAGCACGCAGTTGGGGATTTTTTGAGGAGCTGAAACCGGCGTTAGCGCACTTCAGAGGACGCTTCCTCCGCCGCCAATTGTTCCAGAATGTTCCGCAGTGCCCGCAGAACCTCGTCCGCAGCCGATGCCTTCAAAGCGAACTTCAACATCCCATCCGGCGTAAACTGCGCTCCCCGCTGTCCGGCCACGAAGCGCGCCAGATGCTCCGGATCCACCGCCGCGTTTTGCCGGAACTTGAATGTCACCGAGTCGCGTTTGCGCTCGATGGCGTTCACGCCCACCCGCATGCACAGAAGCTTCAGCGAAGCGTAGTCCAGCAGATTGCGCACGGCCTGCGGCGGAGGCCCGTAACGGTCCTGCAACTCGGCTCCCACGTCCGCAAGTTGCGACTCGGTCTCCACTCCCGCCACGCGTTTGTACATTCGCAGGCGCTGATTTTCTTCCGCAATGTAGTCTCCGGTAATCCGAATATTCAGCCCCAGGTTCAGTTGCGTCTCGGCCTCATCCGGAGCCGCCTCGCCCTTCATCTCGCGGACCGCGCGCTCCAGCATCTGCGTATACAGCTCGAAGCCGATAGCTTCGATATGCCCGCTCTGCTCGCCGCCCAGCAGATTTCCCGCTCCGCGCAGCTCAAGGTCGAGCGCGGCGATCTTGAATCCTGCCCCCAAATCCGAGAATTCCTTCAGAGCCGCCAGCCGCCGCCGCGCAATTGGCGTTAATTCCACTTCTTTGGGAATCAGCAGATAGGCGTACGCACGCCGGTTCGATCGCCCGACCCGCCCCCGCAACTGGTAAAGCTCCGACAATCCCAGCCGGTCGGCGCGGTTGATCAAAATCGTGTTGCAAAGCGGGATGTCGAGGCCATTCTCAATAATTGTCGTCGCCACCAGGATGTCGGCCTCATGATGCATAAAGCCCAACATCACTTTTTCCAGCTCCGCCTCGCCCATCTGTCCGTGCCCGACGATGATGCGCGCTTTCGGAATCAGCGCCTGTAGCTTGGCCGCGATCTCCCAGATGCTGTCGACCCGGTTATGCACGAAGTAAACCTGCCCGCCGCGCTCCAGTTCCTGCTCAATCGCCGATTGAATCAGCTTGTCGTCCCAGCTCGCGACCACCGTCTGAATCGCCATGCGATCCTTCGGCGGCGTTTCGATCACGCTCATGTCCCGCAGTCCGACCAGCGACATGTGCAGCGTCCGCGGGATCGGCGTGGCCGACATCGTCAGCACGTCCACCTGCTTGCGCATCTGCTTGATGCGCTCTTTATGCCGCACGCCGAAGCGTTGCTCTTCGTCCACGATCAGCAATCCCAGATCAGCGAACTTCAGGTCCTTCGACAAAATCCGGTGCGTCCCGATCAGGATGTCGATCTTCCCCGCTTCCGCCTTCTGCAGAATTTCCTTCTGCTGCTTGGGACTCCGGAAGCGGCTGATCATCTCAATCGTCACCGGGAACGGTCCAAACCGCTGCTTGAACGTTTCGTAATGCTGAAACGCCAACACCGTCGTCGGAGCCAGCACCGCCACCTGCTTGTTGTCGCCGATGGCCTTGAACGCCGCGCGCATCGCGACTTCCGTCTTGCCGTAACCCACATCGCCGCACAGTAGCCGGTCCATCGGCTGCGTCGATTCCATATCGCGCATCACATCGGCGATCGCCTGCGCCTGGTCTTCCGTCTCATTGAACTCAAATGCATCTTCGAACTCGCGGACGAACTCATTTCCCGCCGGAAACGAGTGCCCCACCGCCATCTTCCGTTCCGCATACAGCTTCAACAGTTCGTCGGCCATGTCTTTCATGGCCTTCCGCACGCGCGCCTTTGTCTTCGACCATGCCTGCGTTCCCAGGTGGCTCAGCGCAGGCTTCGCGCCCTCCGACGAACGGTACTTCTGAATCAGGTCGAGCCGCGTGAGCGGGACATACAGCCGCGCCCCCTCGGCATACTCCAGCAGCATGAACTCAGCGTTCCCGTCTCCCTGGTTGATCTCCTTCAGCCCCGCGTACTGCCCGATTCCGTGCTCGACGTGGACGACATAATCCCCAACCTGCAGATCCCGGAAGTCCGACAGAAACGCGGAAACTTTCGACTTCTGCCGCTGCGGCCGCGAAGCCACCGCCTCCGATTCGTCAAACAAATCGCGCGCGCCGAAGATTGCCAGGTGCGCTTCCGGAAACATCACTCCATCCGGCACATACGCCTTGGCCAACGTTGTCGTGAGCACTTCCCCCGCGAAGTAGCTGGTCTCATCGGCATAACTCTCGCCGCCGCGGGTGCGGCTTCCCAGCCGGAACGAAACGTTGTATTCCGTGAAAATGTCGGCCAGCCGTTCCACTTCTCCGGTGTTTGGAACGGAGAACAACACCTGATTGCCTTGTCCCGTCAGCTTCTGCACTTCCTCCAGCATCAATGGAACCGCACCGTGAAAGCGCGGTGTCGGCTGGGTCAGAAAACTGATCTCGGTATCAGCATCCTCTGTCCGAGTAATGCCGAGGTGCTCCACATCCGCCCCGGTCAACCCCGCAACCTTCTTCCACCACCCCTCTGGCGGAAGGTACAAATCCGTCGGCCGCACCAGATTTCCCACGCCGCTGCGCTCGTGCGCTTCTTCCACTCGCGTCCAGAAGCGATCAAACTCCGTACGCAGCAGATCCGGCTCGTCGAGCAGCACCGCGGCCCGCGGCAACAAATCGAACACCGTGCGATCCGCTCCGGCCACCGGAGCGTAAAACTCCCAGCCGGGAAACACCGTAACTCCGCCGCCGCGGACCGCCGCTTCCACAATCTCTTCCGTCCCCGCGATACGCTTGCCCGACAGCCGCGTGTGAATCGCACCCAGCAGTTGATCACTGACCGGAGTCTCTGTCAGCGGTAGCAACAACGCTTCATCCATCGGGTTCGACGACCGCTGCGACGCCGGATCAAATCTCCGGATCGAATCCACTTCGTCGCCAAAAAACTCGATGCGCACCGGACGCTCTGCCTCCGGCGAATACACGTCGAGAAGTCCACCCCGCAGCGCATATTGCCCCGGCATCTCGACCACATCGGCAACCGAATACCCAACCGTGTTGAGGTGCCCCAGCAGGTTTTCGACGTCGAACGACTCCCCGCGCCGCAAGGTGCGCGCGAGATCCGTATAGTACTCAGCCGATCGCTGCAAGATGGCAGTAGCCGCAACCGGCGTAACCACAATCGATGCTTTTCCTGTGGCAATCTTCCACAGAGCCGTCGCTCGTTCTTCCTGCAGCTCCGGGTGTGGGGAAAGATTCTGAAATGGCAGGACGTCGCGTGCCGGCAGCGCAACCACTCCCTCCGGATCGCCCGCACTCGTGAGTTCGCAGAAGCCCCGCAGCACCGGGACGAACTCTTCAATGGCGCGGTTGTCGTTGACCACAACGATCAGCGGCCGCTCCGCAGCCCGCCGCCAGAGCACGACCAGCAGGGCCTTCGCCGTCGGCGTCAGCCCCGACACACGAATCCGCCCCGTGCCCTCTTTCAGGTGGGAGGCTGCACGCAAGAAGCCGGGAAGTATTTCTACGTCCGCGAAGAGTTCGCGGACGAAGGGAAGCAGCATCGCTCTTCGATTTTAACAGCATCGGGCTCAGCGTAACGGCGACTGATCCCAGGCCAACCAAAACTGAAAGTGCGCGGCGCTTTGAAAGGCACGGCTGCTTTGCTTTGAAAGGGCGCGGCTTCCAGCCGCACCGTCAAAGTCTCAATCAACGGGCTTCAGAGTGTGCGTGGGAACCAGATTTCCCGCAGAACGGTGGAACAAACACCGCCAGAATCCAGCCGCGAAGCGGCGGCATTCGTTAGCCCAGGGCGTGAGCCCTGGGAAAAGTGGGGGATAACAGAACAAGTCCCGTAGGGACGGCACGAGTTCTCACGCATGCTCGTAAGCCCCTGAGGTGATGACCTCTCGTTCCCTTCGTGGTTAGCGCCCTTCTCGGTTAGTGGCTTCGCCCACGAATCGTCAACTCCGCTTCCGCCGACACATCCGACAAAATGACGTGCAACGCGTGCGCCTTCGGGTCAAACGACGTCTTCAGCGGATACGTGCTGCTCGAAAACTTCGCCTCCGCATGCGCCGAGGGCCAGTCGTAAATTACGACCTCCAGCAATTTCCACCACGGAGCATAAGTGCCTTGCCTCGCCCCAAAGTTGAGCCGCACCGAGTTCCCGTCGCTCTGGCACGTCAACCCCTGCCGCAGAAAATCGCCCCGCTGGTACGCGAATGTATGCCCATCATCCAGATAGAGCGATCCACTGCACTGCGGCCCGGGATAAACGTGAATCTCCAATGGTCCCTTCGGCGTTTCGTCTGTGTTTTGAATCAACGGCTGAAGCGGCACAATGCTCCCGCCACGCACGTACACCGGCATCACACCCAGATCGGAATGAATCTTGCGAGCCTCCGGTTTCTCCTTGCCGCTTGCTCCCGCGATCTTTTCGCCAGTCCAGAAGTCGAACCATGGTCCGCTCGGAAATGAAACGTCGTAATCCTCAACCATCTCTCCAAATGGCGCCGGCGCAATCAGCAAGCTCGGCCCCAGCAAGAACTCGGTATCAAGATGATCGAACTCCGGCGCCGCAGGCGCGAAGATCTCCGGAAACTCCAGAAACACCGGTCGCATGATCGGCAGCCCTGTGCGCGCAGCTTCGTCCGCCAGCGAATAGAAGTAAGGCAGCAACCGGTAGCGCGTCTCTATATAGTGCCGCCGAATCGCTTCCTGCTCCGGTCCGTTGTTCCACACCTCGTGCGGCAAACTTCCCTTGGTGGCATGATCGCGGAAAAACGGCGAGAACGCCGCCACCTCGACCCAGCGTGTAAGCAGCGCGGGAGGCGGCGACCCATTGAACCCGCCCACATCGGCGCCCACATACGAAATGCCGCTCACTCCCAGGTTGAGCACCATCTGTGTAGCCAGGCGAAGATGGTTCCAGGTTGCCGAATTGTCTCCCGTCCAGGTGAAGCCGAAACGCTGCCCTCCCGCATACGTCGCGCGGGTCAGCACAAAGGGCCGCTCGTCCGGCCGCAGTTTCAGCAGGCCTTCGTAAGTGGCCCGTGCATTTTCCATCCCGAACACGTTGTGAATCTCGGCATGCGTCGCCGTCCGCGTCGCGAAGCCCGGCTCCTCGATCCGGTGCACCGTGTCCAGCGGCATCGTCTTGGAGGGGACTTCAAACACCGAGGGCTCGTTCATGTCATTCCAGAACCCGGACACGCCATCCTTCACGAATTCCGCATAGAGTCCGCCCCACCATTCGCGTGTCTGCGCGCGGGTGAAATCCGGAAACACCGCCGGCCCCGGCCATACCACGCCGACGAATTCGCTTCCATCCGGATTCTTCACGAAATGATTGCCCGCCTCGCCGGTGTCGTACGGCGAGTATCCCTGGTTCAGCGCGTGCGCGATGTGCAGGTCGGTGATGTTGACCAGATGAAAATGCTGCTTGCGCAAATCAGCCACCAGCCCGGGAAAATCTGGGAATGTCTTTGGATTCACCGTGAACGGCCGGTTCCTGTCCTGATAGTCGATATCAAGGTAAACCACATCCGACGGAATCCTGTCGGTTCGCAGCCGGTTCGCGATCTCGCGCAGTTGCGACTCCGGAGTGTAGCTGTATCGCGATTGCTGAAATCCCAGCGCCCACAGCGGAGGCAGTGGAGGCTTCCCCGTGAGGTATGCATAGCCTTCTACAACCTGCTTTGGAGTCGGACCGTAAATGAAGTAGTAATCGAGCGGGCCGCCTTCCGCCCCGAAGGCAAGCGCGTCGCGCGCCTGTTTGCCGAAGTCAAACCAGGTTCGCCACGTGTTGTCGAGAAAAATTCCGTAGCTGCGGTTTCCGTGAATGGCGAGGAAAAAAGGAATGCTCTTGTATAGCGGATCCACCGATTCCTGCGGTCCGATATCGGTATTCCACAGCGTAAACGCCTGATCTTTTCGGTCAAACGAGCCAGCCTTGTCCCCGAGCCCAAAATAATGTTCGTCGCCGGGCATCTGCTTCGAAACCGCAAATCCGCCCAGTTGGAATTTCACCGGACGTCCCACGGCGTCGGCAGAAATGACATTGCCGGCCAGATCGCGAATGACGAGGCGCAGCGGATTGTTCTCGACCCGAACATCCAGTGCGCCGGTGCGGAAGCCCACCGCCGCGGCATCTTGCGCCGGCTGCACCTCAATGGTCTTGCCGCGTGGCTCAGGAAGAACCGCCCACGACGCATCCTCCGGGAGGCTGTTGCCGGCCGCGATGCGCACCCGGACCATATCGTCGCGCATTGCCGTGATCCGCAGGATCGCCGGGCCCGCTTGAATCTGAATGCCATCGCGCAGTGGTTGAGAACCGGTGACGGCTTCCACCGTAACCACACCTTGCGGCGGGTTCTGTGCTGACGCACAGACGGCTGCACCGGCCGCGATTCCGAGTAACAGCACAACCAATCGCCAGCGGGACACGCAAACAAGCATCATGAGTTTTCGAAGGATGGATTTCCTAGCGCCCATCATACCAAGCCCGCCCACTGGAAATCCCGCTCCATGGAGATCGATGCCGGGGTGTCCCATCGCGGGTGTCCCATGTCTCGCCGATGTTTGCGAGACCTGGGACATTCCGAGTCGCTCCCGTCCCGACTTCGTCAAAGGGCCTCTTGACGAGAAGGCATCGTTGGTGTATTTAACTTAGTAGTTAATTAACTATTTGGTTTATTACCGCCCATGAATGACCGGTTGAGCGAAACCTTCGGAGCACTGGCTGACCCCACCCGGCGCGCCATTCTGGCCCGTCTGGCCTCCGGAGAGGCCTCGGTGACGGAACTGGCCGAACCCTTTTCCATGAGCATGCCCGCCATTTCCAAGCATCTGAAGGTGCTGGAACGCGCCGGATTAATCGCGCGCGGCCGCGAAGCCCAATGGCGGCCCTGCCGCCTGCAAGCCGCTCCCCTGCAGGATGTCGCGGGCTGGGTGGAACACTACCGCCGCTTCTGGGAAGAAAGTTTCGACCGGCTGGATGACTATCTGCAGGAATTGAAAAAGCGGGAAGCGAAGCCGGGATCAAAAACCGGATCAAAAATAAAAGATGAGAAGGAGAAGGAGCATGTCCGCAAACCACGCAAGGCTTAGCGCCGCCGGGGAATCCAGCCGATTCGACTTGGTCTTGACCCGCGTGTTCGATGCGCCCAGAGAACTGGTGTTTAAGGCATGGACCGACCCAAGGCACATGGCGCAATGGTGGGGACCGCATGGCTTTACCAACCCGGTGTGCGAACTGGACGTGCGGGTGGGAGGAGCGATCCGCATCCACATGCGCGCCCCCAACGGCGTCGTCTACCCCATGAAGGGCATATTTGAGGAAGTCGATGAGCCGAGCCGGCTGGTTTTTCTCAGCAGCGCGTTAGACGAGCTCGGCAACTCGATGTTCGACATCCTGAACACCGTCACATTCGCGCAGCAGAATGCCAAAACCACGTTGACCATGCAGGCCCGCGTCCTGAAGGCGACTGCCATCGCCCCTCAATATCTGAAGGGAATGGAGGCGGGCTGGACTCAGACCCTGGACCGTCTCGGCGCACACTTGGACTCAATGTCCCATTAGGGGAGCAATGACATGGCAAACGACGAGGAACACATTCGACAACTGCTCACTACTCAGCAGCAGGCAATCTGCGCGAAGGATGTTGACCGCATCATGACCTATTACGCTGACGACGTAGTCGTCTTCAACGTAAAACCTCCGTTTCAAATCAGAGGGGCGAAAGATTGGCGTCGCGAGTGGGATACATCGCTGTCCCACTTTCCACCTACGTTTGCTACCGAGATGAAAGACCTTTCGATTACCCTGAGCGGCGATCTTGCCATCGCCCACTTCCTTTATCGCTTCACAGGGTTAGGAAAGCAGAGCTGGATTCGCGACACAGCGGTGTACCGGCGAGATCAGGGCAAATGGCGAATCGTGCACGAGCACTTCTCCCTGCCCTTCGACCCGGAGACGTCGAGAGCAGTGTTCGATCTCGAATCCTAAGACCCACCGTGAATTCCGCTATCCCCGCAGCAGCGGACGCGTCAGGCACGTGGGGCCACCGCTGCCGTTGATGCAAATCTCGCTGCCGGGGAACGTGCGGACATCGAACCCGCCCTCGCGCAGGCGGCGGTTCGTCTTGCCGTTTTCCTCAATCGCCAGCAAACGCTTCTCGCCCAATGCCAGAACGTTGCAGGCCAGCGTATCTCGTTCCGAGGTATCAATTTCGATAAACCCAAAACCGCGCGACTTGAGCAACTCGACGGTCTCAACCGCAAGCCAGGACAGGTCAACCAGCGCAGTCTTCTCGTCCAGCAAGCTGATTAACGACATCAAGTGAAGGCACGCCGATGGCCCGGGCCCGTAAGGAAGCGGCGCAGCGATCACTTCGATTCCCCTGGGCGCGAGCAGATCTCTCATTTGTGCGATGCCCGAGGCGTTGGTCCGATACCCATGACCAATCAGAAGCGTCTTCGGATCGATCCAGAGAATGTCCCCGGCCTCCGTCGTACCCGGGTCGACGATTTTCGCTAAGGTCGGAACGCCAAGCAGATGGCAGAATGATTCGTGGTTCCTGCCCTCGGCGACCCGGTTCGCCTTGCCCGGCCTCATGATGATCACACCGAAATCGGTGGCCAGCGAAGAATCGTGTGTGTACACCGCATCGAGGGACAGATCAGTGGCGGGAGGCAACTCGATGACTTCTGCGCCGGCAACTTCCAATTCGCGACATAAACTCTCATGCTGCGCCTGGGCCGTAGCGAAGACAGGCGCGTGGTGAAATCCAAGGTCGGTCCAACGGGCAACTCGCTCCGGTTGGTTCCATCCTGCCATGCGCGGCGAACACACCAGCACGCGCTGCAGTTCGCCCACCATCGAATGCCCGTTAAATGGAAGAACGGTTTGCGGAATGCTAGTCAGCGCCGCCTCCTTAATTCGGAATCAATTCTAAGGCAGACGGCGAAATCCCAGATAGAGTCTCGCGTCAGCTGGGGATCAGTTCCTCTTCTTTGTCGCAAAGCGCGAACGCGACATCATCTCCTGCCGGCGGCAGCAAATCGCGAACCGCATGCTTGTTGTGTGCCCCCCGTTTGCTCAGCCAGTGTTTCAGATGCTTGCGCGCCGCAGGAGCCAGCTTCGAGAAGAACAGCCCAGCCCGGCCCTGGTCGCTGGCCCAGATCACGTCCGCATGCCCGTGGATTGTGATATCCGTTCCCGGCAACACGCAGCGGAAAGCCACGTTCGAACTGATCGGCACCGCCTCGGTGGCTTGCACCGCCAGCCCCTCTTCTCCAATATCGATACTGATTCCGGGCTGTGTGCCGCCTTCCAGCTCAAGATAGACCAGGGTTTTCACCTCGTAACGCTCTGACTTGCGCCGGTTTTTCTTCTGCGCTTTCCGTCCGGCAAGCAAGGCTTCTTTTAGAGGCTCCGCTTCGAGAGGCTTGTACAGGATACGACTGGCGCCGGACTGAAACGCCTGTCCCGTCCCCGGCCAGGCCCGGCTGGAAATCGCCAGCAGGAAAGGCTTTTGCTCAGGCGGCAACAGCGCCGCCATTCGGATCGCCTCCTGGGCGTCGGGCATATCGAAATCCACAATAAGCATCGACGCCCTCCCAGTCATGACTAACACCAATGCATCTTGCTGGGAACGGCAATTCGTCAGCTCCACTTGGAGCGGTTCGAGGGCGGATTTCAACGCTTGGAGCGCTCGTTGGTCGTGGCAAAGAACAGCGGCAGACTGTCGCATGAGTATGAAAGTAAGGGGGTTGGTGGGGTTGGTAAATGTCACACCAGTAATCGGTTCTGTGGTTACTGAAGCACCCTGTCATTCGCAGAAAAGATTCGACGATTCTGAGCCATCCCTGGTAGCTGTACAGTTTGCATGAGCTCTGAAAGGCACGGCTTCAGCGGTGCCGTAAGCGTCCTGTTTTCATCGCGGCTTTCGCCGCTGAGGGACGGGCATTTTCCAACTGCGCCGCTACCCCTGACCTGTGCTGAGGAAAGGCCTCGGGCTCGCGCTGCTATAATCAAAAATTGCGCTCATGACTACGAAACGACTGATTCGATCGACGACCGTTTTGTCGGTGCGCCGCAACGGAAGTGTGGTTCTGGCCGGAGATGGTCAGGTCACCCTCGGTGAGTCGGTGATCAAACACACGGCCAAGAAGATCCGGCGGCTCTACAACGACAAAATCGTGGCAGGCTTTGCCGGCTCTACCGCGGATGCCTTTACCTTATTCAGCCGATTCGAAGCCAAGCTCGAGCAATATCACGGGAACCTGGGTCGAGGCGCCGTCGAACTGGCCCGCGATTGGCGGACCGATAAGTTTCTCCGGCATCTGGAAGCACTCTTGTTGGTCAGCGATAAGGAGCAGACATTCCTGCTCAGCGGCCAGGGGGATGTGATCGAACCCGACACCGGAATTGCAGCCATTGGCAGCGGCGGCCCTTATGCTCAGGCCGCTGCGCAAGCCCTGGCCGAGCACACAGAGCTATCGGCCCGCCAGATCGCCGAAGAAGCCATGAAGATTGCGGGCAAGATGTGCATCTATACCAATGACCGGGTAACGATCGAAGAACTGTAAAATCAGACCTCGGACTTCAAAAAGCTTCCGCCGAGGGCTAAGGTCTGAGTTCCGAATTTCCTATGGCTATCTACCTTCCCTCCTCCGCCGAAGAAGAACAGCTCGCGCTGGATGAACTGACTCCGCGCGAGATCGTCGTCGAGCTCGATAAACACGTGATTGGCCAGAAAGACGCCAAGCGCGCCGTGGCCATCGCTCTGCGCAACCGAACCCGGCGGCAGAAGTTGTCTCCGGAACTCGCCGAAGAAATTATCCCCAAAAACATCATCATGATCGGCCCCACCGGCGTGGGCAAGACCGAGATCGCTCGCCGCCTGGCGAAGCTCGCCAACTCGCCCTTCCTCAAAGTAGAAGCCTCCAAGTTCACCGAGGTCGGCTATGTGGGCCGCGACGTGGAATCGATGGTGCGCGATCTGGTGGAAATTGCCATCGACAACGTCCGTGAAGAAAAGCTGGAAGACGTCGCCGATAAGGCCGAGTTGAACGCCGAGGAGCGATTGCTCGACATTCTTCTGCCGCCCTCGCCTCCGCCTCGCCAAGAGCCGTCCTCAAGCTCGGGTGGCGTGGTGATTGATGCCAGCACGGCTCTCACCGAATCTCCGTCGGCAAGCCGCACGCGCGAAAAACTCCGCCAGCAGTTGCGCGAAGGCAAACTCGACGACCGCATGGTCGAAATCGACGTGCGCGAGCGCAATTTTCCCTCGTTCGAAATTCTGAGCAACCAGGGCGTCGAGGAGATGGACGTCAATATTAAAGACATGTTGCCGAACATCTTCGGGCAGCGCACCAAGAAGCGGAAGATGAAGGTCAATGAGGCCTTCGAGTATCTGATCCAGGAAGAAGAACAGCGCCTGATCGACATGGATCAGGTAACGCGCATGGCCATCGACCGCGTGGAGAATTCCGGAATCGTCTTCCTCGACGAGATCGACAAGATCGCCGGCCGCGAAGGCGGCCATGGACCTGATGTTTCCCGAGAGGGCGTGCAGCGCGACATTCTGCCGATTGTCGAAGGAACTACCGTCAACACGCGTTACGGCATGGTGCGCACCGATCACATCCTGTTTATTGCCGCAGGCGCATTCCACGTTTCAAAGCCCAGCGACCTCATCCCCGAATTGCAGGGACGTTTCCCCATTCGCGTGGAGCTGCAGTCGCTGACCATGGAAGATTTCGTCCGCATTCTCACCGAACCAAAGTCGTCGCTGGTGAAGCAATATACGGCGCTGCTTGAAACCGAAGGCGTCAAGCTGGAATTCACGCCGGAGGCGCTCAACGAAATTGCGCACTTCGCCTTTCGCGTCAATGAGAGCACCGAGAACATTGGCGCGCGCCGGCTGCACACCATCATGGAACGCGTGCTCGATGAACTGAGCTTCGAGGCCCCTGAGAAGAAGGGCGAGCACGTCACGATCGACGCCGAGTACGTCCGCAAGATGCTAAGCGACATCGTGAAAGATCAGGATTTGAGCCGCTACATTCTGTAGAAAAATCTTTCACCACAGAGGACACCGGGTAAGACAGATAGGCTTTTCACAGGGTTCCCCTGTGATACCCTGCGTCCTCTGTGGTTTAGTTTTATTTCTCCATGAAATCCATCGACCGCTCCCGCCTGCAATCCCTGATGCAACGCGAACAGAAGAAGTTCGTGGACGACCGTCCGAAATCGAAGGCGCTGTTCGAACGCGCCCGCAAGTCGCTGCTCGCCGGCGTTCCTATGAACTGGATGGTCAAGTGGGCTGGTGCCTTTCCGCCATTTGTGCGGGAAGCTCAAGGCGCGCACTTCTTCGACGTCGATGGCCTCCGCTACATCGACTTCTGCCTCGGCGACACCGGCGCGATGACCGGGCATTCGCCTCATGCCACCGTAAAGGCCGCAGAAGAGCAGATGCGGCGCGGCATCACGCTCATGCTGCCGGGGGAAGATTCCATCCTCGTCGCGGAAGAACTGCAGTCGCGATTCCAACTTCCTTTCTGGCAGTTCGCACTCACGGCCACCGATGCCAACCGGTTTTCCATCCGCTTGGCGCGCCAGATCACCGGGCGACAGAAGATTCTGGTGTTTAACTGGTGTTATCACGGCACCGTGGACGAAACCTTCATCCATCTTGCCGCTGATGGCACGATTGGGCCGCGCCCCGGAAACATCGGACCGCCCGTGAATCCCGCCGTCACCACAAAGGTCGTCGAGTTCAACGACGTGGACGCCTTGGAGGCCGCGCTTCACTTGGAAGACGTCGCTTGTGTGCTCGCCGAACCCGCCATGACGAATGTAGGCATCGTTCATCCGCAGCCCGGTTATCATCAAGCCCTGCGCGAGCTCACGCGCAAGTACGGCACGCTGCTCATCATCGACGAAACCCACACGATCTGTGCTGGCCCGGGCGGATACACCCGCGCCGAGAATCTCGATCCCGACGTGCTCGTCTTCGGCAAAGCCATCGGAGCAGGAATCCCCGGCGCTGCCTACGGTTTTTCGCAGGAAGTCGCCGATCGCATTACTGCCAAGCAAGAATTGGAGAACTGCGATGTAGGCGGCATCGGAGGAACGCTCGCAGGCAACGCGCTTTCTCTCGCCGCCATGCGCGCCACTCTGACCAAGGTGCTCACGAAGGAGGCCTTCGCTCGAATGATCCCGATGGCCGAGCGCTGGACGAAAGGCGTTGCCAAAGCAATCGCCGATGCGGAGCTGCCCTGGCACGTCACCTGCCTGGGGTGCCGCGCGGAATACATGTTTGGCGCTGAGCCGAAGAATGGATCGCAGGCGCACGATGCCATGGACTTCGAACTCGAGCGCTTTATGCATCTCTATGCGATGAACCGCGGAATTCTGCTCACGCCCTTTCACAATATGGCACTGATGTCGCCCCAGACCGAGAATGACGACGTGGACCGCCATACGAAAGTTTTTCGCGAGGCTGTGAAGGAACTCGCCGCCTAGCCGTCTGCGAGAAAGCTCCGCAGTGCAGCAGGATCGGAAAGGGAGCGACTTCCAAAGGCTGCTCAAACGGCATAAGCGAGTCTGTCACCGGGAACGAATGTGTCACCATGGACGTATGTGTCACCATGGACGTATGTGTCACCGTGGACGTATGTGTCACCGTGGACGTATGTGTCACCGTGGAAGAGCGGCCCTTCAGGGCCGCGTAAGTCGCATTGAATTCTTAGGGCTTTAGCCCCGGTGCGCCCTCTACGCAGTCTGGTATGCTTTTTTCCGCAACCTCCTCCACCCGTGCCGTGTAACGCAGGATCAACATGGCTTTAGCCTGCTAAAGAAAGAGCCCTTAGTCGCGACCTGGAACCCTCAGCACGCCACGACGCTTCTGTTACTCTGTCCTTTTCTCCATGAGACGCTCGACGCTGAGGTTTTGCCTGGCCGCCTGCGCCCCGCTGATACTTGCGGCGTGCGCGACCATTGCGCCTCCTCAGCCTCCTTCCCTCGACTTACCAAAACCCCCCACCGACTTACGGGCTTCGCGCAAAGGCGACCACGTCAACCTCACCTGGACGATTCCCACCGTCACGACTGACCGGCAAACCATCCGCAGCCTGGGACCGACTCGCATTTGCCGCGGATTGCCAGAATTGACCGACAAATCTCAGCCGGTGTGTGGAACGCCAGTGGGCCAGACCACAACGCCACTCAAACTATCAGCCGGCAAAACCCACGACCAGAAACAGACCGCCTCCTACACCGACCCTCTGCCAGCTTCGTTGCAAAGCGAAGCGCCTTCCACCGCAACCTACGCCATCGAGGTGCAGAACACCGACGGCCGTGCGGCCGCATTGTCCAACCAGGCCCGAGTTTCCTTGATTCGCACGCTTCCTCCGCCGCAGGATTTCGAGGCCCGCGTTACCAGCCAGGGGATCGTGCTTACTTGGGCGAGCGACGTTCCGGCCACTGCCGCGCCACCCTCCATTCACTACGTCTATCGTGTGTACCGCACGCTGGAGGGGACGCAAGAGCGCTCGTTGGCTGGCGAGACGCCCGCCGGAAGCGATCACCATTTCTCACTGACTGATTCGAGCTTCGAGTGGCAAAAGACCTACGAGTATCGCGCGGAGACGGTCACGGTCATCTCCCAGGACAACAAACCTCCGGTACAGGTAGAAGGCGACGATACCCCCGCGGTTCGAGTCTTCGCCGACGACGTCTTCCCTCCCGCCATCCCAACCGGCGTGCAGGCGGTATTCTCCGGACCGGGGCAGCAGCCGTTTATCGATCTGGTCTGGGCACCGGTCCCAGACGTCGACCTCGCCGGCTACAACATCTATCGCCACGAAGAGGGCGCGTCACCGGCCAAACTCAATCCGGAGTTGGTGAAGACGCCGGCGTATCGGGATACCAATATTGTGTCAGGAAAGCATTATTTGTACTCGGTGTCGGCGGTCGATGTGCGCGGGAATGAGAGTGCGCACTCGGAGGAAGCAGGCGAGTCGGTGCCGTGAGCGTTGAAGATCGGCCCTTCACCGTCTGACCTGAGCGCAGCCGAGGGGGCCGCGTGAGGCTGCCAACATTCCAGCCCCGCAGGGACGGGATGTGAAAGCCCGGCACGGAAGTGCCGGGTAAAGTGGGTAAAACCAGCGAGTCCCGTAGCGACGGCACCGTTTCTCGAGCACACTCTCTTATAGCTCCCTGTGACGCCGTGCAGGAAATATTTCCCCTCTCTGCGCCTCAATTTCCAAGGATATGGTTAGATAGATGGCGATGAGATACTGCCGATTTCAATTCAATGGCCAGCCTCAGTACGGGTTGGTAGAGTCCGTTGCCGGGCGCGATTCGATCGTGCGCCTTCTGCTGAATCCTCCGGAAGAGGCTGACGGGGATCTGGAAAGTCTGCGCTCCCGGCGCATAGAAGCCGTCCCCCTCGAAGAAGCCGCATTGCTGCCTCCCGTGCGGCCCTCGAAGATCGTCTGCATCGGTCGCAATTATCGCGAGCACGCAGCCGAACTGGGACACGACGTTCCCACCGAGCCCCTTCTGTTTCTCAAGGCCACCTCGGCGTTGCTCCCTCCGGGCGGAGTCGTCCGCCGTCCGAAGATTTCCCAGCGTGTCGATTATGAAGGTGAACTCGGCGTCGTCATCGGCAAGACTTGCTACCAGCCCGCTCCCGACGCCGACATCCGGCAATACATTCTCGGCTACACCTGCGTAAATGACGTGACGGCGCGCGATCTGCAGAATAAAGACGGGCAGTGGTCCCGGGCGAAGGGCTTCGACACCTTCTGCCCCGTTGGGCCGGTCGTCACAGACGAAATCGATCCGTGGGCCGGCATCGGCGTGGAGACCCGCGTCAATGGCGATGTCCGCCAGAACGGCAATACGCGCGACCTGATCTTCACGCTCGACGTGGTGATCCGCCACATCGCCCAGGCCATGACGCTATTCCCCGGCGATCTGATTCCCAGCGGCACGCCCTCCGGCGTAGGCCCGCTGGTCGCCGGTGATCGCGTTGAAGTCACCGTGGAAGGTGTGGGGACGCTGCGGAATACGGTGGTGGATGAGTAGTGCAAAGCGAACCGTTCGCTGATCGTGGTCAGGGAAGTGAAACTCATGGATTTCGACCGCAACTGCCTTTATGTCCAAGCTTCCCTTCGAACCTTGGCTGCTGGAACGATGAAAGGTCAGCTAAGGGACGTAAGGCTGGATGGTTTTCAGCAGACGGTATCGGTCGAGCGTGATTTCAGCTCGGATGGCAGCAACCGTGGCAGGATAGCGGAGACGCGCAAATGTGACCCAGGCATCACGGTAGGTCTGCCAAGTCTGTTCCACGCCGGAAAGATGCTCGGCCGTGACGGAGCCCTGATCGATCGACCCCTTTGACTGCATACGCAACTGCCGGAGCTTCTTCACGTATTCGCGATGTAGCAAGGCATCGGCCGTGGCGATTTGGTTGTCAGAAAGCACGGGCCATTTCTTACGCTCGAAGTGAACCACGTCCGTGTGAAAGAGATCTTTCAAGATGCGCTGTGAGCCGACGGTTCGTATAACGCGGATAGTGCCGCCTTGATCGACCTCGGAGGCGTGCGCTTCGATGTATGCGTTCTGAGCGGCAAGAAGCGTTGCGAAAGCTGCCAGTTGGTCTCCGGTCATGGAGGATTTCAGTGAGTTGTAGTAACGACTTCTGCGCTCATCTGCGATTTCAGATTCATAGCCACTGCAGAAGTTCATCGTGAACGTTGTCGCGGCATAGTCGCAGAATTCGAAGAACCCGCGAGCGCGAGGCGCGCCATTAAGTTTTGCGATGTCCGGCAGCGCTAGCATTGCCATCCTTTCCTCGGACTCGCAGGCGAAGCGCATGGCGAGCGGGAGGTCTCGATTGACCCCCGTACCATTGAAATAAATGTCGGCAAGGATGAGCGAGCCGCCGACAACCCATGCCGTGGGTTCCTCCTGGTTTTGTCCGAGGTCTGCCTTCTGCGCAAGCCGCTCCTGCCATGCACATTCACGAGCATCGGAGTAGTTTACTGGGCGCCCGACGCCGCGATAGGAGCGGTAAGAAGCGCAACCCAAAGGTGTCTTGGGGATCTGAGCTTTGTCTGCTTCTGCTGGGAGCGGAATGGATGCGTATGCGGAGCAGCCGCCCGCTCGTTCGGTAGACCTGGTTTGGCCGACAGCGACGGCCGCAAGGCCACAGTTTCCAATAAGAACGGCGGTGGCGAGGCCAAAGAATGGCGTGAACCGATGTCGCGTCTTGGACATTTGTCGGGGAGTATATGCCAAGTGGATCAGATGAAAGGGCGGCTTTCTGCGTGGTGGAAGCCTCGTAATCTACAACGGTAACAAATAGAGAAAGGAGGTGCCGCGCTCGGGCTACTGCAGCCGAAACCGTTCCTTCATCAGCCGCTGCAGCCGGGGCTTGTAAAGCAGGTCGTACGCGAGTTCTTTGTCAGGAAACATAGCCAGTGCGGAGCGCTTTGCTCCCGCCGCCAGTTCTGAAGCCTCTTCCACGCTAAGGTTCGGATCCTGCCCGATCACAGACATCACCATGCTGATCATCATCTGCAGCCGGCGGATTTTTCGCGCTTCCTCTTCGCGTTCCCGGGCTTCCTCGTCGGCTAGCGGAAATGCGGAATCCTTCCCACTCTGCTCGCGTAAGTTCATGCGGTCCCCTTTACCGTCCCACAGCGATTGGATGACGCAGCCTTCCGCGGCGATGCGCCCTCGGTTGCTGGATCATCGATTCTCCCCATTCTGCCTGAGTTTCCTCAGAAAGCAACCGCCCGAAGGTGCTGTTCCTGGTAGCCGTGCGGGTTCTCGAGCCGCAACCCTCCACTCAGAATCCGCATCCAGTCTGCGGTCCCAGAGTTTCCGCCCGCGCGTGCCGCAGTGTTTGGCTGGCAAGGGAGTAGAATCGCTGGGCAGCATACCGATGAATCTGGAATTGGAGACCTTCATGGCAGAACCCCAAGACACCCCACCCCTCCCCAATCCTAACGAGAAACTGGTCAAAGCATTCGGTTCCGAGCAGGAATCCGAGGCTCTGGTCGTCAAGGGGCTGCTCGATTCCGCGGGCATCGAGAGTGACCTGACTTCGGCGTCTCTCGTTCAGGACGCCTTTCCCGGGCTCGGAGGAGTGATCATTCTCGTGCGCGAAGAAGACGAGGAAGCGGCACGAAAGTTGATTGAGGAATATCGCCGGTCACCGGCCACCGACGACGATGCCACCGCAGAGATCCAGATTACGGAAGAGCCGCCACAATAGGCGTGACCGACCGCCCATCGAGATAGAAAGTAACCGCGCCGTCCAGATCCGTTCGGTAGACGCGCGCTCCGGCTTCAGCCAGACGGTTGAGCGTTTCCGAGCGCGGCAAGCCGAATGAGTTTCCCGTCCCGACAGAAATAACCGCAAGTTGCGGCTTCGCCGAATCGACCAGCTCCGCCGTGGTCGCATTCGCGCTTCCGTGGTGGCCCACTTTTAAAAGGTCGGCCTGCGGATGGTGCAGCGCGGCAATGCGCCGTTCCACCTCCTTTTCCGCATCCCCTTCCAAAAGCACCGAGGATTTTCCGTAGCTCACGCGCAGCACCATCGAATCATTGTTCTTAGGCCTGTCGCCGGCGATCCACTCGCGCGGCGGAAACAGCACCTCCACCTGCGCCCCTCCGAAGTCGAATGTGTCTCCTTCCCAATGTCGAACTACTTTGACGCCGAGTGAGTTCGCGGTCGCGATCACATTTTCCAGAGCCTGGCTCGGCGGCAGCAATCCGACCCACAGCTCCTTCGGCCGGAAATTCTTCAGCACAGCAATCATTCCCCCAATGTGATCGGAGTGCCCGTGCGTGATCGCAACCGTGTCCAGGCGCGAAATGCCGCGGTTCCACAAGTACGGCGAAACCACATCTTCGCCGAAGTCGAGCTGCGAACCGCCCGGGCCAATCGGGCCGCCCGCATCAATCAGCAAAGTCCTCCCCTGCGGCGTGACCAGCAATGTCGAATCCCCTTCGCCGACGTCGATCGAGGTCGCTTCCAGTACGTTCGGATAAATGTGCGGTTTCGCCGGGACGAACGCGAGTACCACGGAAGCGACCAGAATTGCGACGAGACCCGCGGCCGCGAACACCGCCCGTCTGCGCGCCGCCCAAATGGCCAGTACCAGTGCGGCTCCCGTAAGAACCATCAC
This sequence comes from uncultured Acidobacteriota bacterium, assembly GCA_963765015.1. Classification (GTDB taxonomy): domain Bacteria; phylum Acidobacteriota; class Terriglobia; order Terriglobales; family Acidobacteriaceae; genus Sulfotelmatobacter. The sequence goes on along the minus strand of CAVXVD010000141.1, from coordinate 26,394 downwards.
CACGATCGAGGGCATGGCAACCCGTAGGTCCGCCACGCGGAGCGATCCCAGGCCTCGCACGCTGCCCGTAATTCCCTCGACCGCAATCGTCGTGAGGAGCGCCGGAATCTTGGCCAGCCAGGGCGAGACAGATCCCAGCAGCAGCGTGGCGATGGCGGCGGGCATCATCAACTGCGTGAGCGGCACCACGATCAAATTCGCCGGCAGGCCCACAGTAGTTGCCCGGTGGAAGTAGTACGCCATCGGGAGTGCCAGGCCCATCTGCATCACCGCCGAGACGAAAAGCAATTCCCACGAGTGGAGCAGCACCCGCACCAACGCTCGAATCAATCGGCCCGACCAGACCTCTCCGACGAACAGACTCACGCGCGTCGCGATGAATTGCAGATCCACGCGGAATTGCGCGACCCGCGGCGGCAGCATTGCCGCATAGTCGTTGGAATCCCAATTCATCAGCGCCTGCTTGTAAGGTTGCGAGGTCCGCTGCAGGATGGGCACTCCAATGGCCGCCACGATCAGCACACAGACAAATGTCATCTGAAAGCTGGCGGTAAACAGCTGGCGCGGATCGAAAACCAGCAGCCCCACTGCTGCCGCCCCAATCGCGTTGACCATGGCCCGGTCCCGGTAAAGCACCCGCGTGCCCAGGTACACCGCGCACATCAGCGTGGCCCTCCAGACCGGCGCGCCCACCTCGGTGATCAAGGCGTAAGTCACGCAGAATCCCACTGTCAGCAGGGTGGCCAGCACATCGCTCAAGCGCAGCCTCCGCAACGTCCAGAACACGACAAAGGCAAGAATGCTGACATTCATCCCCGAAACCACCAGCACGTGATACGTACCGGACCGCTGGAAGTCGGCGCGCGTATCGCGATCGATGAACGCCTCTTCGCCGATGACCATGGCATCAATCAGCGCCGCCTCCCGCGGAGGCCAAAGTTCGTGTACCTTCGCAATAACACTGCGGTGCATCCGGCTGCGCCAGGCGGCAACTCGGCTGCCGGCAAAGCCGCTTAGCAATTCCACATCACTGATCTTTGTGGACCCCAGCGCGGCGATGCCGCGATCCGCCAGGTATCCCTGATAATCGAATGCCCCCGGATTCCGGAAGTTCCGTGGAAGCCTAAGCTTGGCGAAGAACCGAATCCGTTCTCCGTAGTGGAAAACGGGCATCGCCGGTTTGGAATTCTCCGGGCTGGGCTCGAGACTTTCTTCCGCTCCGCCGTCGGCCGCGCGCGGGCTGTAGAGACTCAGGCGAATGCCGGAATGAACGGGAACGACCTGTCCAGCATCCGTTCGAATCTCTTCGGTTTCGACCTCAAGTGTTTCTCGGATTTCGCTGGGCCCGGCCCGCTGCAGCCGCGCGTCCTGAGTGACGTGCGCCACAACTTGAACCTCTTGCCGGTCGGCAAACGGCTGAATCCCAGTATCCAGATGCCAGGCGCCGGTTCGCACCTGAACCTGCAGTGCACCTGCGAGAAAGAAAGCGCCCAGCGCCAGTGCCCAACCCAAGCCGGAGCCTCGCCGCGCGAAATACGCCGCGGATATGACGAATACGGCTCCTGCGACCACCCACCACAGCGTGGGGCGCCAAGCATAGACTCCCGCCACAACGCCCAGTGCATAAGACACCGCCGCCCAAAGCATCGGCTGGCGGGACGCCTTGAACTGGTAGTTGGGAGGCGATGCCGAAGCAGGCGGCGCAATCATAGATGGGTGCCGGGCCGATCAGGGGCCGATCGTCATGAGAGCGACCATCACGCGGGCGATCGTCACGCAGGCGATCGTCGGAATCGCGGTCTCATCTGCTCTCTCGTCCGTCTAACGCACGAGATGCACAACGCTCTCGAGATGGAAGGTCTGGGGAAACAAATCCACCAGATGTACCTGCTCGACCCGATATCCGGCCGCCAGCATTGGCACCAGATCGCGCGCCAATGTTGCTGGATCGCACGACACGTAGATCACGCGTGGCGCGCCCAAGGTCGCCAACATTCGCGCCACGCGTTCTCCCAGGCCGCTTCGGGGCGGGTCCACCACCGCTAGGTCGGGCTTATGAATAGAATGAGGGAGGATTGCACCCTTCCTGACTCGCCCCGAGTCTTCCTTCCGGGCCAGGTATTGCTCGGTCGTGGCCTGGACTGACTTTCCATTCGAGCCCTGATTGTAGGAAAGATCGCCTGAGGATGTCTGTGACGACTCAACAGAAACGACGTGATGAAAGTCACCGAGGGCTGTGGAAAACAACCCCACTCCCGCATACAGATCGAGCGCCAACTCCCCCGACTGCCCCCCGGTCACGATTCTTATCAATTCGTCGGTCAGGTGGCGATTGGTTTGGAAAAACGATCCCGCACTCACCCGGTAAGTTGCCCGTTGCGTCACATATTCCAAAGAACTAGCGCCCACCGTCACCAGGATTTCCTGCGCCCCCGCCTTCCGATCTCCAGGGTTCGGTTCGCGGAACGCGACCACTCCTGCAATGCTCGGCAAAGCCGCCCGCAGCTCCTCCGCCCAATCCCGCACCACAGCCCGTCGGGCCTCGCGTCCGCAGCCTACGTCCACGAGCAATTGTGTGTCGTCGGCATTGGCGAAGAATTCCACTTCCCGCACTCCCGCCGGAACTTTGCCCGCCCGTCCGCTCTGCCACAAGGCCGCAATGCCGCGATTGATCAGCGGAGAACTGATCGGACATTCCTCCACCGCCAGCAGTTCGTGGGACGCTATCTTGAAATATCCCAAGGCGAACTTTGGACTGGTCTCGACCTGCAGCCGCGACCGGTTCCGGTAGTTCCACGGCGGCGAAGGATGCGTTTCAATCTCGAACGCCAGCTCCAGCTTTGCCACGCGACGCAGCGTCTCGCGCAGGATTTCTTCCTTGATCTCCAGCTGATGCTCGTAGCTCGTGTGCTGGTAATGGCATCCTCCACACCGGGCAAAATACTGACACCCAGGCGGAATGCGCTGCGGAGATGGCTCAATCACCGCGTCAACCCTGGCCCGTGCAAAGCCAGATTTCTGTTCGGTGAGAGAAGCCTCGATTTTTTCTCCGGCCAACACAAAGGGGACGAACACGGCCTTGCCGCGTCCGCGGTCGTCGGCGGGCAGGCGCGAGAGGCCGTCGCCACCGTAGATCAACTTTTCAATTGTGAGGAGCAAGTCTTGATTCTACGCGAGAAAGTCAGATCGCCCGGCCTGCTGCGGCGCCCGAGGCCCACGCCCATTGGAAGTTGAACCCGCCCAGTTGCCCCGTCACGTCGACGACCTCGCCGACGAAATACAGACCTGACACCTTCCGGCTCTCCATCGTCTTGGCGGAAAGTTCATCCGTATCGACGCCGCCCGCGGTCACTTCAGCCTTCTCATAGCCCTCGGTTCCCGCGGGAGCGACCTCCCAGCCATGCGCCGCGCTTTCGAAGTCAGCTAGCGCAGAGTTTGTCCAGGCATTCGGAGCATGCTGTTCCAGCCAGCGGTCCGCGAACCGCTGTGGCAGAATTTTTCGAAATTCTGTCCGCAGGGTCGTCAGCGTGCGCGGCGTCTTCGGATCGCGAAAACTCGTCGTCACATCGGCTCCCGGCGCGATGTCGATGCGGATTGCTTGTGGCTGTTTCCAATATGAAGAAATTTGCAATACCGCGGGACCACTCAACCCACGATGCGTGATCAACATCTTTTCGCGGAATTGCTGCCCATCGCACGAAGCGATCACCTCCGCCGAAACCCCCGCCAGATCGCAGTAACGCGACCGGTCTTCGCCGCTCAATACCAGCGGCACCAAACCGGGCCATGGTTCCCGAATCTTCAATCCAAATTGTCGGGCCAGGTCATATCCAAAGGCAGTCGCGCCCAATTTCGGGATCGACAATCCTCCCGTGGCAATCACCAGTGCGGGCGCGTGAAATTCCTCGCCAGCAGCTCGCACGATGAACTCCGACGTTCGTGCAACCTCCTGAATTTTCGTATTCAGGAAGAAGCTGACGCCGCCCGCCCGACACTCCTCTTCGAGCAACGTCAAAATATCCCGCGCCGAGCGGTCACAGAACAACTGGCCCAGCGTTTTCTCGTGATAAGGAATGTTGTGCCTCTTGACGAGAGCGATGAAATCCTCAGGCGTGTAGCGGGCCAGTGCCGACTTGGCGAAGTGCGGATTCGCCGATAGAAAATTCTCCGGCCCGCAATGAAGATTGGTGAAGTTACAACGCCCGCCGCCGGAAATCAGAATCTTCTTCCCCAGCCGGTCGGCGTGTTCGAGCACAGCCACGCGGCGCCCGCGCTTGCCGGCCTCGATCGCGCACATCAGTCCCGCCGCCCCGCCGCCCAGAACCAATGCGTCGAAATAATGGGTCACGATGTTTGGCACACCGCACGATCGTACTCGTCACGGTAGTCCTCGCGACAAGCCGTGGAAGAGCGACCCTTCAGGGCCGCGTTAAACGCAAAAACCGTCCGCTTCTAGCCGCCGAGAGGACCAGCCTCATATATAGAACAAACTCAGCCGCGGCAGCCGGTATGTCTCCAGCAATTTCTTGTGTATGTATTGCTTTTGCAGTTGATCAATCTGCGCTCCCGACATCTTGCGCCGGTAAGGCGCCAGATCGCGATCCGCCTCCGCGCGGACCGTGACCATCGCTTCATCCGGCGTCGACGCCACCAGCACCGCGAACAGTTTCTCTTCCAGCACCGTGAGCCGCCGCTCCAAGTCCTCCAAGCGCGCCGTCGGCTTCTTTTCGATCTCTTCCGCCAGATGCCGCAGCGTCTTGGCCGCTTCCATCGCAGCTGATCGCGGAGACACTCCGCTTCCCTGCGGCAACTTCGCTGCTTCCAACTCCTCTGCATTGCGGCGTAAGAACGCCGCCACCACCTCAGGCTCGAACCCCTGCCTGGCGCGAGGCGTGGCCGCGGCCTCATCGCTGGACACTCCCACTGCCGCTTCCTTCATGTCTTCCGCCGCCGCCAGCACCAGTTGCGAACAGTACGCCAGACTATTTACCTTCTTCGTTTTCGCCGGACGCTCGTTGTACCGATCGAATGCCTCGTCGATCCCGCGCAGTACGGCCTCCAGCGGAATCCCCGCATCCTTCCAGGTTTCAATCAGCGCCCAATCGAGCGTCGACAGCAGCAGTCCGCCGCCGCGACGCCGCAGAAAGCGCTCTTCTACCTCGGTAAAGTAATTGAAATAATTTTCCACGGCAGGTCAGCGGGCAGAACGCGAGGCGGGAGTCGCAGCAGCACTGTCCCCATTCTTGGATTTCGACTGCGCCGGCTTTGCGCTCTTTGCACTTCCCGCCGCCGCAGGCTTGGAAGCGAGATCTCTCCGCCCTGATCCGTTTCTCTCCCAGATAATGCGCAGTCCGTCGAGAGTCAGAAAATCGTCGACGTGCTTGATGTACTTCGATCCCGTGCCGATCATCGGCCCAAGTCCGCCGGTCGCGATGACCTGCGTTTCCTGCCCTAACTCCGCCAGCAGAAGTTCAAGAATCCCATCCACCAATCCCAGATATCCGTAGTAGAGCCCGGATTGCAGGCTGCCAACCGTGTTCGACCCAATCACGCGCGCCGGCTTGCGAATCTCCACGCGCGGCAGCCGCGCTGTGCGCTCAAACAGTGCATCCGCCGAAATCCCGATCCCCGGACAAATCACTCCGCCCAGATATTCGCCTTTCGCCGATACACAATCGAATGTGGTAGCCGTACCGAAATCCACGATCACGCACGGGCCACCGTATTTTTCCAGCGCCGCGACGGCGTTCACAATTCGGTCTGCTCCCACTTCCGCGGGATTGTCATAGTGAACCGGCATCCCGGTCTTCACTCCGGGCTCAATGTACAGCGGCCGCAGATTGAAGTAGCGCTCACATACCTGCCGCAGAACCGGATCGAGCGGTGGCACGACCGACGACACCACGATCCCGTGAATGCCTTTCGATTCCAGCCCAGCCATTGAGAACAAATTGCGGAACAGCACACCGTATTCATCAACCGTGCTCGTGCGCGACGTAGCCACCCGCCAGTTCGCTACCAGCCGCTCATAACGCGGCGTCGCATCCGGATCTCCGCCCGGCGGCACCTTCGCAACCCGGGCAAAGACTCCCAGCACAGTATTCGTATTCCCTACATCGATGACGAGAAGCATTCTGTTTCCGTCTGACTATCTCTCTCTCACAGTCCCGCTTAACACGGTCTGCATTCCATGTGCCGTCTGTACGCGCAAGAATCCGCGGTCATCCAGGCCATCCGTCGTTCCTTCCAACGCCGCACCGTTTTCTTCGATGCGAATCTTCTTTCCCCGCACCCAGGAAGAGTTCTCCGCGAACCGCGACAGAATCGATTGCCGCGCATCGGGATCCTCAATCAACTTCCGATATTCCTGGTCGAGTGATTTTAGCAAAGCCACCACCAGTTCCACTCGCGACCACTCGCTTCCGGTCACCAGGCGCAATGACGTGGCCGGCAAGTCTTTCGGAAAGCTCGCCTGGTTCACATTGATCCCAATGCCCACCACGATGTAGCGCACACGCGTGGCCTCGGCATTGATCTCTGTCAGGATCCCGCAAACTTTCTTGCCGTCGATCAACAGGTCGTTGGGCCACTTCAAGTCCGGCGTGACCCGCGAATCCACCTGTCGAATCGCCGCCTGCACGGCCAGCCCTGCGGCCAGCGATAAGACCAGCACCTCCGATGGCGGCAGCGCAGGCCGCAAAATCGAGGAGCAATAAATTCCCGTTGACCGTGGAGACTGCCACGAATTGGCTCCTCGCCCGCGGCCCGCGGTTTGCTCCTCGGCTACATACACGCTGCCGTGCGCAGCTCCCTCGGCCGCACCAGCCATGGCCGCCGTGTTTGTGGATCCTATTTTGTAGAAGTGATGAAGGTGTTCCGGGAAGATCGTGCCGCGCAGCATCGGCCGCAGAATTTCCGGCAGCAACAAGTCTGGCACCGTGCGCAGTTGATACCCGGTTGCAGGATGCCCCGCAACGTCAACGCCCAATCCCCGCAACTGCTGAATCAGCCGCCATACTTCCGAACGGTTGCCCGAGATTTCTTCTGCGATTTTGGTCCCGCTGACCACCACCATCGCGTGCTCCATCAGTAAGCGCACGATAAGGCCGAGCCGGAAATCGGTGGGCTGCTCGTGTCCCGCGGGCTTTTTCCCCCTGGGAGCCTGCGTCCGGGATGTGGCCGTCTTTCCGATGCCGAGATTATGCGCGAATCGCGGCCAAACAACAAACTACTTCGCGGTCTCAGTGAACGTCACTTCCGGATGTCCCAATGCATACTGACCCTCGGCGGTGACATGCACGGTCTCGGCAGTCGTCGGCAGCGTGAGCACCACCGACGCCTTCCCCGACGAATCCGTAGTCACAATGCGGCTGGAAAGCGACCCCGCAGTAGCTGTGAACAAAACCGTGCCGCCAGCGGCGCTCCCGCCCGACTGCCCTGGATTCAGCGTGACGGAAAGATTTAACTGGCTGCCTGCCGCGCCACTCTGCTTGTCGCCGGTTTTGGTGAACGAAGCTGGAGGATTTCCCACCAGAATCCACCCTCCCTGCTGCTGGGCCACCCCGGCCGTATCGGTGCTGGGAACGCTGTAATGGTAGAAGCCGGGCGTCGTTCCGGCAGTCACAGTGATCTTTCCGTTATGCCCCTTACTCAGCGTCGGCTCAGAAACCGCGACCGTAATGCCGCTGTCTGCCTGCGGACTTCCCAGCGTCACCGTGGCAGTTCCCGAAACAGTTTTCGGCCACAGCACAACCCTGCCGCCCGCCTCTACCATGGTCGTATCCGGGTTCAGGTCCCACTCCGAGCCGGGCAACTGCGCCGTTCCCGTCACCACCAGTAGCGTCGCCGTATAAGGAGCGAACATCATCGTCGACGACCATGCTGCGGCGTTGGATGCGACGATCTTCGTGGGATTTGTCGACGCCAGCGTGTACGAGGTCACCTGCTGCGGTATGAATCCATTCGTGGTGAACGTGGCCTGCACCGCATTCGATGGATCTTTATTCAGCACCAGCAGCGTAAGACTGTTGCCGCTCGAGTTGAGCGCGGCGTAGCTGCTGAAAAGATCGGCATCTCCATTGTTCGTGTCGGATACCGAGGTTGTGGCAAACCCGTGATGCAGGTCGTCGTAGTTCGTAAACAGCTTCAGTGCAAGGTAGTTCGGATTCGCCGGCAGAGGAGCGACCCAACGCGATCCCAGGTAGAGCCGTTCGCGCCCGAGAATTCCATATGCATCCGCATCGCCGAGCGCTGTCGAAAAATCGGACTCGCCCGCAAAGGCTGCGCTCCATTCGGTGAAGCTCACCGGAGTGCCCGGATAAATCATGTTCGCAATGGCACGAATCCGCGGAATGCGAAATGGAATCGTCTTGTTGGGCTGCAAAAATGTCGCCCAGTTCTGATTGATCGATCCCGATTCGCTGACATACGTCGGATCCCAGTAGTCGCGATAAATGCGCGCGGCCAGTGCCTGTTTTTGCGCCTGCGTCCAGGTCGATGTGTCTGGGCTATCTGGGTAAGCATGCACGTCGAACACATCCACCGACCGGCCGCCCGCAACCTTGTCTTCCCAATAAACTTCATTCAGCCACCATGGCAGCAGATCCACGCCGGCATGCGCGCCCTTATCATTCCCATTCGCCCCGTTCCAGTAATACCACCAGCAACAGCTGACCGGCCCGAACCGCATCGCCTTTGGATCCCATCCCTTGAGCGCGCGCGCCTCGGCGACAAACGTATCTCGCATTTCGTTGTAAGCGGTCGGCGCTGGATGCACATCCCGCTGCGTGCTGCCCCAAATGTCGATCTCGTTATCCATGTTGTAGAAATGAGGCGCCGTGCCGAAAGCCGCAGCCAGAGCGGCCGCCCACTGATTGCGATACACGCTGCCCGGCGGATCGCTGGTGCCCGGCTGATCCAGCAGCGGGACATTCGCATCATTTGGATTAGCGGTGAGCGTTGTGCTGCAATCGGTCTTCAAGCCATCCCCGGCATCGGTGTTGTAAGGATCGACTGCACACTGCGCCCCATACTTGGCCACTGAAAAGCTCCAGTGCCCGTTCGATCCGTTCTCCGCGCTCTGCGCCACCCATGGCAGCATCACCATGGTCATCAGCGGGTGACTGCCTGCGGCCTTCACATCCTGTATGAACTTCGTCGAATCTGCGTCGCCAATCTCGGTGTAATTGAAGTCTTCGAAGAAATAATCGTTGGCTGCGTTGTCCGTAAAAAGTTTCCAGTTATAGCGCGAGGTCGCATTGCCTCCCCAGCGCACCACGGTCAACCCGCTGTCGGTGATCGTCGGGGCATCCTGCGGATAAGCGCCTCCATACACATAGGGACTGATCGGGTGACGGTTGCTCAGCACATCGACCGCAACGTTGACGCTCGTAGTCGCCGGAGCCGGACTGCCTGACGAGTCGCTTCCGATCGACCCGGATGTCGATGCCAATGCCGATGACTGCCCCGGCTGGGTCGAGGCTGCGGTCCGCGGTTTCGCTGCAGGCGCAGCCGCAAGACCGGCGCACACACCCAGGATCACCAGACAGGTAACTGCGAGGGGACGAGTAAAGGAGCACATAGGGGGAGGGCCTCCATTGAGGGCTAGTCTAGCGCCGGCCCGCGAAGGCGCGCGCACACTAGTACATCTGTTCGGGAATCCGGAAAAGAGATGGTATTAGAACCGTCGGCCCCGGCGACAAAACAGTATGTATGAAAGAGACGGATCAGGCCGGAACGACTCGCATACTCATATCCGCCGCCTGCGGGGAGTGCGTCAGCAGCCCGATAGAAATGAAATCCACACCGGTCTCGGCGTAAGCGCGCACATTTTCCAGCCGAATTCCTCCCGAACACTCGATCGGAATGCGCCGGTCGCCCTTCTGCACATCCGGCTGCGAACATCGTTCCACGGCGCGGCGCACATCCTCGGGCGACATGTTGTCGAGCAGAACCGCTTCGGCTCCGCTCACCAGCGCCTGTTCCAGCTCGTCGAGATTTCGCACTTCCACCTCGATCGGTTGCTCACCCCGGCGGTTGCGATGCGCATGCTCCAGGGCGGGAGCGATTCCGCCCGCCAGCGCGATGTGGTTGTTCTTGATCAGCACGCCGTCCGACAAATCGAGGCGGTGATTCTGCCCGCCGCCACAGCGCACTGCATATTTGTCGATCGCCCGCAGCCCCGGCGCGGTCTTGCGCGTGTCGAGAATGCGAGCCCGCGTACCGGCCACCGCTTCGACAAATTTCCTCGTCAAGGTCGCGATCCCGCTCATGCGCTGCAGAAAATTCAGGATCACCCGTTCGCAGGATAACAGCACGCGCGCGTTATGCCGGACTACGGCAACCGACTGGCCCTTGTGCAGGCGCACTCCATCGAAAATCTCCGGGTGCGTCGTCACTTCATAATGAGATGTGACCGCACCGTCGAGCGCCGCGTACACATCGAGAATGCGCGCCACGCATCCGATTCCGGCCAGAATGCACTCCTGTTTCGACAGGATCGTTGCCGATGCCCGCTGGTTCGGATCAATGCAGGCATAGCTGGTCGCATCGCGCGTCGCCCGGTCTTCGACCAGCGCATTCTCCAGAATCGCCGTCAGCCGTCTTGAGTTCCAATCCATATATGTCCGCGTTGCACAGCTACTGCGGCAGCCTTAAGTATTCATCGGGAACAGCCGCCCTATCGGGTCATGTGGGGACAGCTGCCCTCGGCTGTCCGCGGATCGCAGATCCGCCCCGCTAGCTCCCCAATTCCTTCAGCTTACTCTGCGCTTTCTCGCGCAGCACAAGCAACTCTTCCCCGCGCGTGCGCAAGCCTTCCACCACTTTTGCCGGGGCCTTCGCCAGAAACTGTTCATTCCCCAGCTGCCTCTGATTGTTGCCCAACTCTTTCTCGATCTTCTCCAGTTCCTTCTTCAGCCGCTCGCACTCGGCGGCCACGTCGATCTTTTTCTCGTAAATCACGTGCACGTCGAAGCGAGCCGTGCTCCGGGCTCCGGCCTTATTCGAGAGCGAGCTTTCCACAAACGTGATCGACTCCACATTCGCCAGCCGCTCGACGGCAACGTGGTTTTGCTCAATCATCTTGCGAATCTCGCCTTCGTGCGCAAACACCTCGACTGGAACCTTTGCCTTCTGCTCAACCTTCAACTCCGCCCGCAGATTCCGCACGCTGACAATCAAATCCTGCAGGATCGCCATCTCCGTCTCGGCACCCAGATCGAATTGGTTTTCATCCGCCTGCGGAAATGCCGCCAGCGCAATCGATTTCAGCGGCGGATTGCCCTCATACATCGCCTGCCAGATTTCCTCCGTGATAAACGGCATCACCGGATGCAGCAGCCGCAGCGAGGCATCGAATAAAGCAACCAGATTCGCGCAAGCAGTTCGCGCCGCGCTCTTGTCGCCACCTTCTTCAAAGTTCAGCCTCGACTTGATCAGTTCCAGGTACCAGTCGCAGAACTCTCCCCAGAAAAAATCATAAATGCGATTCGCCGCCTCATGAAATCGGTACGTTTTCAGCGCATCGTTTACATCCGCAGCCACACGATTGAACCGCGAAAGAATCCACCGGTCCTCAAGCGTCGCACTATGAAATCCAGCAACGCCCGAGTGGGGCGGGCACTCCTGCCCGCCTCCGGGCCGCAGGCCCGGCTCGACCCTGTCCACGTTCATGAACATGAACCGCGCCGCATTCCATATCTTGTTGGCAAACGCGCGATATCCATCGGTCCGGCTCTCGCTGAACGCAATGTCCGTTCCCGGCGCAGCCATGGCCGCCAAAGTAAAGCGTGTCGCATCCGTACCAAACCGCTCGATAATCTCCAGCGGATCGATCACGTTCCCCTTCGTCTTCGACATCTTCTGCCGATCCGCATCCCGCACCAGCGCGTGGATATACACATGCCGGAACGGCACGCTGTCATCCTTCTTATCCGCTTCGCCGCTCGCCTTCTTGATCGCCGCGTCCTGCTCGGTGCCCCTGCATGAAGTGGCAGCCGAACATGATCATGCGCGCCAGCCAGAAAAACAGAATGTCGAACCCGGTAATCATCAGCGTGTTCGGATAGAACACCTCGAGATCCCGTGTCTTCTCCGGCCAACCCAGCGTCGTGAACGGCAACAACCCCGACGAAAACCAGGTATCGAGCACATCGGACACCTGCTCCAGCTTCGCCCCGCCGCATTTCCCGCACGTGAGTCGGCTCTTCGCGGGCGACGATGATCTCTTTGCAGCCCTCGCAAGTCCATGCCGGAATGCGATGTCCCCACCACAACTGGCGCGAGATGCACCAGTCATAGATGTTCGTCATCCAGTTCAAATAAATCTGGCGGTAGTTTTCCGGAACGATCGTGATCTCGCCGCTCTCCACCGCTGCCTTCGCGCGCTCCGCCAGCGGCTTGATCTTGATGAACCACTGCTCCGACAGCCGCGGCTCGATCACCGTCCCGCAGCGGTCGCACTTGCCGATCGAGAGCGCGTAGTCTTTCTCGCCCACCAGAAATCCCTGCTCCCGCAGATCGGCCAGCACTCGCTTCCGCGCTACGTACCGGTCCAGCCCGGCATAGGGCCCGGCGTTCTCGTTCATGTGCCCGCGCGGGTCCATCACATTAATCTGCGGCAGGTTGTGCCGCAGGCCTGCCTGAAAGTCGTTGGGATCGTGCGCCGGAGTTACCTTCACCGCACCGGTTCCAAACTCCGGCTGCGCCAGCTCGTCCGTGATGATCGGGATCTCCCGGTTCATCAGCGGCAGCAAGACTTTTCTGCCGTGCAGATGCGTGTAGCGCTCGTCCTTCGGATTCACCGCGATCGCCGTGTCGCCGAGCATCGTCTCCGGCCGCGTCGTCGCCACCGTGATGAACTCGTCCGTCCCCACCACCGGATAGCGAATCTCCCACAAATGCCCCGCAACGTCTTCGTGCTTGACCTCAAGGTCTGAAATCGCAGTCTCATGCCAGGGGCACCAGTTCACGATGTACTTCCCGCGATAGATCAGCCCCTCTTCATACAGCCGGACGAAAACTTCCCGCACCGCGTGCGACAGATTCGCGTCCATGGTGAAGTATTCGCGATCCCAGTCGACGGACGCCCCCAGTCGCTTCATCTGATCGAGAATCGCCCCGCCGTACAGCTTCTTCCACTCCCACACGCGCTCGATAAACTTCTCGCGCCCCATCTCGCGCCGCTTCTTGCCTTCCTTCTCGAGCTGCTTCTCCACCATCATCTGCGTCGCGATGCCCGCATGATCGGTCCCGGGCAGCCACAGCGTGATGAATCCGCGCATGCGATGCCAGCGCACGACGATATCCATCTGCGTCTGGTTCAGCATGTGCCCCATGTGCAGCCGTCCCGTCACGTTCGGCGGCGGCAGCAGCAGCGTGAACACAGGACGCGTCTCCCCTTCGGCCGGAGTCGGCACGGAAAAGAGTTTTTCCTTGACCCAGAACTCGGCCCAGCGCGTCTCAATCGCGCCCGGCTCGTACGCTTTCGGCAGTTCGTGCGGCATGAATTCTTTCGTGGAAATGGATCTCTGGCCGGGTCAATCCGAACATCGCTCGACCGTTTCCCGGAACAGAAGCTGAACTTTTGATATTACGGTGCAAGAGGGGAGGGGTCAAACCGCGAGCTGGAGAAACGAAGGAGCGGCAAAACACCACTGTGAAAAGAAGGGCGTAAACTCATCGGTTGATAGTCTCCCGGGCGGGGTGGCCCGGGCTTGATCTCGCCGGCATCATCAACACCGTGGGTGCCCCGCTCTTGCGTTTTTGGCAAGGGCGGGTACGATACGGCCGACTCCGAGAGGATTTTTAGGTTCGGCTTTATGCGGAGCGATTGCGGGCGAGCTTGGGATTAGCGGCCTTTACTTCTTCTTGCCCAGTTTGCGGGAGATTTCTGCAACAATCTGCGGCCGCAGGTCGGCCAGAACGCTGTCCACGATGTTGGCGATATCTCCGGAATCTTCCGATGCCGGTCCCGCCAGCGGCACTTCCTCTCGATGTTGCTCGGCGCCTGCGGCAACGGCCATCGCCGCAACATCTTCAGGCCGTTCGGCGTTGGTGGGCTCTGCCGGTTGCGCCGCGTGCGGATCGCCAGACTCACGAATCCTCCGCCAGCTCGCCCATGCGGCAGCCGTCGTTTCCGCGATATCCGGCTCTTTCGCTGGCGAACCTTCTTCGCTGTGCGCGCTAGCCTCTCCCAGTACCGCCGCTCTCGTGTCCGACGAAGCTTGCGTCACGCTGTCCTGCTCGGCGGACGCTTCCATCGACTCCGCAGCGACCGCGATCGGGGCATCCACAGCCGCCGCCGCAATCGTCGGATCTTGAATTGCTCGATCTTCACTCAGTCGTTCACCCGCCCGATCTTCACTGACTCGATCTTCACTTGGCCGGGCATCGCTTGCTGGTTCTTCCGCGGCACGATTTTCGCCAACCCGCTCTTCCGTCGCCACGCTCTCAGTCGATAGCTTTTCAGCCGCCGCCTTGGTTGCTTCGGCGGATTCACTATGCTGCGCGCTGACTTCGGCGACCTCAGCCTTCACCGCTTGCTCTGATCCTGCGGAAGCCTGGCCGTCCGCTTCGAGCGCCTGAGAATTTTCCGTTGCAGGCTGCCCTGGCGATTCCGCCAAAATCGCAGGAGACGCAACCTCGGCCGCGTTCGACTGCTCGGCATTTGTCGCTTCTGCTGCTTCCAGCCCCTGCGCGGCTGCCGCCACAGCTTCCGTCGTCCCACTCGCCTCTACGCTTGCCTCTGCGCGGAATGTCTGCGGCGGTTCAGGCGCTACCGTCGCGGCTACTTCTACGACCGGTTCCGAAATCCTGGATTCCACCGTGAACGGAGTGGACGAAGCCACTGCAGCAGCTGCTTCCCGTGCAGCCGGCACTTCTAAAACCGTTGATACCGTCGCGGGATGGCTAGCTTCCGCCGCACCGAACGCGGCGTGCGCCTCTTGCATTTCCTGTTCCAGTGAAATCGAAGCCTCTTCCGGCGCCAGCGCGACCGAAACCGCAGTCCATCGTGGGGTGGATCTCCGCGCTTCGCCTTCCGACGATTCTCCTGCAGATGTTGCTCCCACTGACGATGCGCCCACCGCTGCCACGGCCATGGTGACCGGCTCGTCCGCTGGAAGGTGTGCCGCAACCTGCGCCCACGTTCCGTTGCCGGAACTGGCACCACCCGCCGGTCCTGCTTCCGGTTCCACTTCCAGGTTGGCAATCGCTGCCATCACATCGGCAGGAATGGCATGCGTTACAAAATCGGCTTCCTTGCTTTCGATCTTTTCTCCTGCTTCGATCTTTGCTTCCGTCTTCGCTGCTTCGGTTTGCGATTCGACCTTTTCCTGTGGCTTCTCTTCCGCCGCCGGCACTGCCGCCGCCGCGACCGCAAATTCCGCCGGAGCCGGAACCGCCGCTTGCCCCGCGTTCTCGACCTTGTCGTCCGTGATGCCCTTTACCTGCGCCGCCGCTGCCGCCAGTGCCGCGATCTCCTCAGGCGTCACATCCTTGGGCAATCCCGCCGCAGCCAGCGCCCCAAGGTCCACTCGTTCTTCCTCAGCCTTGGGGGCGTGCGGCTTTTCGAATGGCTTGTACTCCACTACCGTGCGCAGATCTTTGTTGATGGGGTTATAAACGGCCCCATCGTCGGCATCCTCTTGCGGAGCCGCTTCCTTTTTCTTGGATGGAAACGCGATGCGGTTCTTCCACCCCGAATCTTCCTCAGCCGCAACCGTCTTGTCGATCCGCGCCTCTTCAATCGCTGCGGAGGCTCGGGCAAACCGCCCCGGTTTCGAGGGCTCGGCGCGCGGCACAATCTTGTCTTCCAGCTTGCTGAGTGCGCTCAATAGCTCGCTAGCCTCAAAGGGCTTCACGATAAAGCCGTCGGCGCGCACCCGCTTCGCCTCTTCCGGCTTAAACGGCTCCAGCTTTCCCACGGTGAGCATGACGGGGATGCGGGAGGTTTCGCTCACTTCTTTCAGGCGCTGGCACACCTCAAGCCCGCTGTAGCCGGGCATGTAAACGTCGAGGACGATCAGGTCGGGCTTCTGCTCGGCAATCTTCTTCAGCGCCGCGGAGCCGTTATTCACGGTGATTACTTCATATCCCGCGTCGGCAAGGATCTTCCGCCCCATATTCTGGGCGGTCACGCTGTCATCGGCGAGCAGTATCTTCCGGGCCAAAGGTTTCCTCTGATGAGGGGAGATATCGCGAAGGTAACCTGACCCTCACCCTAAGTCAATGTTGCAGAAGGGAAGTAACACGTTACTAGTGGTCAGCACCTACCGCGCGCAGAGGCTCAAATCGGACCTCGAACCTCAAACTGCGGACCCCAGACCTCAGACTTCGGACCGCCGGTTCACGCGGAAAATGAAGAAAGACGAGGTTCTGAGGTCCGAGGTCCGAGGTCTGACGCCTGAGGTCTGAAGTCCGTCCAACGCCCGCAGTTCCGCCTTAGAACGGAATAATCTTCTTCAGCCCCTTCTTCTTTTTCTTGCTGCTCGACATATCGGCATCGCTGGCCGGAGTCGAGTTGTCGGCATTGGCGGTAGCGGAAGAAGACGACCCCGACTGGATTTCATTCACCTGAGTTGGCGGAGGCAGCGACGCATCCGTCCCGTTATCCGCAGGCTTCAATTCGTTCGAATCAGCAGGGGCTGTCGGCTTCAGTTCGTTCGGATCGGGCCCGGCCTGCGCGGTACCCGCCGCTGCTTTCCCGAACGGAGACCCTCCCCCTGGCGCCGCATCTGCCGGAGGAGCGGCCGCTGCATCCGGCTGGTCCGGCTTCACAACCTCAATCGTCGCGCTCTTCTCGCTCATTCCCGCCGCGGCAAATGCTTCTCCTCGGATTACGTCCCTAGATGCTATTGGCTCGGGATCGACCAGCGTTGGTTCGCCGACCGTTGCCGCCTTCGCAACGTCGGGCCCCTTCTTGATGATGCCCATCAACTGCCGCACCGTCGTGGTCTCACCACGGCTGGCGATTTCGGCCTTGTTCTGGTTCACCGCAGCCTTCGTCGGACGCGGCACCGGCTGGTGCAAAGCCGTCAAACGCTTCCGCGCATCGTCCGAGCGATCCATCATCGGATAGCGCGTGACAATCTTGTCGTAGGCCTCCGACGCCTTTTTCTGGAGCTGCTCGACATAGCGCGACTTGTCGGCTTCCCGCGCGCATCCTCGTGGCTGCCCGTGGACGTCGCATGTTGGCGCGCTGCGAATGCGGGCGATCTGCCCTTCGTAATTCTGTCCCAGCAGATACAGCGCTTCGTCGGCGCGACTGTACAGGGGATATTTGTCGACCAGCGACTGCAGGCGCGCGATCGATGCCGGATAAGACTCGCGCAGGTAGTAGAACCGTCCAATGTCGAACTCGCGATCGGCCAGCACTTCCTGCACTTCCAGCAGCCGCTGCTTGGCCTCCCGCACCAGCTTGGCATTGTCCGGATATTGCAGGATCACTTTGCGGTATTCGTCCTCCGCGCGCTTGGCATGCGTGTAATCGCGGTCGGCCTTTTCCATCTGCTGATAATGAATATTGGCAATCTTCAGCTGCGCCTCAGCGGCTTCCGGCATGTTGGGAAAGAAGATCTGGAAATCGTTGTACTCCTGCTCGGCCTGCGCCAACGCCGCCGTCCCACCCTCCGCGTACCAGGAATCGCCCACCGCCAGTTTCGCGCGAGCAATGAATTCCGAATCCGGATAGGTATTGATCAGTGTCTGCAGCGTCAGCCGCGCCACGTCAAAGCGGTTGTGCCGCATCGCGTCCATGGCCTTGTCGAACAAGACCTTGTCCGGCTGCTTCGATCCCACGCCGGCCAGCGGATTTACCGACTTCTTATTCGTGCAGCCGATGGTGATCACCAGCAGCATGCCCAGCACAAGGATCAACGGAATTCGACGTGACATAAGACTTGGAAATCCTTTGAATTTCAGGTTTCAAAGTTTCAAGGTTTCAGAGTTTCAAAGGTGCACTTTGAAACCTTGAAACTTTGAAACCTTGCCTTACTAGACTTTTTGCAGTGCCGCCTCGGTCGCCGCCCGCAACAGATCCTCAGTATTCTTCTTTGGATCACCATTCCCGAACACGGCGTTGCCTGCCACCAGAATTTCTGCGCCCGCCCGCACCACCTCGGCCACAGTCTCGAGCGCCACGCCGCCATCCACCTCAATGCGATAGGCCAACCCGCGCTGCCTGCGAATCTCCGCTAACTGCCGCATTTTGTGCAACGTCGACGGAATAAACTTCTGCGCTCCGAAGCCCGGATTCACCGACATCACCAGCACATAGTCCACAATGTCGAGCACTTCCGAGAGCGTATCCACCGGCGTTGCCGGATTGACGACGACTCCGGCCAGGCAATTGTGACTCTTGATCAGATGCAGAGTACGGTTCAAGTGCCGGCAGGCTTCCTGATGCACCGACATCCAATCGATTCCGGCTTCGGCAAACGCTGGAATGAATTCATCCGGATTCTCGATCATCAGGTGGCAGTCGAGCGGCAGCTTGGTCACTTTGCGCAGCGACTTCACGACCGGCGGCCCAATCGTCAGGTTCGGAACGAAGTGCCCATCCATCACATCGACGTGGATGACACCTGCTCCGCCCTCGCCGGCGGCGCGGACCTGCTCGCCCAGCCGGGCAAAATCAGCTGAAAGAATCGACGGTGCCAGTTCGATCAAAGGTGAACTCTCAAAACCAGACCAGCGGCGGCCTTGCACGGAACGGCGTTTGGAAATTCTAACACGCGGAATTGCCCGGCGCCGGGCCCGCTCCAACCTCAGTTTTGCGGCGCCGGTGCCGCGGCCGGCGTCTTCGAATCGTTCTTCTCCAGGTCTTTTACCTCTTTGTCCATGCGCGTCTTCCACTCGGTTATGTAGCTGCTGATGATCGGCATCGCCGCCTTCGAACCTTCTTGCATGACCACGGGTAATTCCTGCAATACCTTCTGGCCCACCGGCGAGGAATAAAACGTGTTCATCGCCTCAATATCGCTCTTCGTGAAATGCGCCTGATAGGCAGGGATCATGGCCTGCGTGATCTCGTCGATGGGCATGCCCTTGATCAGGTCATCCATGGCCTTCTTGAAGCGGCTATCGAATTCCGGCGGAACGCTCCCTTTCTCCTTGAGCAACTGATCGCGAAACAGCTGCTGCATGTTCTGGCACTGCACTTCCATGATTCTCTGGAACATATCGTGGGAGTGCATGGTGCGCAGGTAAAGAATCACGTCGTCCTTGGAGGCAGCCTCATCCGCGCTCTGCGCGAAGCTGCAAACACTGCCGGAGACAACAAGAGCAACGCACGCAAGGGCGATCAGCAACCGCTTCATCGAATCCTCCAAATACTCTCGACAGGGTATCCCAAGAACGATCTCCAAGCCATTGCTTTTGGAATGACAAGGCCTCTTATCCCCCTCGATTCGGGAGCGTGGTACCCTCGTCCCTCGTGTCCCCATCGCTTCCATTTGGCCCCGTCGCCTACAGCCTGATCGCTGTCGTCCTCTGGGGTTCCTCGGACTTCGCCGGCGGATTGGGCTCCCGCCGCGCCAACGCCTTCGTCCTCACCGCGTTCTCGCATGTGTGTGCCTTCGCCCTGATGTTCGCCATCTCGATCACGCAACACGGCGCCTTTCCCAACCGGGCCAGCATCCTCTGGGCATTGCTCGCTGGCGCAGTTGGAGGTTTTTCTCTCTCGATCTTCTATCGGGCTCTCGCCTCCGGTCAGATGGGCCTCACTGCTCCGATCGCCGCGCTGCTCGGCGCAGCCATCCCCACCATGGTCGACATCGCCCTGGAAGGCGCACCCGGCCGCTGGACCGTCACCGGCTTTGTCCTTGCCATCGTCGCCATCTGGCTGATCACGCGCCCCGAGCCCCAAGGCGAGAACGACGCCACCGGACATCCCAAAGGGGTAGGCGCTGCCGCTCTGGCCGGCGTGGGCTTCGCCGGCTTCTATCTCTGCATTCACCAGGCGACCGGCTCGCCCATCTGGATCGCCACCATCTCCCGCGTCGGCTCGTTCACCGCGACCGCCATTGCCGTCATCGCCACCCGCGCCCCGCTCACGCTCAACCGCCCAGCGGCCGCGCTCGGCTCCGTAGCCGGCTTCTTCGACATCACCGCCAGCGCACTATTCATCTACGCCAGCCAGCGCGGCCGACTCGACGAAGCCGTCGTCCTCACCTCCCTCTACCCGGCCATCACGGTGCTGCTGGCGCGCATCGTCCTGAAAGAACATTTCAGCCGCTGGAAATTTATCGGATTGCTGGCCGCCCTGGCCGCGGTGCCCATGATCGCCGCAGGATAGCTATTCCATATTCCGGAATATGGAATTATTGTTGCCTTGCAACTATGCAGCTGCTGGTTGAAGAGTAGCCGATGGCCCTTCTCGAAATTCGCAACCTGACCAAAGTCTTCGGCGAGCTCCGTGCGGTCGATGACGTCTCTCTCGACATTCACGCCGGCGAGACGCTGGGTCTGGTGGGCGAATCCGGTTCCGGCAAGAGCACGCTCGGTCGCCTCATTCTTCGCCTGATCGAGCCCACTTCCGGCCGCATCCGCTTTCAGGACACCGATCTGCTCTCGACCAGCGCCTCGGAAATGCGCCGCCTGCGCCGCGACCTGCAAATCATCTTTCAGGATCCCTTCGCCTCACTCGACCCGCGCTTCCGCGTGGAAGACATCATCGCCGAACCGTTGATCATTCACGGACGGGGCGAGCGGGAAGGGCACGACTTTAGTCGTGTCGAAAGCAGGCCCCTAAAGAAGGCGGCTTCAGCCGCTGGGGGAATTGCAACGCGCGTCAGTGAACTGCTGCGCGCCGTTGGCCTCGACGAATCCGCCCGCACCCGCTATCCTCACGAATTTTCCGGCGGACAGCGCCAGCGCATCGGCATCGCCCGTGCCCTGGCCCTGCGCCCGAAATTTATCGTGTGCGACGAGCCCGTCTCCGCGCTCGACGTCAGCGTCGGTGCCCAGATCGTCAATCTCCTCGCCCAACTCCAGCGCGACTTCGGCCTGACCTACCTGTTCATCTCCCACTCCATGCCGGTCGTGCGCTATCTCTCCACCCGCATCGCCGTCATGTACAAGGGAAAGATCGTCGAGACCGGCGAGACCGCCGCGATCACACTTCGCCCCAACCACCCCTACACTCGCAGCCTGCTCGATGCCACTCCACGCCTCTCCGTCTGACCTGGCTCGCGAAGCGCGTTTCGGCGCGTCCCTGCTATCCGCGTAGGCCTGGGATTTTCTCATTACCATTGAATGCAAAGCAGCGTGCCAATCTAAGCATGTGGGGACAGCCACCCTCGGCTGTCCTGCCGGGCGCAGCCCGGCCCCTGCTTTTCAGAACCACGACCATAGCCAGTCGACGCAGGTATGCGTAATCGCCGATGCCGGCACGCGCCGCTGCTCCCGCCACGCACGCCCATAGAAAATCCCGGCGATCGTCGCCAGCAACACATACCGCCAGTTGAAGTGTGCGGATCGTTTATTGAAGTGCGAGAGCCCGAAGAGAATCGAGGCGATGACCAGCGCGGCCCGTCGTCCCACTCGCCGCTCCAAAAGATTCTGCACCCAGGCCCGGAAGAAGAGCTCCTCCGGCACCGCGACAAACACGAAGATTCCTGCCCACGTCAGCGCCGCCTTGCCCGCACCCGGCACGTTCGCATGCGGATGGATAAACCCGAGCGCGATTCCCAGCAGGAGCACGGCAGGCGCGAAAAACAAAAGCTCGCGCAGTCCCGTCTTCCAGTCGCTCCAGCAAAAATGAAAATCGAATCCCGTTCCGCTCAGGCGCCGCACGCCGAGAAAACCGTACAGCCCGGCATCGACCAGCAGCAGGTTGCCCAATCCGCGCAGCCCCGCCGGCCAAGCCACGTCAAAGCAGCGCAGATCCACGGCTAGGCCCAGCGTCAGCAGAATGAGCGCATCCCGCCAGTTCCCGCGCTGCTCCGGATCCGCTGCCGCCGCGCGCTCGAGCAACCACGCCATCACCACCGGCAACACGGCATACAGAGCAAACCAGTTCCACCGAAACATGTGCTGCCACGACGCCAGGCCGGCGTAAGGCGCAACCAATACCGCCGGAGCGATCAGCCGCCAACCAACGGGCCAGCGCGCCATCGCAGCCGCCGCGCGTTCGGCAGCGAATCCAAAGATCGCCGCCGGGACGAGCTCCGCGATCAGCACAGCCACAACCACCGGCGTCACATTCGACATGGGCCCATCTTAATTCGAACGCAATCCGAACTGAATCCGAACTGCGATGCGACGTGGCTCTCCTTCGTGCACCTTCGTGGCCAAGTGATTTCCAATTCGCAAATTGCGCTATTGCGCGCCGCCCATTTGCTTGTATCCACGTACCTCAACGACTAGAATTCCCTCGAATCTTTGCCAGGAGGCACTCATGGCCGCTGCTCCGGTCTTGCCCACGTCGTCCGCTCCCATTCCCCAACCTGCGCTCTCTGAGCCCGCGCGCATCGTCAACACCTTCATCGCTCCCTCGAAAACTTTCACCGACCTTCGCCGCAGCGCCGCGTGGTGGGGACCGTGGATCCTGGTCTCCATCGTCTCCGTGGTATTTATCTTCGTCATCGGGAAGCAAATCGGATTCGAGCAGGTGAGTAAGAATCAGATTGAGCACTCCAAGCGGGCTGATCAATTCGATAAACTGCCGGCCGACCAACAAGCTTCCCAGCTTCAGTTATCCGTAAAGATCTTCAAGATCTTTGCCTATGGCACTCCTCTATTGATCCTGTTTATCTCGCTCATTACGACGACCGCTCTTTGGGCGACTTTCAAAGTGGCACTTGGAGCCGACACTACGTTCGGCCAGGCGTACGCCATCGGAATGTACGCGGGCCTTCCCGGCATTGTCGGAGCCATTCTCGGAATCATCTCCATGTTTGCCGGTGTGAGCCCCGAGGGCTTCGACATCAATAATCCCGTCGGCACGAACCTTGCCTACTATCTCGATCCGGAGACCACCGGCAAGTTCCTGCGCGGCATGGCATCGTCGCTCGACGTATTGGTGATCTGGACGATCGTGCTCACCGGCATCGGCTACGCCTCCACCAGCAAAGTAAAACGCTCCACCGCCATCATTGTGGTCGCAGTCTGGTACCTGGTCTACAAGCTCATAGCGTCGGGAGCCGCAACGCTGGGATAAAAATCCACAACTGGCAATCGTCGCGTTCCTAACCAGCCATGGCCTCGATTGACTGCACCAGTTCTGACGGCAGCTCCAGCTTTTCGCTGGCGAGATCCTGCTTCATGTGCGCGGCGCTCGACGTTCCCGTCAGCGGCAGCATTCCGATGGCGCGCGCGAAGCTGAAGATGATCTGGGCCGGGGTCGCCTTCAACTCCGCCGCCAACTCAATCAGCGGCGGATGCTGGATCACTTCAGGATTCGTGGTGAGCAGCGAGAATCCCTGATAAGTGATCTTGCGTTGGTTGCAGAAGGTTCGCACTTCGCGATCCCAGCCCAGGCGCGCAAAGCAGCGGTTCTGCACAAATGCCGGCAACTCGGCGCCCGCAGCCTCCATCTGCTCCAGATGCCGAAGCGAAACGTTGCTCACTCCCAGCAGCCGCGTGCGGCCGGCGTCGCGTTCCTTTCGCATCGCCTCCCAGACTTCCCCGTCGGCCTCGCTCCACTCAAAGCCCGCGGGCCCGTGCAAAACGTAACTGTCCACGTAGTCGGTCGCGAGGTGCTCGAGGGAACTGGCCATCGACTGCGCCACCTGAACCGTCAGACTCGCCGCAGGATCGTACGGCAGTCGGTGATCCTGCCCGCGCCGGTAAGTGAATTTCGTTTGCAGAAACAAATCAGAGCGAGCGACGATCCCCGCCCGGTAAGCGGTCGCCAAGCCTTCGCCCACACTAGCTTCCGAGTAATGCCGGCGCTGGTTGGCGGTATCGATCCCGCGAAACCCCGCGACCAGCGCCATTCCGACCAGCGCAGCGGTCCGCTCTTCCTTCCACGCGGTACCATAAAGAAATGCCGGAAGCGACGTGATTCGTTCGGTGGTCATCGCGTCATTGTGCCACGAGCAGCGTTGAGCCATAGAGGATACAAGGGTTCACAAGACAGCTCTCGAGCTCTGTCTCCCCCTGTGCTGCCTGCGGGTGAAGTTTTTTGCAGCGAAAGGAATGACGGGACAATCAGTGCGGGGTATATTCTTTACTGCCTTTAGGAGGCCTCTGTGAAACGTACTCTCGCTGTTGTCTGTCTCTTCGTTTGCGGAACGCTTGCCCAAGCTCAAAATGCCATGAAGGCTGCACCATCTACAGCGCAGACGAAAGACCCGGTCGCTACCGCTGCTCGACTGATTCTGCAACGCTTCCAAAACAACACAATTGGCGCCATCGAAGCGATGCCCGCCGACAAGTTCACGTA
Organism: uncultured Acidobacteriota bacterium; assembly: GCA_963765015.1. GTDB lineage: Bacteria > Acidobacteriota > Terriglobia > Terriglobales > Acidobacteriaceae > Sulfotelmatobacter. The sequence goes on along the minus strand of CAVXVD010000141.1, from coordinate 2,006 downwards.
CAAGCCCACCGCCGATCAAATGACGTTTGGCCATCTGGCCGCGCACATCGCCGAATCGAACAATCTTTTTTGTTCGAAAGCGGCCGATGTCCCGGCGCCCAAAGTCGACGAGCCCAAAGAAACCGATTCCAAGGATCAGCTCGTGGCTGCGGTAAAGGCGTCGTTCAGCTTCTGCAGCGACGCGTTGAGCAAGATGGACGACTCCAAGCTGGGCGACACCGTCGAACTATTTCCCGGACGCCAGCTCCCTCGTTCCGTCGCGGTTCTGGCCATCGCCAGCAGCATGTCAGACCATTACGCCGCAGCCGCGATGTATCTCCGCCTGAACAACATTCTGCCGCCGTCGGCCCAACCGAAGAAATAGCACCCCGGCAAATTGCCAATTCGTCATTCGCTCCCGGGCGGCAACGCCGCCTGGGTTAGCTGTCGTTCGGCGAGCAGAAGCGGCTGACTGGGATGTTGCCGCCAACGGCGCAGCCGAAGGCGTAGCTATGCAGAAATAACGTCAGATGCCTGAGGCCTAGAAATGGAACACAATACCTGTCGAGACGCGTACATTGGCGCTTTGCGCCCCAAACTCTGATGGAAGGCGAACCCAGTCGACTTGAACTATGCGAAAGTCGGAGCGGTCGGTTATTTTCGCGTCTACTCCGCCGCCCATCATCATCGCAAACCCGCTGGCTGAGCCGGACCCGCACTCATCGGGCGATCCACTGAAGAGGACGCAGCCGGTAGGGCGGACATGCGCTCCGCCGAACAGTGCATGTGCAAAGAGCCTGAAACGTTCGCTGGCCTGCGCAGAAACCACCGGTCCGAGAGTATAGGTATAGATACTCACGGTAGCGGAATAGTTATTACCCCCACCGTTCTCGGTCTTGTAGTTCCCGCTGAAATCCGCCGAGACGCCGAGGTGCTTGGCAAACTTGAACGTCGCAGACGTGTCCCAGCCGTTGGTATCCGCACTATCCCCCAGGCCATCGAAACTCCCGGCATGCAAGTATTGGTAGCCGCCGAATACTTCGACTTTGGGATTATCTTGCGCCGCCAATGGAAGCGCCACCGCAATCGCGAAAGCAAGTAGAGTTACGAATCGAGCCATACCGCCCCTCCTTAGATCTCTGTCATCAAGTGGATGCATAGGTGGTTCGGCGCGGATGTCTCTTCGACAATTGTTACCATCATCGATGGCTTCCTGAATGATTGGTGCACCGGGCTGTTTCGCCCATTGCTGCTATTTGATCTGCACGAGTTCGTTCTCCGGTGCGTCGGCGCGATGCGTCTCCGCCGGGTGCTGCGGCGCGCGCCATGAATCGAAGATTGAAACCTGATGCACGCACGACACCGTGCAGTGCGGCGCGCATCCTTTTTCCGCGAGATATTCGCGCCGGATGTCGTCGCGCGTGTAAGTCTCGAGCGGAACGCCCGGATAACCGCGCTGCTGCGAACAATAGTGCACCAGCCCGTTTTCGCAGATATAGAGATAGCGCGCGCCGGCGCGGCAGCGCCAGTCATTCGTCAGACCCTTGGCGATGTTGTCCTGAAACGCGTTGATACGCGTGAAGCTGCTCTTTTCGAGCGCCTGCATCTCGTGATAAATCCGCCGCTCTTCGTCGCCCAGCGGCTGCAGTTGCCCGCTGCCGTCGTGGATGATTCCAATGGTGGAAGTGAACCCGAGTTCCACGGCGCGTTTCCCGATCACCAGCGCATCCTGCGGATGCGTAATCCCGCCGCCGACGACCGAGTTAATGTTCACGTGAAAGTCCGCGTGCTCCGCCAGCAACTGCAACTTCTTGTCGAGCACTTTCAGACTCTTCTTCGAAACTTCGTCGGGATTCACGTTGTCGATGGAAATCTGCAGCCATTCGAGGCCGGCGCGATTCAGCCGCTTGATGCGCTCTTCCACCAGCAGATACCCGTTCGTAATCAATCCGGCGATCATGCCATTGGCGCGAATGCGGCGGATCACGTCGTCGAGTTCGGGATGCATGAGCGGCTCGCCGCCCTGA
>CAVXVD010000140.1:0-4140 GCA_963765015.1 uncultured Acidobacteriota bacterium | reverse complement strand
CGTTAGTGTCGTCGATCGACTGCTCGTTATGCTTGACGCGGCCGTTGGCGTTGACCAGTGCGCCTACATAGGCGCAGTCGTGGCATCGTCAGCACGGCCTGGTAGTCGTCCATGTCGACATTCTTGCGCTTCTCAGCCTCCAGAAACTTGTCGACGTTAGTTTCGATGGCCGACATCTTGGAGACGATGAACACGTCCGCGCCGAGATTGAAAATCTTCTTGGCCACGTAATCGTTGATGCCGGAGACGAAGGTCACCACGGCGATCACCGCCCCGACGCCGATGACGACGCCCAGCAGCGTAAGCACCGAGCGGAGTTTGTTCGCCCAAAGCGATTGCAGGGCAACCCTGATGGCTTCAGCAATGTTCATGAGGTCATGTCCGGGTGTGGCGTGCGGCCTTCAAATGCTTGACTGAACGCGGTATCAGTTTACCGCCAATTCGCCGACCTCGCACTGACTATGGCCAGAGGAGTCGTGCCCAGGCCAATTCCCGGCGTCCCCGTTCGCCCTTCGCAATATATAATCATTTCCGTAGGCAGCCGGACCGGACGGCCGCTTTCCGCGCTTCGGCGCGGGGAGAGGAAAGTCCGAACTCCGCAGAGCAGTGTGCCGGATAACGTCCGGGAGGGGGGTGGCCCATTCTTACGCGTTTTTGCGCAAGCGTGGGAGATTCCTCGACGGAAAGTGCCACAGAAAACATACCGCCTGGGCGGCAACGCCCGGGTAAGGGTGAAAAGGTGCGGTAAGAGCGCACCGCCGCGTCAGCAATGCCGCGGGCAGGGCAAACCCCACACGGAGCAAGACCAAATAGGGAGGAAGTTCGCGGCTTCGGCCGTGAACACGTGCCGGCTCGGTGCGTCAAACCTTCGGGTAGGTCGCTAGAGCCGCGCAGTAATGCTCGGCCCAGAGGAATGGCCGTCCCGCGGGAGCAATCCCGAGGACAAAATTCGGCTTACAGGTCCGGCTGCCACAAATCTTTAGTTTCAATTACTTCCAGCGCAGAGGAAAATTGACTGTGACGCTGGCGTAGCGCCCAAGCTCAAGTAACGCACCCGAGCTCATCGTTGACTTCGCCCTCGGTCGTACTTACCATGGGCGCGCTATTTCACTTCTGCGCTGCACCATGCTAGGCCAGACCATCTCGCATTACCGCATCGTCGAGAAACTCGGCGGGGGCGGGATGGGTGTGGTCTACAAGGCCGAGGATACCGACCTCGGCCGCTTCGTCGCTCTGAAATTCCTTCCCGACAACGTCGCCCAGAACTCGCAGGCCCTGGACCGCTTCCGCCGGGAAGCCCGTGCCGCGTCCGCACTGAACCATCCCAACATCTGCACGATCTACGAAATCGGTGGCCGTCACCAAGCCGGTGCGGACGAAGACCGCCAATTCATAGCCATGGAGTTTTTGCCGGGCGCAACTCTAAAGCATCGCATTGGCGGACGCCCGCTGGAGATGGAGGTTTTGCTCCCACTGGCCATCGAAATCGCCGATGGACTCGAAGCCGCTCACGCCGCCGGAATCATCCATCGCGACATCAAGCCGGCGAATATCTTCGTCTCTCCTCTAGGTCACGCCAAGATCCTGGACTTCGGATTGGCGAAGATGTTAGCTAAACCCGCCTCGGCGGGGAGCGATTCGGTAACCGTTACCCTCGATTCCGATGCTTCGCAACTGACCACCGAGGGTGCTTTGCTGGGCACGGTGGCTTATATGTCTCCGGAACAAGTGCGAGCCAAGGAACTGGATGCCCGAACCGACCTGTTCTCGTATGGAGCGGTGCTATACGAGATGGCAACCGGCAAGCCGCCGTTCGAGGGTACGAGCGCCGGGGAAATTTGCGGCGCGATTCTTCACCAGGAACCGGTTCCGCCGTCGCAGATCAATATGCAGCTTTCACCAGTTCTGGAAGCAGTGATCCTCAAGGCGCTGGAGAAAGACCGCAGTCTGCGCTACCAGCATGCCGCGGACGTCCGTGCGGATCTGCAACGCGTGAAGCGCGACTCGGAGTCGGGACGGGCGATAGCGGCGCAGCAACTAAGCGTTGGGAAGACTGCTCAAGGCCCCCCGCCGGATATCCGCAGATGGATCATTCTGGCGACTGCCTCCGTGGTCCTGGCCGCAGTCGGCGTTGGCATTTACAAATACCGCTCCCGTTCAGCACTGCCCGCGAGTGGCCGCGCGCCGCTCTACGTCGCGGAGTTTAATAACTCTACCAACGACAGCGTCTTCGACGACGTGCTGCGCGACATCGTAGCCAACGAATTGAATCGCTCCCCGGCGGTTCAAGTCGTGGATCCCGCGGCCCACGATCTTGTGGAAGCCTTGGAGGCCGCAGGAAAAAGCCCGGATGAACGTTTCACTCCGGAACTCGCGCGGCAGATGTGCGAACACAACCACGGGAGCTTTTTCACGGATGGAGATCTCAAGCCGCAGGGCAACGGTTATGTGCTCGATCTCTCAGTGCGCGAATGCAACTCAGGCCGCATTGTAGTCCAACAGCACGGCGAGGCCAGGGGCAACGACGACGTGATGGCGGCCGTGAGTCAGCTCGCGGCAGCCTCCCGTCTCCAGCTTTCCGGCAACACAGCCAGCTCCCTGAGCAATACGCCCGCACCTTTGCCTACCGCTTCTTTGCCAGCGCTCAAGGCTTATCTGATGGGCGACAGGCTCTACGAAAGCCAGATCAGGCAGAGTTCCGCGATGCTCCGCCGCGCCACCGAGCTTGATCCCAGTTTTGCCGCTGCCTGGCAGCTCCTCTCGCTTGCAGATTACAATTTGCACGAAACAAATCGATCAGCGGAGGACCTGAAGCACGCCTTCGCTTTGCGCGAAAAACTTGACGACAACGGAAAGGCGAGGGTTGAAGCGCGTTACTACTTCGAAGTTACCGGGGAACTCTATAAGGCGATTGACGCTCTGCAAACTTGGGAGAAACTACAACCGAATGAGTTTTCGGCGCACAATCTGTTAGGACTGGCGTATTCGGACATCGGCATGTACGAAAAATCGGTAGATGAGTTTCGCAAGAACACCGACATCTTTCCCACTAACTCGCACGCAAAGTCCAACTTGTCAGCCGCCCTGCTCATGCAAGGCCGCTACGACGAGGCAGAAGCCGTGCTTCGGAGCATTCCTGCTGATCAGACGATAAGCCACTATCTCCACGTCTACCGTTATGAGTCGGCAATGCTGCGGTCCGATCAGGCGACGCTTGAAAAAGAGCGGAACTGGATGGAAGAAAACGCTGACGACCCATCTGTGATCTCTTTCCTGGCGAAGATTGACCTCTACGACGGGCGACTGGAGAGCGGCCGGCAGCGGGCGCGACATGGTGTGAACATCTCGCTCGGATCTGGCTTGTCCGAATCCGCCGCCATCACACTCCTCGATCTCGCACGCGATGAGGCTCTATACGGTCAAAGTTCCGCCGCCAAACAAACCGTCGACCAAGCGTTGAAGCTGTCCGACTCGAAGGACGTCAAACAACGCGCGGCCCGAGTGATGATCCTCAACGGCCAAGAACGCGAAGCCCAGAAGATCATCCATGACCTGCTTCACGACCATCCTGCTGACACGTTTTTGAGCGAGTTGGATGCGCCGCTCGTTCTCGCAGCCTCGCAGTTAGGCGCCGGTCAGGCCGAGGCTGCCTTGCGCACCCTTGATCGGGTAAAGCCTTTCGAGTTCGGCGCCCGGGCCGGGTTCCTTCCCAACTACCTCCGCGCGTTGGCCTACCTTCGCCTCCGACGCCCCGAAGATGTCACCCGGGAATTCGGCGCGATGCTGGCGCATCGTGGAGTGGCACCTTTGAACCCGATACTGGCCATGTCGCAACTGGGGCTGGCCCGCGCATACGGAATGCAGAGAGACGCTGCCAAGAGCCGCGCCGCTTATGAAATCCTGTTCGCCGGCTGGAAGAATGCCGACCCGGACCTCCCCGTCCTGAAGCAGGCCAAGGCCGAGTACGCGAAGCTGCGGTAGAGCCACCGGCGATGAAACCAAGAATCGTTTCCGAAGCACCGAATTGCACTAGGACGCTGGTGTGACGCAAAACCTGCCATCACTGCCAAAGTTACATTATTGCCACTCCGCTGCGACTGATTTGCAAATAACTTGGTTGTTTGCAATGCAGTCTGGCGA
>CAVXVD010000139.1:0-80472 GCA_963765015.1 uncultured Acidobacteriota bacterium | reverse complement strand
CTGTGCTGGCGTACCTTCGACGACCTACGTATTGCTGGTGAGGACGTTGGGATTGATGCGCGAGAGGGCGAGCCAGCGGACGATGGTGTCGAGCAGGACTCCGCAGGCGCGGCCGAAGGCGGAGGTCCAGGAGGCGCTCATCGCGCGGGCCTCCGTTTAGCCGCAGATAAAGCAAAACCTTTCACCGCAGAGGGCACGGAGGAACACAGGCTAAATCTTTCGGGCGTAATGCTTTTCGAGGAGGGTGTTGCCTGCTGGCTCATGGATTTGAGTGGCGCCTTACGCTTCCGCCTCTTTCGGGGCTTGGCCTTCCAATTCGTCGTGGATGGTGGTCAACTTGAGGATTTCCAGAGTGCGCTTGCCGTTCGGCGTGACCACGACGGCTTCGTCGCCGACTTTCTTGTTCAGAAGCGCGCGGCCGATGGGGCTGGTGGTGGAAATCTTTCCGGTGGCGACGTCTGATTCCTCGCTCGTGACGAGCTTGTATTCAATCTCTTCTTCTTTGGTGCTGTCGTAAACCTTGATGGTCGAACCGAGTCCCACCCGGTCGTGGGGGATGTTATTCATGTTGACCATAGACAGGTCGGCGAGGCGCTTGCCGAGCTGGCGGACGCGCGCCTTGACGAACTCCTGGCGCTGCTTGGCCATGTGATATTCGGCGTTCTCCGAAAGGTCGCCGAGGGCAGCAGCTTTCTTGATTTCTTTGGGCAGTTCGTGGATCAACTCGTGTTCAAGCGCGTTGATCTCTTCCTGCAGTTTTTTCTTGATGAGCTCTGTCATGGATTACCGCGAGACTTTGGACATTATAACCCTGCGGGGCGCCTGTGCCGGCGCGACTTCTAGTGAGTCTTCGGCAGCGGAGTGGGATCTGACAAAGCTTCGCGCTCGCGCAGTTCGAGTTCGGCCTGGCGCTGGTCGTTGGCGTCGGCGGGACTGGTGCCGGGTTTAATCGCGGTCTTCTCGATGAAATAGCGCCAGCCGGCATGGCGGTCTTCGGAACTCTGCGCGACTTCGTATTCCTTCACCGTGGTCTCGGCGTTGCTCTTGCCGCGGATGACCTGCACGACTCCGTTGGATTCATAAGTCCGGACGTTGTGGCGGATGATGGCGTAGGCGGATGAAGATTCGTCGCGGGTCAGAGGACCTCCGGTGAGCGATCAGAATTCTGCTGGCGGGATGAACCGCCAAGAGACGGGCTATTACTCTGATTATAACCGTTTACGTCGTGGCTGGCACGGACTGCTATGAGTACGGGGGCAGTGACAAAGCATTAAGCGGTGCGGGGGCTCGCTGCTTCGCCGGACGGACGAATGCGTCCGTCCCCACACGAGCATCTCCTACACGGACAGGGGTGGTCTACATTTGGCTAGGATGACGGTAATGTCATCGCGCTGGTCGTGGGGGTCGAAGGTTCGGACGTCGTCGGCGATCGCGGTCAGCAAGGCGTGGCAAGGAAGGTCGCGATGACGGCGCAGGGAATCGATCAAACCCTGCTCGGCGAACTCTTCGCCGTCATCATTGCTGGCTTCGGTGACTCCGTCGGTGTAGAGGGCGAGAGTGTCGCCGGGGGCCAGGTCGCATTCGCCCATGGTGCAAGTCCACTCCTCGAACAGACCGAGAAGCGTGCCGGTGGAAACGAGTCGCTCCACGATGAGAGCGAGGCCGATGTTGGCGTTACCGTCCGGCGGAGCGACCTCGATCCAACGTCTCCCGTCAGCGAATGTGTGGTCTACGGCGACGCGGAATCCGAGCCTGTCGACGAAGAAACGCAGGCTGCGTTCCTGATCGCGGACCCAGATGATCACGAAGTGCAGGCAGAGGTAGGGGTCGGCTCCATCGAGGCGGAGGAGTGATCGATCAATCCCAAACGGCAATTCGGAATTCCCCATCGGCGAGATTATAACGGGCAAATTCGGGCGGCGGACCTCGGACCTCAGACCTCGGAATTTGTTGCTCTGCCGGAGTCGAGCTGCGCGCGACGGACGGACGAATGCGTCCGTCCTCACATTTCCGATTCTAGGTCTTGGGTCGCTTGGCGATTGCGGGGTCTAGTCCCATGTTGCGGTACCAGGTTTCGTCGTCGCTGCTGTGGAGGTCGATCCACTGCTCGTCGGTCAATTTCTTGCGATTCTCTAGAAGCGGGCCCGCGTCCGGACCGGCGGGGTGTCGGAGTTGCCAGCTGTTGCTCTGGGCGAGTTCCAGTATTTTGTTGGCGACCAGGCTGGATGAGACCGGGGTTCGTAGCGCGTGCGAAAAAAGATTGGTGAAGCGCTCACGATAAGGGTAGGCGGAACTGGCGCCCTCATCTCCAACGCGTCGCGCCATGGCGGTGTCGATGATGCCGGGTTCGACGATGTATACCCGCACATTGAAGGGTTTCATCTCGATAGCTAACGCTTCGCTGAGGGCTTCCAATGCCCACTTAGAAGCATTGTAGGGGGCCATGGGAGGGTTGGCGATGCGACCGGCGACGGATGTGACATTGATGATGCAGCCGCTGCGGCACTGCCGCATTTGGGGCACGACGGCCTGGATGCAGCGGAGGGCGCCGAAATAGTTGGTCTCCATCGAGGCTCGGAAGTCGGAGAGCGGGACTTCTTCGATCGCGCCGATGCGATCAATGCCGGCGTTGTTGACCAGCACATCGATGGGGCCATGGTCGCGGTAGATTTGCGCAGTCCGAGTGCTCACTGATTCATCGGAGTCCACATCCATCGCGGACACTGTGACCGGCAATTTTTCGCGAGCCGCGGTTTCGGCCAGTTCGGGCGATTGGGACGGATTGCGCATCGTGGCATGGACGGTATAGCGGGCCCGTCCGAAGGCCAGGGCCGATTGCATCCCGATTCCCTTGCTGGTTCCGGTGATCAGCACTGAAGCCATGGGCATTCTCCTTTACCCTTGCGTGGTCTTGCGATTGATGGTCTGAATGATGGTCCGGTGATTTTATCGCAAGCGTCAGGTGGGTGATCGCTGAGAGGGTCGGGCTTCGGTCGATGGACAGCCCTTGGGTTTCGCTCAGGGCAAGCGAAGCGGCCTCGCCCCATGCCTTGATTCTGTAAATTTATTTATGCTTGGAATTCGGAGGCTTCGGGGAAGCGCAGCTTACATTTGGCGAGTGCGACAGTCAGGATTTCTTCGACTTTGGATTCTTCGCAGTTGCGGGCCATGGCCAGTTCGCTCACCAGCAGATAGCGGGCGCGCTCGAGCATCTTTTTTTCGCGGAAGGAAAGCGGCTTGGCCTGATGCAGAGCGATCAGACTCTTGAGCACTCCGGCAACCTCGAGGAGCGATCCGGTGCGCATGCGCTCGGAATTTTCCTTGAAGCGGTCCTTCCAGTCGCCGTTGCCGCCGTTTTCGCCAATCGAAAGCAGATCCAGCACCTTCTGGATTTCGCCATTGCGCACGACGCGTCGAAGTCCTACGCTGCCGGCGTTGTGGCAGGGGACCATCACTTTCAGGCTGCTGGCTTTGATGTGGAGCAGGTAGAACTTCTCGACGGTCGTCCCCACAGAGCGACTGCTGATCTGCTCAATAATACCGACACCATGGTTGGGGTATACGACCTTGTCGCCGATGTGGAAATTCAAGTCAGTACTGCTCATAGTTAGGCACCCAGGCGGCGGAGGGGCTGTTGTTGGGGAAAGACGTTGTAACTACTGCAAACATGTTACTCCTCGGATTAGGGGAAGGCAAGGCAGGCCGGGCAGAGGATAAACGTCTGATTATCCAGTAGTTATCGGACCGGTCCCAGGGCGCTTGGGGGCCACCCTTAACAGCGCCCAGCTAACGGCTGCTAGCGCCCGGGTGGCCACCTCAACGGACCTAAAAAGATCGGCTCTCCATCCAGCCTTGCAGGATAAGGATGGCGGCCATGCGATCGACGGCCTTGCCGCGTTTCTCGATCGAGAGGTCAGTCTCGCGGAGGAGGCGATTGGCTTCGGCCGAGGTCAATCGTTCGTCCCAGAGGTGGACGGGCAGTTTGAAGTGTTTGCGGAGGTCCTCGGCAAATGCCTGAATTTTCTCGGCTTGCAAACCCTCCGCACCAGACATGCGGAGGGGAAGGCCGACGACGATCTCCTTCACCGCGTATTCGCGGATGACACGATGCAGGTGGGAGAAATCGTGCTTCTTGTTCTTACGGTGGAGAGTGTCCAGGCCTTGGGCGGTAATACCGAGCGGATCGGAGACCGCGACACCGATGCGGCGAGCGCCGACGTCTAGGCCGAGGATGCGTTGATTCGATCCGGAGGGCACGAGGCGGATTATAAACGGGGAATTGGACCGGGCCCGCAAGTTCGCTATCGGCAGGTTGCCCGCAGTCTTGCGATCAGATCTTCAGGAATATTTTCTTGTGATCCATCAGCCAGATTGGGATCAGGCATAACAGCACGAAGGCGAGCGAGAAGAGCAGTGAAGCGAAGCTTGGGCTACCGAGTGGAGCAAAAAAACGCTGGAAGATGAGATGGAAGGCGCTCTGCGCTTCACCATTCACCTTGATATTGATGATGAACATCGTAACGGCGAAGAGCCAGGCGACGATGTAGGCGGTAATGGCGTTCCGGCCAAAAACAAGAAAGGGCTTCGTCCAGGCTCCGCGCCAACGCTTCATGTCTGTTGCCCAGTAGCAAAAGGCAAGGCAAACCAGCGCGAATCCGGCGGTGAATAGCACATAGGAACTGGTCCACAACTTCTTATTGATGGGAAACCAGATGGCCCAGGTCTGGCCCAATATCAGCCCGACGACGCCGGATAAGAACATTCCGAGGAGCTTAGTTTGCTCGCTGCGTTGGGATCTCAACCATTCACCGGCAAAGACTCCGAGGAGCGCCGTCGCGATGGCCGGCAGTGTGCTCAGCAGGCCCTCAGGATCGCGAGTCTTGTCCCAAAGAGTCGTGAGGAGTTTGCGATCCAGATAGGCGGCGAGATTGGCGTCGGGATGAAGGAATGGGATGTCGCGGCCGGGAACTCCGAAACCCGGCACCGGGACAATGCGCATCAGGATCCAATAGCCGATGAGCAGGGCGGCGACAACTACGACCCGGGTTCGAGGACGCGCGTAGAGAAAAAGGATGGTTGCAGCGAAGTAGCAGACCCCAATGCGTTGCAGAACTCCGGGAATGCGCAAACCAGGGAAATTCGCCGGCGATAACAGAACCAGGCTGTAATTCATGGCCAGACCGATGGCGAAAATAATTACAGCGCGGCGGAAGGCATGGAGCACGAGCACGGCCCGCGAATCGCCGCGACGGAGTCGGGATTCGGAAGAAAAGACCAACGAGACTCCGACAATGAAAAGGAAGAACGGAAAGATAAGATCGGTGGGCGTCCAGCCATTCCATTCAGCGTGTTCCAGCGGCCAGTAAGGATGATCGTTGCCCGGATCGTTGACCAGAATCATTGCGGCGATCGTCACGCCGCGGAACAGATCGAGAGAGGTGAGGCGCGTTGAGGAAGTCGAAGCAGCGGAGGGCGCGGATGCTGTCTCGGCTGAGGGAACGGCCGGCGCGGTCGGCAAGAGGCCTCCACAGGGCAAGATAAGCGAGCTACTCGAGCGGATTGTACTACGAGGCCGAGGTCCGAAGTCCGAGGTTCAGGTCTGAGGTCCGAGGCCTGCTTCTAATGTCCGCGCATGGCTTTGCGGTAGGCGGCCACATTCTTGTTGTGCTCTTCGATGGTCTGGGCGAAGCGATGGTGGCCCTGGGCGTCGGCGACGAAGTAGTAGTAGTCGCTTTGGGCGGGGTGCATGGCGGCTTCGAGGGCGCTGCGTCCGGGATTGGCGATGGGACCGGGGGGCAGTCCGGCATTGCGGTAGGTGTTATAGGGAGAGCTGAAACTCATGTCGTCGTGGTGCAACGCACCCCGATAAGTGCCGGCAAGGAGTTCGGCGTAAATGATGCTGGGGTCGGCGTCGAGTGCGATCCGTTTGTCGAGGCGGTTGTAGTAAACGCTGGCCACCATCGGGCGCTCCTCGGCGACCGCGGTTTCTTTTTCTACGATCGAGGCCATGATGACGGTGCGCTGCACATCGCTCTGAATTCCGACATGCAGGGTGCCTGAGGTTGGATCGGTGGTGACCAGGGCGGGGGCTTTGGACTCCTCTGTGTTCGGGATTAGGCCAATCTGGCGGGCGACCTGGCGGAATTGCTTCACCATCGCGGCGGCCATTTCCTGCATAGTCATCATGCGGGAAAATTGGTAAGTGTCGGGGAAGAGATATCCCTCAAGAGAATTTGCGCCGGGGGCAATATCGGCAATGAGGGCAGTGTCGGATTGCGCGACCTTGAGGAAATCGTCGGCGGAGCCGAGTCCGGCTGCTTCTACGGCGCGAGCGATATCGAACATGGTGAAGCCTTCAGGAACGACGACGGTGTGGAAGTAGACGTCGCCGCGGCGGAGGCGCTTCTGAATGTCAATGATGTTCGCGGGCTTATCGAAGAGATATTCCCCGGCCTTGAGTGAGCGGCCGTGATGGTAATAGTGCCAGAGGATGAAGGCTTCCTGGCTGCGGATGATGCCGGCATTCTTGAGCTCGGAGGCGATGCGGCGGGTGGTGTATCCGGGGTGCAGCATGACGACGACCTGCCCGGAAGGTTCGACCGGCGACAGCAAAGCCCACGCAAACCACCCGGAGGCGGCGAGGATTGCCAACAGGAATAGCCAGACGACCTTGCGCACAGTAGGCACAGTGTAGCTGATGAGTCCGAGCGGCCAACCTGACGATGGTGGTACCGCCTTTGGTAAGGGCGGTGACGGTCCAGTGTCAGATAGCGCACAGCATCTCGCCATCTTCCAGAGTCGGAAAAGAGTCAGGACACTTGGGAAAGTGCCCCAGTCAAGTCCTGAACCCTTTTAAACGCGGTATACTCAAATGCTTACAGAGGCATCTTTATACCTTCATGAGACGTCGTTCGCCCTATTGGCTTCTAACCCTTTCCCTGGCAGTGTTATCCACGAGCGGGTGCGTGTTTCGGACACGCCCGGTGGAGGATCAGTACTCGAAAATTCCGCTGAAAGACTCCACCCAGCAAGGCCTAATCGACAGCATCAACGAGCAGTCGAAAGCCATTCAGTCGCTGAAGGCGACGGTCGACATTGATAGCTCGGCCGGGGGGATGAAAAAGGGCCACGTCACAGACTATAAGCAGATCCGCGGGTACATCTTGGCGCGGAAGCCGGACTGGCTGCACATGGTAGGGCTGATGCCGATTGTGAGGACCACGGCGTTCGACATGGTCAGCGATGGAAAGGAGTTCAAGCTCTGGATTCCCCCCAAGAACAAGTTCGTCATCGGAGAAAACCAGGTTACGGCGCCGAATCCGGACCAGCCCATGGAAAGCATCCGGCCGAAGATTATCTATGAGGCGTTGCTGATCCGGGCGATTGACCCTGATTCCGAAATCGCCGTACTGGAGAATGGATACGAGACGATGCACGATGCGAAAGGGCATCGCATTCTGCAGGATGATTACGAACTGACGGTCATTCAAAAAGCCGATCAGGGATGGCGGCTCTCGCGCAAGATTGTTTTTGGGCGCACCGACCTGAAGCCGCACCGGCAGTATATCTATAGCGAGGATGGCAAGGTGGCCACCGACGCGCGTTATGCCGAGTACAAAGACTTCAATGGGATCAGCTTTCCCTCGCGCATCGAGATATACCGGCCGCAGGAAGAATACGACCTCACGCTGAACATGCTGAAGCTGGATATCAACCTGCCGCTCAAGGATGAACAGTTCGCGCTAGAGCAGCCGGCAGGAGCGATCGTGGTGCACCTGGGCAGCGATCAAGGAATGCCGCAGGCGGCGAACCGGCCGTAGCCGTGGGCGCGCTTCGCGGGAGCGATGCTGATCGAGCATCATTTCTCGATCGATAACTTTCATGATGAACAAAATGGTTGTCGCCAATCTGGTGCACCGCCCCACGCGGTCGCTGATCACCATGTGCGCGGTTGCGCTGGAAGTCACCATGATTCTACTGGTGGTGGCGCTGTTTTACGGACTGCTGCAGGGGTCGAGAGATAGCCAGTTAGGCGTCGGGGCGGATTTGATGGTGATGCCGCCGGGGTCCTCGGCTTTTGCCGGAATGTCGGGCGCGCCCATCTCGGTGAAAGTTGGCGGTGTGCTGAAGAAGGTGCCGCACGTAGTGGTGGCCGCGCCGGTCATCTGGGCATTCAGCCAGAAGCCGCTCGAGATTGTGTACGGCATTGATCTGGATACCTTCAACCAGCTGCCGCCGAATTTTCAATATCTATCCGGCGGACCGTTTGAGGGGCCGAACGATGTGATTGTGGACGATTTTTTTGCCGGCATGAATCACCAGAAAGTCGGCGACACGATTGAGGTCTTGAGTCATCCCTTTCGGATTTGCGGGATCGTTCCGCACGGCAAAGGCGGCCGTAAGTTTCTGCCGCTGACGACCATGCAGGGCCTGGTCGCACAGGGAGAAGATAAGGCTTCGGTTTTTTACGTCAAGCTGGATGATCCGAGTCAAATCGATGCGGTCGAGAAGGCGATTGAAGAAGTCCCGGGCATGGGGAACTATGCGGTGCGGTCGATGAAAGAATATTTGTCGATGATGACGCCGGATAACCTGCCAGGATTCGATCTATCAATCCGAATTGTCATTGGCGTTGCGGTGGTGGTTGGATTTCTGGTCATCTTTCAGGCGATGTACACGGCTGTGATGGAGCGGACGCGCGAGATCGGAATTTTGAAGTCGCTGGGCGCGTCGAAGTGGTACATCATGAATGTGGTGCTGAGGGAGACGCTGGTGCTGGCGGTAATTGGGATTATTTTCGGGATCATCATCAGCCTGGTCACGCGGCACGCGATCATGTACGAGAAGCCCGTGCTGCGCCTGTTCTGGAGCAACGAGTGGGTACTGCGGGCGACGATTATCGCGATTGTCGGAGCGCTGGCGGGTGCAGTGTACCCGGCATTTAAGGCGGCGCAGAAGGATCCGATTGACGCGCTAGCGTATGAGTAGGACGCGTCCGTTGCAATGCTACGGGGGCTAAAACCCTTGATGAGGCGACGCTTTTCGCGGCGCTAAAGCGCTGCGCTTCCACGATGACGCTACAGCGCGGCCCTTCCACAACGCTGAGGCGCGGCCCTTCCACAACGCTGAGGCGCGGCTGGCGGGCATAACACTTCCTTTTGACGGGCACGGCGGGGCTTGTTGCCCCGCCGACCGCTGAACGTTCGAATTCTACCGCCCAAAGCTATTGGCCCAAATACTGAACGTGAACGTAAGTTCCCAGCCTGACGTTGTAAGCGAGATACCAGCCATCGTGATCGGGATCTTCGTAGATGACGAGATCATCGCTGTCCCAGAGCCAGTCGTTGCAGTAGGCAAGGTCAAAGGGGGCAACGCTGAAAAAGAAGCCCCCGAACCAGAAGCGGCCGGGACCACCTCCGCCGAGATGCCATACGTGGCCGCGGCCAAAGCCGCCGGTGAAGTGGCCATGTTCCCAGGGATGGTCGAGGTGGTAGTTGACGCCCGGGCGGTCGACGTCGTGGCCGACCCATTGGCCGTTGTGGTGGACGTGCGGGGCTTCGGGGTGACCTTCACGGTCAGGACCGGATTTTTGGGGCGCGGGTCTTTCCGGTGTGCCGCGAACCGGAGCCGGACCGTGTTTTGGAATGTATCCGCCCCCGACGCCATGGGAGCCTCCGCTACTCTTGTTGTGTTGAGCGAACGCGGGCAGGCTAAGGATCAGGATCAGCAAAACAAATCTAGGGAGTACTTTCATTTGCAACCTCCGAGGGAAACGTTATCAAAGCACAGGAGACCTTGCCAGCGCGGTGCAGAACTGTTTGAGCACTGGTTGCGCGGGAGATCCCGGGTTACCCGAGACAACCGGGAACCGTAACTCTGCGTTGACAATTGCTCGCAGGGTCCGGTAAATTAAAGACTTTGGTGGTCGTGTGGTTGCCCGCCTGATGGCCTGGCGTCCTCGTCAGGGAATCACCGAGCGGTCTTCTTTCGCAGCCTTATTCAATCTTGGGAGATTTTCATGTCTACCTATTTCCCCAAAGAGGGGGAAATTGTGCGCAAGTGGTACGTCGTGGATGCGGACGGGCAGACGCTCGGACGGCTGGCTTCACAGGTCGCACGCATCCTCATGGGTAAAGAAAACCCGCAATATACGCCATTTCTTGATACCGGCGATCATGTAATCGTGATCAACGCCGAGAAGATTCGAACGACGGGCGTGAAGGCCGAGCAGAAGCAGTATCACCATTACACCGGGTATCCGGGTGGAATGCGGACGGAAGATTACAAGAACCGGATGCAGCGCAAGCCGGAGGCGATTATTGAGGCTGCCGTGAAGCGCATGCTGCCGAAGAACAAGCTGGCGGCGCACATGCTTTCGAAGCTGAATATTTACAAAGGCGACAAGCATCCGCATCAGGCGCAGAAGCCGCAGGATTTGAAGTTGGAAGTGCGTGAGTACAAGCCGCGCAAAGTCGCAGTGTCCTAGGTGACCTGCCGTGGTCGGTTTGAGTTTCGCTAGGTCCCCTGTGGACTCTCAGTCCGCTCAGGATGACATCAAGGTTTCGGATCGGGAAGATTTCAGGCTCGCTTCTGGTGATGGAATCCGGAAGCTCAGAGCTAGGAGCTAGAAGCTAAATGGCAGAATTGGTTCAATACTACGGAACGGGACGCCGGAAGACGGCGATTGCGCGCGTGTATCTGCGTCCGGGCAACGGGGATTTCAAGGTGAACGGACGTCCCTTTGAGGAATATTTCGTGACTCCGGCGCAGCGCTCGGCGGCGAAGGCTCCGCTGGCGTCGTCGGAGACGGCGACCTCGTTCAACATCATCGCCAATGTGCTGGGTGGCGGCGTGCGTGGTCAGGCGGACGCGGTGAAACTGGGTATTGCGCGCGCGTTGATGCTGTTCAATGCCGAGTTGCGCAAGAAGTTGAAGGCTGAGGGATACGTGAGCCGCGATTCGCGCGGTAAGGAGCGCAAGAAGTACGGACAGAAGGGCGCTCGCAAACGGTTCCAGTTCAGCAAGCGCTAGACAAGTCCCGAAGTGTGAGTCCCGAGTCCTGAGCTTTTGCTCGTGACTCAGGACTGCGGACTAACGAGATTTTGGTGTTCAATTCTTCCGTGCCTCGCGGCGCGGGGACGGAATGGCAATCGGGCAGGCAGGTTTCAACGTTTCAGAGTTTCAAGGTTTCAAAGACCTTGAAACATTGCAACCTTGAAACTTTGAAACCTAGACCTCCCGATGCAGACTAAAGAGGAGGTTCATTGGCTACTATTACCATGAAGGAGTTGCTCGAAGCGGGAGTTCACTTCGGGCATCAGACCAAGCGCTGGAATCCCAAGATGAAGGAGTACATCTTCGGAGAGCGCAACGGGATTTACATCATTGATCTGCAGAAGACGCTGAAGATGTTCAAAGAGGCGTCGAAGTTCGTACAGGACCTCGCATCCGAAGGTAGAATTGTGCTCTTCGTGGGTACCAAGCGCCAGGCGCAGGACGCCATCGCCGAAGAGGCGACCAAGTGCGGCGGCTTTTACATCAACCAGCGCTGGCTGGGCGGACTGCTCACCAACTGGGTCACGGTGCAGAAGTCGGTGAAGAGGCTGAAGGAGCTCGATGAGATGGCCACGGATGGCCGCTACGAGCTGCTGCCGAAGAAGGAAGTCATCAAGCTCGAACGCGAGCGCAAGCATCTGCAGGCCAACCTGGCCGGCATCAAGAATATGAACCGCCTGCCCGACGCGATCTTCGTGATCGACTCGAACAAAGAGCAGATCGCGGTTCGGGAAGCCCGCAAGCTGGGCATTCCGGTGGTCGCGGTGGTCGATACCAATTGCGACCCGAGCGAAGTGGATTATGTGATTCCGGGCAACGACGACGCGCTGCGCGCGATTCGCTTGTTCACGTCGAAGATTTCGGAATCGATTGCCGAGGGCGCGCAGTTGATGACCGACAAGCAGGTCGCCGACATGCAAGCCGCCACCGACGCGGCGCAGGCCGAACAGGCGGCTGCCAACGAGTATCAAGGCGATCCGGAGCTGGCCGGCGAGCCAGTAGTGGATCCGTCGGAAAACATCAGTATGGAAGAAGTGCTGGGTCCGGGAACGCATAAGAAGCCGGCAGCGGCGGAACCCGAAGCGGAGTTGCCGAAGGTGGAGAGCCAGACGGTTTAGTAAGTCCCGAGTTGCGAGTACCGAGTACCGAGACAAAAACCGGGCATTTGAATTCAGACCCGCGCGGGTCATTCACAGAAGGCACCGGCGCGGGTTTCGTTTTATAGTTTCGAGTTTCAGGTTTCCAGTTTCGAGTGGCCTGAGACGAAGTCATCACGATCACTCGAAACTAGAAATGCGAAACTGGAATTTCATGAGTACTACTATGGCGAATATTTCTGCGGCACAGGTGAAGGAACTCCGGGATAAGACCGGGGCTCCGATGATGGATTGCAAGCAGGCCCTGACCGAAGCCAAGGGCGATATGGAGCAGGCGGTCGTGGTTCTGCGGAAGAAGGGCGTTTCGGTGGCGGCCAAGAAGGCGGCGCGCGTGACCAGCGAAGGTTCGGTGGGGCACTACATCCACGCCGGCGGCAAGATTGGTGTGCTCGTCGAAGTGAACTGCGAGAGCGATTTCGTGGCGCGCACGGATGACTTCAAGGAACTGGTGCATGACATCGCGATGCACATCGCGGCCAGCGATCCGAAGTACGTCCGCAAAGAAGATGTCACGCCTGAGGACTTCGCTCGGGAAAAAGACATCTTCCTGGATCAGGCGATCAAAAGCGGCAAGCCTGCGAATATTGCCGAGAAAATGGTCAACGGCAAGATGGAGAAGTTCTACGAGGAAGTGTGCCTGCTCGAGCAGCCCTTCATCAAAGACCAGACCATTTCGATCGCGCAGCTGATTGCGGCGAAAATCGGCAAGCTGGGCGAGAACATTGCCGTGCGGCGCTTCGCGCGCTTCAAGGTGGGTGATGCGGGCGAGACGGTCGCGGTCACGAAACCTACAGAGCCGAAAGGCGAGTAATCAACAGGCGCCCTGCGGGGCGCCTGTTTTGTGCTTGCGGGATACGGCGGGTATTGCGATTGCGAAGTTCCTGCGAACGTGCCAGACTCAAATCCGTCTTCCGAGCTAATTCATGACGACTCCTACCCCTGCGTTTAAGCGAATTCTGTTGAAGATTTCCGGAGAGGCGCTGGCGGCGAACCAGGGCTTCGGTGTCGAGACCGCGCGCATTCATTCCATTGCGGCCGAGCTCAGCGACGTGCACAAACTGGGCATCCAGCTGGCGATTGTGGTGGGCGGAGGGAATTTCTTCCGCGGGGTCGCGCAGCAGGCCAAGGACATGGACCGCGTGTCGGCCGATCACATGGGCATGCTGGCGACGGTCATCAATGCACTCGCGTTGCAGGATGCGCTGGAGAAACAGGGCGTCTACACGCGCGTGATGTCGGCTATTGAAATGAATCAAGTGGCGGAGCCGTTCATCCGGCGACGTGCGATCCGGCATCTCGAGAAGAATCGCGTGGTGATCTTCGCGGGTGGCACTGGCAATCCCTATTTTTCGACAGACACCGCGGCCTCGCTGCGGGCCATGGAGATCAAAGCGGAAGCCATCCTGAAAGCGACCAAGGTGGACGGCATTTATGACGCGGACCCGATGAAGGTGGACGGCGCCAAGAAGTTCAACCACATTTCCTACATGGACGTGCTGAAGCTGGGTCTGAAAGTGATGGACTCGACCGCCATCAGCCTGTGCAAGGACAACAATCTGCCCATCATCATCTTCAACCTGAACCAGCACGGGAACATCCGGCGCGTGGTGCTCGGGGAGAAAATCGGATCGATGGTGAGCGCGCACGCTGCGAAAGTATAGAGCCGCCACGGATTTTACGGATTCGCGGATTAACTAAAATCGTTGTAATGCAGGCATTGTTGCGCAGGAGATCCCTCGCTTCCCCTGAAAGGCGGCTCCGCTCGGGATGACGCGCAGGGTGGAGACCACCGTGCGTTCAAACTGAGCCACGACCCGTCCGTGCGAATCCGTGGCAGCTTTGATTTCGCGGGTTTATAATTCGACGTTTTGATACTGCAATAATCGGGAGCTGACTGAATGGATGCACAATTGAAGTCGCGCATGGAGAAAGCGGTAGAAGATTTCCGCAAAGCGATGGCCGGAGTGCGTACCGGACGCGCGTCGGTGCACATGCTCGATGGCGTGACGGTCGACTATTACGGATCGCAGATGCCGCTGAACCAGATTGCGCAGGTACACGCGCCGGAGCCGCAGTTGATCACGGTGCAGCCGTTCGATCCGTCGTCGCTGGGAGCGATTGAAAAGGCCATCCGGGGCGGGGACCTGGGGTTGAATCCGATGAACGATGGGAAATTGATTCGGGTTCCCGTCCCCGCGCTCACGCAGGAGCGGCGCCAGGATATGGTGAAGGTCCTGCACCGCATCCTCGAAGAGCATCGCACGGCGGTGCGCAACATTCGCCGCGACGGCAACGACGCCATCAAGAAATCGCTGAAAGACAAAAAGATTTCCGAGGACGAAGAGAAGCGGGCGCTCGATGAGATTCAGAAGTTGACCGACGACGAAATCCGCAAGATGGAAGAGATGAGCAAGGCCAAGGAAAAAGAAGTGCTGGAGTTGAAGTAGATCAAAAAGCGGCGGATCGCCCGGTCCGCCGCGAGTAGTAACCACCTCGCAGGTTACTTTCGTGCGCAATTCTGCTGCTTCCTAACAACCCACCCACAACTTTGGCAGCAGCCGCGTGTTTCGATTTCGTGAGTCCCAGATTTACTCCCTCAAGGAATCGACTCACAGGAGAAAGTTGCTATGAAACGCGCCCTGCTTTTTGCGCTCTTGATTGCGATCGCCGCTACGATTGGCTGCGGCGGCGCCAGTTCGGCGAATCAGAACTCCGGCAGCAGTTCCGGTTCCGTGTTTGTGACCGGAGAAGACGCGCCGTCAGCCTCCGTGGTGGGTATGAATGTCACCATCGACAGCATCACGCTGAACAACAGCACTACCACCGTTACCGCTCTTTCTACGCCGGAAGCGGTGGATTTCGCGCGCCTCATGGGACTGCGCACTCTGCTGGCATTCAACACGGTCCCGCAAGGCAGCTACACCAGCGTGACGTTCACGTTTGAAAACACGAATCCGGCTCCGGTCATCAGCTACGTGACGCTGGCCAACAACACGCCCTCTGTGCAGACGATCAACGGATCGTTCTCGCAGACCACGGTAACGGTTCCCTTCCCGACGGGCGCGCCGCTCACCGTCGGCAGCAACGGCCTGGTGGGGCTGCGCATTGACTTCGATATCGCCGATTCTTTGGTAAAAAGCAACGGCCAATTCACCGGCGCGATTAACCCGGTCGTCAACATCTCGGCGGTATCCGCTTCGGCCGAGGTTGGCCAGATCACCGACTTCACCGGCAATGTCGTTTCCGTCAATCAGTCCGGTAATTCGTTCCTGATGCAGGGGCCCTACGGCATGCCCCGTACCATCGATGTGAATTCGAGCACGCAGTACAACGGCTCGAACAGTCTGGGCACGCTGACCACGAACGCGATCGTCTCCCTTGTCGGAACCATGCAGGACGACGGCAGCATTCTGGCGACCGACGTTGAGCTGATCACCACCGATCAGGCTTTCGTCTCAGGCCGCGTGCTGGCGGTGAATCCCACTTCCGGCCCAGTCACTTCGGTGACCATGTGGATCGGCGAAGAACTGGGCGCATCCGCCGCCATACCGGTGGACACGGTTCAAACCATCAATCTGAGCGGAGTTGCAGCGGGGAACTATGACATCTGCTTCTTCGACAATTTCCTGACTCAGGAACTGTTCGGAGAATCCTCGCTGGTCATCGGACAACGCATTTTCATCGGTGGCACGGTTTCCGGCACCACCTTCACCCCGGCGATGGTTTCTCTGCGTCGGCAGGGTGTGGTTGGGGCGCTGGTCGCCAATAGCGTCGACATCACCGGTGGCACGGGAAGCAATCTGGGCAATTTCCAGATGCAAAACGACCTGCTGATGAGCTACTCCGCCGGCGGACCGTTCACGGTCTACACCGGCAACCTGACGGTGTTTGAAAACATCAACGGACTGTCGGGTCTGGCGGCGGCGGGAACGCCGAACCTGATTGCACGCGGGTTGGTGTTTAAGAACCCGGTGAACAGCGAGCCGGTGGTGGTCGCGGGACGCGTCCGCGTGCTGCCAGCGGGGCAGTAGTTCGGAGCTGATGGAGTGAAGCCGGGCGGCGTCGAGCCGCCCGGTTTTATTTTTCAGGCAAAGCCTGCGGGATCATGTGGGGACAGCCGCCCTCGGGTGTCCGCTGGGCCGAAGGCTTGGCTTTGATCGAGGTCGAGTTAAAGAAGGCGAGCTGCGCTCGCCCGGACAGCCGAGGGCGGCTGCCCCCCACATTGAATCTGTCCCCTATAATTGAGCTGCGATGAAGAAGGTGGTCCATGCTGTTTGTCCGCACGATTGCCCTGATGCCTGCGGGGTGCTGATTACCGTGCAGGATGGGCGGGCGACAAAGATCCAGGGGGATCCGGAGCATCCGGTCACACGTGGGTTTCTATGCGCGAAGGTGGCGAAGTATCTGGACCGGGTGTACTCGCCGGATCGCGTTTTGTACCCCATGCGAAGAGTTGGGCCGAAGGGGCCGGTGGCGGGGCAGCGGAGCTTCGGTCGGCATGGACAGCCGGGGGAATCTGTCCCCACACCAGCTCTCTTCAAAGAAACTTGGCAGCGGATTTCATGGGATGAAGCGCTCGACGAAATCACGTCGCGTTTTCGAGGCATTTCGGCCGAGTTTGGGAGCGAGGCGATTCTGCCTTACTCATTCGGCGGAACGCTGGGAGCGCTGAACAGCGCTTCAATGGATCGTAGATTCTTTCACCGGCTGGGGGCTTCGCAGTTGGAGCGGGCCATTTGTTCGGCAGCCGGAGAAGCCGGGCTGGAGTCGGTTTTCGGTGTCAAACTGGGAACGGAACCGGAGCAGTTCCGGAACTCCAAATACATCATCGCTTGGGCCTCGAATATCCACGCAAACAATGTGCATTTGTGGCCGTTCATCGCCGAGGCGCAACGGAATGGCGCCAAGCTGGTGGTGATCGATCCGTACAAAACCCGCACCGCGGCGTGCGCGGATTGGTATCTGCCGATTAATCCGGGGACGGACGCGGCGCTCGCCTTAGGCATGATGCACGTCATCATCGGCGAGAACCTGCACGATGCGGATTACCTGACGAAATACACGGTGGGATTTGAGCAGCTGCGGGAGCGAGTGAAGGAGTATCCGCCGGAGCGGGTCGCGCAGTGGACCGGAATTGCGGCAGAAGATATTCGCAAGCTGGCGCGGGAGTATGCGACGGTACGGCCGTCGGTGATCCGGCTGAATTATGGGATTCAGCGGTCAGAGAATGGTGGGATGGCGACGCGGACGGTGTGCATGCTGCCGTGCGTGATCGGATCCTGGAAAGAAGTTGGCGGCGGGTTGCAGATGTCGACCAGCGGCGCGGCGGCATTCAACACGAAGGCTTTGAAGCGTGCTGACCTGATGCAGACGGCGCTGGGACGGGAAGCACGCACCATCAACATGGTCGAGCTAGGGCGAGTGCTGAATACGGTGGACGATCCTCCGGTGAAGGCGCTATTCGTCTATGGATCGAATCCGGCAGCGGTTTGTCCGCGGCACGACGAAGTCGTACGTGGACTGATGCGGCCCGATCTGTTTACCGTGGTGCACGAGCAGTTTTTCACCGACACCACGGACTACGCCGACATCGTGCTGCCGGCGACCACATTTTTCGAGCACAAGGATTTGCAGAAAGCTTACGGGCACTACTACGTGCAGGTCTCGAACCAGGCGATTGAGCCTTTGGGCGAGTGCCGTCCCAACCTAGAGGTCTTCCGCGCGCTAGCGGAGCGCATGGGATTCGAGGAAGCTTGCTTCCGTGAGAGCGTGGATGAAATGATCGACCTGGCTTTGGAGTCGAAAGATCCATGGATGGAGGGAATCAGCCGGGAACGTTTGGAGCAGCGGCAGGTACGGCTAAACTTCAGTGGTCAAGGATTCGGGGACAAGGATCAGAAGAAGGATCCAGAGCAGTTCCTGCCGTTTGCTCAGGGCGGGTTCCGCACGCCCTCCGGCAAGGCTGAGCTGTATAGTGAGGCGTTGAAGGCTCAGGGGCTCGACCCGGTGGCGGAATTCAAGCCTCCGACAGAATCGCGTCACGGCACGAAGGAAAAGGATCTACCGCTGGAGCTGCTGGCGCGCAAGTCGGATAATTTTCTCAATTCCACCTTTTCCAACGTGCCTTCTGTGCATCAGATGGAAGAGACGGGGCTGCTGGAGATATCAGTGGCGGATGCAAAGGCGCGCGGAATTTCAAATGGAGATCAAGTACGCGTTTTTAACCGCCGAGGGGATATACTGCTGAAGGCTCGAGTTGACGGCAAGGTGCAGGCCGGTGTCGTCTCGGCGAGCCTCAATTGGGCAAAGATGACGCCCGGGTTCCAGAGCATCAATGCCCTTACTTCAGAAAAACTTGCCGACATGGGCAACTCGGCTACGTTTTATTCCGTCTTGGTTGAGGTAGAGTTATCCAAGCCACCCTGTGAAGCGACCGAAGGTTGAGATTGATTCGACCCCAAAGAGAGTTGCAGCTTGGACGCTTTCCCGTGCTCTACCGTATAATGACAGTTTTCTTACATCCCAGAGGCTGAGGTCGTAGCGATTCCTTTTCGCTTTCATCCGGAGAACCTTGTCGTGCCCAAGGGTCCCTGCCGTATCGGGGCCGCGCGGGGGCCATCTCGTTCATTTGAACGGTGTTGGGTGAAGATGGCTGGGCGCGCCTGCGGGTTGGCAATAGTGCTGGCAGCGTTACTGCTAGGGGTGGCCAACTTCGCCTGGGCGCAGAACGACGTGATCTCGGAGATTAACGTTACGGGCAATCGCCGGATTCCCGCCGACACGATCCGGGCGCGGATCTTCACCAAGCCGGGAGACGTTTACGATCCCGCGGCCCTGGAGCGCGACTTCAACTCACTGTGGAACACCGGCTACTTCGAGGACATCAAGTTCAGCCGGGAGCAGACGCCGAAAGGCTGGCGAATCATCGTGCAGGTGAAGGAAAAGCCGACGATCCGGGAAATTCTCTACTCGGGTTTGAGTTCGGTTTCGAACAGCGATGTGCTCGACCGCTTCAAGCAGGATAAGGTCGGGCTGGTGGTTGAGAGCCAGTACGATCCGACGCGCATCAAGAAGGCAGAAGTTTCGATCAAAGGACTGCTTGCCGAGCACGGCCGCCAGTTTGCCACCATTCGGACGGAAGTGCGTCAGATTCCTCCCGCGGCGGTCGGCATCACGTTTGTGGTGAAGGAAGGTCCGAAGGTCAAGGTCGGGAAGATCAAGTTTGAGGGCAACAAGGCCATCAAGAGCCGGCTTTTGCGCGCGGCCATGAAGAACCTAAAGCCGATCGGGATCCCGCATTCGATCTTCCTGGAAGCCCTTTTTGCTAAGACGTACGACGCCACGAAACTCGAAGAAGACACCGAGCGGGTGCGTGCCGAATACCAGAATCGTGGATACTTCAAGGCGCTGGTCAACGATCCGAAGACGGAGATTCACGACACTGGGCACAAAGGCTTCCACATCTGGCTGCTGCAGTCGGGGCCAGGCAAGTCGGTGGATATCACGATGCCCATCGAGGAAGGCGATCAGTACCGGCTGGGCAAGATTACTTTTAAGAACAACAAAGCGATTTCCAATACAGCCGCGCTTCGATCGCTGTTCCCGCTGAAAGATGGGGACATCTTCAGCCGCGAGAAGATTGCCAAGGGTCTGGATAATCTGCGCAAGGCTTATGGCGAGTACGGGTACATCAACTTCTCGCCGGTTCCAAGCACGACTTTCGATGACGACAAGAAGCTGGCAAATCTGGAAGTCGACGTCGACGAGGGAAAGCAGTTTTATGTACGGCGCATCGAGTTCGTGGGCAATACGACGACACGCGATAAGGTGATCCGCCGGGAACTGGCGCTCGAAGAAGGCGGCATCTACAACTCGCATTTGTGGGAACTGAGCTTGCTCCGCCTGAACCAGCTTTCTTATTTCGACCAGTTGAAGCCGGACGATCCGAACGTTACGGAAAAGAAACTGGACGAGAAAAATGGCCAGGTCGATTTGACTCTGAAGGTGCACGAGAAGGGCAAGAACAGCATCGGCTTGAACGGTGGTGTGAGCGGCCTGGAGGGAGCGTTCATCGGCCTGAACTATGCCACGAACAACTTCCTGGGACGCGGCGAAACGCTGCAAATGCAGATCAGCTTGGGAAACCTGGCGCGCAGCGTCATGTTCGGCTTCACCCAGCCTTACATGTTTGATCGCCCGCTGCAGTTCGGATTCACCGTTTTCGGAAACAAGATCAGTTACAACCAGGCGCGGCAGCTCTCGATTTTCAGCGGGCAAAATCTAAACCTGTCGAGCGCGGTACTGCAAAACCTGCAGAACTACTCGCAGTCGAGCGTGGGCGCGACGACTTCTTTGAGTTACCCGCTGCGCCGCTCGTTCAAGCGCGTGGGCATCACGTATTCAGTCGACCGCTCGACGCTGCTGCCTCTCAGCACGGCGTCGAAAACGTTGTTCGACTTCATCGCATTCCGCGGTATTTCAGGCCCGAATGCGGTGAATGGAATTATCACCAGCAAGATCTTCCCCAATTTCTCATTCAATACGCTGGATAGTGGCATCTCGCCGCATCACGGGCATCAGATGACGCTGGGGGCGGAGTTTGCCGGAATCGGCGGCACGGTGCGCTCGATCCGTCCGATCATCCAGTACAAGAAGTTCATTCCCGTGCAGAACCGGCGAAATGCCATTGGCTTCAGTGCGAACGGATCGTACATCAGCGGTTACGGAGGACTGGTTGCTCCGCCGTTCCAGCGTTTCTATATGGGCGGTGAGAACGACCTTCGCGGCTTCGACATCCGGTCGATCTCGCCGGTTGCATACTTGCCCAGTTCGAATGTGATCACGTTGACGAATCCGGACGGAACGCCGGTGCTGAAGAATCCGTCGAATCCTCGGCAGGGTAACTGGACGGTGCCAATTCCGGTCGACCAGATCGTTTTCCCGGGCGGCGATCTGAGCATGTGGTCGAACATCGAATACCGCATCACCATCGCGGGACCGGTGGCGATCGCTCCGTTTGTGGATACCGGCATCGATGCGATCGTACGGCCTTCTCAGTTACAAATCGCGACCGCGCAGTACGATCAGGTCATCGGCACCCCGTTCGGTTGCCCGGCGCTCGACGCCGGCTACAACTGCTCGGGAGGAAAGACGCTGAATCCTGCGCCCTCGCAGTATCTGCAAGTGCTGGGCTCCACGAACTGGAGGCCAAGGATTTCCACGGGTCTGGAGTTGCAGATGTTCCTGCCCGTGGTTAACGCTCCCTTCCGCATTTATTGGGCATACAACCCGGTGAGACTCGACACGATCGCCAATCCTCCAATTCCGATTACGCGCAGCATGTTCCCGGCGGGCGCGGCGGGCGATTACACCTACCGCCAGGCGGTGAATGTCTACGCACCGACTTTCCAGTTGCGGGAGCCGCGGAAGACGTTCCGGTTCACGGTCGCGACCACGTTCTAGGAAGAGAGTCAGTTTGGATAGCATGGTCGCGCCTCCCTCGACGGGCAGCCGAGGGCGGCTGACCCACCTAGAGGTTGTTTGACGGGGCTGGAGTGAGGTCACTATAATGTTGGTGATCCACGCCATTCAATGAGCGTTCGGAGTGGACGGCACGCCCCGCATGCCTGGCGTGTGATGCTGGCAATCTAGTGCGCCTTTTCCGATGGCGGCCGCTACCGCAGCGGAGACCTCATTCAGTGCGGCCCAGCGTTGACTGAAGAAGCGATCCGAGAGCGAGACTGAAGTTCATTCCAGGAACCATGTTCCAAGGAGTTCAATCGATCCAATGAAAAGCAAGTTTGTGCGTGTTCTTCTGGCTGTTGTGGTTACGTTTACGTTTTCCGCACTAGCCCAAACCGGCAGCGCCACCCCATCGAGCCCCGCGGCCACCCCTGCTTCTCCAGCAGCCACGGCGCCTGCCACCACCACTGGCCCCAGCACGGGTACGAAGGTTGGGACCATCAACATTCAGGAAGCCATCTTCGGCAGCAACGAAGGACAAAAAGAAATTCAGGCCTTGCAGAAGAAGTTCGAACCGAAGCAGGCCGAACTCAAGAACCAGAACGACGAACTCGAGGCGCTGAAGAAACAGCTCAGTACGCAAGGTGACAAGTTGAACGAAGATGCAGCGGCCACCCTGAAGAAGCAGATCGAAGGCAAGCAGAAGACTTTCGATCGCTCCGTGCAGGATGCGCAGGAAGAGTTCGGCAGCCAGCAGCAGGATATTGCGAGCAAGATCCTGCAGAAGATGGCTCCGATGATCGTGAAGTATTCGCAGGAGAACGGATTCGGCATCATCGTGGACACGTCGAAGCCCTGGCCCCAGAGCAACGTGCTCTGGTGGGGTGAGGCGGTGGACATTACCAAGCCTGTGGTCGATGCCTACAACGTGCAGTCGGGCGTAGCGGCTCCGGCAGCTCCGAGTGCTGCCAGGCCGGCTGCTCCAAGGGCTCCGGCTACCACAACGCCGAAACCCGCTGCTCCGAAACAGTAGCTATTTTTCTTGTAAAGCGGACACCTCTGGTGTCCGAAAAGTTCCAGCGAGGCCGCGTGAAAGCGCGGCCTTTTTTTCTTGAAAGTACCGACCCGTGCGGGCTCTCGTGGTGTCCATAGCAGCAAACAGATCTTTACGCTGGAGGACACCATGTTTGCCGATAGCATGCTTGAAACTTCCTCGGCCCAACGCGCGCGCCGAAGCTGGACAACATTAACCTCCTTTGGACTACAGGCGCTTGCCGTGGGGGTGCTGCTAGTCGTACCGCTGCTGACGACCGTGGGGCTGCCCTCGGCGCGTACGGTCTCAACTCCGATCAGCATGGGTAGACCCGATCCTGGACCCGCTTCGCCGACGCATGGGGTGCGCAGCACAACGGTCCAGATCATTCCGTACAGCGGGCAAATCCGGTTCCCGAGACACATGCCGACATCGATTCCAACGGGCGACGATGGCTCACAGACGACGGGCTATCAGGGCCCTGTCGATCCATACGCATACGTCGGTCCGTCGATCGGATCGGGACCGGGTTTTCCGATTCCGTTCACTGGGGGGACGAGAGCACTGCCTACGCCGCCTCCCCCGACGATTACCCGGCAGTTCCGCACCTCGAGCATGCTGCAGGGGAGCTTGATTCGGAGAGTCGAGCCGCAGTATCCCTCGTTGGCGAGAACTGCGCGCATTCAGGGTCCGGTGGTGCTGGAGGCGCTGATCAGCAAGGAAGGTACGATGCAGAACCTGCGGCTCGTTTCCGGGCACCCGCTGTTGGTTCCGGCGGCGATCAACGCAGTGAGCCAGTGGCGCTACCGTCCGTACATTTTGAATGGAGAAGCAATCGAAGTGGAGACGCAGATCACGGTGAACTTTGTGCTAGCGAACTAACCGCCGGCGCAACTTGATCAGGCGGGAGTAGCCCCGGCGTAACCTCGGCGCTGCG
This sequence comes from uncultured Acidobacteriota bacterium, assembly GCA_963765015.1. GTDB lineage: Bacteria > Acidobacteriota > Terriglobia > Terriglobales > Acidobacteriaceae > Sulfotelmatobacter. The sequence goes on along the minus strand of CAVXVD010000139.1, from coordinate 56,828 downwards.
ACTGCTCCCGCTATAATCGCGAAAGTGGCGACGACAGCAGAAATCCTGAGCCGGGTGGCGACGCGTCCTACCTGGGCCGATGTTTCCCTGGCGACATTGCGGCAGAACTTCCGCACCGTTCAGAAACATGTGGGAGCGGGAGTGACGGTTTGCGCCGTGGTGAAGGCCGACGCGTACGGGCACGGTGCGGTCGAGTGCTCGCGGGCGCTTGAGGCGGAAGGCGCGCGCTGGCTGGGAGTGACCTCTCTTGACGAAGCGATTCCGCTTCGGGAGGCAGGCATTCGGGCCAACATTCTGCTGATGACCGGCTTCTGGCGTGGGGAGGAAACCGAGATTGTCCGCCTGCACCTGACTCCGACCGTATGGGAACCCTGGCATATCGAGGCGCTGGACAAAGCGGCAAGCGCTCTCGGCATGGCGCAACATCCCGTGCACTTGAAAGTCGATACCGGCATGGGGAGACTGGGTGTTGCGGTCGCGCAACTTCCGTCGGTTCTCGCCGTTTTAAGCGCCGCCAGACATCTTGTGCTGGATGGCCTCTCGACGCATCTCGCGTCTTCGGAAATCATGGACGCGCCTTCGGTCGCGGAACAGGAGCGAGCGTTCGATGCGGCCCGGCGCCTGGTGGGTGATGCCGGGATGGAGCCGCCGTTCGTGCACATGGCCAATACGGGCGCGGTAATCTCCCGGCGTGAGACTTGGAACACGATGGTGCGTCCCGGGGTTGCTCTTTACGGTTACTACCTGCCGTTTCAGCGCGCGGGACGCGAAGTCAGCGGCGGCACGCTGCGGTTACCGGTGAAGCCGATTCTGACCTGGAAGACCCGCATTCTCTCGTTGCGGAATTTTGGAGCGAATCAGGCGCTTGGATACGGCGCAACCTACGTGACCCAGGCGCCGGCGCACGTGGCCGTGCTGCCAGTGGGATATGCCGACGGATACAACCGTCAACTTTCTAACCGCGGTCGAGTGATTGTCCGCGAGCACTATGCGCCGATTGTGGGGCGAATCTCGATGGACCTGACGCTGGTCGATGTCACGGGAATTCCCGGGGTGGGCGTGGGCGATGAAGTGATTCTGCTCGGAGCCGGCGAAGGGCTGAGCGTCGATGCGCTGGAGCATGCGGAACTCGCCAACAGCACACCGTATGAAATTCTCTGCAATATTTCGAAGCGCGTGCCGCGAAGATATCCGGGCTAGATCGACGTCGGACCTCAGACTTCGGACCTTGTAACTTGGCTATCTGGCCTGGATTCTTAATGCAGTTGCCCCGTCTCACACCGCCCGACCGCCAAATCACCGGTCTAAATTCTAAATCCGACTGTTGAATGCATCCTCCCAAAAGGTGCCCACCTCGCTTGTTACACTAGAAGGTTGACCATGCCTTCTCGATACGCACAGTGGATGTACGACTGGGAACACCGGCTTACGTCGGTGGACAACAATCGCGTGGTGCGTCCGCTGGAGTGGGGCGTAGAGTGGACGCGCGACTGGCCTTGCCGAAACGGCTACCGGTCGGGACAGACGCCGGAGGATCCTGAGAAATATATTCTGGACTATAACCGCCGCATCGTGGCAGCGAGCGATGAATTCTTTTCGTATCTCCGGCCGACGGACTTTCGTTTGGAGACTCGCGAGGTGCAGATTTTCTCAACCCGCGAAGTGCCCGACCCGAAGCTGGAAGCGAAGGTAAAGGGAACCTTCGGAGAGTTCCTGCGATTCACTTCGCCGGCCAAGACGCCGTATCCGGAAAACAATCTGGTGAACGCACGCTGGTTTCCGGCCAAGGGACGGCGAGCTATTGTGCTGCTGCCGCATTGGAATGCGGACGCGATTGCGTACAACAGCCTGTGCCGCCTACTGAACATGCTGGGGATTGCGGTATTGCGACTTACGATGCCTTATCACGATATCCGCATGCCGGCGGAGATCAGCCGCGCGGATTATGCCGTTTCCGCCAATATTGGGCGCACGCTCGACGCGGTGAGGCAGGGCGTGACCGACATCCGTTCTTGTTTCGATTGGCTTGAATCGCAGGGATACAGCGAACTCGGCATTGTGGGAACGAGCCTGGGATCGTGCTATGCCTTCATTGCTACGGCTCACGACCCGCGCATTCGCGTTGCGGCGTTCAATCACGCGTCGACCTACGTCGCGGACGTGGTGTGGCACGGGCAGTCGACCCGCCACATCCGGCAGGGAATTGAGCAGCAGATCGATCTGGACACCTTGCGGCAAGCCTGGCTCGCGGTGAGTCCGATGTCGTACTTCAAGCAGTTCGCGCGCTGGGAGCGGAAGTCGCTGATCATTTATGCGAAATACGATCTGACCTTCCTGCCGGAGCTCTCGCTGCAGACGGTTGAGGAGTTCGAGCGGCATGGGCTCGATCACAAGGTGGTCGTGCTGCCGTGCGGGCACTACACGACCGGCGAGACGCCTTACAAATACATGGATGGGTGGCATTTGGCGAGCTTTCTGCGGACAGCGTTTTGAAATTGTCGGTCGATTGCGGGGCGCGAGTGGAACTCGTGCCCTTCCCAAAACATTGAGGACTGGCCGCAGTTAGAATGTGAACATGCAGGTTGCCAATCCCGATGCGATCGTTGAATACCGGCGCGGCGAGTTTCTGATCAGTACAAACCGTGCCCGGCTTGACCTCGACGTGATTCATCATTTCCTGACGAATTGCTATTGGGCCAAGGGGATTCCGCGCGAGGTGGTGGCGCGATCGATCGAGCACTCGCTGTGCTTTGGCGTTTATGATGGGGAGGGATCAAACTCACGTCTCGCAAAAGAGGCGAGAGATGGGGCACCCGTGCAAGTGGGTTTTGCGCGAGTGGTCAGCGATTTCGCTACCGTCGCGTATCTGGGCGATGTGTTCGTGCTGGAGTCGCATCGAGGACACGGGTTGAGCAAGTGGATGATGGAGTGCATCACGCAGCATCCCGCGCTGCAGGGTTTGCGGCGCTGGATTTTGCTGACGCGCGACGCGCATGGGCTTTACCAGCAATTTGGATTTACTCCGGTGAAGTCGGCGGAGCGCTACATGGAACTCCACCGGCCTGATGTATACGAGACCAGGAAAACCATATGAAAAATTCTGCTGCAATGTACCGTCCACTGTATGAAAACGATCCGCAGATTGCGGCTGCAATCGACAACGAGACCCGGCGCCAGCATGAAGGCCTGGAGCTGATTGCCTCGGAGAACTTTGTGAGCGAGGCGGTGCTGGAAGCCGCGGGGTCCGTATTCACGAACAAGTATGCCGAGGGGTATCCGGGCAAGCGCTATTACGGCGGTTGCGAGTTCGCGGATGTGGTGGAGAATCTGGCTCGCGACCGAGCCAAGCAACTGTTCGGGGCAGAGCATGCCAACGTGCAGCCGCACGCCGGATCGCAGGCCAACATGGAGGCGTTCGCCGCCGTGCTGCAACCAGGCGACACGATCCTCGGTCTCAACCTCGCGCACGGTGGACACCTCACGCACGGCCATCATCTGAATTTTTCTGGCAAGACCTACAAGATTGTTCCGTACGGCGTTACCAAGGAAACCGAGACCATCGACTACGACGCGCTGGAGAAGTTGGCCGAGCAGGAACGGCCTAAGCTGATTATCGGTGGGGGCAGCGCTTATCCGCGGATTATCGACTTCGCCCGGATGCGCCAGATTGCGGATAAAGTGGGTGCGCTTTTCCTGGTGGATATGGCGCACTTTGCCGGGCTGGTGGCCGGAGGGGCGCATCCTTCGCCGGTGCCGCACGCGCACATTGTGACTTCGACCACTCATAAAACGCTGCGAGGTCCGCGCTCCGGCATGATTTTGTCGAAGGCGGAGTTTGCGCAGGCGATCGACAAAGTCGTCTTTCCCGGGATGCAGGGCGGACCGCTGGTGCACATCATCGCGGCCAAGGCAGTGTGCTTCCAGGAAGCGATGCAGCCGGAATTCCGGGAGTATGCGCGGCAGGTCGTCGCCAACGCCAAGGTACTGGCGCAAACGCTGGCCGACGAAGGCTTCCGCATCATCTCGGGCGGCACCGACACGCACCTGATGCTGGTCGACGTGTTCTCGAAGGGCATGCTGGGCAGTGAAGCCGAGAAGGCGTTGGGCGAGGCTGCGATCACGGTTAATAAGAATGCGATCCCGTTTGACACGAATCCGCCGATGAAGCCCAGCGGCATCCGCGTTGGTTCCCCCGCCATGACCACCCGCGGCATGAAGGAAGCCGAGATGCGGCAGATCGGGCAATGGATCGCCGAGGCGCTGCTCGGGCGCAGCGACGCCGCCGTACTGGCGAAGATCCGCAAGCAAGTGCTGGAGTTGTGCGAGGCGTTCCCCCTGTATGCGGAGCGCCGGGCAAGAGCGCAGGCCGAGGTGCGCGCATAATACATCTGGGTATGGCTCAGCCCTGTATGGTTAAATGCCAGCGGTGAAGATCGCCATCGACATTCGGCGGATGACCGAGTTCGGAGTCGGCACTTATATCCGCAACGTGGTTCGGGCGCTGGGCCGGCTAGACCATGAGAGTGAATACTTTCTGGTTGGCGCTCCGCCCAAGGTGCAGGAAATCGGAGTGCTGCCGCCGAATTTCCAGACGGTGCCGCTGCTCGCACCGGAGCGCTCGCTGCGTGGATACCGTGAGTTCCGGGGAGCGCTGAAGAACCTGAAGTGCGACCTGGTTCACATTCCCAACCTCTTCTCGGTGCCGCGAGCGCTGCCCTGCCCATACGTGATGACCGTGCACGACATGTTGGAACACATGTCGGGCTCGCCCGGGCTGAGCGGGTTCTGGCAGTCGATGTATTTTCAATTGACCAAGCGTGCGCTGGGCGGTGCCGCGCGGATTTTTGCTGTATCGAATTTCACGCGAAACGAAATCGAGAAACTGTTCGACATTCCGCTCAACCACATTGAGGTGGTATACAACGCGATCGACGAGCGCTTTCTCCACGGTCACGCTAGCTCGGCCGATCGGGAGCTGATCGCCAAGCGTTACCAGGTTACGTATCCCTTCTTGCTGTATGCCGGCCGCATCAGTCCGCATAAGAATGTCGTGCGCATGATCGAGGCCTTTTCCGCGCTGAAAACGGAATTGGAGCGCGACCAGGCTTATCCCGATCTCAAGCTGATCATTATTGGCGACGATCTCTCGGGCAATCCGGACTTACGCCGGACCGTGGTGCGCAGCGGCGTGCAGCATGACGTGCGCTTCCTGGGATTCATTCCGATTGAAGTGTTGAGGATTTTCTACGACGAGGCGAAAATCTTTGTGTTCCCCTCGCTCTATGAGGGTTTCGGTCTACCCCCGCTGGAGGCCATGGCGCACGGAACACCGGTAGTCACTTCGAATGTGTCATCGCTGCCCGAGGTGGTGGGCAACGCCGCGGTGCTGGTGAATCCCGAAAATGTATTTGAAATCATGCGGGCTCTGCATCGGGTGCTGATGGACAAGCCGCTGCGGGACCGCATGAAAGAACGAGGGTACCGGCAGGCAACGAAATTTTCCTGGGAAATTTCGGTGCGCCGCGTGCTCGATGTGTACCACCAGATTGCGCGGGACGGCGGCAGCGAGCCGGGGCAACACGCGGCAGACTGATCGAACTGGCATCCTGAGCGAAGCTCGATGCCGAGTGGGCTGTTTTTGAGTTCTTAAGTCGGCGAGTAGAGTATCCGCCTCCGCAGGCATTTTTTGCGCGGGAGATCCCTCCCTCCGCCTGAAATGCGGCTGCGGTCGGGATGACGCCGAGGGTGGAGGAACCACAGCACCCGGCTCGGGACGACAGTGAAGCACGGTTGTCCGGCTACTTCAGCAGCGGCTGGCCGGGAGACAGGATGGCGAGCTTTTGCAGCTTGGCGGTGATGCGAGTGCGGTCGGCATCGGTCTTGGCAGTCGTCAGACGCTTGCGCAGTTGGACAATCTTCTCTTTGCGGGTACGGCGCCTGCGAATCTCCGGCCGGCGGCTAGGTGCTGACATTCGGTACTCCTGAAAATGAATTTAATGTCGAAGTCCGGGGGACAGGAAATCAGTGCGCCCGGCCACAAAAACAACCACTCTTCCATTGGACCGGAGACAGTGGAAACTGTCAATGTCCGCAGTGACTTCTTCTGCCCATTCCAGCAAAGAGCTTTAACCACCAAGGGCACGAAGTCACGCGAAGGGAAGCTTTTGCATCGCGAGCCGTGTTCGCAAATGGGCTACACATAATCGAACGGCGTCATGAATCCGAAATCCATGTGCAGTTGCTGGTGGCAGTGGAACAACGTCAAGCCCGGGATTGTCGGCGGTGAAATTGCCGAAATAGGCTCTGCGGTCCCCAGCCCATACACGGGGCAGGTTTTGCGTCAGACCGGGGTCACAATTTCGTGTCCTAGGATCGTCTGGTTTTCTTAAATGCCCGCGTACCACGCGTAGCTACCATCAGAAGCGGCACCGCCCCTGCCTTTGCCGAACGATTTGAGATTGTCGGTCAGAGTCAGGCGGGTGATGTATTTCACATTCTTATAGCCGAGCTGTCGCGGGACTCGCAGGCGCAACGGACCTCCGAACGGCACGGGAAGTTCGTTGCCGTTCATGTGGTGGGCGAGAAGCGTTTGCGGGTGCAAGGCGTCTGCCATGTCGATGCTCTCCCACCAGTCCGGTTGGATCGAGCGGTAGACGACGTATCGCGCCTGGGGCAGCGCACCAACACGATCCAGGATGTAAGAAAGAGGCACGCCGGTCCATTCGCCGATGTAGGTCCATCCTTCTTCGCAGCCGATCATGGTGATCTGCGTACTGGTCGGGTAACTTTTGATCTCGGCTAGCGAAAGCGAGGAAGGCCGCGCGACCATGCCGTCGATCGTCACATGCCAATCCACGAAACTAGCTGCCTGGAGTCGCTTGAATTCTTCGCCCAACGGATCGACTTCGTTCGCGAACGGATGAGTCGAAATCTCGTTGCGGGAAAATTCTCGAGCTTTGGCATGGCGGCTCAAGAGTCGCTGCGCCGCGTAGGTCAGCGTCTCACCCGGGCCATAAAATCCGGCGGCGTCGGGCGGAATGAGCCCATGATGCTGCGCGACTTTGGCAGCGACCGCAATCCCGGATGCGCCGGCTGCTACCGCCAGCCCCGTGGTGATCAATTTGCGCCGGGAGATATCGCTCATAGCGTCACACCGTCCCTTCATCCGAAGGTGTCGCAGCGCGGCCGGTGATCATGGCGCGCATACGATTTCGAAATCCCGCAACAAAGACCATCAGCACGTGAATCAACAGGAACAGAACAAGGAGTACCGTCACCAGGAAGTGCAGGCTCCGCGCCGTCTGCTGGCCTCCCAGGAGGCGAACGGCCAGCGGGAATTCCGCGGTGAATCCGAACGACATAGCCAGCCCCGTCCAGATCATTAACGGGAATAAAACGAAGATCACGAGCAGATAGGTGAGGCGCTGCAGAGAGTTATACGACCACGCTTCTTCCTTGCCCGGCCGATCGAAGCGCAGATGTCGAACCAGCGAACCGCCAAGCTGCTTAAGGGACAGGTCCGACGCCGCGGGAACGAGATTTCGCCGGAAGTGCCCCGCGAAGAGGCCGAATATTACGTAAAGCAAACCCGTTCCAACCGCCAGCCATGCCGCCTGAAAATGGAGATAGCGGCTCCAGCCGTTCTGGTCAGGAAGCACATACCCGTAGCCGGTGGGGACTGTGTCTCGGGAAGATGGCAGGTGCAGATTGAGCCAGGGATGCATGTTTACGTTGCCGGTCTCACCCCAGTAAAACCGAGGATGCGAGAGAACGATCTCTCCTCCGCTGACGAGCAGGGCAAGGAACGCGACCGTAGTAATCCAATGGGTCAGGCGGACGAGGGCGGAATGCCGCGAAGGGACCGTCTTAGTCGGAACAGCGGTCGGGACGGCGGCTGGCACGGCCGAGGCCGAACTCGGAATGTAAGCGGAGTCGCTCACGCCGGGAATGGTACCATGCGGCGCGAGTCTCGGGAATCCGAGGCTTTTGACAGTCTGGAACGGGCCTAGACGAGATGCATCAGCGTTGTGCCCATGTGTGTTCGATCTTCGGCGGATTTTGCAGAGTTTGCATCACCACGCAGTATTGCTCCGTTCTTGCCTGCAACGCACTGAGCTGCTCCGCCGTTGCCTGCGGTGCGCGGATGTCGAAAATGACCCGGATGGCCTGAAATCCGACGGGCGCTTCTTTCGATATTCCTAGTGTTCCTTGCAGGTCAAGATCGCCCTCGACCGTGACGTCAATGGCCTGGGTAGGGACTCCCATGGCTGCGGCCACCATTTGGCAAGTGATCTGAGCGCAGGCGGCGAGCGCACCCAACAGCAGATCTCCGGAGCAGGCGCCAGTTCCTGCTCCGCCGACGCCCTTGTGCGCTTCGGCGTTGTAAATGGCCCGCCCCAGGTCGATCGAACAGGAGATGGGCGCGTCGGTCTGACTGCCGCGAGCGGTCAGTGTGATTCGGGAGCTTGCCGGGTCTTGCCGGTAGCGGTCCTTCAGCGGGCGCTGTAACGATCGCACATCCATGGATGAGTCTCCTGAGATCTGGGGTATTATAAACGGACTCTGGGGAACCGCTGCGGATCAGGGGCGCGGTGGTCAGTAAGATTCGAAGCAAATCAGACAGCGATGAGTAACCTAGTTGCCCAATCGTTGCTCCACACCGATCATGAACCCGGAAAATCCATCGTCAGTGCGCTCTACCTTGTCGCCAGGAACGCTCTTCGGAAATTACGAGATTCTCGAGCGACTGGGCGCCGGCGGCATGGGTGAGGTTTATCGCGCCAGGGACACGCGTCTTGAACGCGAAGTCGCCATCAAAACTCTTTCTCAGGAGCATTGCGCTCAACCCGAAGCTCTACTGCGCTTCGAGAAGGAGGCTCGCTCTGCCTGCGCGCTCAATCATCCCAATATCGTCACGGTCTATGAACTCGGTCACGTGAACGGCACTCGATATATTTCCATGGAATTGGTAAGAGGGGAGACGGTGCGACAATTGTTGACCGCCGGTCCGATTCCATTTCGTAAAGCGGTTACGATCGCGGCACAGATTGCTGATGCCCTCGCCAAAGCGCACGCGATTGGAATCGTTCACCGCGATTTGAAGCCGGAGAATTTGATGATCTCGGGCGACGCGACCGCCAAGATTCTGGATTTCGGCTTGGCGAAATTACGGGTAGCAGACGACACTCCGGATTCGGATGCTACGACCTCCATCACGGAGAAAGGAACGGTGCTGGGTACGGTCGGCTATATGTCGCCGGAGCAAGCTACCGGCAACGAAGTTGATTTTCGTTCAGACCAGTTTTCGTTCGGATCAGTGATCTACGAGATGGTGACCGGATTTCCTGCATTCCGGAAAAAGACTCATGCAGAGACCACGGCCGCCATCCTACGTGACGAGCCGGAGCGTCTGGGTTCGAAGATGCTGCCCGCGCCTCCTCCCTTTATTTGGATCCTGGAGCGGTGTCTGGCGAAGGATCCCAAACAGCGCTATGGATCCACGCAGGATCTGGCTCGCGATCTGATGGCAGTGCGCGATCGGATCGCCGAGGTCTCCGCCCACCCCTCAGAGTCTCGGCTCAATAATCTTCCGGTGCAGCGCACGGCGTTTATCGGACGCGAAAGCGAAGCGGCTGCTCTACGGCAGCTCTTGAATCGTGCGGATGTACAGTTAGTGACCCTCACCGGTCCGGGAGGCATTGGGAAGACCAGGCTCGCCTTGCAGGTAGCTGCCGATGCGGGTATCGCAGAGTTTCCAGGGGGCCTTTGCTTCGTACCACTATCGGCCGTGAGCGATCCCGCGCTGATCGCTTCCACGATTGCGCAAGCGTTGGGAGTACGCGGGACCGGGAACCAATCGTCGCAAGAGAGTTTGAAAGAGTACGTGAGCGCTCTGGATCAACCGATGCTTCTCTTGCTCGACAACTTCGAGCACCTCGTCTCGGCCGGGCCGATGATCACTCAGTTGCTCGCTACTGGGCCCAAACTCAAGGTCGCCGTCACAAGCCAGGCACCGCTTCACGTCTACGGCGAGCACGAATTCCCCGTGCCACCTCTGGCGTTGCCCAATCTGAAAAGCATTCCTCCCGTCGAAGTGCTTTCGCGGCTTCCAGCAATTGCGCTTTTTGTGGAGCGCGCGCAGGCCATAAAGCGCGAATTCGCGCTCACCCGGGAAAACGCACCAGCGGTGGCGGCCATTTGCTCCCGACTCGACGGTCTGCCTCTTGCCATAGAACTGGCAGCGGCGCGCATCAAGCTGCTTTCGCCTTCCGCCATGCTGGCACGACTTGAAAGCCGGCTGAATCTGTTGACTGGCGGAGCCCGCGACCTCCCGACGAGGCAACAAACTCTTCGCAGCACCGTGGACTGGAGTTACGGCTTGCTCAATGCCTCCGAACAGACCCTGTTCCGGAGGCTCTCGGTATTTGCTGGCGGTTGTACGTTGGAGGCGACGGAAGCCGTATGTGATATTAAGAGCGATCTGGGCCTCGAAATGTTCGACGGCATGGCTTCGATGGTGGACAAGAGCTTGGCGCAGCAGGTGGAGCAAGCGGATGCGGAAACACGATTCCTCATGCTCTCTACCATCCGCGAGTATGCACTCGAACGCTTGGCCGAGAGCCACGATGAAGCGGCGACTCGCCGTGCTCATGCGGCCTACTACCTTGTGCTTGCCGAAGAAGGCGCCGAGGACGTGGTCGCTCATCCCGAATGGCTCGACCGTTTCGAGATTGAGCACGACAACTTCCGCCTGGCACTCGACTATCTGATCAAAGCTGGGGATGCCGAGTGGGGCCTCCGCCTCGGCGCCGCCTTGTTTCGCTTCTGGGAAACGCGGGAATATCTCACGGAGGGCCGGGACTCGATTGCCCGCCTGCTTGCGCTGGAAGGAACAGCGGCTCGTCCGAAACTGCGCGCCCGCCTGTCTTTCGCCGCCGCGGTTCTGGCGGGAGAGCAGGGCGATTACGACTCTGCCCGGCAGCTTTTCGAAGAGAGCCTTGAGACTTGTCTCGAACTGAACGACACCCGCGGCGTCGCGGTAGCCCTGAACGCGTTGGCCGTCAACGCCCGCGATCGTGGAGACCTCCCTGCGGCGTCCCTGCTCTTCGAGCGCTGCGTCGCGATATGGAAGGACCTCGGCGATTCCGCCGACATCGCCCGCGCCCTCAGCAACCTCGCAAACGTGAGCAAGTTGCAGAGCGACTATGCGCGCGCCTCCTCGCTTTACCACGAGTGTCTCACGATCTTCCGCCACGCTGGAGATGGCCCCGGTGCCGCGTGGACGTTGAACTACTTGGGGGACGTGGCTCGCGAAAAGGCAGACTTTGACGCCGCGCGGTCTTTTTGTGAACAGAGCTTGTCGGATTTCCGCCGGATGCGTGATAACTGGGGGATTGCGAGCACCCTCTCCGATTTGGCAACCCTAAGCTGCGATCAGGGAAACAATGCCGAGGCGCGTCGTTTGTACGGAGAAAGCATCGAGTTGTTCCAGGAATTGGGTCACAAGCGCGGCATCGCGAGGGCTCTCGAATGTCTGGCAGCAAGCGCAGCGGCGCAATCGAAAGCCGAGCAATCGCTGCACCTGGCAGGAGCCGCTGCCGCTCTTCGTCAACGATTGGGAGCGCCGCTCACGTCAACCGAGCGGCCCAGGCTGGAAAAGGCGTTGGAATTTGCGCGTCGAGCCCTGGGTGATACCGCAGGCCTGAGGGCGTGGATGGAGGGCTGGGAGATGCCGATGGAGCAAGCTGTCCGCGAGGCGCTTGGCGACTATGCCGACCCGATTCTTCCGGGTCAGAACCCTGCTTAAATCAGTTTGCGGTGTTGGGATCAATCAGGCGTCGCACCGCCGAGATGCGGTTCGCAGGAAGGCCTGCGCGGCGTGCGTGCTCACGAACCGTTTCCTCGTCGGGCGCCAGATACACACAATAGACTTTATCGCCGGTGACGTAGCTGTGGAGCCACTTGATCTCCGGTCCCATATCCTTCAGCACGCCAACCGAATTCCTGGCAGCGGCCTGCAGTTCCGCATCCGACAAATTGCCTGCGCCCTTAATTTCCCGCTCAATCACAAATTGGGGCATAACCACCTCTTCGAACGGTCATGGTAGCAGAACTAACTTGGCGAGTACATCCGGCGGAGTCATGGGAAGGTCTGAAATGGCAGCTTTGGGTCGGATTTCGACTCTTCCCGTTCCCTGTCAATCACATAGTACCGGGCTGGATGATGTCGGGCGAGAAGTCTTGGAACTGGTTGAAACAATGGATTTGTGGCAGCCGGACCTGTAAGCCGAATTTTGTCCTCGGGATTGCTCCCGCGGGACGGCCATTCCTCTGGGCCGAGCATTACTGCGCGGCTCTAGCGACCTACCCGAAGGTTTGACGCACCGAGCCGGCACGTGTTCGCAGCCGAAGCCGCGAACTTCCTCCCTATTTGGTCTTGCTCCGTGTGGGGTTTGCCCTGCCCGCGGCATTGCTGACGCGGCGGTGCGCTCTTACCGCACCTTTTCACCCTTACCCGGGCGTTGCCGCCCAGGCGGTATGTTTTCTGTGGCACTTTCCGTCGAGGAATCTCCCACGCTTGCGCAAAAACGCGCAAGAATGGGCCACCCCCCTCCCGGACGTTATCCGGCACACTGCTCTGCGGAGTTCGGACTTTCCTCTCCCCGCGCCGAAGCGCGGAAAGCGGCCGTCCGGTCCGGCTGCCTACGGAAATGATTATATATTGCGAAGGGCGAACGGGGACGCCGGGAATTGGCCTGGGCACGACTCCTCTGGCCATAGTCAGTGCGAGGTCGGCGGATTGGCGGTAAACTGATACCGCGTTCAGTCAAGCATTTGAAGGCCGCACGCCACACCCGGACATGACCTCATGAACATTGCTGAAGCCATCAGGGTTGCCCTGCAATCGCTTTGGGCGAACAAACTCCGCTCGGTGCTTACGCTGCTGGGCGTCGTCATCGGCGTCGGGGCGGTGATCGCCGTGGTGACCTTCGTCTCCGGCATCAACGATTACGTGGCCAAGAAGATTTTCAATCTCGGCGCGGACGTGTTCATCGTCTCCAAGATGTCGGCCATCGAAACTAACGTCGACAAGTTTCTGGAGGCTGAGAAGCGCAAGAATGTCGACATGGACGACTACCAGGCCGTGCTCGACGCCTGCCACCACTGCGCCTATGTAGGCGCACTGGTCAACGCCAACGGCCGCGTCAAGCATAACGAGCAGTCGATCGACGACACTAACGTGCAAGGCATTACGCCTTCGATCGCCACGATCCTCGACACCGATTTAACCCTCGGCCGGATGGTGAATGAAACCGACTTGGACAATCACCTGCCGGTGGCTGTCGTAGGCACGGATATTGTCGAGCACCTGCTTACCGGCGTGGACCCGATCGGCCAGGAAATTCGAGTGGATGGTTGGACTTACCAGGTGATCGGCGTCGGCAAGAAGAAGGGAAAGACCTTGGGACAGAGCGCCGATAACTACGTTCTGATTCCGATCACTGTTTATCTGAAGCAGTACGGCGCACATAATCATAGTATTGAAGTGTGGGGGAAGGCCTCGGCGACCGGAACTCCTCTCGACCAGGCAATCGACGAAGCGCGGGTGGGGATGCGCTCGCACCGGCACGATCGTCCCGGGCAAGATGACAGCTTTGAAATCGAGACGAATGCCAGCCTGCTCAGCATCTGGTCGGGACTGAGCGATACATTTTTCATGGCGACGATTGGCATTGCGGCGGTCTCGCTGGTGGTGGGCGGCATCGTGATCATGAATATCATGCTGGTTTCGGTGACCGAACGGACGCGCGAGATCGGCATCCGCAAGGCGCTGGGAGCGCGGCGTGAAGACGTGCTTTTGCAATTCCTCATCGAATCGGTGACGCTCGCACTGGTGGGCGGGGCCCTGGGAGTAATCTGCGGGGTCTTGGTCGCGGAGGGAGTCACCGCGATCATTGGGATGCCCTCGTCGATCAAACTGTGGGCGGTGCTGGCAGGACTGTCAGTCGCCGCCAGCGTGGGGGTGTTCTTCGGAGTCTATCCCGCGCGCAAGGCGGCGCGGCTAGATCCGATTGTTGCGCTGCGATTTGAAATGTAGGAATTGAGGAATTGGGAAATCTAGGAATTCGGTAATTGAAAACCAAAGCCAGCCAGCGTCGACTTTCAATTACTCAATTACCAAATTCCACAATTACCCAATCTTTTTGATGATGCGCAAATCCGAATTCGGCGAAATCGTTCAGATGGCGACGGACACGATTCGCGGCAACAAGCTGCGGTCGGGTCTAACCGTGCTGGGGATTGTGATCGGCGTGGCCGTCGTGATTGGCGTTTCTTCGATCGGGCGCGGCCTGGACGACAATGTGCGCGATCTGGTGGCCAGCATCGGATCGAACGTCATTTTCGTGTTCCATCTCGACTTCTTCACCTTTGGCCGCATGACCGACGAAATGCGCATGCGCAAGGAGCTCACCTATGATGATGCGCTGGCTATGCGTGATCTGCCACACGTCAAAGCTGTGTCGGCAGGTTTGCGCATCTTTCGCCCCGAGCTTGGAGTCGGCTCCTACGCCGTCAAGTATCACGACAAGAAGGCGAAGAATACCATCATTGAAGGGGACATGGCGGAGGCCAAAGACGTGTTCGACTTGCCCATGGCCAGTGGCCGCTGGTTCAGCGACTTTGACGATGCGCACCACTCGCCGGTGGTTGTGATCTGTTACGACACGCAACATGAGCTGTTTGGCGATCAGGACCCGCTCGGCAAGGAAGTGAATATCGAAGGCCGCCTGTTTCAGGTAATCGGAACAATCTCGAAGATTAAGTCGGTGTTCGGAGGAGGCAAGGATCCGAACGACAATCGCGTCATGCTGCCGCTGCAGACTTTTAAGAGTATGCATCCGGAGATGAAACAGCACATCATCAGCGTCAAGGCCACCTCGCACGACGACATGCCAAAGGCCATGGACGAGATTCGGGAATTGCTGCGGCGCCGGCGCAGAGTGGCCTTCGATAAGCCGGATAACTTTGCGATCATGACTTCAGACTCAATTTCTGATGTGTGGAATCAATTGACCGGAATGCTGTTCATTGGCATGTTCGCGATTTCCAGTGTCGGATTGGTGGTCGGCGGTGTGGGCGTGATGAACATCATGCTGGTCTCGGTGACCGAGCGGACCCGCGAGATTGGCGTGCGCAAGGCGATCGGGGCGCGCAAGAATGACATTCTTCTGCAATTTACTCTCGAAGCAGTCATGCTGACTGCCGTGGGAGGGGTGATCGGCATCCTGACGGGAGCTCTCATCGTATGGATTATTCCGATGCTCTGGCCGTCGTTGCCAGCCCATTTGTCGATGTTCTGGGTGACGTTTGGTTTCAGTTCCGCTGCCGGAGTCGGGCTGGTGTTTGGGATCTATCCCGCGTGGAAGGCGGCGACTCTCGATCCGATTGAATCGCTGCGGTACGAATAAGCCGGCCTGCACAGGCGCATGACTCATTCCCTGGCAAAGATTCTTCAGTTCGCGGCGATCCTGGGCTGTGTCTCCAGCTGCGTCTACTACCTGATTTGCTTGTGGAGCGCCGCGAGATTCCGGCGCGGGCTGGATATGCGAGGAAGTGTCACTCCCGCATTTTGCCCGCCAGTTTCGGTCCTCAAGCCCCTGAAGGGCACCGATCCTGACATTTACCAGAGCTTCCGCAGCCACTGCCTGCAGGACTATTCCGCGTACGAGATCGTTTTCGGCGTCGGTGAGGCGAGTGATCCGGCAGTTGCCAGCGTGGAACAACTGCAAAGGGAATTTCCGGATCATTCCATCCGGCTGGTGGTGTGCGCGAACAAACTCGGCGCGAACGTAAAGGTCAGCAATCTCGAACAGATGGCGCAGTCTGCGCGCCACCAGCATTTGATTGTGAATGACAGCGACATTCGAGTTGAATCTGATTATCTTCGGCGAGTGCTAGGTCCGCTCGCGGACGGATCGGTCGGAATGGTGACTTGCCTCTATCGCGGAGTGCCCGAGGCGACTCTCGGCTCGCGGCTAGAATCGCTTGGCATCAGCACGGACTTCTGCCCCAGCGTTCTGGTAGCGCAGCAATTGGAAGGTGGATTGCACTTCGGGTTGGGATCGACTCTCGCGTTTCGCCGCAAGGATTTGGATCGCATTGGAGGATTCAAGTCGATTGTCGACTTCCTCGCTGATGATTATGAATTGGGGAGGCGCATCGCGGGCTTGGGCCTCAAGGTCGTGCTCTCGGAAGTGGTGGTCGAGACCCATCTTCCGGCTTATGATTTACCGGCGTTCTTCGCCCATCAACTGCGCTGGGCGCGCGGCGTGCGGGATGCGCGACTGGCAGGATACATCGGGCTGGTTTCTACTTTCGGAATCCTGTGGGCGTTGCTGGCCCTGATCGCAGCCCAAGGTGCTGCCTGGTCTTGGGCCACGCTCGGAGCGATATTGCTCCTGCGCGGGGCGGTGGTATTCTCAGTCGGCAAACTTCTGCAGGATCAGCATCTGCTCGAGCTGATTTGGCTGCTGCCGATACGCGATCTGATTGCTGCCGGGGTATGGCTCGCCAGCTTCGTGGGGCACACGGTGACCTGGCGCGGCGATCGATTCGAATTGAAAAAGGGGCGGCTGGTTCGGATCGTTCCGTGATGGAAAATCAATGCTCCGACGAAGAGATCGGTTCAAAGCGTCCATCGGCAAAAAGACGGTAGCGATGGCCTCGCCAGGCGATCGTGTTTCCGAAGAAGCCTGCTAACCAGAAACAGAATCCCATCAGGTCTTCCAACGGCAAGAGAAGCCAGTTGATCCGCGCCCGCAAAACACGCGCTGCAACCATGTAAGCCGCCAGCGCGCGCACGATCAAGGTGATCGGCAACACGGGCCACCACGCGGGCGAAAAAATGCACACCAGCAGGGCCAACGGCAGAGGCATGGTAAACAACTGGCCAAGATAACCGGCCGGACGCGATCGCCGCGTGCTCCGCGACCAGCGTAGGCGGTGTGCCACGTTCTGGACCAGGGTTGCGCTCCCGATGTGATGCTCAATCACGTACGAAGAGAGAATGACGCCGTGCCCAGCCTCCGCGGCGAACTTGCCAATCACGAAATCTTCGGCCAGGTAATCCTTGACGCGAGCGAAGCCCCCGATGGAGTCGAGCACGCGGCGTCGCGCCGCGATAGTTGGCCCAACTGCAAAGTGCATGCCCTCGATCATCCGTGCGACTAAAGCTCCTCCCCAGAAGTCTGTGTTCATGCCGAAGGCCTCCAGACGCGACCAGAGGCTCGGCCCAGGCACCGCGCGATAGGGGCATGTTGCGACGCCAACATGTTGGTCCTGAAACTCCGCCGCGATCGTACGCAGCAGGCTGGAAGTTACCCGAATGTCGCTGTCGCTCATCACAACCAGATCGTTCGCCGCTAGTGCCAGCATGCGCTCAAGGCTGTAAACCTTGGCATTGGCGTAAGCAGGTTCCCCCGTCACGACTAATCGGGACGGAATGTCAGGAAATTCCCGTTGCAAGCGCGCGACCACCTGCGCGGCCGGATCACTCTCGCTGCGCACCGCGAATAAAATTTCGAAGCTGGGATATTCCTGCTCAAAGAAGGTCCGCAGGTTCGACTCCAGGCCAAGGTCCATACCTGCCAGCGGTTTCAGGATGCTGACGGGTTCCCACGATTGCAGCACCGGGGGGCGGATTGCGAGATAGCGGATTGCCGCCACGATCTGCAGGAAGGAATAAACAATGGCTCCGCAGAGGATGAGCGCAGAAAGGCCCGCCAGGACTCTGCCTGGATGCATGTCAAATAGAAGTAGAAATAGCGCGCATCTTGCGCCGGGAAGCATTGAGCCACCGAGACCGCCAGTAATTATACCTAGAGGCCAGCGTCAAGCCTGGAAGCGCCGTTTTCGGCAGGTTTTGTGGTGTTTCCGAGCGGATCGAGGGCCGCGCGAATCTTTCGCGACAACTGTTTCAGCGTATACGGCTTTTGCAGGAAATTTGTTTCCAGGTCGACGACGCGATGGTCGAGCACCGTCTTTCCAGCATATCCCGAGACGAATAGGAATTTCGTTCCGGATCGCAATCGTGCGAGTTCCTTGGCCAGCTCGCCGCCGCTCATGTTGGGCATCACGACATCGGTGACCAGTAGATGAATGGTGGAATCATGATTGCGCGCGACCGAAAGCGCATCGAGGCCGTCCTTGGCTTCGAGCACGTTATAGCCTTGAAGCCTCAAGAATTCCGCCGTCGCACGCCGTACGGCGGGCTCGTCTTCCACCAGGAGCAGGGTTTCCGTGCCGCCGTAGGCAGATGGCGCATCCGCGTGTTCAGTTCCGGCGAAGCGATGTCCCGCGGCGCAAGGTAAATAGATTTTGAATATCGTTCCACAATGCAGTTCGCTGTAAACCCAGATGAACCCTTTGTTTTGCTTTACGATGCCATACACAGTGGCGAGCCCGAGCCCGGTGCCTTTTCCCGAAGCTTTTGTCGTATAGAACGGCTCAAAGATGTGCGGCAAACTATCGTGAGGAATGCCTGCGCCATCGTCGCTTATCGTGATCAGAGCATAGCGTCCCATGGGAACAACAGCGGGTTTTCCGTGAATGTAATCGCTGTCCAGGCGTACGTCAGCGGTTTCGATGCGCAGGTGGCCGCCCTCCGGCATCGCATCCCGCGCATTAGCGGCGAGATTCATGAGCACCTGCTCAATTTGCAAGGGGTCGATCCGCACGCGTCCCAAGCCTTCGCCGGGAACGAAGGTGAACTCGATATCTTCCCCAATTAGCCGAGGCAAGGTCTTGGCGATTCCGGCGACTACGTCGTTCAGTTCCACCACTCGCAACGCCTGCGGCTGTTTTCGGCTGAAGGCGAGAAGTTGCCGCGTCAATTCCGCAGCTCTTCGCGCCGCCGCCAGGATCTCCTGCAGCTTGCATTCGAGCGGGCTATGCTGCGGCACCGCATCCAGCGCGAGTTCCGAATAGCTGGTGATGATGGTTAGCAAATTGTTGAAGTCGTGGGCGACGCCGCCGGCCAGGCGGCCGATTGCGTCCATCTTCTGCGCTTGCATCAGTTGTCCCTCCAGGCGCAGACGTTCAGTAAGGTCGCGACCGTTCGCAATGAAATGCGTGATGGTCCCATCCCCGTCGCGCACCGGGCTGATACTTTCCTCGATGTAATACAACTCACCATTCTTCTTCCGGTTCACGAGAATGCCGCGATAGATATTCCCGGCAAGAATGGTTCTCCACATCTCTTTATAGGTGTCAGCACTTTGCTCGCCCGATTTCAGAATGCGCGGAGTCTTTCCGCAGACTTCGGCGTGCGTGTAACCAGTCAGAGTTTCGAAGGCCGGATTCACATACTCGATGACGCCGTGGAAGTCGGTAATGACGACCGTATCCGCCGATTGCTCGACTGCCCGGGATAGTTTCCGCAGAGCTCCTTCTGCAGTCTGGTGCTCCTGTTTGAGAGAATGCAACGCGATGGTGTTGCGAATCGTCCGTACCAGCGTCGCTCCATCCAGTTGCGACTTTGCCACGCAATTCCAGTTGCCCGCCCGGATGATCTCTGCCACTGTCTTCTCGTCCGCATCCTCGGTCAGCAGCAGGAACGGCACGGACATTCCGGCATGCAGGAAATTCGTCACCAGATGAACGGCCTCGGCATCGCCAGTTTCATGCTCGAACAGAACCAGGGAATATGGTTTCTGTTGCAGCATAGCCCGCGCTTCCTCGAGGGAGTGCGCGTGGTCAAGGTCAGCGGCCAGGATGCTGCGGCTTCTCTCCAGGATCTCGCGAATGAGGAAGAAGTCTTCCTCTTTCTCACCCACGAGCAGCACGCGCAAAGGGGCGGGGGCAGATTTAGCAGCCGTTAACACTGAAGTGACTCCGTCACCTGTTACCATCGGAATCCCGTGCGAGGAGTTTAGTGAGAGGCCGGAATCATGGAACCGGGCTTGCCATGTTTGGGGTGAGATTAAAAGACAATAAGAGTCGATGCCGAGGAAAAAACTCTATTGCGGGAAGGTGACGATCATTCTGCCGTCAGAATGAGACCGTCCCCGGGCGACGGGAGGGTCAGCCCCCCGAGGCTCCGTTTACCGGTTAACCATTCAGCAACTGGTTCGTCTAACCCTCCAGATTCTTGCCGCCACACGAGACTGGGATCCAACATTTGGGGGTGTTATGGAAAACGGGCAGAAAACCAACGGCTCGCTGACGCCGATGGCACGGTATGACGTCGGACATGTGCAGGAAGTGATCCGGCAGGCGCACGACGAACTCCGCCAGTTACTGCAACAGCGAGCGGAAATCATGAAGCGGATCGGGACCGTCAAACAGACCATCTCTGGCCTGGCCAACCTGTTTGGCGACAGCGTTTTGAACGAGGAGTTGCTGGAACTGGTCGACCGCAAGAGCAATGGCCGCCAGCCGGGCTTTACCAAGGCTTGCCGTATGATTTTGATGGAAGCTGGCCGCCCTATGAACTCCCGGGACATTTGCGATTGTCTCCAGCAGAAAATGCCTACGCTACTGGCGCGCCACAAAGATCCCATGGCGTCGGTGACGACGGTGCTGAATCGCCTGGTGGAATACGGCGAGGCGGAAGCCGTGGTTTTGAATGGCCGCCGTGCCTGGCGCTGGGTCGCGGATATGCCAGAAGCTTCGCTAGTAACGGATTCCGAGCAGCCTTTGAGGGCGAACGTCGCTTGATTAGCACCCACGCCGCGCTGGAATAGCTCGAGCTATGCCGCTCCGCAACTGACTGGGCAAGCTGCCTCCCCTCGAGATTCGGCGGGCAGGCCGCGCCATCTCCATCCTCTAGCCGGGCGGCAGGAGCATTCCTTTTTCCAGGTGCCGGGTTAC
The DNA here is from genome assembly GCA_963765015.1 of uncultured Acidobacteriota bacterium. Lineage (GTDB taxonomy): Bacteria > Acidobacteriota > Terriglobia > Terriglobales > Acidobacteriaceae > Sulfotelmatobacter. The sequence continues at coordinate 35,957 of CAVXVD010000139.1, read as the reverse complement.
GTGCGCGTACGACGCAGCGTGCGGGTCGTGCGTAACCATCACGATCGTCTTTTGGAAGTCCTCATTTAAGCGCTTCAAAATCTCCAATACTTCTGTTGCCGAATGGCTGTCGAGGTCGCCAGTCGGTTCGTCTGCCAGGAGCAGCGTCGGGTCGCTGACGATGGCGCGCGCGATCGCCACGCGCTGTTCCTGACCACCAGAAAGCTGCTTGGGAAGGTGGCCGACTCGATCCTCGAGTCCGACCAGCTTCAGCGCAGTCATGACGTGATCGCGGCGCTGCTGTGCGTTCAGCTTGGTTAGCAGCAACGGCAACTCCACATTTTCGAAGGCCGTGAGCACCGGAATCAGGTTGAACGTCTGAAAGACGTAGCCGATGTGCTCGTTGCGCCAGCGCGCGATCTGCGCATCGTTGAAGCGGAAAATATCCTGCCCTTGTACGAGCAGTTCGCCAGCCGTGGGCCGGTCGATTGCCGCGATCATATTCAGCAGCGTCGTCTTGCCTGAACCCGACGGTCCCATCAAGGCAAGGAACTCGCCCTTCGCAATGTCGATGGAGACATCGTCCAGTGCGGTCACTTGAAAGGCGTCGCGCTTGAAAATCTTGCTTACGCCATGCACCTGAACGACTTTTGTGGCCGTGGCAACGCTATTTTGTGCAGTTGTGCTCATGATTGCCCCTTAATTTTAATTTTGTCTCCATCTTTCAAGGTGGCAGGCGCGGTGGTGATCACGCTTTCTCCTCCCACCAGTCCATCCACCAGCGGTCCGTCGGCACGTTGGCTCGTTATGTGAACTTCGCGCGCCACCGCCTTCCCGTTGTAGGCGAGGAATACGATCTTCTTGCCGTCGCGGTCGCGGACCGCTGTCGAAGGCACGAAGACGCCGGTCGGCCCGGTTGCGGTCTTCGGTGTGTCATTGGCCAGAAACTTCACGGTCGCGTTCATCTCCGGGCGGAGTTGAACATCGGGATACTTCCCCGGATTCAGCACTTGAACTTTCACCTGCACGGTGGCCTTCTGCCGATTCGCCTCCGGAGAGATTTGCGCGATCTGCCCGTCATACTGCTTGTCGGGATAGGCGTCAGTGGTGACGATCCCTTTCTGATTCGGCCCGAGCCGCGCGAAATCAGCCTGCGCGATGTCGAGTTCAACCTGCAGGTCATTCAAGTCCGCGAGCGAGACCACCGAGCCCTGCGGTCCGCCGGCGGCCGCGCTGGCAAACTGCGCAGTGATCAGTTCGCCCTTTTCAGCCGTGCGATCGAGAATGGTTCCCGTCACCGGCGCTCGGATCACTGTGGCATCCAGTTGCGACTTCGCGTAATCCAGTTGTCCCTGTGCCTGGGTCAATGCGCCCTGAGCACGCTGGAGTTCTTCGGGACGCGGCCCGATCCGCGCCAGCTCGAATCCCTTTTGCAGAGAATTCACGCGCTGCTGATCCGATTCGAATTTAGCCGTGGCGTCGTCCAGTTGCTGCCGGGAAACGACACCGCTCGATGCCAGTTCTTTCGTGCGGTCCAGCGTCAGCTTGTCGTTGACCAGTGTGGCGCGGGCTTCATCGAGATTGTGCTGCGCCTGCTGGATCTCTTCCGGCCGCGAGCCGTGCTGCAATTCCTCGAGATAAGCGCGTGCATTATCGACAGCACCCCTCGACTGTTCATAGGCTGCGCGGAACTCATCATCTTCCAGGCGGACTAATACCTGGCCTTCTTTCACCTTGTCGCCCTTCTCTACGCCGATCCAAGCAAGCCGTCCGGTGACCTTGGAGTTTACGTTGATAGTGTGATGCGCCACGATGTAACCGGTGGCCGAGAGCACGGTGCCACCAACGTCGTTGCCGCCAGTCTGCGCCGATGCGCGGACGACTTCCACCTCCGGCGTATCCGACGAGAAAGCGCGATAGGCCAAGGTCGTGAGCCCGAGCAGCACTATGAGCACGACGCCGCCGACAATGTAGCGGCGCGCCCAAGCCGGTGGTTCCCCACCACTATCGCCGCGCTGGGAGCGGTCGATGCGCAAGCTCTGCAGGTCTTCGTGTTTCGTATCCATCGCCATAAGAATTAAGTACGGCTCCGATTCCCGATAAGTTCGACGTTCTCGCCAACCAGTTCTTGCTAGCCGCGCAAGGCGTTCAAAATATTCTGTCGAGCCGCGTGCCAGGCGGGAGCGAGCCCTCCGACGAGTCCCATGGCCAGCGCGAAGATGACCGCTTTGATCGCCACGCCCCACGTGATCCGCAGTGCGAACACGACCTCGCTGAACGTGACCTGATTGGAGGTTCCAGTCTGCATCCCGTTGAACGGAAGCATCAGCAAGATGCCGACTATCGCTCCGAGCAAAGCCAGAAGTAACGATTCCAGAACAAACGAAGTCAAAATTGCCGGCCGCGAAAATCCGATCACCCGCAGGGTGGCAATCTCTCGTCCGCGATAAGCCACGGCTGCGTACATGGTATTCATCGCCGCAAAAATCGAACCGACCGCCATGATGACTCCGACCACCCAGCCAATCACCTTGATCGGCGTGCCGGAGCTGGTCTGCTTGGCGTAGTAATCGCTTTCCAGCACACCGTCGAGCTTGAGCCGTTGGTCGTCGCTCACACGATTCTTCAGAGCCTCGGCCGAGATGGGATCAGTCGCCCGCAGGTATGCCGAAGAAAATCCGCCCTGACGGTCGAAGTCCGACGCCATCTGATTCACATCGCCCCACACTTCCGACTCATAGGCCGATCCGCCCGCGTCGAATATACCCACGACTTTCCACGATCCTTTGCCGAACTGCATGGTGTCGCCGATATTGGACTGGGAGAAGCGGTCGCGAACCGATTTGCTCACCACTACTTCGCGTTGTCCAGTCTGGAACCACCGCCCCTCGGCCAGTTTCACGCTTGGACCTTTGTCCGGGCCGCTGGGCAGCTGGCGCATTTCCAGTCCGTCGGGCATCATGCCTCGCACCGTGACGTTTACTTCGCCAGTGCCGTCCTTGCGGGGAAGCACGATCACGACCACCCACTCGCCGGATGCCATGGGCTCGCCGTGGCTGTCTTTCGCGATGCCGGGAAGTGTCTTCAGTGTGGGGAAGAGTGACGCATCGAATCCGCCGGAAAGCTCTGCCTCCGAGCCTTTGCGCAACACCAGCACATCCAGCGGGCTGCCACTGCTGACGAAGGCGCGGTCGAGCCCGGCCACCAGCGCCATAAGAAAGATCGCAGTGGTCACCGTGAGCGCGATTCCCAGGGCCGTCATGAGAGTGAGGCCTTTGCGGAGGATCAAATTGCGGATGTTATAGCTGATCGGTATCGCCATAAATTGAACTCTCTCTTAATCCTGCTTGCTCGAAGCGCCAGCGGCTCGCCTGGCGTTAGCTAATGCCATTAACCAATGTGCCGCAATCCATCGACGATGCTGGTTCGCGCAGCCTTGTACGCCGGCAAGTAGCCGCTGACTACCCCTAAAATCAACGAGACAAGCAGCGCGAGCGCTGCCGTAGTTTTGTTTACGTCCATGCTCGGGATGCCCAACCCGAGGAACCGGTGGGTCAGCACTTTTGTCAACGGAACGGCCGCCAGAATGCCGAGCGCTCCTCCCGCGAGCGCCAGTGCCACCGATTCGCTCACGAAAATGGAAAGCACTCGCTGTCGGGTAAAGCCGAGTGTCTTGAGAACCGCTACTTCGCGCGTCCGGTTCCGCACCGACATTGCCATGGTATTGGCTGAAACCAGCATGATGGTAAAGACCACCGCTCCGCAGATGCTCAGAATGAAGGCCTTCACATTCCCCAGGGAAGCTACGAATCCCAGCACGAACGCCTTCTCGCTCTCGGCTTTAGTTGGCAGCGGCGAGTTGTGGAACATGCCATCGATCTCCGAGGATGCCCGAGCGACGTCATCCGCAGAATCGATCTGCGCGACATACCATCCTGCTTGCCCTTTAAACCACGGTACCGCCTCTTCCAGATACTTGGTGTTAAAGTACAGAGCATTTTGCGGCGGATCGCGATGATAAATGCCGCGGATGGTCAGGTCGAGATTCGTCGGGAAAATGGTCCCTTGAAGCGTGAGGCGATCGCCGACCTTCCATCCATATTTATCCGCCAGAGTTACATCGACGATCGCTCCGGCGCGGTCCTGCTGCCAGGACTTCAATTGCTCGGTAGGCATGATTTTGTCCGAGGCCACCTTCAGATATTCGTCCGGATCGGTGCCCATTTGCGCGAAGAAGTGCTCCGGCCGGTCGTCGATATAGCGGCCGCCGAACCAGGTCATGGGCGCCACCGCCGTCACACCTTGCACGCTGCGGATCTTGTCGCGGTAGTACGCGGGCAGGAAAAACGCCAGCGAAACGCGATCCCGGATGATCAGTCGCCTGGACGCCTCGGGTGCCACCTGGTCTATGTAAAACGAACGCCAGATGCAGATCATCATGGTCAGCAGCAGCAGCGAAAAGCCGATGCTGATCATGGTCAGCAAGCTACGCCGCTTATTTCGGAAAGCGCTACGCACTACGAAACTGCCGAGCGTCATAAGTCACCCAATGTGCCGCAAGCCATCAACGATATTGATTTGCGAAGCATGATAAGAAGGCAACGCCGCGCTCAACAGTCCGACCACACAGGAGGTGAGCAAGGCGGTCAGCCAGATTCCCAGCGTCACCTTCATGGGGAAAAAACTGAAAAACTGAGGAGAATGGGTAAGACCATAAACCGTCAGCCAGCCCAGGCCGGCCCCGATCAAACCTCCGGCTAAGGAGAGCGCGACAGCTTCACTCACAAACAGTCCCAGCACGCCGCGCCGGGTGAATCCCAGCGTTTTGAGCACAGCCACTTCGCGCGTGCGCTCGCGGATGGACATGGCCATGGTGTTAGCCGATACCAGCAAGGTCGCGAACACCACCGCCGAGCAGATGCTCAGGATGAACGCCTTCACGTTGCCCATCATGGCCACGAACTCGAGGCCGAATGCTTTCTCGCTCTCCGTTTTCGTCGGCTGCGGCGAATTGCGGAATGTGTCATCCACCGCGCTCGCGATTTTACTCACGTCGCCGGGAGAGTTCGCGAGGATACTGAAAGTGCCGGCCTGCCCTTTGAAAAACGCCACCGCTTCTTCCACGTACTTCGAATTGAAGTAGACCGACTTGTTGTCCGGGTTCGAGTGGAAGATGCCGCGTACGATCAGTTCGAGATTGACGGGGTAAATCGTGCCCTGCAAAACAATCCGGTCACCCAGTTTCCATCCATACTTCGCAGCCAGCGAGGAGTCTACAATCACGCCCTGCCGATCGCGCTGCCATGCCGTGACTTGGTCCGCCGGGATTTCCAAATCCCGGTAGACCTTGAAGAATTCATCGGGATCGGTTCCGAATTGCGCAAAAAAATTCTCTGGCTTCTGATCTTTGTAGATTCCACCAAACCAGGAGACCGGGACCACCGCCGCCACCCCGGGAATCGCCCTGATTTTTTCCCGGTAGTAGCCGGGGAGACTGAACGTCAAAGAAACGCGGTGTCTCACGACCAATCTCTCAGCAGATTCGGGGCTGCCCTGGTCAAGGTAAAACGCCCGCCAGATGGTCATCATCAGCGTGAGCAGCAGCAAAGAAAAAGCAATGCTCAACACCGTCAGGAGGCTGCGCCGCTTGTTGCGGAACGCGTTCTTAGTGACGAATCGGGTCAGGGTCATCGGCGTACTCCAAGGAAAACCAGAGACCGGGAGCAGGAGGTGGACGCGCCCCGGCCCCCACAGAATAGACGAACTATGGCGTTAGCGACAACCGCAGCCGATCCTGCAGAACCCGCGCTCCACGCATTCGATTTTCGGAGTGCCGTCACGGTTTCTATCCTTGCGCGCTTCGATGGGTCTCACAAGTGGAGATCGTCATTCCATCCGGATGACAAATGTCACCCAAAGCTCCACATAATAAAGACAACTGCGGCGGCGTGGAGAAAGTTACGCCCCATTTCGGGGACGCCGCTTGTCAGAGCGGTCAGAGACTGGCGCACAGACGCGCACACGAAACACTCATCGCAGGTTTCGTGTCCCCGAAGGGTAGAAATCGCTGGGTCCTCAACGCGCTGTTGAGGGAGGAAAAGTATGCGCATCTGGCGCCGGAATCGCCCCACCCGCAAGCTATTCCGCCCCCTCCCAAATCGCGGTGACGGCTGGCCGACTTCCCTTACTTTGGTAACTCGAAGGTTGTCGTTTCCGGCGATATTCTAGCTCTACCGCTATCCCCGGAATCTCCGGCCGGCGCAGGTTTGTCGCGACCATGCGATAGGCATGTGATGGATTGGAGCTAGGAAGCAATGTCTACGAAAATCGGCCATTTCGAAATCTTGAGTGAGCTGGCGAAGTCGCCCACGAGCACCGTCTATAAAGCAAATGACAGTGAGAGTGGCCAGACCGTTGCGCTCAAAGCCATCCAACTGAGCGCGTTCGGCGAACACGCGGCGGAGCTCGAGCAAGCGCTGCTAAAAGAAGCCGAGAGCACTAAAATTCTCAGCTCTCCGAACATCACCAGCGTCTTCGGGGCCGATGAAATCGAAGGGCAGTTCTGCGCTGCTATGGAGTACATTCAGGGCAACAGCATCGCGACCATGCTGGCCCGCAATGAAGGGTTTTCGATCTGGGACTTGCTGGATATCGGCCGCCAGTTGTGCAGCGGCCTCGATCATGCGGCCAGCCATCAGATTGTTCACTACAGTCTCGAACCCGCGAAGATCATGTGCGGTTGGGACGGCACCGTCAAGATTATGAGTTTTGGCGTCTCCAGCGTTGGCAACTTTGTTCACCATGCCAGCGGGGGCGTTTCGCCAGTTCTGCATTACATGTCCCCGGAGCAGATTCGGGGCGAAGCCACGGATGGACGCTCCAACCTGTTCACCCTGGGTGCGATGTTTTACGAGATGGTGACGGAGCGGAAGGCGTTTGATCGTGAAGACGTGGAATCGCTACGTGAGAGCATACTGGAAAGCACTCCGGTCGCCCCCATCCAGGTAAATCCCAAGGTCCATCCGCTTCTGAGCGATCTCATCATGAAAGCTCTGGCGAAAGACCCGGCTCAACGTTTCCAGAATGGCAGAGAACTTCTCGAGCAGCTCGAGAAGTGCAAAGAGTCGAAGCCGGCAGGTGCGAAGAAAACTGAAGCACCGAAAGGTCTGGTCGTACCCGACAAAATGAAAGCGTCGGTCCAAACGAAGTTTGCCGGAGCCGCAGCGCCCAAGCCGGCGGCGAAGCCTGCTGCTGCACCTCCGGCGGCACGGCCCGTTGTTGCGGTCGCGCAGCCTTCAACTCCAGTTCCGCCGCCGGAAGCGAAGGCGCAACCGGCGAAGCCCGCGGAGAGACCCGCAAGCGTAGAAGTACGTCCTTCCACACTGGCCAGACCTTCGAAATTGGCCGTTCCGAAATCAGTCGCGGCTGCCGCCGGGGTTGGGGCAAGCAGCCCCTTTGTGTCGTCTCCTGCAGTGCCCGAAGCAGAATCATCGGCTCCAGCCACTTCAGTCCAGGCGGATCTGGTGGAGGAGCCCAACGATGTGGAAGCTCCATCCGCCTACATGTCGGCCGCGGTCGAAGAGCCTCCAGTGGAAACGGCAGAGCCAGAAACCGACACGGATGCCCCGCGTATTGCGGTAGATCCTCTGATGTCGGGAGCTCCATCTACTGGCGGTAGCGGAGTGAGCTTTTCCGAGATGACGGAATTGCCGCCGCTCAAAGAAGTTTATATCCCTCCTCCTCCTCCTCCTCCTCCTCCTCCCGCGCCTGAGCCGGCGCAATCGGGTTTTTCCCCGACCATTAACCCCGTCCGCGGGGGCCGTAAAGCCGACGAGAAGCCGAGGGTTCAGCCGCGAGAAGTGGCGCAGAAGGCGATCAAAGAGATCAAAGGCGTTCCGCCCAGGCTGATGTTTTATGCGCTGGCGGCCGCCGGCATCATCATCGTGATCATCGCGATTGGGATCACCATCTACATTCACAGTCTAAATAGCGACGAGGATTCGAACAATAAGCAGACCTCTACACCTGCCGTGGAGCAGGCGGCCGCACAACCGGATACGCCGCCGCAGCCGGTTCCGCAGAAAAAGACAGCTGCCGCCCCGGTTGAGACTCAGGCCGCCGAGGTTTCCGAGCCGGAGCCTCCCGCAGCCGCACCAGAACGGGCCGCTGCACCCGTCAAATCCCGCGGATCCAAGAAAAAGCCGGCCGCCCCGGTGGTGATCCCTGGCCAGTTGGCAGTGGATTCCACGCCGCAGGGAGCGCAGGTTCAGGTTGACGGCCAGACGGACCCGAGCTGGGTTACTCCGTTCGCTCTCACGAATCTGCAGCCAGGATCCCATTCGGTCACAGTCAGCAAAGCGGGATACTCCACGGATACGCGCTCTGTCGAAGTGGGCGCCGGAGCCCGCGCGAACACGATGGTCCACCTTTCGCAGTTGATGGCGACGCTGGTGGTGAAGAGCGATCCGGCGGGCGCGAGCGTTTACGTGGACGGTCACGATGTCGGCGCGAAAACGCCCGCCCAGGTGACAGTCAATAAAGGACAGCACGTGGTGCTCGTCCGCCTGTCGGGCTACCTGGACGAAACCATGAACGCGCAGTTCGTGCTCGGCCAGACTTTTAATTTCTCACCCAGCTTGCGCGCCTTGGGCAACGCGGACAGCATCAAGACCATGGGCAAGATGTCGAAACTGTTCGGCGGAAAAGCCCAGGCAGGCCAAGCCATCGTCAGTATTCATACCCAGCCGAAAGGCGCACAAGTTTCGGTGAACCAGCACATGCTGGAAAAGAACTCGCCGGTCGACGTTGCGCTCGATCCCGGCAACTATGTGATCGACATCAACCTGACCGGATACGCCCCGATGCACAAAGTCATCACCGCCGACAAAGGATCCAAGGTCGTGGTCGACGAAACACTTCAGCCTCAGTAAAAATGATGGTCTGGGCGTGCCCACGGATTAGACAGCCTCCGCTCAGGATGGGTATTGTTCACTGGTACTGCGATATCACGTCAATTGGCAAGGTAGTGTGTCACCCTGACGTGTCGTCTGGTGAGTGCTTCTTTCGAATCCACGGCTCTCCGATTTTACTTCGCTCGGCATACCAGCCCAACGGCAGATCAACTAACTCAACGAGACTTGGATCGCGGTCGATCGGATGGTGAAAGCAAGAGATCACGGGACCTCCTCCATCGCGCATGCTGTTACCAAAGAACTGCCATGCTCCGTCTTCAGTATCATGTAAGACGAATGTGACCGGCTCAGTCCCGCTGTGAACCGTCTCGGAAAGGAACACTCTCGTGTGCGGATCGTCTGGGAACTTCCAGTTGAACAGACTGCTTTCCGGATCAGCCGATGCCCAAAAATCATTCTCGACTCTGGCCATGGGAGCGTCAGGCTGCATTAGAGGCTGCTCAAATGATCTATCAAATCCCTCGTTCCCTGGAAACCGATTCTCCAGGTCAGGATAAACAGCCTGAAGCACAGGAAAGTCGTCGCCGTCGTAGTACCAGAGCGCCCACCCCATAAGATGTTCGACCCACTTTCGGTCAACGGGGCGAAACTCGCACTCTACCTCCCCGAGAAGACCACGGTGTCGCCCCGTCGTGAGATCGGCACCGGCTCGCAACAGCTTCGCGGCTGCGTTCAGTGCAAAGTGTGCGGTTTCGGGCAACAACCCTACAGTGATAATTTCGGGCGCGCCGCTGGTATCGAAGACGCCCAACGTGTATGACCAACCCAGGCCGAACGTCGTGCTCTTCACACTGACAACCGAGCAGCCGAATTCCTCGACGTGACTAATCGTGCGCTCGTCTTCTTTGGACAACTCGCTAGCCCTGAACTTGCGAGTTCGTGCAGTTTGAAAAGTTCGTCTTACCGGGGGCATGTTCAGACAGCAAGCCTATCATGCTTAGTTCTCGCTATCGGGCGTTACCGCTCCGCAATACATACTCCGAAGCTATGTGGAGTCGCCGCGGCGGCAATTGCCAGATTCGTGCGCCTGTTACAACACTCAGGGCACGCGAACGGTTATTCGCATGCCCTGGATTGCAACGCCTTCCTCACACTGTTCTGTCTCGCGAACTTATTGAGGCAGCTTGAAGTTGATGGTGATCTGCGTCTGGATCTCGACGGGTTCCCCGTTGAGCAGATACGGTTTGTACTTCCATTGCTTGACGGCATCGCTCGCAGATCGGGTGAGCTGCGCATCTCCGCTGATCACTTTGACGTGGGTGATGTCCCCGCTCTTCGAGATCGTCGCCTGCAACTCCACGGTGCCTTCCACTCGCATTCTCAAAGCGTTGGCCGGATAGGATGGTGGCACTTTCTTGATCAGCAGCCCTTGCGAAACTCCCTGCGAAACGTTGACCGATTGAAGCAGCGGCTTCAGCCCATCGTTGCTCGTGACCAGATTCGGCGGTGGTGCTGCTGTGCCTGGCGCTGCCAATCCGATCATGCTGGGAGCCGGCGCGTCCGGCGTTGTGGCTTTCACCGGCGCACTGGGAACGCTGCCTCCCTTGACGACCAAAGGCGCTTCCGCGGGCTTATCTTCTGTCGGTGCGGCCTTGCTTGCGACCGATGGAGCCGGCGCCGAGGGCTTGGCGGATTCGGTTGGAGTTACGGAATTTACTGCGGAACCCACATCGCTGGTCTTCGGAACGTCGCTAGTAGCCGGGTTAGCCGAGAGTTGTGAAGTTGGGGACGTGATCGCCGGATTCTTGGCCGGCTGCGCTCCGCTCGGCTTGGGCACTGCCGGAGTGACGGGAGCACTGGAAACCGCTGCGCTTGGAAAGGATTGATCCGCGGATCCGTGAAAATGGGTCCAGCCAAAATAAAGCCCGCCGGCTACCACCAGGGCTGCGGCAATCCCGATAAAGATTTTCTTGCTTCCCCCGCTTGATTCAGCTTCATTCGCTCCGCCGAAGCTGAAGGAAGGCGCAGATCCCACGATCGGCGTGGATTCGCCCACCCCTGCTTCCGCAGGTTTCTCGAACGGGGTATTGGCCGCAACGCTTTCCGCGGGCTTCTCGCGGGCGGGTGCAACCTCGCGTGCTGGAGCGGGAGCGCTAGCAGCTCCGCTGCCGGAGGTCATCTTCTGACTGGCAAGGAAAGCAGGTTTTGCCTCGACGACGGGCGGCGGCGCTGACGACTCTGCTACCGGAGCTTTTGCGTCAGATTCCTTCGTTTCAATCTCGAGAAGATCATCATCCGCCTCGCGCTTCGCCGAACTGACAGGCGCTGCACCGGCGGAAGCAGCGGCCGGCCACGCCTGCGTCTGCGGAGGTTTGGGCGCTGGCACTTCCGCGGGCTGGGTTGTCACGACTGGCGGGGCCGCAACCGGCGGTGCAGGTTTCGCTACTGAAATCGGATTGGGAGTGGGCTTGTTCGGTGTGCCCAAAGTGGGTGGCGCGGTGGGAGCCGCAGCCACAACTGTCGTTACGCCTTTGGAAGGTTCGCTCTTGCGCAGCAGACCTCGCGCCACTCGCAAGGTTCCCTTGGATTGCTCAATATTGATGGGTTTGGTCAGGACGAGATTGGCGCCGATGCGGAACGCCTTCGCCACTCCCGCCTGACCCTCCACTATCGCTACGGCAAGCGACGCCTGGTTGGACGTCGAATTACGCGCGCTCTTAAACAACAGTGTGGCATTCTGCTCGTTATCGCAGTCGACCACCACAGCATCGAAGTGTTGGCCCATCAGCTTCTTGACCGCAGCAAAAGGCTCGGTGCAGGCCTCGACGTTGAAATCTAGCTCGCTTAAAACCTGTGTCACCGTGCGAGCGGTTTTTTCATCGGGACAGAAGAGAAGAGCTTGGTAACCCATACCAAGATCATCGTAGGTACACGAGTAAGCTCCAGCAAGTTACGCTGGTAATTCGCGAATGGCCGATTATTGTGGGCTTTTCTTTGCCCGTTCGAGCTGCCAACACTGAAAAAAGAGCGTTCGCTCCCGCCCATTGGCTGCCTTAGATGTGGCGCGGATTTTGATTCTCATCGCATACAATGCGTGCCATGACTCGGCGCGTGCCGCTCTGGCTCAAGATCATCTGGACGCTTTGGCTGATCGTTTGGGCGCCTCTCTATTGGCGGCAATACGGGGCACAGAACTTCTTGTTCTTCTGCGACATCGGCAACGTCCTCATCGGAATTGGTCTGTGGCTGGAGAGCCCACTCATCTTCTCCTGGGTCGCTTGCGGACTGTTGCTGTTCCAGTCGCTCTATACCGTCGATCTTGCAGGCGCGTTGTGGACCGGATACCACATCATCGGCGGCACAGAATATATGTTCGACCCGCACCTGCCGCTCCTCATTCGGCTTGTCAGTTTGTTTCATGTGGCAACGCCGCCTCTGCTGTTGTGGGGAATCTGGCGCTTGGGCTACGACCGGCGAGGGTGGAAGTATCAGACGCTGATGACTTGGATCGTCGTGCCCATCAACTATTTCTGGCGGCCGGAGCAGAACGTGAATTGGGCGCGAGGACTGTTCTTCCACCAACAGCACGCGATCCCAGGCTGGGCATACTTGTGCCTCTACCTGATTGCTGTACCCTTGTGCGTGTATTTCCCGACGCACCTTTTTCTGGCGTGGCTTACCCAGCCGCGGTCGTTTCCCAAGGGCTAGCAGACAGGAAGGAGTTCGAATCATCGACTCTTCGGATCAGCGTTCTTCCCCGGCTCATCCTGCTTCCGCAACGTAGACTCCGATGGCGGATAATCGATCGATCCCTTAAACGAAGAAATTTCATCGGCATGAAAATCCGGGAACGGCAGCTTCTTCCCATCGCGCAAATCCGCAATCTTCTTGGCGGCATTCTCGGATTTCTCTTTTTCGACGCCCGAATCGCGGCTTAAATAGAGAGTCTGCGAAGGAAGTGCTAAGCCCCCGCCCGAATCTTCCATCACGTCCATGATGCGCAACAGCAAATCTTCGCGCACGGCTGCGTATTCGTTGAAATCCGTCGTCAAAATATAAACAAATACTTCCAGGCTCAGGGACGTCCCGGCAATGTCGGTCAACCGCACCCGCACGCTCTTGGTGTCGACCTTCGGGTGGCTATAGAGCAGGCGCCGAACCTCTGCGAGCACGAAGCGCACGTGGTCAGCCTTGGACTCTGGGCGCAAGCCGAGAGTCGTCTTGAACAGAATCTTGTCGCGGCGGCTCAGATTTTCCAGATTGATCGTCGCCACCGTGCCGTTGGGGATCGCCACCAGCGTGCGTTCATCGGTGCGGATACGAGTCGAGCGCAATCCGATATCCTCGACCACCCCCGTGCGGTCACCAAAGCGGCAGACATCGCCGACGCGAAACACTTCATCACCGAGTACAGCGACGCCGCCGAAAAGATTGGCAATGGTCTGCTGTGCGCCGAAGCCGATCGCCAGGCCGCCGATGCCGAGGCCGGCGAGCGCAGTGCTCATGTTGAAGCCTAAATTCCCCAGCACTGCGAGCACGCCCAGGGCGAAGATGACGGCTTTCAGGATTCGCTCGCCCAGCAGCATCAGCGATCCCGTTCCGGCGTGGCCATGAGCGAGCGCGCGAGTGCGCACCCGCCGCAGCGACCATCGGACGAAACGCCATGCGATCCACGTCGCGCTAAGGATCAGAGCGATTGAGGTGATTTGAAAGTAATAATGCCGCGGCAGCAAAGCGACGCCCAGATAGCGTACGAAGACCTGATGCGCGAGTGTGCCGGTGAGCAGCCAGGCCGGACCCGATACCGATCGCCAGTTCGCCACATCCAACTGGCCCCGCCGCCGGGCCCACCAGCGTACGGGGATTTCCAGGAGGAACAGTACGAGCCAGCCGACTGCCGCAGACAGGGGCAAAGCCACCAGCATCGCCAGCCACTGCCACAGTGGCACACCAGCGACCTCATTCTTGACGAGAACGCTGGGCAGTTTGCTTTCCACTTGTCGCGCTTCGACCTGATCGTAGAGTTCCGGAATTTTGGTGAGCGTATCGGACGAAATCAGCCAGATCTTGCCCGAACTCGGATCGGAAACCCGCACCAGATCGAGATCGACCTCTACGTCACCGGAGGAAAGCGTGCCGAGCCGCTGGCGGCCGAGAGGAACGCCTTCCTGCGGAGCGCCTTCCGCCAGCGTGAAGCCGCTCAAGCGACCTGAGAAAACTTTCTTGCTGTTCATGACCGCATTGAGCTGGCTCGCGAGTTGTTCACCCTGTGTCTGCCGACGCGCGGGACTCATCTGCAGGTATTGCGAGGCAATGCTGTAATCGCCCGATTGTGAAGCCTGGAGAAAACCGAGAATCGATCCGGTCGGCGTGGCCCGGCCCAGGGGGTCTGTGGGTGTCGAGGAGCTATTGGTCGAAGTGGTCGAGGGTGCCAGCAGTTGGCTGAGAGACGTTTGCGCAATGACGGGCAGGCACGCGGCGAGCCACAAAACAGAAATGAAGATTGCTTTAGGAAAAGAGCGCATGCCTAGCTAATTCCCTCTATGGTCCTCGGTGACCCTGTGGTAAAAACTTTCTCCAAAGTAGACGTCGCTGCGGTCAGCCCAATCATCCCCGCTTGGGCCGGTAAATATCCGTGCTGGTGCCGAAGAAAACTTCGGCAGATTCCATCACCGTTTCCGAAAGCGTGGGATGAGGATGAATGGTCAACGCGACATCCTTGGCCAGTGCCGCCATTTCAATGGCGAGCACGCCCTCGGCAATCATCTCTCCGGCGCCCACTCCTACAATGCCCACCCCGAGCACGCGTTCGGTCTGCGGATCAATCAGAAGCTTGGTCATGCCCTCGGGGCGATCCAGAGTGACCGCACGCCCGGATGCGGCCCAGGGGAACTTGGCAACTTTGATATCGCGATTTTCCTTCTCCGCTTGTGTTTCCGTCAGCCCACACCATGCGATCTCAGGATCGGTGAACACCACCGCCGGAATGGCATTGGGCTCGAATGCAACTTTGTGTCCGGCGATCGCCTCGATGGCAGTTCGTCCTTCATGCATCGCCTTGTGCGCGAGCATAGGCTCGCCCACCACGTCGCCGATCGCGTAGATTGACGCATCGTCCGTCTGCAATTGTTGGTTGACCTGGATGAATCCGCGCTGCACGACCTTCACGTCGGTCTTATCGAGACCGACAATTTCCGAGTTCGGCTTGCGTCCCACCGAAACCAGCACTCGATCAAAAACCTTTTCTGGTTCCTTCACGGTAAGCCCTTCGAACGTGGCGCGGATGCCGTTGCCTTCGTCTTTAACGGAAGTCACCGTGGTATTCAGCAGGATTCCGTCGAACAGCTTTTCCAAACGCTTGTGCAGAGGAAGAACCAGATCACGGTCCGCGCCCGGCAGCAGCCCTGACAGCATTTCGACGACGGTCACGCGCGTGCCTAGAGCGGCGTAGACCGTTCCGAGTTCGAGGCCAATGTATCCGCCGCCGACGACCAGGAGACTTCCGGGTACATCTTCGAGATTCAGTGCGCCGCTGGAATCCATCATGCGCGGCGTATCGAGCTTTAACGTCGGCACGATCGCAGGTCGCGAGCCGGTCGCGATGACAATGCGGTCGAACGACAACGATTCCTCCGACCCGTCCGCTTTCGTTACACGCAGCGTCGTCGAGTTGGCGAACGCCGCCCGCCCCTGCACATACTTCACCTTCCGCTGTTTCGAAAGCACACCGAGGCCGCCCGTGAGCTTCTTGACCACGCCCTCTTTCCACGAACGCAAACGTGCGAGGTCGATCTTCGGAGCGGCGAAGTCGATTCCCCAATCTTTGGCATGACGCGATTCTTCCAGCAGCTTGGCGACGTGGAGGAGCGCCTTCGACGGAATGCATCCACGGTAAAGGCAGACTCCGCCGGGGTTGACTTCAGGATCGATCAGCGTAACGGTCATGCCGAGATCCGCAGCCAGAAATGCGGCCGCGTAGCCACCGGGGCCAGCGCCGATCACTGCAATGTTGAGGGACGACTGGGTGTCAGACATTATGTAATGATGTGCCGTCCCTAACGGGACTCGATTCAGGTTCTATCTCGCTCCCGGCATTTCCGTGCCGGGCTTTCACATGCCGCCGCTTCGCGGCTAGGACCCACGTTGAAACCTCGAAACTGAAACCTTGAAACTGAAACCTCTACCCCTGCACCGACAGGAGGAACGGCTGCTCAAACGCCTCCGCAATCCAACGCAGGAAGCGGGCCGCATCCGCTCCGTCGATCAGGCGATGATCGTAAGAGAGCGAGAGCGGCAGAATCAGGCGCGGCTCGAATTTGCCGTTGATCCACTCCGGCTCCATCCGCGACCGCGAGAGGCCGAGAATCGCCACTTCCGGATAATTGACGATCGGAGTAAAGCCGATGCCGCCGATTCCACCCAGGTTCGTGATCGTGAACGTTCCACCTTCCATATCGGCGGGCGCCAGTTTCTTGTCGCGAGCCTTCTTCGAAAGTTGCGAAAGTTCGACGGCTAGTTCGACAATATTTTTCTTGTCCACGTCGCGGATGACGGGCACCAGCAGCCCGCGGTCTGTATCCGCAGCCACACCAATGCTGATGAACTGTTTGTAAACGATCTCTTCCTTCTCAATGTCGATGCTGGCATTGAACTGCGGAAATACTTTCAGCGCGGCCGCGCAGACTTTGAGCGCGATTGCGGTAACCGTCATCTTGCCGCCAGCCTCTTCGGCCTTGGGGGCAAAGCGCGCACGCAGTTGCTCGAGTTCGGTAATGTCGGCGCGGTCGTGCTGCGTGACGTGGGGCACGGTGTTCCACGACTCCGCCAGATGCTCCGCCGTCTTGCGGCGAACTCCGCGCATCGAGACGCGTTCGATCTTTCCCCACTTAGCGAAGTCGGGAAGCTTCGGTTGCGCGAAGTGCCCCGCGCGCGGTGGCGCTTGCGCCGCCGTCGCTGCTGCGGATAACAACGCCTTCGCATAAGCCTTTACATCATCCTCGCTGATGCGCCCACTCGGACCGGAGCCCTTTACTTCGTAAATGTCCACGCCAACTTCCCGAGCGAGTCGCCGCACATGCGGCGCTGCAGGAACCGGCTGCCTGTGCTCGGTGCCCGCCACTTTTCCCAATTGTTCCGGCATTCGGAATACTGGTACCGAAGCCTGCGGCTGGTCCGGAGGCAATGCCTGCTCTTCCGTCTTACCCTCCGCGCGAATCGCGGCCTGAAACGCCAGCCGAGCTCCGTGCTGCCCAGAAACATGTTCGACTGGCGCAGTTCGCGGACGTGCGTTTTCGGCTGGAGCCGACACCCCGCCTTCCAACGTGAAGATCACCTGCCCAACCTTGACCTTCTCGCCTTCCTTCACTTTGATTTCTTTGACGATTCCGCTGACCGAAGACGGTACTTCCACCACGGCCTTGTCGGTCTCCAGTTCCATGACCGGCTGGCCTTCGGAAACCTTTGTGCCCGGCGCAATCATCAGCCGAACGAGGTCGCCCTGCGAAATATTCTCTCCAAGTTCGGGAAGCTTGAATTCGCTGGCACCAGACCGAGGCGCAGATGAAGGCGGAGTCGTTTCAGGTGGCTGGGCAGCCTTCTGCGGAGCCTGTGCCGGCGCGGAAGGTGCGGATTGCTGCAGAACCGGCGTCGACGACGCTGCCGGCGCCTGAACCGCGGGAGCAGCCTTGGCCTCGGCGCCGTCTACGGTAAAGATCACCTGGCCGACCTTGATCTTGTCGCCTTCTTTGACTTTGATTTCTTGCACGGTTCCGGTGACAGACGAAGGCACTTCGACGACGGCTTTGTCGGTTTCAAGTTCCATCACCGACTGCCCTGCGCTTACGGCCGCTCCGGGCGCAACCATGAGGCGAACCAAGTCGCCTTGTTCGATGTTCTCTCCCAGTTCGGGAAGTTTGAATTCAATCACCGCGTCTATTCCTTTTCTTCGATCGTCTCGTCTGCCGCTGAGCGCCCGGCAATGAGCGCCCCTGTGCCAAGAGCCGTGGATTAGCTGACAGCCGGGTTCGCTTTATCGGGATTGATTCCCAGTTCCTGAATGGCTCGCTTCACCATCTCGGTGCCGATTTTCTTCTCCCGCGCCAGTGCGCCCAGAGTGGCGAGCACGATGTGCTTAGCGTCGACCTCAAAGAAGTCGCGCAGAGCGACGCGGGACTCGCTGCGGCCAAAGCCGTCCGTGCCCAGCGAAACCAGTTGTCCCGGCACCCACTTGCCAAGACTTTCCGGCAGCACTTTCATGTAATCCGAAGCCGCGATGAACGGTCCCGGGGCATCCTTTAGAGTCTGGGTCACATAAGGAACTTTGGCAGCGTCCGCCGGATGCAGCATGTTCCAGCGCTCGCAATCGTTGGCGTCGCGATACAGTTCTTTGTAACTGGTGACGCTCCACACGTCCGCCCCGACTCCGTATTTTTCTTCCAGAATCTGCTGCGCCTTGAGCACTTCGAACATGATCGATCCGCTGCCGAGCAATTGAGCGCACAACTTGGCGTCCGGCTTGCCCGAAGTCTTGAAGCGATACAACCCCTTCAGCACGCCTTCGCGCACGTTGATCCCTTGCGGTATTCCCGGCATCGCCAGCGGCTCATTGCCGACCGTCAAGTAATAGAAAATAGACTCCTGATCGATGTACATCCGCTTGATGCCTTCCTGAATGATGATGGCAATCTCGTACGCGAAGGCGGGATCGTAGCAAAGCAGGTTGGGCACCGGCAGAGCCAATACGTGGCTGTGGCCGTCCTGGTGCTGCAGGCCTTCTCCGGCAAGCGTCGTACGCCCGGCTGTGCCTCCGACCAGGAATCCGCGGCAGCGCATGTCCGCGGCAGCCCAGATCAGGTCGCCAATTCGCTGGAAGCCGAACATGGAGTAGTAAATGAAGAAGGGAATCGTGTTGATCCCGTGATTCGCATACGCGGTTCCCGCCGCGATGAACGAACACATCGACCCCGCTTCGGTAATTCCTTCCTCCAGAATCTGCCCGTTCTTCGCTTCTTTGTAATAAAGGAGCGTGTCCATGTCGACGGGCTCGTAATTCTGGCCAACACTGGAATAAATTCCAACTTGCCGGAAGAGAGCCTCCATGCCAAACGTACGTGCTTCGTCCGGAACGATCGGAACAATGAACTTGCCGAGTTCCGGATCGCGCAGCAACTTGGCCAGCAGACGCACGAAGACCATCGTGGTCGAAACTTCACGGCCGTCAGTGCCCTTATCGAACTCCTCGAAATGCGACGCCGGGAACGCCTTCAGCGGCTGCGCCCGCAATTTGCGCTGCGGCATATATCCACCGAGTTGTTGTCGCCGTGCCTGCATGTATTTGATTTCCGCACTGTCATCGGCGGGCCTGTAGAACGGTGCGTTGTGCAGTTCGTCGTCTGGAATCGGAATTCCGAAGCGCGACCGGAACATCTCCAGTTCGTCTTCGTTCAGTTTCTTCTGCTGGTGGGTAATATTCTTGCCCTCGCCAGCTTCGCCGAGTCCGTAACCTTTAATCGTCTTAGCCAGGATGATGGTGGGCTGTCCTGTGTGATCCATCGCCGCGCGATACGCCGCGTGCACCTTGATCGGATCATGCCCGCCCAGCCGCATGCGCGCCAGCTGGTCGTCGGAAAGATGCTCGACCATCTTCAGCAGGCGAGGATCGCTGCCGAACAGGTTCTGCCGGAAATAAGCTCCGCTCTCGACAAAATATTTCTGATACTGCCCGTCGCTGATCTCGCCCAACCGCCGCACCAGCAGCCCGTCGCGGTCGTTCTGAATGAGGCTGTCCCAGTCGGTACCCCAGATGCATTTGATGACGTTCCATCCCGCGCCGCGGAAGATCGCTTCCAGTTCCTGAATAATTTTGCCGTTGCCGCGCACCGGTCCGTCGAGCCGCTGCAAGTTGCAGTTCACGACGAAGATCAGGTTGTCGAGCCGCTCGCGAGACGCCAGCGTGATCGAGCCCAGCGATTCCGGCTCATCCATCTCGCCATCACCAAGAAACGCCCAAACCTTACCGCCGGTCGACTCCTTAAGCCCCCGTATTACCGCGACACGCCGGAACAGCACAGCGGCGTGAATGCGGCGGAGTTGGAGAAGATCCACTCGGCCAGCGGAGGTCCCAGAAAACCGGTGGGCAGCGCGGTCCGTGGCGCCGCATTCTGGCGAGTCCCGTGATCTGGGAGATTTCGGCGATGTACGCCTGCTATCAATGTTCGCTGGCCTGGTACACGGATTGGTTTCCGACGTATTTACAGGAAGCCCGCGGCTTCAGCGTCAGGGAGATGGGACAGTTCACCAGCTTATCCTGGATCGCCGCGGCCATCGGCAACCTGGTGGGCGGATGGCTTACCGATCTGGCGCTGCGCCTCTCCGGCAACGTCAAACTTTCCAGGCGCGTCGTGGGAATGCTGGGCTTCCTGATCGGCGCGGCGGGAATGCTGTTCTCGACCCTGACTCACGATCCCAGGACGTGCGTATATTTCAATTGGATCGCCTTCGCCGGTTTTGAGGTGACGGTTTCGGTGTCCTGGGCGATTCCGCTGGATATTGCGGGGGATTACGCGGGCTCGGCCGCCGCGGTGATGAACAGTTGCGGTAATATCGGAGGCGCGCTTTTGTCGTTGCTGGTGCCGTACATGGTGAAGGCGTCGGGTTGGAATTTGCCCCTGCTGGTGACCGCGGGATTGAGCGTGGTGGGGG
Source organism: uncultured Acidobacteriota bacterium (assembly GCA_963765015.1). Classification (GTDB taxonomy): domain Bacteria; phylum Acidobacteriota; class Terriglobia; order Terriglobales; family Acidobacteriaceae; genus Sulfotelmatobacter. The sequence goes on along the minus strand of CAVXVD010000139.1, from coordinate 15,366 downwards.
CGCTGATTTACGCGAAGGTGGATGCAAGCAAGCGAGTGGCGTTCGCGTGAGGTGATTATGAGAAAAGTGCTTCTGGCCGCGTGCCTGGCTGCGGCAATCGGTACGGCGCAGACCCTGAGTTTTGAGATCTATCGCGAGCGCGTCGAACCGATCTTCCTCAAGAAGCGTCCCAATCACGCGCGCTGCGCCGCCTGCCACACCGCCAGCGCGAGCAATTTCAAGCTTCAGCCGCTGGACCCCGGAGCCACGACCTGGACCGAAAGCCAATCGCGGCAGAATTTCGAATCGGTGTCGCGATTGGTGGTCCCCGGGGATCCTTCGAAGAGCCATTTCCTGATTCATCCGCTGGCGCCCGAGGCCGGCGGCGACGATTTCCACGGCGGAGGACATCAGTTCGAATCGAAGGACGACCCGGATTGGAAGATCATCGCCGATTGGGTGAGGGCGGGGAAATGAGAAGCCCAGCCAACACCAAGACCGTCGCTGTCAAAAACGAAGCGCCGGGTCTCGTTTCCCAGGCCGCCCTGCGCCGCGTCATAGATCGCGGGATCGCGGCGAGCGAAAAGGATTACGAGGAAGGCCGCTCGTACGGCCCGTTTGAGACTCACGAAGCGCTTGTCGCCTCTCTGCACGCGGAAGCGGCCAAGCTGCGGAAGAAGAAAAATAACTCGGTGCGGAATAGCGCTACCATCTGACGCAGGCTGGATGCAGGAGAGCCAATTCACTATTTACGTAGAGCTGCTGGGCGAAGGCAGAAAGTGTTGGCCCCAGTTTCGGCGGAGCGTGTGTCTGAGGATGCCTGTGGATCCTCGGCGTAGTGCCAGATGGCGAAATTTGGATGTTTCCGCCCCCGGCGAGATCGTCCGCTGTGAGCAACGAGAGTTCACCAACGGAGCCGGTCTGGTTGCATGCGAGTCTGGTTCAGGCAACTCCATATTGCTAAAATAATGCCGTGGGCAATATAGAATTTGCCTGGGATCGCCGCAAGGCCCGATTGAATCTTGCCAAGCACGGCGTCTCTTTTGAGGAAGCCCAAACTGTGTTTCTGGACGAGAACGCCCGCTTGATCGACGATCCGGATCACTCGGACGATGAGAAACGATTCGTGCTTTTGGGCTACAGCTTTCAGGCGCATTGCCTGATCGTCAGTCACTGCTATCGGGAATCCGGTGTAGTGATCCGGTTGATATCCGCACGACACGCAACAGCGCTGGAAGAAAGAAGTGTATTGGAGACTCCAATGAGAAACGAATACGATTTTTCGCGGTCTCGCAAGAACCCTTACGCCAAACAACTCAAACGTCAGATCACCCTTCGGCTGGATACGGCGTCGGTGGATTATTTCAAGGAACTGGCCGCGGAATTGGGGATGCCGTATCAAAACCTCATCAACTTGTTCCTGCGGGATTGCGCCGCGCGGAAGCGCCGGCCCATCATTCGATGGCCTCGGGAAACGCCGAAGCGTTCCGCTCGGAGCTAGCTTTCAAGGTATCACCACCGTGCCGTTGCGCTTGGGCACCTCGCCCACAGGAATCTGCGCGATCTCCTTGCGCGACGCCGTATCCACGGCTGAGACCATGTTCACGCCCGAATTCGCCACGTAGACGGTCTTGCCGTCGGGCGTGAACGTCACCCAATCCGGCACCTTGCCGGTCTCCACGTAGCCCAGCACCTTCAAATCCGGCAGCGAATATTCGAAAATTCCGCTGGCGATAGAGCTGTTCACCCACATGCGTCTTGCCGTCCGGCGACACGGCGATGCCGTGCGAAGGCGCGCCCGATTCCGCCTTTGCCGTTCACCGGCTGATCCGGCAGCGTCACCGTTTGCGCAACTTTGTGCGTCTTGAAATCCACCACGATGAATCCGTGCAGGTTCGAAAGCTGCGCGAAGATGTGCGCCGTGGAACCGTCCGCCGCCTTTTCGAACGCCATCGGCCGCACGCCCTGCCTCCACGGGCAGTTCCCAGGCAACCGCCTGCGTCTTTTCATCGATCACCGTGATCATCTTTCCGGCGACCGACCCCGCCACCACGAACTTGCCGTCCGGCGTCACGTAGGTGTTGTGCACCGCGCCCTTCACCGGAATGCTCTTGGCCAGCTTCATGGACGCGGTGTCGATCACGTCCACCGCGCCGGGCGCAACCGCGATCCCCACGAACACATACTTGCCGTCTTTCGAAACGGAAAGATTATTGGGATGGCCGCTGAGCTGCGCCTTGGCGATCAGCTTGCCGGTCTTGGTGTCGGTGGCCCACAGGGTGCTCTCGGATTCGCAAGTGATGTAGGCGCGCTTTCCATCCGGCGAGCCGACGACGCCATGCGGCACCTCGATCCCTTCCACCTTCAACACGACCTTGTTGGTGACAGGGTCGATCACGTCCACGTGGTCGCCGGCGCTGTTGGTCTGGTAGATGCGGACCGATCCGGCGAAGCTTGGCAGAAGCAAGGCCGGCACGGCGAGGAGCAGGCTGAGGGAACGTTTCATGATAGGGAGCTTATCACTTCAGTAGTTCGCGAACAAGCTGGGCCGGATGCAGGGCGATTGCTGCCGCCCAGATCCTTCACCTGCTGGCGGCAGGATGTTCCGGGCGCCACCAGCACTTCGCCGGGCTTCATCTCCCGCACCGCCGGAAGCAGCTTGCGGTTGGCGATGGCCACGGAGACATCGTAATGATCCGCGGCTATAGCCGAACGATCCCGCCATGCCGCAGCAGCCGGCGTCGAGATCGGTGACCGATCGCTCCCGGAACCCGCGCCAGAAGTTTCATCGTAGCCGGCAAGCAGGCCCATCGACTTTTGATGACAGTGCCCATGCACCAGAATCTTCGACGGCCCGGCGCGCAAGCGGCAGATCGAGCTGCGCGGCGAACTCCTCGAACAGCACGCAGGCTTGGGCGACTTGCCGGGCTTTGCTCTGCTGCTCGCCGCGCAGCAGCGAGGGCACGTCTTCCTTTAGCGCGGACAGACAGCTCGGCTCCAGGAACAGGATCTTTTCGCCGCGCGCGGCGATGGGATGCAGCGCTCCGCCAGGCCGGCCGCGTTGCCCGCGCGCCTCGCTTGAGCAGGCCTTGCGAGATCAAAGGCCGCCCGCAGCATCCCGGCTTGACCACGTTGACGCCGAAACCGCCGCGCTCCAGCACCTCGACCGCGGCGACGCCGATCTCAGGATGATAGTGATTGAGAAACGTGTCGTTGAACAGGAGCACTGGCGCTGGGATCGGCGCCACCGGCCGCTGCTTCCACCACTGCTCGAAGGTCCGGCGCTTCCATTGCGGCGCGGGACGCTTCAGAAAGCCATCGAGCCGGAAAACGCAGCCCAATTGGAGACGGGAGCGAAGCGGCTGCCCCACACCGAAAGCTGCGCGATGTGCCCCAGCAGCTTGGTGCGCAGAGGCGTGCCGTGACGCTCCCAGTATCGGGCCAGAAACTCGCTCTTGAACGCCGCCATATCCACGCCCACCGGGACACTCCGATTTGCAGGCGCGGCATTCCAGGCACAGGTCCAGCACATCGAAGACGCCTTTGTCCGCGAGCCCGGCCTCGCCAAGCTGCCCGCTCATTGCGAGACGCAGAACATTGGCGCGGCCTCGCGTCGGATGCGCTTCCTCCCGCGTGGCCATGTAGGAGGGGCACATGGTGCCCGCCAGCTTCTTGCGGCACGCGCCCACGCCGCTGCACATTTCCACCGCGCCGCTGAACCCGCCGTAGGCGGCGAAATCGAAATGCGATCGCCGGCGGCTGGGAATGAGCTGGGGCTGGGTCACGTACTTCGCTCCGTAGCGCAGATTCTCGGTCAGCGGCGGAGCGTCCACGATCTTGCCCGGATTGAAAATGCCCCGCGGATCGGCGGTTCGTTTGATGTCGCGGAAGGCCTCATACAGCGTCTCGCCGAACATCTGCTTCATGAAGGGGCTGCGCACCAGCCCGTCGCCGTGCTCGCCCGAAAGAGCGCCGCCGAATTCCAGAACCAGCTTGGCCACGTCGTTGGCGATGGCCTCGAACTGGCGCACGCCCGCTTCGGTTTTCAGATTCACCACGGGGCGCACGTGCAGACAGCCGACGGAGGCGTGCGCGTACACGCCGGCCGTGGTGCCGTGTCCGCGCAGCATGTCCAGGAAGCGGCCGATGAACTCGCTCAAACGCTCCGGCGCAACCGCGGTGTCCTCCACGAAGGAGATCGATTTCGCGTCCTCCTTCATGGCCATCGAGAGTCCCAGCGCGGCTTCACGCAGGCTCCAGATGTGGGCTTGGGCCGCCGTGGTTTCGGAGCGATAGCGCTGGCCCAGCCCGTGCGCGCGGAGATCGGCTTCAAGCGCAGCCAGGCGCGGCGGGAGATCCTCGGCGCGATCGCCGTAGAATTCGACGCACAGGATCGAGGCCGGATCGCCCTCGATGAATTCGTTGCGGATGTTGTTCAGATTCTCGTTCTGGCGGGTATGATCGAGAATCGACTTATCCATCACTTCGATCGCCGAAGGCGCGTGCCGCAAAATGACCGGCGCGGCCGAAAGCGATTCCAGCAGATCCGCGAAGGAGATCACCATCACGGCCTTGGCCTTCGGCAGCGGAACCAATTTCAATTTGGCTTCGAGCACCACGCCCAGCGTTCCTTCGGAGCCCACCATCAGCTTCGAAAGATTCACAGGCTTGGCCGGGTCCGTAAACTCATCCAGGTTGTAGCCGCCGACGCGCCGCAGCACCTTGGGAAAGCGGCGCTCGATTTCGGAGGCGTGCTGGTCAGCGAGGCGCAGCACCGCGGCATACAGCGATGCTTCAAGCGAATTCCCGGTGGGGACGGCCGCGCGCGGTGTTTCCCGGAACTCGGCGACGCTGCCGTCGGAAAGAACCACGGTCTGCTCCAGCACGTGATCGATGGTTTTGCCGTAGATGACGCTGCGCGCGCCGGAGGAATTATTCGCCATCATGCCGCCGATGGTGGCGCGGCTGGCGGTGGAAATATCGGGGGCGAAGCGCAGCCGCAGGGGCGCGAGCTGCGCGTTCAGCTCATCGAGGACAATGCCCGGCTCGACGCGCGCCCAGCGTTCCTCCGCGTTGACTTCCAGCAGCCGATTGTAATACTTCGATATGTCGACCTGCAAGCCTTCGCCGATGGCCTGTCCGGCTTGCGACGTTCCGCCGCCGCGCATGGTGATGGGACAACCGAAGCGCGCGCAGATTTCGACGATGCGAACGATATCGTGGCGCGTCTTGGGAATCGCCACGCCGATGGGCTTGATTTGATACACGCTCGCGTCGGTGGAATAGAGCGCGCGGGAGATGGCGTCGAAGCGGACTTCGCCGGAGAGGTCGCGCTGGAGCTCGGCTTTGAGCGCGGCGGCGTCTATTCCTACTGACACGCTGGCAGACCCGACGGGAAAGAAGCAAGCACGCTCAGAGAATACCAGACGGGATATCATGACTCAAAGAAGGATGAAAGAGACGCATGAAAAAAGACGCATGAAAAAGACGTTGCTAGCCGTGATGCGCCGGCTGCGGCGCAAAGGGGTTTCCCCGTGGTAACCCGTCAAGCCGGCTCGACCCCAATGATAGAGACGCGGGCTATGACGCCTCGCGCCGGGGAAATTTCGGTTCTCGCGGCTTTCGCCGTGTCTCGCATCCTGTATTACTTGGCGGGCTTCCGCTTCAACGCCACTCCGGTCGAAACATTCTGGCAGATGATCGATCCTGCGCTGATGCGCACCGATCTTTTTCGGAGCCTGTGGTATCTGCACATGCAGCCGCCGGGTTACAATTTCGCCGTCGGCCTTACCATCAAGTTATTTCCAGCCCGCTATGGAGCCGTGCTGTGGGCCGTGCAGATCGCCATGGGCGCTGCGATCGCGGTGTTGCTGTTCCGGCTGATTTGCCGGCTGGGCGTGCCGGCCGGGTGGGCCTGCGTGCTGAGCTCGATTTTTATGATCAGTCCAGGGTGCGTGCTGTTTGAAAATCTTGCCAGCTACGAGTATTCGGTTTTGCTGTTTCTGCTGCTGAGCGCGCTGGCGCTGGCCCGTTTCTGCGAAAGTCTGGCAACGCGCTGGGCGGCCGTGTTCTTTGGATGTCTGCTGCTTCTTGGATTCATCCGCAATTCTTTCCATATTGTTTACTTGCTGGCCATAGCGGCTGGGTTGCTGTGGTTCTTGCCCGCCGGACGCCGCGCGATTCTGATCGGCGTGTTACCGGCTGTGCTGATCGGCGGAGGGATCTATGTCAAGAACGGGCTTCTGTTCGGGCGATTCGTATCCAGCACCTGGGCGGGGATGGCGACAGGCGTCACCACCTCGTTTCAACTGAGCGATGACGAGGCCGATGACCTGGTGAAGCGCGGCATCGTTACTCCGCTGGCCAGGATCCCGCCGTTCAGCCCGCTCAGCGAATACGAGCCGTATATCCACAGGCCGCTCCCGACCGGCATCCCGGTGCTCGACCAGGATACGACCTCGACGGGACATCCCAACTTCAATAACCCGGCATATCTTCAGCTTCACGATCAATATCTGGCTAATTCGCTGGCAATTTGGCGGCATTATCCCATCGCCTACGTACGCTCCGTTACGATCGCATGCTTCAGCTACTTCCGGCCGGCCAGCGATTCGGAGTATTTCGACGCAGCGCCGGTTCCCATCCAGGCCTGGGAACGCGCGTTCAGCGCCGTGGTGTTCGGCCAGATGCGCCGAACCGAGGATCGAGAGGATGCGCTGGAGCTGAAGGAGGCTGGACATAATTTCTCGCGGGTGCTGTATACAGGAATGTTCCTGCTGGTCGTGATTCCGGCGACTGTGATCTGGGGCGCAGCGCAACTTGTGACGCCTGGCCGGCGCCGGCGGTGGACGCAGGCCCAGCTTATGGTGCTCGGGTTCATTCTGTTCACCATCGTTTACCTTACGCTGGTGTCCACTCTGCTTTCGTCGTTCGACGGAAACCGTTATCGCTTTCCGCTGGACGGTTTTTTCATCGCGCTCTTTGGTGGAATGCTGGTCCGGTCCAAAATACCGGGCAACGATATAAGATAGGGAGTCATATGGCGAGCTTTAAAACTCTGTCGGTTTGCACGCTGATTTCCGTTTGCGCGTTCGCCGCTCCGGTCAGGAAATGCGATGAGCTGGCCGCGATGCCGTTCGGCGCCGATGTCAAAATCGAGTCCGCCAAGCTGGTCGCGGCGACTCCCAAGCTGCGGGAGCATTGCGACCTTCGCGGCGTCATCTGGCCGGAAGCCAAGTTCGTCCTGAAGCTGCCTACCGACTGGAACAATCGTTTCCAGATGGACGGCAACGGAGGCTGGGCGGGGACCATCGGCAACGTGGATGGCGCGGTGCGCGACGGCTACGCCGCGACCTCGACCGACACGGGCCACGACGCCATGAAGGAGCCCGGAGCCACGTTCGCCTATCCCGGGCCCGACAACCCCAACGCCGCGCGCAAGGTGATCGACCACGGCTATCTCGCCGTGCATGAAACCGTCCTGCTGGCCAAGAAAGTGATCCGCGCTTACTACGGAGCCGATCCGCGCTATTCGTATTGGGTGGGCTGCTCTACCGGCGGTCGTCAGGGCTTGATGGAAGCGCAGCGGTACCCGGAGGATTTTGACGGCTACGTGGTCGGCGCGCCGGTGCTGTTCCTGAGCGGCTTGCAGATGAAGGCGATCTGGAATTATCTGGCCGTGGGCGACGGCCCCGGCAAAATCGCCGCCGAGAAGCTGCCCGCGCTGGCAAAGGGCGTTTACGATAAGTGCGACGCTCTCGACGGCTTGAAGGATGGCCTGATCGAGAATCCGCTCAAATGCGATTTCGATCCGGCCAGGGATCTGGCGCATTGCTCCAGTAGCGACGACCATCCGGATTGTTTTACAGCCGCGCAGATCGCGGCGCTCAAAAAAGTCTACGACGGCCCTCGCGATTCCAAGGGCAGGCAGCTTTTCCCCGGCATGCCTCCTGGCGGCGAAGCGTTTGCAACGGCGGGAGGCCGAGGGGGTGCGCAACCGCGCAGCGGCTGGGACGGGTCGCTCGCGAACAGCTTCAACCTGGCCAATAGCTTCATGCAGTTCATGGCCTTCGATCCCGCGCCGGGCGGCGGATGGGATTACCACAGCTATAACTTCGACACCGATCCGCAGCGTATGAGCGCCGTTGCGTTGCGCATTGACGCGACCATTCCGGATCTGACTGCCGTCAAAATGCGCGGCGGAAAATCGTGCATTATCACGGCTGGGCCGATCCCGGCGTCAGCGCGAAAATGTCGGTGAATTATTACGAGGCGGCCATGAAGACCATGGGCGAGAAGGAGACCAGGGATTTCTACCGCTTCTTCCCGGTTCCCGGCATGTTCCATTGCGGAGGCGGGCCCGGGCTGCGGCAACGTGGATTGGCTCACGGCAGTGGTCGATTGGGTGGAAAAGGGGAAAGCCCCGGAGATGCTGGTGGGCGCTCACGTCGAAGGCGGCAAGACCACGCGGACGCGCCCCATCTGTATGTACCCGATGGCCGCGGTCTATAAAGGCAGCGGCAGCATCGATGCCGCCGAGAATTTTACCTGCGCGGCGCAGAAGTAAAGAGCCCGCGGATCATTCGCGGAACACAGCGATCGTGCCGTCGTCGTAAAGTTTTTGCCCGCGCTGCATCTTCGCATCCAGCTGCTGGGTGATGCTCAGGCGAGCCGCGGAGTATCGCCGCGTCAGATCCGGAGCCTCGGCCATCTCCTCGCGATAGGCACTCGGGTCGATGTTGGCGTAGCCGTTGTATTCCCAGATGAAGTAGTGAGCGTCGGGGATCTTCGCCCACGGCGCAGTCAGGCCGGAGCCCGGCTGAACGTCGGCAATGCGATTGCGCGCGTAGTCGAGATAGAACGGAGCGTTGATCCACGCCGCCAGCGGTTCGCCGGAGGGAACGGCCGCTTGTGCCAGAGCGACCCTCTGGCGCATGTCGCCGTATAACACTTGCCGGTTGTACTCGAGATAATCGGGGTCTGGCGCGAGCCAGGAGAACGCCAGCTCCGATCCCGAGTCGAGCGCTTGCTTTGCTCGATCACGCAGAGAAGGGGTAAACGCCAGCACGGGAATCAAGGCGACGAGGAGTGGGAGGACGATACGGAACCACTGAGGTCGCAGACTTGCTGCGTCGAGAAACGCCAGCCCCGCCGATCCGAACGCCGCCGGCGCAGCTCCGATCGCGAGCGGTGTGAAGTAGCGGATGGCTTGCGCGTAGCCGGCGTTTCTCGGACCGGAGATGTACACCATGATGAAATAGGCCGCCGCCGCGGCGAACGAGGAGGCTGCGACGGCATCCACTTTTCGCCGCGCCCAAACGATCAGCAGGCCGCTGATGCCGATGGCGATCATCAGGCCCGTATAGTTCGCAGGCGTCGCGCCGTAATCCAGCGCTGCGATGGAGAACATATGGAACGCCGCCTGCGGCCGGACTCCGCCTTCGGCCACTGTCCGGGCCGCGTGAAGCATGTCCCAATAAAGCGGGGCGTGCAGCAGAATCCAAGGCGATAAGAACAGCGCGCAGGCCACAGCAGTCCGGCCCGCCCACTTCACTCCGCCTGTCAGCAAGACCGCAAGAAAATGTAAAACGACGAACGGGGCGAAGGAAGTCTTCAGCGCCAGCAATGCCGCGTAGAGCAGCCCTGTCACGGCTGCACTGCGTCCCTCCTCTTCGAAAAGAGCCATCACCACAAGGCTGCCGGTGTACAAGGCCGATATGTTCACGTATTGCGGATTGATAAGCACCACGCTGAGTGCACAGATCAGGGTCAGGGGGATCAGCTCGCGGCGGCCTCTTGTGAATTCGCTCGCCAGCATCATGCATAGAAATAGAGCGAACGCCGCGTCGACGCCGTTGATGTAGCGGATCGGGAAGAACGCGACCAGGAACCCATCCAGGAAGGCCTGCCCGCCCAGCGTGTCGAATCCCACCACGTTGAGCGGGCTTTCGAACACGCTGCCGGTTTCCAGCATGCGCACCGGATGCACAAAATATTTCTGATAATCGTCGTGGAAGTTATACGCCCTGGGCGGCACTTGCGTCAGCACGACGAAGCACAGTACGGCTGCGCCCAAAAGCCACGCGATCCATGACGTGCCGCTTCCGCGGCCTTTGCTCGCCGCGGACTTTAATGCGAATGCGCCCAACCCGGCCCCCGCGGCGGCCACGCATGCCATCGCCCACGGGTAGGCCAGCCTTGCCAGATTGAGAAGGCCACCGATGAAAACCACGGCCGCCATGCCGGAGGCCGCGGTCGACGGCCAGCTTCGAATCGCCGCGCCCGCGGGCACCGATAAAAGGCGCCGCAAAGCCCAGCCCCACCCATACAGGACGAATGCAAAAGCCGCGACGAGTCCGAAGGCGCAGACCAGCTTCATCGATTACAAACAATGGGGACACCCTTGTGTGTCCCGCCCGCACCGTTGTCGACAGTGAGCCGCCGCCTGGGCGGGACATACAAGAGTGTCCCCATTTTTTGCTAGACGCCCAGCTCGTCGAAAACTTCCTTGGCCAGGCGGAAGCTGTCCACAGCCGCGGGGACGCCGCAGTAGATGGCCACTTGGAGAAACACTTCCTTGATCTCGTCCTTGCTCACGCCGTTGTTCAGCGCGCCCTTGATATGCATCTTGACCTCATGAGGCCGGTTGAGCGCGCTGATCATGGCCAGATTCAAAAGGCTGCGAGTCTTGCGCTCAAGACCGGGCCGGCCCCAGACCTCGCCCCAGCAATACTGCGTCACCAGCTCCTGCAGCGGCCGGTTGAAATCGTTGGCCGTGGCGATGGCCTTGTCCACGTATTCCGGCTCCCAGAACCGCTCGCCGGATATTCAGGCCCTTCTCGAATGTTTCTTTATCCACCGTATTCTCCTTATTTCGATTCGACGAGCTCGATTCTACCGTCACCCCGGCCCATCGTTCCACGCTCTTGACCACGTCGGTCATATCCGCGCCGGGTCCCTCGGATGCCGCAGCGATCGATAACAGTTGCCGCACGGCGCTGCCTACGATCATGGGCACGCCCAGCGCGTCGGCCTCCTCCAGGCACATGCGCAGATCCTTGTTCAGCAGAGCCAGTGCGAAGCCGAGATTGAAGGTCCGCGGCAGAACATACTTCGGAAATTTGTCCACGGTGGCGCTGTTGCGGCCAGTGCCCGCGTTGATCACGTCGATCACCTGAGCCGGGTCGAGTCCCGCTTTCACGCCCATCACCACGGCTTCCGAAGAGATCGCCATGGCCGCCGCCGACAACAAATTATTCAGCAGCTTCATGGTTTGGCCCTGCCCCGGCTCGGTCCCGACGTAGAAAATCTTTCCCAGATGCTCCAGCACGGGCTTCAAGTCGGCGAAGGCCGCTTCCGGTCCCGAGACCATCACGGCCAGGGTCCCATTTGCCGCGCCCGTCAAGCCGCCGCTTACGGGAGCGTCCATTGCCGTGATGTTCTTCGCTGCGAGGCCAGCGGCGATGCGCTTGGCATAGGTCGCGCCGGTGGTGGACATGTCCACGAAAATTTTCACCCGGCTTCCTTCGGCAACCCCGCCCGGTCCCAGCGCCACGGCTTCGACCACCGGCGGAGTGGGCAGGCTCACCAGCACGATCTCCGCGGCCGAGGCCACGGCTGCGGGCGAATCCGCGGCGTCAGCTCCCGCGTCCGTCAGTGTCCGAACCGCCGCTTGGTCCGTGTCGAAAATCGTCAGCCGGTAGCCGGCGTCCACCAAGCGGCGCGCCATCCGGGCGCCCATTCTTCCGACGCCGATAAAACCTACGTTCTGTTCCGTCATGAGTTTTTATGTCCCGTTAGGTGTTGTGCCCGACGGCGTCTTTGAGCGGCCGCTGGAGCGCGAAAATCGCGATGCCCGCCCCCACTGCAAACGCCAGCAGCATGAGAAAGAAAGACGGGTGCGACATCTTCTCGTAATACGTTCCGATGTGACCCGCCAGGTAATTTCCAAAGAAGGAAGACAGGAACCACACGCCCATCAGCATGCTCACCAGTCGAGGGGGCGACACCTTCACAACCAAAGACAGTCCGATCGGAGAAAGATACATTTCTCCCAGTGTGTAAATGAACGTGCTGCCCACCAGCCACAAGACGCTGATGCGAGCCGTATCCCCCAACCCCCGGCTGATAAAGATCAGCGGCAGAAACGACAAGCCCAGGAGACAGCAGCCCATGGCCATCTTGGTTACGCTGGAAGGCTCCGTCTTGCGCCTGGCCTGCCAGCCCCACAGCATGTTCAGGAACGGCGTGAGCATGAAGATGAACATCGCATTGATGGATTGGTACCAGGTGGACGGAATATTCAACCCGAACACGTGCCAGTCCGCGTTCCTGTCCGCGAACAGTTGCAGCGTGTTGCCGCCTTGTTCGTAGACCATCCAAAACACGATATTCAAGATGGCCAAAACGATCAGACCCCCAATCGCCTTCCACTGCGTGCTGGTGAGGGGAGTTTTTTCGGTGTGCGCCGCTTTTGCGCGCGTCAACGAATCCTGCGCCAGGAACCTCTGCCCCCACAGATACAGCACCAGCCCCAGCACCATCCCCACGCCCGCGGCCCCGAATCCGTAGTGCCATCCATACACCTGGCCCAGCGTTCCGCAAACCAGGGGTGAGAAGAACGCGCCCAGATTGATGCCCGCGTAGAAAATCGTGTAGGCGCGATCCAGGCGCGGATCGCCTTTGGGATAAAGTCCACCCACCTGGGTTGAGATGTTCGGCTTGAAGCAGCCGTTGCCCAGGATCAGGAAGAACAGCGCCACCAGAAACATCGACTCCACGGCCATCAGGAAGTGGCCGATGGCCATCAGGCTCGCGCCTATGATCACCGTCTTGCGCTGCCCCAGAATCCTGTCCGCGAGCATTCCTCCAAACAACGGAGTGAGATAAACGAAGGCCGTGTACAGCCCGTAAATCTCCGAAGCCAACGGCTGAATGCCGAGCGGGCCGTAGACGCCTTCAATCACGTGCTGGAGTCCCGCGAATCCCACTACGTGCGTGGTGCCGGTCTGCTCTCTCTTGATCAGGTAATCGACCATGTAGAGCACCAGCAGCGCGCGCATTCCATAGTAGGAAAAGCGCTCCCACATCTCGGTGAAGAACAGAACGAACAGCCCGGCCGGGTGGCCGAAGATGGTTTTTTCGCTTCGGACGCCGACGGCGGCTGTGGTCATTCGATGGCCTTGTCCAACAAGAGCGAAAATTGACGGGATTTTTCACCCACGCGAGTCTTGAGCTCCTGCAACTCGCGCTCGATGGTGCGCAAGCGGTCGGCCAGGTGCAGGCTGGTCAGCACCGCGACTCGCGCCGCATCCACGTTGCCGGCCCGCTGGGCGATGGAGACCATCAGCTCATCCACTTCCTGGGCCAGTTGTTCGATCTCGCCTGAATCGTCGGCTGCGCTCACCGAATACTGCTGGTGAAAGATGGTCACGCGCACCGTCTTCATGGGAGGCCTCCGCGCTCTTTACAACAGGTCCATTTGTCCCAACAGCTTTTCGATCCGGGTGCGGACCTGTTTGCGCTCCGTGCGCAGCGATTCGATTTCGTGCTTAGCCTTCTGGGTATCGGCTAGAGCCGAGCCGGCGGCTTTGCGGACTGCGTCCAGTTCCGCCACCGCCGCGTCGCGCTCCGCCCGCAGCGTGGCTACCAGTTCTACCGCTCGGCGAATGCGGTCTTCAAGGTTGGCCAGAGCATCGTCGTCGGGCAAGGGAGCGGGTGCGGCAGCTTCCATAATTACAAACTATTATGCCTTTTCGGGCGCTGTCCCTGCTTGGGTGTCATGGGCAGGGGTGTCTTTTGGTTGGGCGTTCTTGGCTTGATGAATCAGCGCGGCGAACGTGGCCGGATCGCTCAGCGCCAGATCCGCGAGGGTCTTGCGATTGAGTTCGACGCCGGCGAGTTTCAATCCGTTCATGAAGCGGCTGCCAAGCAGGAACTGACTTATCTGAAGACCAACTGATTATTGAACTTCCTTACTGAACGGCGGCCAGCGATTTGGTGGAGCGGGCGATTTCCTTAGCCGACGGACGCGCCGGATTGCCGCTTGCCAATGTCAGCCACTTGGAGAGCGCTTTGGAGGCGCAGGATTCCGAGCAAATATGTTCGTAGCCTTGCATATCCGCAAGCTGCTGGTCCCAGCGAACCAGGCGGAATTGTTCGGCATCCTGCGGCCGAAGCCACCAATGATTTGTTTCGCCTTTCAGGTTCAGGCAGTAGTCACAGCGATATGGGCACTGAACTTTCATACTCCTATTTACATCCTTCCGAAGCAGACTAAGCGCTTCTACCTCCGCCGTCTCATGGTTAGATCGGCGAAAGCTACATCAGGTTACCCCTGATAAATACCTTAGTTGACCTTTGTTTGGATGGGAACGTACTGGAAGCCTAGCAAGTACTAGGTACGCGCTCCGTGATTTGTGACTGACGAATCGGGTCGGCACCTGAACTGTCACTAACGAACAGATGCACCAGCAGATAGCCGGCGATGGGCAGCCAGGCGAAGATGATACACACATCGGTACTGACGCCGCGCTCCAACTCCTTGTGGAGCGCGCGCAGTACATCACCGGAGCCACTGGAACCGCGCTCGCGCTGCCGCAAGGCAATGAAATGGTCTGCCGCGCCAGTGCCGGAGCTTGCGCCCCCGCCGTCGGCGCCCGTCTCCAGGTTCGCTCTGGTCTGACCGGTGAGAGCATCGTCCGCCGCCAACTCCTCCGCTGCGATAACGCCGAAACCGATCCGCGCGTAAATCTCGAAACCTGCCGTGCCCTTGGCATTGCCTCAATCGTCGTCTTACCCCTCTTGCGCCGCAACGGCCAGGTGCGCGGCCTGTTCGAGCTCTTCTCCGACCATCCCTATGCTTTTGAAGAGCGCGATCTGGTTGCTCTCGAACGCATGGCCGCGCTTACCCTGACCGCGCTTGACCTGGCGGAGCAGCGCCAGGATGAAGATTCGGTACTACCGCCGTCGCAGACGGCCAAGCCAATCAAGCCAATCCCTCACGAGTTTGCAGTATCGCCAACCAAGGAGGTTTCCAAGCCAGGGCCATCTTCGCGGGAACCCGCGCCGGCGGTGTCACTTCCGCAACCCACCGCCCAAGCGGTTCCCTCTGAGCCTGCACCGTCAGCCGCGCATTCCACCGAAGGAACGCACATAAGCGCCGAAATGAGCGTAGAAACAAGACAGTTCCCGCCGACAGGATCTTCCTCCGTTCAGGCCGCGCGAACGCCTGATCTAAATGCTGTACCCGCAGCTTCTGCAGCGCCGGTCATTTCCCCCGACGTCTCCCCTAGCGTGTCCCCCGACGTGTCCATAAATGCGGTCTCGCCTAACGTTGTCGAACCAGAGCCGCTCCAACCATCTCCCGTGCCCGAGGCCATGCGACGC
>CAVXVD010000138.1:0-92474 GCA_963765015.1 uncultured Acidobacteriota bacterium | reverse complement strand
TTTGCGGCGTCGCTGTGCTCGTGAGTCGATCCGTAAGCTTTGGCGATGCTCCCATCGACACGCTGGGCGCTTGCGCGTTGATCGTGGGCGCGCTTAGCTGGTCTCTTGCCTCGGCTCTCACACGAAAGTTGCCATTGCCGTCCGCCAAAGCCATGAGTTCCGGCGCTCAGATGTTCGCGGGAGGCGTATTGCTGACCCTCTCCGCAGCCCTGCTCGGAGAATTTCACGGATTTCGCGTACAGGCTGTCTCCGGGAAGGCCTGGCTCGCGCTGGCCTATCTGATCGTGGCGGGATCGATCGTCGGCTTTACCGCCTACGTCTGGCTGCTTCATCAGGAGTCGCCAACCAAGGTGGGAACTTACGCCTATGTGAATCCGGTGGTCGCGGTGCTAGTGGGCTATTTCCTCGGCGGTGAAGCGCTCGGTCCGCGCACGATCATCGGGACTGCGCTGGTATTGGTGAGTGTTGTGGTGATTACGATAACGCCGAAGGCAAAGGTGCAAACAGTCGTGGACGAAACGACATAGCGGCATCCTCATAAAGCGTCGTAAAGCTAACGGACAGAGTTTGCCGAAAACTGATACCACAAGTCGCCCACGAAGACGTGCAGGATACTACCCCGTCCAATCACGTTTGCGTGCGACAAGTCTCCGCCTTCTGTGAGCAACAACGAAATGTCGGCGTCGACGATAGCGTGATCTTTGCCGAGTCGCAGCAGTCGGCAATCCGTTCTGCTCGGCGAATAACTGCCAAAAAGCAACACCGCGCCTTTACTGATTGCGAAGGCGCGTGCTCCCGTTGTGTCCGTGGTCCAAACAGTCACTTTTCGATCTGAGGCAATCCGCACCAGTGGAAAGTCAGTGTAGTAATAAGCCCACGCTTCGTCCCCAAATACATTGAGTGCGTAGACGTCGCTGATAACATCCAAGCCCGGAACTGGGCAATATTCCGACTCTTTTTGACCCCTTGCATCAAAACAAACTAAACCAGAGGCACCCACCGGAGCAGCATCGCCCGCACCTCCCCAGCCGTAATTGCCGTAGACACCCTCATCGAAATAGCCAACCCAAATGTTTCCCTTTCGGTCATTGCACATGCTGAATGCCGTCGCCAAGCAGGAATTCTTCGTGGCGTTGGCCTTGCGAATCGTAGATTCTGGCGTTCAGCTCATGGGTGCCATCGGAATAGCGTCTGCATCGAGTGCTGACGACTAGAACATTGCCGTCTGGCAAAAGCTGGATCAGAGGAAACGTGTCCGTCAGGTCTCGGAGCTCGATTTCATACGTGCTGTGAACGTCAGTGATGGAGAGAATCGCGTCGTATGGATGCTCTGCTCGACTTCGCGGAAACGAGGCAAAACCCGCCTGCTCGATTCGACCTGAGGGCAGATGTGCTGACTCGTTCCGAATCAAAAATCGACTTACGTCTCCTTGAAGACCCACAGAAATCGATGCGACTGCGAACTCCGGCGAACGGGGTAGCGTAGTGACGGCGACCGGGTGCAGTTCCAGCAGTTTCTTCGAGCGCATACGGGTTCAAGATCGAGGACAGTTCCGGTTACGGGTGCGTCATTCTCTCCGGCTTCACCAGCTGATCAAATTCCTCGCCCGTGAGATATCCCAGCTTCAGCGCCGCTTCTTTCAAGCTGGAATGTTCCACATGCGCCGTGTGCGCGATCTGCGCGGCCTTGTCATATCCCACCTTGGGTGCGAGCGCCGTAACCAGCATCAGAGAATTCTTCACGTACGAGTCGACCTTGGCGCGATCGACCTCAATGCCTCTGAGCATGTATTCCACATAGCCGTGGCAGGCGTCGGTAATCAGCGTGACTGAGTGCAGGAAGTTGTAAATGATCACCGGCTTGTAAACGTTCAGCTCGAAGTTTCCCTGCGATCCGGCGAATCCGACCGCAGCCGTCGCGCCGTGAACTTGCACGCAGACCATCGTCATCGCCTCGCACTGCGTGGGATTCACTTTGCCCGGCATGATCGACGACCCGGGCTCATTTTCCGGAATCGATAACTCTCCCAGCCCGCAGCGCGGTCCCGAAGCCAGCCAGCGAATATCATTCGAAATCTTCATGAGCGAAGCCGCTAGCGTCTCCATCGCCCCCTGGGCGAACACGATCTCATCATGCGCCGACAGCGCCGCGAACTTGTTGCCATGGGAGCGGAAGGGAAGCCCGGTCAATTCCGCAATCTTCTTCGCCGCGCGCTCGGCAAATTCCGGATGCGTGTTCAGCCCCGTTCCTACCGCGGTCCCGCCAATCGCAAGATCGTACAAACCGTCTAGTGCCTGCTCCAGTCGGTGAATGTCACGTTCCAGGAGGCTGGCCCAGCCGCCAAATTCCTGGCCGATGGTTAACGGCACCGCGTCCTGCAAGTGCGTGCGGCCGATCTTGACCACATCGTGGAATTCTTTTGCCTTCGCCTGGATCGCATCGCGCACCGTCTTAATCGCCGGAATAAGCGCATTTTTCACCCGGTCCGCTGCCGCAATGTGCATCGCCGCCGGAAACGTATCATTCGACGACTGCGACATGTTGACGTGGTCGTTCGGATGGATGGGTTTCTTCGATCCCATTTCGCCGCCCGCAATCTCAATCGCGCGGTTCGAGATCACCTCATTCACGTTCATGTTGGTCTGGGTCCCGCTGCCGGTTTGCCAGATACGCAACGGAAACTGATCATTCAGCTTCCCGGCGATCACTTCGTCGGCCGCCTCGACGATCAACTTCGCCTTGTCGGCGGGAAGTTTGCCCAGATCCTGATTCACCAGCGCACAAGCTTTCTTGAGCGTGCCGAAGGCCCGGATCAACTCCGGCGGCATGGTGTCACGGCCGATGTTGAAATGCAGCAGCGAACGCTGCGTCTGCGCTCCCCAATACACGTTCGCTGGGACTTCGATCTTCCCCATGCTGTCGGATTCAATGCGGGTCTTTGTGCCAGCCTGAGAGGAGGTAGGTTCTGTAAGAGTAGACATGAGTGCTCCTGAGTCGAGCGCGGAGATGAAGGCAACCCGAGATTATAGCGCGATGACCCGGGCCAAGGCTGTGCGCGCGTTCGCTTGCACCCATCCTCGGGAGTGAGCCGGATCCACACCTCCGAGGCCAATCGGAGATGCATGGCGCGCGTGCTAGAATCATCCGTTTCTGAGCTGGACTCGAATCCTTGTTCACTCGAGCACCCTGCAATCGATCCCATGCCTGATTTTCTCGCCGCCCAAGAACTCGAAACCCTGCCAAAAGCCAAGGCCCAGTCTCATCCCGAGATGCGAACCGACGTGCTGGTCATTGGAGCAGGCCCCACTGGCCTCGCGTGCGCCATCGAGGCGCAGAAAGTCGGTCTGAAGGTCATCATCCTCGACAAGGGATGCCTGGTGAACTCCTTGTTTCACTATCCCGCGAATATGACCTTCTTTACCACGCCGGAGCTGCTCGAAATCGGCGATATCCCATTCACCACTGCGTTGCAGAAACCTACGCGAGAAGAAGCCCTTGAGTACTATCGCAAAGTCGCCGAACACTATCATCTCGATGTTCGTCAATACGAGTGGGTAAAGACCGTGATGGGCGAAGATGGGGACTTCAGCATCACCGCGACCGATCGGGCCGGGCGCCCGCACGATTATCAAACGAAGAAAGTAATTGTCTCGACAGGCTACTACGATTTAGCGAACCAGCTGCACATTCCCGGCGAGGATCTTCCCAAGGTCTCGCATTACTACGGCGAGCCGCATCCCTATTACGACACGGAAGTGCTCGTGATTGGAGGTAAGAACTCGGCCGCGATCGCATCGCTCGATCTGTGGCGGCACGGGGCGCGTGTCACCCTCGTGCACCGCGAGGCGCAGCTCCACCATCACGTCAAGTATTGGATCAAGCCAGACTTGGAAAACCGCATCAAGAACAACGAGATTACCGCCTATTTCAGTAGCTCAGTCCAGGAAATCGGCATTGATCATGTCGTGATCATTACACCGCGCGGACCGATCCGCCTGAAGAATGATTTTGTTCTCGCCCTCATTGGCTATCACCCGGATTACGATTTCCTCCGCAGCATGGGAATCGAGTTGTCGGAACAGCAGTGCCGCCCAGTGTGCGACCCGGTATCCCTGGAGAGCAACGTGCGCGGCATTTACGTCGCAGGCGTAATCGTGGCTGGATCGCGCACGAACGAAATCTTTATCGAGAACGGCCGCTTTCACGGCAAACAGATCGCCGACGACCTGAAGCGCAAGCTCGGGCGCTGAGCCACGCGCCATTCCGCAAGAGAAAAACACTAAATAGGCCCCGAATCTTGGGTAGATGCCGATTTTGCCGGTTCTGCCTGAACCGGGTAGTCTAGCCATTCTTTATGGAACCAGAGCCAGAACGTGTCACCTCGTCGATCTCCCTCGCCTCGTATGCGCGGCTGATTCGAGGGAACCGTAATTTCCGGCGGCTGTGGCTGGCGCAGATCGTCAGCGAAATCGGCGATTGGTTCTACACGCTCTCCATCTACACCCTGCTCTTGCAGTTAACCGGGCACGCGTCTTCGGTTGCGCTGGCGCTGGTGTTGCAGGTGCTGCCGCAAACTCTGGCGGGTCCGACCGCCGGTGTCGTGAATGACCGGCTGAAGCGCAAGCACGTCATGATTGCCGCCGATCTGATCCGCTTCGTCGTCGTGCTGGCCATGTTGTTCGTGCGCTCCCGCTCGATGGTCTGGCTGATCTATCCGTTGCTGGTTTCAGAGACCACCATGGCTGCATTCTTCGAACCGGCCCGTTCATCGGTGATTCCGAATATCGCAGCAGAGAGCGAAGTTCTGGTTGCTAATACACTCTCCTCGGCCACCTGGTCCTTGAACCTGGTTGTGGGAGCCGCGGTCGGAGGCGTGGTGGCCGCATTCTTCGGCCGGAACACGGTTTTCATCTTGAATGCGCTCTCGTTTCTGACGTCAGCAATTCTGATCAATGGAATGCATTTTGACGAGCCACATAGCGATTCCGCAGAGCCGCTGCGGCCTCGCGATCTGATCGACTTTTCGCCTGTGATGGAAGGCATTCGTTACATCCGCAATCACCCGACGTTGTTGCCTGCCGTTCTTGCCAAGGCCGGAGAACTCATGGTGGGGCCAAGCTGGGTGATCTTCACCGTGATGGGCGCGCGGGAATTTGCCGTGCAAGGGCGCGGCATCGACGCCGCCGGCGGAGCGATGCTCGGCATGAGCATCCTGCTCGGAGGACGTGGTCTGGGCGCTCTAATCGGGCCTCTCGTCTCTGCTCGCTGGGCGGGCAACAGCTATCGCCGTTTGCGTCTCGGAATTCTTTTCGGCTATCTGACGATTTCTCTCGGATATGCTGTCCTAGGAGCCAGTCGCACCGTGTGGATGGCTGCTCTCTGTGCCATGCTTGCCCACGCGGGCGGCTCAACCGTCTGGGTATTCTCAACCACCTTGCTTCAGCTGAATACGGAAGATCGTTTCCGCGGGCGCGTGTTCGCCGCCGATCTCGGCCTCGGCAGCCTCACTTTTGCCGTTACCGCCTACCTCGCGGGACATTTCCTCGATGCGGGATTTTCTTCTCGCCTGATTGCAACTTCCACGGGAGCCCTCATGCTGATTCCAGCAGCGATCCTTGCCTTGGCGCTCCGATCGGCACGGTTCAAAACGGCACCCGTTTCTTAATTGCCCGTTCCCAGGTTTTCTCCTAGACTTCAGCGATCGATCGGAGTCGGTTTGTCCTGGGGGTACCATGTGCAGTCCTTCGATTTTAAAATCGTGCTGGAGTGTCCCCTCAAGACGGTCTTTGCGATTTACACCGACATCGACCGCTGGCAAAACCGCAGTCTGTTTGGTGAGATCCGCTGGGTGCAAGGCAAGCCCTGGGAAGAGGGAAGCCGCCTACGTATCGAAACCCGCGTCCCGGTTCGCAGCACAATCGACCAGGTGGTCCAGCATTTTTCCGCGAACGAGAGCGTGAGCTACCTGAGCCATGTATTCGGCATTACCTGTGAGACGCGAGTCTTCTTTACGTCCGTTTCTGCGCGCCAAACGTCGGTTTCCGTCGGAATGCAATTGGTCGGTTCACTCTCTCGCTCTTTGGGCTTTGCCATTGAACCCGCGATTGCCAAGGCCACCAAAGGATTCTTCGAGGAGCTGAGAAGGGACTGCGAAGCCGTCGCGAAGAAGGCTGCGGAGAAATAGCGCCGCCCTCACACCTGGTATCCGCAGCCGCTACCCTTCGTGAAGACGGTCAATTTTCGCCGCCATAATAAAATCGCTCTCGGTCAACCCGTTGATCTTGTGGGTCCATAACGTGATCTCGGCTTTGCCCCAGGCCAACAGAATGTCGGGATGGTGTCCTTGCTCTTCGGCCACTGCGCCTACACGATTCACAAATTCTAGCGCCTGCCGGAAATCGGGAAAGCGAAATTCGCGAGATAGATGATGATCGTTCACCACCGTCCAATCCGGCACACTCTGGAGCAGTCGCTCCAGCTCTTCTCCGCGGAGAGGGGGCACGCCCCCACGGCACGGCACACACTTTTTATCGGCAAGCTCTTCAGTCATGGATACCTCAAAGAAGTAACGCGGAATCAAGCGAAGTGGGCGCGGCTATCTTAACAGGAACGGAAACCGGAAAGAGCGATTCGAAGTCGGGAGATGCGCACCGGACGATCCACCCTGATCTCGATCTGTGTACAATTGGAGACTCCGTCCCGGTTCCGAGATTTACTTTGTAACCTTAGAGTCAGTCGGAAAGGATGCTCCTGTGGTTGTTCTAGTCATCGGTGGCGCTGGATATATTGGCAGTCATGCCGCGAGGGCGCTGAAGCGCGCCGGCCACGAAGTCATCATCTTCGACAATCTCAGCACCGGCTACGAATTACTGGCCGCTGGATTTGAGCTGGTGAAAGGCGACATCCTTGACGCCAACGCGCTCGCCCGAGTGCTCCCGCGAACCAATGCCATCATGCATTTCGCGGCCCACGCCTATGTCGGCGAGTCCGTTACGAACCCAAGGAAATATTTCCACAATAACGTAGAGGGCGGCCTCTCGTTGCTGAATGCGGCTCTCGATGCGGGAGTGAAGAAGATCATTTTCTCATCCACCTGCGCGGTGTACGGCGAACCGGCGAAGGTCCCGATTGAAGAAAACATCCCCCGCCAGCCGGTGAATCCCTATGGCGTCACGAAATTGTTCTTCGAGCAGGCGCTCGAAGCGTACGACCGCGCTTACGGTTTTCGTTTTGCGAGCCTGCGCTATTTCAATGCAGCGGGAGCGGATGAAAGCGGCGAGATTGGCGAGCTGCACGATCCTGAGACGCACCTGATCCCGCTGGCTCTTACCGCCGCGGCGGGCCGTGGGCCTGAGTTGCAGATTTTTGGATCCGACTACCCCACTCCCGACGGAACCTGCGTTCGCGATTACATTCACGTGAATGATCTTGCCAGCGCGCACGTAAAAGCACTCGAGCATCTGGCAGGAGGGAACGGCAGTTTCGCCGTCAACCTGGGAACCGGAACAGGAGCTTCGGTCCAGGAAGTGATTTCAGCAGTGCAGCGCGTTACCGGCAATAAGGTTCCCCACAAATTCGTGCCGAGGCGACCCGGTGACCCCCCAGCGCTGGTGGCGAATCCCTCCAAGGCACAGTCTTTGCTGAACTGGAAAGCCACTCGCGGTTTGGATCAGATCGTCAGTACCGCCTGGCAGTGGGCCGAAGCGCGTCGCTAGTCTTCGCGTCTCTTCTGTGAAACTCTGTGCCCTCTGTAAAGAAGATTCGGAAATCGAGGAAAGTCATGGGAAATGATCTAACGGGGAAAAAAGTGGCGTTCTTAGGTGCGGGCAAGATGGGAGGAATCATTCTTCAAGCCCTGCTGAAGAGCGGGTTACTCTCGACGAAGTCGACGTGCGCGACCGTGGCCCACGCAGAACGAGCCAAGGCATTGGCCGCGAAACTCAAAGTCAAGGTAGGCACGAACAACGTCGAAGCTGCGAAGGGCGCTGACATTATTGTCATCGGCGTCAAGCCGCAGGTGGTCGAAGATGTTGTGCGAGAGATCAGCAGCCACATCACTCCCAAGCAGGTGATCATCTCTGTGGCCGCTTCAGTGCCCACTTCGATGATCGAAAAGAATCTGCCCAACGTTCCCGTCATTCGCGCCATGCCCAATACTCCCTGCCTGCTTGGGGCCGGCATGACCGCCATCTGCAAAGGCAAATATGCGACCGCCGATGACGTCGCCATGACCTGCGCCATGTTTGACGTCGTGGGTCGCACCGTGGTCGTCGACGAAAAACATATGGATGCCGTCACCGCGCTTTCCGCCAGTGGCCCCGCCTACATCTACATCATTCTCGAATCGCTTGCCGAAGCCGGAGTGAAGGTGGGCCTGCCTCGGGACATCGCCACCTTGCTCGCCGCTCAGACGACTCTTGGCGCGGCCCGAGTGGTTCTCGAAACCGGCGACCACCCGGCTCTGCTCAAGGACGCAGTCACAACCCCGGCGGGCTGCACCATCGATGCCATCATGGAGCTGGAGGAAGGCAAGCTACGCGTCACCCTGATCAAAGCAGTGGTGAAAGCCGCCCAGCGTGCGAAAGAGCTGGCCTACAGCTAGGTGCGGCGGTTCAGTCTTCCGAGGCACTTGGGACTGAAGGAACATTGACTGGCTGTCCCCGGCTGAGGCAGTTCGAGCTTTTTCCGGTGGTCACAAACTTGAATGCTCCCGACTCGTCGGCGCAAAATGTCTTCAAGCCCTGATCTTCCTCAAGAGGCATAGCCGTGATGCGATATTTTGGCACTGGGGATCCGTCGCATCCTGTGAGCGAGAAGCGATATCCGCTCCATTCTTCTTTACCCTGGCCAAGATCGAAAACGAAGTTTCCGTCACCGGGTTTATCTCCGAGCTCAGGATTGAACAGCGTTCCTAGGCTGCAGGCATAGCCTCGATCGGGGTGCCGAGCGGCATAGTTGGTCTCGGCTGTAGAGATGCTGGTCACCCGGTTTTGTGCGGCTTTTTCGTTCGACTCATTTTGGTCCTGACGCAATCCCTTGAGATAGTCGGGGTCGGTGAGCGGTGCGTGGATGGCCGCAGTGACTTCAGTCAGCCGCCAGATTTCTTTTTCCTGCCGCAGCGTAAAGATCAAGCGAGGCACGACGGGCGGCGACTGCAACTGCCCATCTTTGTAGTAGCGAACGGATAGCTCGATCTCGTCGTCTTCGCCGAGCAGCGAGTCGTGCTCAACGGCTATTTCGTATTTCTCGCGGCCATTATTCTGTTCGCTCACCAGGAGGTCGGGACCGGTTTCAAATTGTTCAAAGTGTTCGCCCTGCGCCATCATCCTGTGGCCGAAAGTAGAGATTTGGAGAACGAAGTTCGTCTCCGGGCTGTCGCCTTTGTGAATTAACGCTTGGCGGGTGGTCTCGGGCAGGTGCTTGGTAAAATCGTTTTCGCCGGTGCCCAAAAACATTTCCAGCAGCGCCTGGCGCGCAGACTGGGGAGGGGGTGGAGCGGATGTCTGGGCCAGAGGCGAGATACAGCCACAGACCGCCGCAAACAAGGAAGCCAGGCAAATCAGGCGCATGATTGCCCTCCAAAAGAGCGAGCCTTTGAACGTCTCACAACTTAAATTCTATCGCTGCCAGACTCCGAGCGCAGCTTCCCACTTCCTCTTGACTTCTGGGATTTCGGCCCTCGGCTTCGTGCTACAGTTTGCTGAGGTGCTCCAGATCGTCGTACCGAGGCTCCGATAGTTCGCTAGAAACGAAATTCCATGGAACAGCGGCTCATCTTATTCAATTTGCTGTTCAAGCTGGGCGTGGCTGCGGCCGTGTCCAGCAGCCTGGTGCGGTCCAAAGAGTTCAAGAGTCTCCTGTTTCGCGAAGAGCGCACCTTCCGGCAGAAAATATACCTGGTGCTCTGGTTTGGCCTGCCGATCATGGTTGGCGTATGGACTCGAATTTTCTCCAAGAGTTTTCAGGCCGGCGACATGAGTTTCGAGACTGCGCTCCTGCTGGGCGTGATCGGCGGACGCTGGGCGGGATCGCTGGGTGGCGTGCTAATGGGCATACCCGCTCTGCTGCACGGTGAGTGGGCGGCGATGCCCTTCGATGTGCTTTCTGGTCTTCTGGCCGGACAATTGCGCATTTGGGCGGTCGATAAGGATGATATCTGGTCGTTCTCTCCCTTCATCGATGAAAGCATTTTTCGGATCATTCGGCGCAACATTCCGCGACCTCGCCTATTCGAATGGCAGATCATGTTTTTCTGGACGGTGATCGGCCTGCGTTTTGTGCAAACGCAATTGGCGCAATATTTCCCACACTCGATCTTCAGCATTGAGAGTCCCGACAACTACTGGGTGTACAGCGCGATCTACGCCACGGCCGTGACGGCGGTGGGAATCGAATTGAAGATCTTTAACAGCGTGCGCATCCAAATCAAGCTGGAAGAACAGGAGCGCCTGCTGCTGCACGCTCGCATGGAAGCGCTGCAGAACCAGATCAATCCGCATTTCCTGTTCAACACTCTGAACTCCATCTCGTCGCTGGTGCGCTTCGATCCTGACATGGCGCGAGATGTCATCTTCAAGCTCGCGACCATCTTGCGCCGCTTGCTCAACAGCAGCGAAGCCTTCGCTCCCTTGCGGGAAGAATTCGAATTCATCGACAACTATCTCGACATTGAGGTCGTGCGCTTTGGGCGGGACAAACTGAGAGTCGTCAAAGAACTCGATCCCGCTTCGCTGGATGTAGTCGTCCCTTGCATGCTGCTGCAGCCGCTGGTCGAGAACTCCATCAAGCACGGTCTCTCACCCAAGGTGGAGGGCGGAAGCATCTACCTGCGCAGCCGTGTCAACGACTCGCGCTTGATCATCGAAGTTGAGGACGACGGCGTAGGCATGGGTGTAGCTCAGTTGGAGGAGAGCAGCAGTTGGTCAGGCATGGGCATTGGGATGGCAAACATTTCCGAACGCCTGCAGGTGCTCTACGGTGATACCGCGCGGATGACCATCGACAGTCACGAGGGGAAGGGAACGCTGATTCGCATCCGCTTGCCGCTGATCGAGGCCGCCAGTTCCGTGCCCGAAGGCTTCTACGCGGAGCGCTCCAGCACCCGCCGGTAAAAGTCTTCGTACTGCTTCACGATTTTGGTCGAGCAGAAGCGCTCCATGGCCACGGCCCTCGCCCGTTTCCCCATCTCCCGCAGCCGACTGTGATCACTCAGCAGTTCGATCGCATAACGCGCCATCGTTTCCACATCGCCCACATCGGCGAGATATCCAGTCGAGCCATGATCAATCACTTCCGGTACGCCCCCAGCCCGCGTCGAGATGGGGACCACCTCGCATGCCATCGCCTCCAGCGCGGCAAGACCGAATGATTCCAGTTCGCTCGGCAGCAGCATGATATCGGCGATGGAAAGCTTCTCCTGGATCTGGTCCTGCTTTCCCAGAAAGAGCACGTCATCATGAATGCCTTTTTGCACGGCTAGCCATTCTGCGACCGAACGATCCGGTCCGTCGCCAATCAGCAGCAGCCGGGAAGGCATTTTCTTGTGGACCCGGTCGAAGATTTCGATGACATCGGTGATTCGTTTTACCGGGCGGAAGTTCGAAAGATGGACGAGTACGCGCTGACCGTCCGGCGCATACTCCTTGCGCATCTGCGTGGCGATCTCCTGGTTGCGGCAATACACGTCGCAGTTCACCGAGTTGTAAATCACCTCGATATCATTCTTCACGTCAAATACCCGCTGTGTCCGGTCGCGAAGATAATTCGAGATCGCCGTGACGCCGTCGCTCTGCTGAATCGAATAGCGTGTGATCGGCAGGTAAGAGCGGTCGAGTCCAACCAGCGTGATATCGGTTCCGTGCAGGGTCGTCACAAAGGGCAGCCGGCGGCCGCGAGGGCCATCCGCCAGCATCTGCCGCGCCAGCATCGCGCTCACGGAGTGCGGAATCGCATAATGGACGTGCAGCAGGTCCAGATCGTAGAGTTGGGCAACCTCCGCCATGCGCGTCGCCAACGCCAGATCATACGGTGGGTAATCGAAGAGCGGGTAACGCGAGACTTCCACTTCGTGATAGTGAATATTCGGTTCGGCGCCGCGTAGCCGGATCGGCTGCGCATAAGAAATGAAATGAATTTCATGGCCCCGCTGCGCCAGTTCCAGGCCCAGTTCGGTAGCGACGACGCCACTGCCGCCGTATGTCGGATAACAGGTGATCCCAATTTTCATGTGCGAACGTTCGCCTTGTTCCTGTGATTCGATGGCCGGAACCAGCAGTGGTTGCAGATTTTACACGAGTGCTGGGCGAACCAGCGCACGGAGGCTTGGGCTACTGTCCTTCGCGCGGGCCCAGAGAGTGGCCGGAATCGATCCTGTCGAGATGCGCTTGGAAGCGTTTCTTGGAATCTTCGGGCAGTCCCGTGAACTCAATGCCCATCCCCACGCCGGGGTCACGCGTGCGAACCACCGCCGAGGGCGATAGACGTTCTTGTTCAATCCACAGATCGACCCGCAGGGCAGTGCCGATGGGCAACGGCATAACAGTCTCAACATAACAACCATTTCCGCTGATGTCGGTGGCATTCACCCGCAACGGTGTGTTTACCCGCTCGTCGCGCAATTCCAGAGGGAACGAAATTCTATGACGGGCGAACTTTCTCCGGTTGTCCTGGCGCTGCTGTGTCCGCTCTTCGACCTTCATGTCCGAAGGAAGCGCCGCTGCCCACGGACAGTCCTGGTCCAGAACCAGCTGAACGCCCACCTGGGTTTTCTTCAGTGCTCCCGCATCCACGACCCAAACGACTTTGCAGCGGGCCTTCCGCGTCTCGTATTGCACGCCAATCACATCGCCGACCTTTAGCTCCGGCTCGATGCCATAGATGCAGGCGCCGGTCGAGCTGATATTTTGCGCGACGGCGTTCTGGAAGAACGGCTGGCTGTTCCCGCCCATTCCCCACACCCGTACCTTCAAGTCCAGGGTCGCACGCGGAGCTGACCCTTGCGCCGACATGAGCGAAAACCTCCACCTTAATAACAGACGTAAGTTGTACTCATCATACTACTTGCAATCGACTCGGCAGGTTACCACAGTACCCGCGATCAGTCCCGAATTCACCGCTTTCCCAGATCGCGGTATGAGATCAACTGCACCCCCTCGCGTTCCAATATCTCTCTTGCGCCCGGCAATGTCAGTACACGAAGCTCCAGTTCTCTCGATTCCCGCAGCCTCGTCTTGGCTGCCCGCAATTCCGCGTCGTTATACCCGGGATGGCAAACAAACTCCCACGTTCCAGCAGGAATGCTGCCGGCGATAGCGCGAAACAAGCTTTCGTCGAGCGTTCCCGTGACCTCAATGCCCAGTGTTCCGTCCGGCGCGGAGAATCCTTCAAGGTCCACGGCCTCCCTGAACTTGCCGCCAAACCGGCTCAGTATCCGCACCTCTGCGAATCGCGTCCAAAGGTTGGGCCGCGCCAGCAGTTGGCTCGATCGCAACGGCATGCGCGGCCCGAACGGATTGCGGATTGATCGCACGCCACACGCCGCCGCCGCCCGCAAGAGCGGGCGCAGAATCTTGGGAAACAGGTGCGTGTGTTTGTGCGTGTCGACGTGCGAAACCGCAATTCCTGCGGATTGGATTTTGCGAATCTGCGCAGAGCTTTCCGCTGCGACCTCGTCGGCATCGATCCGCCCGGCAATCGCGCGCGCGGCGAAGGTCTTTAGGCTGTCGCGGAAGTGCCCCGCTGAAATGAGGGACGGGAGATGCGCAGCCTCCAGCGCCGGTTCGCCATCAATCAGCACAACGTGGCAGCCAATGCTCAGTTCCGGTATGTCCCTGGCCTGCTGCACGGCATCCGAGAAGGCTGCGCCATTAGCCATTAGCGTGGAAGAGGTCACCACGCCGCATGTGTGAGCCTCCACGATGGCTCGGTTCACTCCCGTCGTGTACCCAAAATCATCTGCATTGACGATCAGCCGCCGCACGAAGCCAGTCTAGCAGCTGCGCGAAACCTAGCGGAGCAAGTAGGATCGGAGAGAGCTGTGCCAGGGGATCGGGAAGAGAGCAAGATTTGGAACGCCACGAGTTCCAGTTGTGCTGAAGTCAGAGGGAAGTCCACGAGTCACTCATGCCGTAAGTCACGCAATTAAGTATCAGGCTTTGGTCTCTGGGGGCTCGTCATGGTTTGACCGTTTTTTCCCCCGTCACGTATACTCATTGAGGCGCGGTTCGCGCGGATGCCCCTCATTCGAATTTTGACCGGCGTGACAACCTGGTCACGCGATGGGTCGAGGGGCGGTTAGCTCAGCTGGTTAGAGCGCCTGCCTTACAAGCAGGAGGTCGCAGGTTCGAGTCCTGCACTGCCCACCATCTGGCATTCCGTAAGTAACCGGGGACGTAGTTCAGTTGGTTAGAACGCTGCCCTGTCACGGCAGAGGCCGCGGGTTCGAGTCCCGTCGTCCCCGCCATTCTTTTGAATGGTTTACAGAAAACCCCAAAAGCCAATCTGGGCCTGTTTGGGTCCAATAGCTTGTTGGACTGCGATCAGCAGACCCCATCATTCGCAGTCGAAATGAACGAATCTGCTGCTTAAGTTTCACTGAATGAGAGTAGGTTTGTTCCCCGACAACACACCCCCAGGCAGGATGGCATCTACGAGCTTTTCTTGTGCTAGGCGCTTGCTGTTTGAGGTCGCCTGAAGATATTTGTTGGTTACGTGTAGATTGGCATGTCGCAATAGTCTCGGATCATGAGCTGGTGCTCGCCCATCTCGGCCAGCATTGTTCCTACCGTGTGCCGCAATGTGTGCCAGCCCACACCTTCAGTCCGCCAATTCCTCCTTGCATTCGGAGCCAACTGCTCGATTCAAAATAGAGGCCTGCCTGTCACGCAGGAGGCCGCGAGGGTTCGAGTCCCGCTCCCGCCACTCATCAGGCTCAGCAACAAATGGAGCTACATAGGGGAGTGAATTGAAAAGGCTGGCGTTCGGGGGCTCTATTCCCTCCCGGGCATTGGGCTGGTACAGGACGTTTTTGT
The DNA here is from genome assembly GCA_963765015.1 of uncultured Acidobacteriota bacterium. Taxonomy (GTDB): domain Bacteria; phylum Acidobacteriota; class Terriglobia; order Terriglobales; family Acidobacteriaceae; genus Sulfotelmatobacter. The sequence continues at coordinate 77,444 of CAVXVD010000138.1, read as the reverse complement.
AGAGGATACACCCGATGACGGATTGTTCTCGCCTTTGCACACACCTAGGCTGTTTTCAGACCGGATATCCATCCTTACCGTAGGAGGTATCCAACCTTAAAGGAGTTGATATGTCAGGATTATCTAAAGTCATCTGTCGCAGTGCCTTTGTCATCTCAGTTGCGGGAGCAATGTCGATTGCCGTCGCAGCTCAACAGTCCGGCAATTCTTCATCGCCGATGTCGTCGTCCATGTCATCTGCGACGAACTCAAAGCTCTCTGCGGCGGATCAGCAATTTGTTAAAGAAGCGGCTGCCGGAGGAATGGCAGAAGTGGAACTGGGCCGGCTCGCAACAGAAAAGGCTTCCAGTCCGGATGTCAAACAATTTGGCCAGCGAATGGTCAACGATCACAGCAAAGCGAATGATCAACTCAAACGGATCGCTGTCGACGAAGGCGTAACGTTGCCGGCCAAGCTGAGCGCAAAAGACCAGGCAACGAAGGATCGGCTCTCAAAGCTGTCCGGGGATGCATTCGATAAAGCGTACATGGCCGACATGGTGAAAGATCATAAAACCGATGTCGCCGCCTTCCGCAACGAAAGTAAGACCGGGAGAGATCCGCAGGTGAAGGGGTTCGCGGCGGATACGCTCCCGACGCTGGAAGACCATCTGAAAAACGCGCGGAAGGTGGCTCCCACGGTCGAGCGTAGCGCAATGGAAGCTCCGAAATAAAAATTTGTGGTAGCCGGTTGAATGACGGCGGGGAGTCAACATCCTGCGCGCCTCAAGACTTCGCCTGGATTTTGTCATCGGACTGTGAGGCCCGCGGCCAAAACGCGATGAGCGGTAGGCGTCTGACGAGGTGGCGACGATCATCGTCGCCGCCTTGATATTCCCATCGGAGCAGCTAACTAAGTCCATTGCGAATAATCGGCGCGATGAACCAATTGGGGGTGGGTTCGGACGCAACCGCGACAATGTTATCCATGTCTCCTCTTCGTTGCCCGTTCGATCGCGCATCAATGTGCTTTTGGGCCTGTCGGAAATTTCTTCGAGAGCTCTTTGATGATGTCGTCGGGAGGATTGCCGCCCTTGCACGTCGGATGTCCAAAGCCACTCGGGCTGTTATTGTTCGACCAGTCAAGAATCATATTGTCATTGTGATCCGTAGAGGGGCCCATCGGCACGGCATCGAGTTGCAACTGATGACGTACCTTCCAGGCCATGATGTGGTCGGCACACGAAGTGTCGCCGCTCAGACCAAGACCGCCGACAATTTTTCCCTTGGCGTCATACAAAGGCAATCCTCCACCGAAAACGATCACACCGCCGATCGACTTTCCAACCATGGGGTCGTCGGGGGTGCCAAATGATGTGGCGGGACCGAATACGGCCTGCGCATTTGGAGGCATGCTCGTTGTCAGGCTGTAAAGGCTTTGTCCGGGCTGCGAGGCCGCGTAGACATTGGCAGTTGAAAGAGCATAATCCGACGAGCTGACGGCGTTTGCCGTATTGGCCTTCTCGGCAGCGATGGCACGACTGCCCGGCCACTGCTGTCCCCGATCGTTGCCGCTAAACACAACGGCGCAAACAACGCCGTCGCGGTTCACGGTAACAGCCCACTCCTGATTGCCCAGGCCACTATTGCCGGTCGCTCCCTCTTTAACTACAGACTGAAGCACGCTGCGTAATTTTGAGTGATCGGGCAATGCAGAGCAGTCGGGCTTGGACTGGCCGAGGGCCGGGAACGCTAACAATAGCGCGAAGCAAGAAAGCAAGAACTGGGGGACTCTAATCATCGGGGAAAGTGACATGTGCAACCTTTCTTTATCTATTTGAGCTGTCGCAAGTAAGCGACTAAGTCTCGCAATTGCTGACCGTTAAACTGTGTGAGGTTGGGCATGGCCGCCTCGGGCTTGAGAGATTGAGCGTGTGTGACCCATGCTTCCAAATAGGCGTCGTTGTTCGGATAAGAGTTGGCTGCGATGTTCATGCGGCTGGCAATGTGCGTCAAATCGGGCGCTACTTTTCCGCCGGCCAGCGTACCGCGTACTTGATGGCACATCGAACATGGTCCGGCCATGAAGATCTGTTCACCACGCCGCGCTGCGTCGGTTGCAGGCTCGGTGCCAGACTTCAATTGGCCTTGTACCCATGCCTCGTAATCCGCTGGTTGCTGGGCGACAACCACGATTCTCATATGCGCATGTTGGGCGCCGCAGTATTCGGCGCAGGTGCCCGTGTAAACGCCTTCCTGATCCGCTTGTATGCGGATGAAGTTCGGATGGTCGGGAATCAGATCGACCTTGCCATGGAGTGCGGGAACCCAGAAAGAATGGATCACATCGAGCGAGCGCAATTCGATATCGACGGGCTGACCAACAGGAATGTGGATCTCATTCGCCGTTGTAAAGCGCTGCGCAGGAGCGCCAAGGTATTGAACCTCCCACCACCACTGTCGTCCAATAATTGCAATCGTGGGATGCAGGTCATGATGATGACTGTCATGGACTGGAAAACTGGCCATCAGGTTCAAACCCAGAATGAAAAGCACGCAGAGCACGCTCAGCGGAAATACGAGGCCACCCAATGCAATCCAGCTTTGGCCACCCCCAACGTCGACCGGTTCGTGCTCGGCGAGCGTGCCACGCCGTCTCGATATCGCCCACGTAATCAGGACCCACATAAACGCAGTGATGGCGAGGAAGAGAATCAGCATTAGCCAGGAGAGATGCGCGATCTTATCGGCGGCAGGACCTTGCGGATAAAGCGTGGACTGCGATCTCTGGCATCCCGAGAGCAGTAACAACGACGCTAGGGCACACGCTCGCTTCATGGCTAGTCCTTTTGCGTCGTGTGGGTTGGGTGAATGATGGCGGGAGGCGGCACTTGTTCGTGGGCCGGGACTTCAGGAGGTTCCGGCTCATTCGATGTCCGCATGGACTTGATGTAAGCCACCAACTTCCAGATTTGATCTTCCGGGATTTTGGTGCCCCAGGATGGCATCCCTTCGCCGCGCCCTTCGGCGATCGAGTCAAAGATCTGGTCGTCACGGTCACCGAACAGCCAGACCTTGTCGCGCAGGCTCGGCCCCATGCCTCCTCCCGCGTGGCCGCCATGACATCCGGAGCAGTTGTACCAGTTAAAGAGCTTGCGTCCCTCCTGTAGAGCCACGGGATCGTTCGCCAAGGGATTCGTGGGGAAAGTGATATTCTTGCCCGCGCCGGGAATCGGGCCCACGGCTGTTCCGCGGGTCGGCAGAGAGACCGCTGCCGTGCCCGGAGACGAGTACTTCTGACATCCTGTAATGCCGAACAGGAGAAGAGCAATGATGAGAGTAAGTTGCTTTTGCATTTTGGCACACCTCATTCGCACGTCACCACCGGAGTGCTCACCAAAGGCACGGCATATGAGTCGAGTAACTGACGAATCTGGGAGCGGTGGCGAACAATGAATTCGTTCAGCTTGTCTCGCAGCGCCTCATTGCCGGGTCGCACTCCCATCGAAATGTCGAACGACAGAGGCAGTTCGCGGTCGGCGGGAGCTGGGCATACCGGTGTGGCCTGCAGAGGCTGGGAAGAATGTTTTGCAAAGTAACCGCCCAAAGGACCCCAGACCAGGGCAACATCGATATCCTTATCGGCAACGGCGTGAACAATATCTGCGCCGGGGTTCTGTTCTGACAGTTTGCCAAATATGCTGTAGCCTTCCAGGTTGCGGACAAGACCGCGCCTGAGTAGCGCCGTTGTCGAGGGCATGGCTTCATCATTTTCGCCAGTCACATGAACCCCGATGCGAAGATCTTTCAGGCGCGGATCGTCGAACGATTCAATACGAAGGTTGCGGTCCCGGCGTGATACAAACACGTACGTAGAACGAAAATACGGGACCGTCGTACTCGCCATGTCGATTCCGGAAGGGACCTCCATGACCACGTCGCAAACCCGCGCCTCTAAAGTGTTGCGAAAAAAGTTGTGGCGTTGCGGGAACCAGAAGTAAGACAAGTTCATGCCGAGATCATTGGCCGCCAGTTTCGCCAGAGCATTTTCGAAGCCCTGTTGCTGCTGGTTGGAGTAAGGAAGATTGTTCGGGTCGGCACAAACTCGCAGTTCTTGAGAAGCTGCGAAGACCGGCAGCGCGCAGAAGAATAGAAAAGCCGCCAGCTTCCTAATAGCCGAAGACATAGACTGCTCCTCCCGGATTTGTCATCTGCTTGATTTTCTTCATAGCGCCCACTACGCCGAGCGCGGCATAGTCGTCATCGGTCGAGACGCTGGGCAAAGCGACAGCGCCCATCCAACCCCCGATGCCGACGTAGATCGCGACGTATTGCTTGGCGTCGGGACCGATGAAGGTCATTGGATTTCCGATGATGCCGGAGGAGAGCTTTTGTTGCCAAAGAACGCTTCCGCTGCGTGCGTCCACCGCCCTGAACCACCCATCCATGGTTCCGTAGAACACGACATCTCCCGCCGTCGCAAGCACTCCGCTATACACTGGAAGATCGGTTTCCTTGATTCCCCAGACCTTCTTCGAATTCGCAACGTCCCACGCGATTAGTTCGCCCTGGTATCCGCCAGGTCCTGGATACATTCGGACACTGGCTCCCAAATAAGGAGTACCGGCAATGTAGTTGACGTCTTCGCCCGAATAATCCATGCATGTGTTATGGGCCGGGATGTACAGATAACCGGTCTTCGGAGAGAAGGAGGATGGCACAAATTCTTTACCGCCGGTGGAAGACGGGCAAACTCCGCGCGCGTAGTGGTTGGTGTGGGGACGCTTGTCTGGATCTTCGATCGGCAGGCCCGTTTTGAGGTCATAGCCCTTTGCCCATGTGACGGGAACAAAATTCTCCGCCGAAAGAACCTCGCCGGTCTCTCTGTCCATCACGAACATGAAGCCAGTGCGGCCGGGGTGAAGCAGCAGTTTTCGCGTCTTTCCCTGCCATGGCATATCGACGAGAACGTTCTCCATGATCTCGTCGTAGTCCCATCCGTCGTGTGGTTCAATTTGGTATGCCCACTTCGCGGCTCCCGTCTCCGGGTTCCGCGCCCAAATCGTGATCGACCACTTGTTGTCGCCGGGGCGCATGTCATCGTTCCAAACACCGGGGTTGCCCGTGCCGTAGTAGATGAGGTTGAGTTCGGGATCATAAGAGATCCAACCCCAGATGGTCCCACCGCCCATATGCCACTGATCCGGAGTCCACGAACTCACGCCCAGATCTTTGCCCTGATCTTTCGGATAAAAAGGCTTGAAGTCGGCGCCGATGAGGGCATCCTTATCAGGGCCGCTGTTGTAAGCGCGCCATAAGATTTTGCCGGATTTCAGATCGAGAGCGGTGAGCTTTCCGCGCACCCCAAGTTCGCCGCCGCTGTCCCCAACCAGTACGACATTCTTTACAACAATCGGGGCCATGGTGACGGTTTCGCCAAGATCTTCGTCTCCGACGCTGGTTTTCCAAACGAGAGTTCCTTTTTCTGCGTCGACAGCGATCGTGTTGTCGTCGAGAGTGTTGTAAATAATTTTTCCGTCAGCGTAACTAGCGCCGCGATTGACCACGTCGCAACAGGCGACTCCCTGCGACCGCCCATCGGGGTTGGGTTCAAACCTCCATTTCATCGGATAGCCAGGTTTCGTCAGGTCTAAGGCGATCAGGTAATTCGGAAATGGCGTGACCATGTAAAGCGTTTTGTTAACAACTAGCGGCCCTCCCTCGTGCCCGTGTGGAATTCCGTCGGCCATCATGCCCACAACGTGAAGATTCTTGACATTGCCGGAATTGATCTGTGAGAGGGGACTGAAGCGCGTGTTGGCGTAATCGCCGGCAGGCATGGTCCAATCGCCGGTAGGAAGCGGACTGACAAGGTGAATTCCGGCCTGCGATCCGGGGACGTCGTTAGCGCTCGGAGCGTTCTGTCCCCATACCGAGGCCGCCATGAGGATAGTGAACAGCATGGAATGGAAAATGGGCTTCATTACTTTTGCTCCGATCCTTTTCTCATCGTCACCGCAGCGTGTATAAATAGGCGGCTGCGTCGCGTGCTTGTTTGTCGTCAAGGCCCAAGTTCGGCATGGCAGTGCCCGATTCCACGGAAGGTGGGTCCTTGATCCAGCGAACTAAGTTGTCAGGTGTATTCGGCAGCTCGCCCGCGATCATGGTGCGGCGGCTGAAAGAATTCAGCGGCGGCCCGAGTTCGCCGTAAGCGGCATGGATTCCCGGAATCGTGTGGCATGCGCCGCAGCCTGAAGATTGAATTACATTCCTGCCGGACCGGGCGTCCCCGCCGGAAGCGACGCGGTACGGCGGGAGCGCGCGCCCGCCAGTGCAACCGATCATCAGGAGCATGGGCAAGGCCGCAGCCAATACAACATGCGCTTTCATCTGGCCCTCACACAAAGATCGATAATGGCGAGGGGCATGCCTAACAGGACGATTCCAATGCCCAGCGTGAAACTGACAAAAACTCCGATCAAGGCCATGTACTCTTCGCGCCCGCGTCCCTCGGCGTTTATAAGACTTCCGCCGCGGGAAAGTTCGCGCCAGTTGCGGAACGACATCCCGCCAGCCGAAATCGCCGTTACCAGGAGCAGAAGTGTGACTACGAGATAAAGCACCTTCACTCCTGGTTCGAGATCGGCTCCGCCGTATTGCTCCTCTCCGAGACAAGCCTGCCAGGTGATCAGAAGATCGATAACTCCCAGCGCAATCCAGGACAGAGCTGAACCCGCGAAGCCGAACCAGAGCCGCGCAGGGGATATACGTTGCCGAGTTTGAGCCTGATCGTTCATACGGTTACAAATGAGGTCCTATGTAGAGAACGGCCACCACGAAAATCCAGACGACATCCACGAAATGCCAATACATTGCTGCCACGTGAAAGGGACGGTAAGGCGACTCTAGAGCAGGCCCGTATCTTGGCAGAACCAACACATAGGCGAGGATCAGAAGTCCGACAATCAGATGGGCAGCGTGGAATGTCGTGATGGTATAGAAAATTGATCCATAGGAATCGGTGTAAGGCGTCAGATGCTCCCAGTGTGCTCGGTACTCAAAGGCCTGGAGCGTGAGGAATCCGAGACCGATCAAAATTGTGAGGGCCAGTGCGATCCGTCCGATACCATAACGTTGCTTCTTAACTTGCAGCTCGCCCCAGTGCAGGACCAGGCTGCTTATGATCAAGACGACCAGCATGGGAATCGCGAAGTTTAGCTTGGGCAGTTCTTCGATCCTCCAGCGTGATTTGTTGTTCTCCAGCATGAAATAGCTGGCAAAGAGAGCGACAAAGAGAAAAGACTCTGTCAATATCACGAGTCTCATGGCAAACGTGCCCCCCTCAGTTTCGAGTGGCACCGATATTCGACGGACGGGAACAACGGTCGCCGTGGTCATACTGGTTCGACCTCCAGTTCTACCTCCGGTCTGGGCCATAGCCAGTAGTAGCCGGCGAATAACGTGCCTACTATCCCGGCCAGAGCGACCCACATCCATTGAAAAATAAGGGCAAGAAACAGCAGCATGAGAGCGAGTGCAACCAACAATGGAGAGATCGTATCCTCGGGCATTTTCATAATCGATTGAGGCTCGGCATCCAGCCACGTAGTTGAAAGCGTCTCGCGGCCTTCATCGAAGACCCGTTCATTCTCAGGGTCATATTCTTCATCGTGGTCGTCCCACAGGGGATGACGAGAGACGACGGTGGGAATGTGTACGGTCGCGTAGGGAGCGGGGGGAGAAGTCGTCTCCCATTCGAGCGAGTCTGCGTTCCATGGGTTGTTTTCGGCAATCTCCCCGGTGCGCAGGCTTTGAAAGAAATTGATAATGCTTAACAGAATCCCGATCCCGAAGATGAACGCTCCGATCGTTGCCGTCATGTTCAATCCATCCAAACCGAGACCCGCGGGGTACGTATAGATACGTCGCGGCATACCACCCAGCCCCGCGAGATGCATGGGGAAGAAAGCGAGGTTAAAGCCCACGAACATTACCCAGAAGCTCCATTTGCCAAGTTGCTCACTGAGCATTCGTCCGGTCATCTTGGGCAGCCAGTAATGAAACGCAGCAAACACGGGGAACACATTGGCACCGATCAAGACGTAATGCAGGTGAGCGACGACGAAGTAGGTGTCGTGCACCTGCCAATCGACTGGAATAATGGCCGTGAAAATTCCGTTCAGTCCGCCAATTACCAAGAGCGTGAGAAAACCCATTGCGAAGTGCATGGCTGCGGTGGCGACCGGACGCCCCTTCCAGATGGTCGCGATCCAGCAGAACACTTGCACCGCGCTGAAGATTGAAATCGTCATGCTGCCTGCGCTGAAAAAACTCATCGCCATATCTGACATGCCCACGGCGAACATGTGATGCAGCCAGACACCAAACCCAACGACGCCAGTCAGGATGGTTGAGATGGCAACATACGGGTAGCCGACGATGGGCCGCCGCGAGAAAACAGGAATGATCATCGAAGCCATTCCAGTCGCCGGAAGGAACACCACGTAGACCCACGGGTGTCCAAAGAACCAGAACAACTGTTGCCAAAGTAACGGCTCACCGCCCAGACGCGTATCGAAGAAATGGGTTCCCCAGCGCCGATCAAGTTCAAGGAATACGCAGTCAACGGTCAGCGCGGGCAGCGACATCAGAATCGCGAATGAGATCGTCAGCGTGCTGTACAAAAATAGAGGCATGCGGCTAATGGTCATGCCGGGAGCACGTAGACGAAAGATCGACACAATGAAATTGATCGCGCCGACCGTTGTCGAAATGGTCAGGAAAATCAAAGCCAGAGCGTAGAAGTCCATGCCATATCCGGGCGAGTACCGAAGGCTCGTATATGGAGCGTAGGCAAACCAGCCGCCGTGCGGCGACTGTCCCAAGAAGGCGCTGACGTAGAGGAGAATGCCCGACAATACAAACGTCCAGTAAGAAAAGGCATTCAGGCGGGGAAATGCCATGTCACGAGCGCCAATCATCAGTGGAATCAGATAATTTGCGAAGCCGGAGAGTATGGGCGCGGCATACCAGAAAATCATGGTCATGCCATGCATGGTGAAGAGCTGGTTATACGCTTCCGGCGTCAGCCAGGACTGATCCGAGCGCGCCAACTGAATGCGCATGATCAGAGCCTCAACCCCGCCGATAATCAGAAAAATGAAAGCCGTCGCTAGGTAGCGATGACCGATCTCCTTATGATCGACGGTCGAGAACCACCCGTAGAGTGTTTTCGGTGTTTCCCAAATTTCTTGCAGGCGCTGCTGGACAGCGGTCGTGCCGGCGCTCATGGATCTTTCTCTGGCCCTTTCTCACGGCAACACAGTTATGGGCGCAGTAGAGATGCTTCGGGAATTGAAAGGGATGGCCACAAGCAGCAATGCGAACCATTGCTATAGCAAGCCTAAGAATGAGGGGCTACTACATAACTAGTCAGCCGCCTGCTTGCTGAAGAAGGCGACGCGCATCGTTTCCGCTTCTTTTGCAGCTTCGCACACACGGTCGCAGAGGAGGCTAAAAACCTGCCAGTTGTTATCCCCCAATGCGGCTCGCAAGCGATGTTGGGCAGATTCCCACTGCGACGAGGTCGAATTTAGCAGTGCACGGCCGGCGGGGGTGATCGCATAGATTCGGCTCCCGCGCGCACCGACGCGCAAGTCGACCAAGCCTTTTTTCCTTAAGCACGAAAGTCTCCGCGACAGGGTGGTTGACGCGGCGGACAGCGTCTCAGACAGTTGCAGCTGCGAGATCTCACGGGTTGCCGCAATAGACTGAAGCAACACGTACTGTGTTGCCGTTAGTCCACAAGACGAAAGCACCAGATTGTAAAGCCTCGAAATCGACCGGTTGGCACGGCGTACTTGGGCAAGCGCGGAATCTTGCATTCCATCGTTCCCAAACCCCATGAGGCATTATAGCGCCAGCGCTAATCTCATCCGACAGACCGGCGCTCGTGTGCGCCAGCGCACGGTAACTCGCCAACAAGAAACGACGGCATCGCTTTAAGCTATTGAGCATCCCAATGCCGCACGCCCGGCGGACTATTCAAAATAGATTCGGGGCTGGAACGGAACGATTGTTGGCGTCGTCATTCCTATGTCGAAGGCCGCGACTCTACCGGAAAGAACAGGTGAATTCACCGCCGCGTGCTGTCTTGGGCAAGGATTTTCACCAACCCGTTGGAGGGGGCTCTGTCATGTCCAGGAAGCTGCAGCACTCGGAACCATACTCGCGAGACCATCCGGTAATCACTGTAGTCGCGATCGAAAGTTGCTGTATGGCGAGCTAACAGCAATTTTGCCATGATATCGGTACTCGTCCCTCGCCGTGCCGATTTGGAGCCGCGGCAGCTGCGGTCTCTACGAAAGGCTAGGGCGGAACGGATAGGGTCCCGTGACTTCATGATGAACATGACGCCTCGCCATCAATGCCTCATTTATGAGGGCTCTCCATCGCATCACTTGCGCGCGATGGCGGCGCTGGTGCAACAGAAACTGAACAAGAATTTCCGTTGTCTGTATCTGAATAGCCCCGTTATGGTGGCGGGCATCCGTTGCTATCTGGCTGCGATCGGCATCGATATCGAACGCGAGGTTGAGAAATCCAGTCTCGTCTTATCCTCCGACCAGCAACATTTGATCGAGGGCCGGTTTGAGGGCGATCGAATGATGCACACCCTGGAAGAAGCTTTGAATGCCGCGTTGCAAGACGGCTACGATGGTCTTTGGGCCACCGGAGACATGAGTTGGGAGTTGGGCCCGCAGCAGGATTTCTCCAAACTCCTCGAATATGAATGGCGCCTCGAGGAATTCTTCCAGACCCATCCCGCTTTAGGGGGTATTTGTCAGTACCATGCGGACACACTGCCGCGGGAAGCCTTGCGGCAAGGTTTGCTCTCCCATCCTTTAATCTTCGTGAACGAGACGTTGTCGCGGATCAATCCGCACTTTCTTCGGGCTGACTCGTATAGCGATTGCGCCGCCAGGGCTCCGGAACTTGAATCGGCGATCGATTGTCTCTGTCGCTCCAAAGAGGCGGACATGTCTCGCGATACGTAACCCGTTCGCCCATGCCAATCACGGCGGGCTCACTTTCAGGCGCGGCCGGCAAACTCCCGCGACTCCGTCGACACCTTCACCTTCTCGCCTTCTTTCACAAACAACGGAACCCGAATTTCCACGCCTGTTTCCAGCTTGGCCGGTTTGGTGACGGTTCCTTGGGAGGAGTCGCCCCTCACGCCAGGCTCGGTCTCCGTGACGGTGAGTTCCACATGCGTCGGCATCTGCAATCCGATCGGATTGCCGTTGTACTTATGCACCTGGATGATCAGCCCCTCGGTCAGAAAGTCGCGAGCGTCACCCATCATTTCTTCGGAGAGCGTAAGCGTTTCGAAGCTCTCCTGGTCCATGAAATAAAAGCCGTCTCCGTCGGCATAGAGGAACGATGCCGGGACCATTTCAAGGTCCGGTTCCTTGAACTTGTCGCTGGCCTTGAAAGTCTTGTCGAAGACGGCCCGGGTGATGAGGTTCCGCATCTTTAGACGAACCAGCGTCTGGGCGCCCCGGGCCGTGGGAGTCGAAACTTCCACGTCCAGGCAGTGATAGGGCGTGTTCTCGAACTCAAAGAACATTTTGCGCTTGATGCTGATTGCGTCAATCAATGCGGCCATAAGATCCTCTAACTATTGTGCCGGCGCAGGCTGCGGTGCTTGCTGTGGCGTCGACGTGCTGGGGCTCGAGAAGTTCACCTTTGGCACCGCGCGCGATCCTTCCGACGCTGCAAAGTACGCGTCGTTCGGTTTGAAGCCCGCCCATCCGGCAAAAATATTGTTGGGAAATTGCTGGATGTAGGTGTTGTAGTCCTGCAGCGTGTCGTTATACCGCTTGCGTTCCACAGCGATACGGTTTTCGGTGCCGGCCAGTTCGTCCTGCAGGCGGAGGAAGTTCTCGTTCGACTTCAGCTGCGGATAGTTTTCCACGACCAGGAGAAGGCGCCCGAGCGCTCCGTCCAGTTGGCCATTGGCGGCGATCTTCTGCTGCGGCGTTCCGGCCGAGAGCAGTGCCGAGCGCGCCTTGGCGATATCGCCAAACACAGTTTGCTCCTGTTGCGCAAAACCCTTCACAGTCTCAACCAGGTTGGGGATTAGATCCGCGCGCCGTTGCAGCACGATGTCCACCTGAGACCATGACGCCTTCACAGCTTCATTCTTGGTGACGAGGGTGTTGCGCACACTCACGTACATCCCGAAAAACGAGAGTCCCAGCACACCCAGAATGACGATCACCACCACTACCGCGATTAAAGCTTTGCCCATGACGCCCGCTCCTTAAGGTGAATTTCTCTACGATTGCCGTGGTGCAGCCGAGTCTAACGCCATGTCGACCGCCGAGGTTACTTTCTCGATCGCGCCCAGGTACCGGGCCACCAGGTCGCGGACATCCGAATTCTTGCGATCCGCCTTGCGCTCGCGGATATCGAGCACCAGCAACATGGCGGACGCATCAAATCCCACTCTTTTCTCAAGAGCCTGAACCGCCTCGCGCCGCCCGGATTGCGAACGATCGCCGAGCGCGATCAACGCGTGGCGAAACAGCGTGCTGAACGAAGGCGCGGACCGCAGCAGCAGATCCCATAATCGCGATTCGCTTTCAGACGCAAGAAGCAAGTGCTGGCGCAGCAAGATCAGTTTCTCGCGCAGTTCATACTCCACCTGCACGCGATGCAGGTCCATCGGAATCTTCAACCCCTGCACGACATCGTCGCCAAATAGAACGCGGTGATGCTGTTGCAGATCCAATAATTCGATAGTGAAGACATCGGTCGACCGTTCGAGTTCCTGCCGGGTCATGCAAAGCGGAGGAGGTTGCTTCTCTTTGTCCCACCACTTTGCCACTGGAGTCAAAGACTGTAACGCCGCGAAAGAGCTGTCGCGCAGGATGCAAAGCAAGTTCAAGTTTGAAAGTCCGGGATGAAAATCGCCCGAGACCGCAGAGCCGAACAGGACCACGCTTTCCAGATTCGCCCCGCCCGCTTCGCGCGCCCGCTTTACAAACTCGTCAATCGTTTTCGTTGGAATCATTCGGTCCTCATCATGCTACCAGCTGCTGCTGGCCCCGCCGCCGCCGGAACTGCCTCCGCCAAAACCTCCGAAGCCTCCCCCACCGCCAAAGCCGCCTCCACCGCCGCCTCCCCCAAAACCACCGCCTCCACCGCCAATCCCGGAAAACAGAATCCAGAACAGGATGCCGCGCAGCGGGGTGGCCAGGATGATCAGGAAAATGATGACCAGCACGATGATCCCGCCGAGCGAGATGCCCTTATCGGGTCGCTCGATGCGCTGAGCCGGAGCGCGCGGCTGAGCACCAGTGAGTTGGACGCCGGCATCGGCAGCGATGACGTCCGCTACGCGGCGTGTTACCAGCAGCAGTGCCTGGTTATAGTCACCGCTCTGCATCAGCGGAATCGCTTCGCGCTGAAAGGCGCCGACTTTGCCATCAGGCAAAATCGGTTCCAGTCCGTATCCGACTTCGATCCGGGCTCGATGATCCTGAATGGCGTAGAGGATCAGTACTCCATGGTCGGTCGCTTTGGCGCCGATGCCCCACTGTTTGAAGAGGGCGACCGCATAGCTTTCGATACCGTTGCCGTCAAGGGAATTGATCGTGACCAAGGCGATCTGGGCGTGAGCTTTTTCGTCGACTTGCTGGCAGAGATCACTGATCTGCGCCACCGTGGTGGCATCCAGAACATGGGCAAAATCGTTGACGTATCCGGTGGGCTTGAGCTGCGCCACTGGTTCCGCCCTGGCCACTATGCCCAGCCCCAACAGCAGAATTGCAGCCAGGCAAACTTTCGCGCGGAGATTCACAGGCAAATTGTACAAGAGGATAGGCTTGCCGACTGCCAGTTGGGGAGATCCGAGCCGGTTTCGCCATTCCTCCGCTGCACCGCAGGCCGTCTTCCTGTTTCACCTTCGTAATTTGAACGAAATGGCCGGAAGGTTGGAAGATGGAGGGGCAATCATGGCCAGCTCTTCCAATACGCGCCGATGGGATCGCCTTCCCGTCGACCTCCCGGTGCGGGTGGTGACCTCCAAAGGCTTTTCCACCACCGTGGTGGAAGGCCGCGGTACCGAGATGAGTGAGGGCGGCATGGTGCTGTATGCCGGAATCCTTCTCAATCCCGGCGATCTGCTGGAGATTGAGTTTGATATGCCCAGCCCGTCGCGCATGACTGCCATCGTTCGTTCGAAAAACGGTTTTTGTTTTGGCCTGGAATTCATTACTCCGCTCCCCGCCTGAGTTCACCCCACCGCAAAGTTCCGTCCGGAAATAATCGCCGCCCTCGGCGTCATCCCTCGGCCCGCTGGAGAAAGCGCGGGCGCTTCGGGATGACGACACCACGCTAAGATTTCGACCTGCCCTTGGCCTTACCTCCAATTTTGTTCTAGCATCTCTAAGCTCGATGCAATCGAGGGGATTTGCATGTATTTCGAACAGTTTTATCTGGGATGTCTAGCGCACGCCTCCTACATGTTGGCTTCCGATGGCGAGGCGGTGGTCGTTGATCCGCAGCGCGACGTGGAACTGTATTTGAAAGCGGCGGAGCAGCACGGCGTCCAGATCCGGCACATCTTTGAAAGCCATCTGCACGCCGACTTTGTCTCCGGTCACAAGGAACTGGCCGCACGCACAGGTGCAAAAATCTACATGGGTGCGCAAGCGGGAGCGACCTTTCCGCACGTTGCGGTCAGCGACGGCTTCGAATTGACCTTCGGAAAAGCCTCCATCCGCGTGCTCGAAACTCCCGGACATACGCCGGAGAGCATTTGCCTGGTTATCACCGACAGAGAAAAGTCGGCCGCGCCCTGGGCCATCCTCACTGGCGATACTCTCTTCATCGGCGATGTCGGACGTCCAGATCTCTCGCCGCGGCACACCCCTGTCCAACTGGCCGGACTCCTGTATGACAGCTTGCACGACAAACTACTGATGCTTCCGGACCATGTGCTGGTCTACCCGGCTCATGGCGCGGGATCTTTGTGCGGAAAGAATATGCGGGCGGAGCGCTCGTCGACCATCGGCACCGAGAGGCTCACCAATTACGCGCTGCAGATCAACAGCAGGGAAGAGTTCATCGCACAGCTGACCAGTAATCTTCCCGCGCGGCCGGAATATTTCTTGAAAGACGCCGAAATTAACCGCACCGGCGCAGCGGCGTTGTCCGATCTCGCGCCGCTCCGGGCCATCGCGCC
Source organism: uncultured Acidobacteriota bacterium (assembly GCA_963765015.1). Taxonomy (GTDB): domain Bacteria; phylum Acidobacteriota; class Terriglobia; order Terriglobales; family Acidobacteriaceae; genus Sulfotelmatobacter. Next base: position 62,212 of record CAVXVD010000138.1, on the reverse strand, counting down.
CCAAGAGTTGGCCGTCATGTTGAAGGAAGGCGACATCGCGCTCGACGTGCGGCCGGGCGAGGAGTTCGCCGCCGGGCACGTACCCGGGTCGGTGAATATCGCATTGTCCGGCCAATTCGCCTCATGGGCGGGAACCGTGCTCGGGTTGACCGCGCATCCTGTGCTGATTGCCGCGAGCGACGAGCAGATCGAGGAAGCACGCCTGCGGCTGGCGCGCGTAGGAATTGAAATTCTCGATGGATATCTGAAGGGTGGAGTGTCGGCGTGGGTAGCGGCCGGTCTTTCGCTGACGACCATTACCTCGATCACTCCCGAAGACCTTCAAGCGCGGATGCAGGCGGGGGATGTCCAGGTGCTGGATGTTCGGCGCGAGCCGGAATGGGAGGCGGGCCACATCGCGAGCGCTTCCTGGTGGCCGCTGGATAACTTCCGCGTATCACCGCCCGAGATCGACCACGATGCGCCATTAGCGGTGCATTGTAAGGGCGGCTATCGCAGTATGATTGCCAGCAGCTTGCTGCAGCGAGCCGGCTTCCGCCATGTGCTGAACGTGACAGGAGGTTACGACGCCTGGCAGCAGGCCAAGCTGCCGGTCGTGGCTTCCAAGCCGGTAGGAGCCTGAATTCCGACTCGCTGAAAAAGTCCGACAGGCCCTCGGAGTTAGAAGGCTGCCTAGGTCTTTCGCAATCCGAGAACGAGAGCGACGACTCCGCCGCCGACCAGAATAATTCCAAGCGCCGGGGGCAGTTTCTGAGTGCTTTCCGTCCGGACGCTCAACTTAGCGTCGCCGATCTTCACCCCATGGTCCTCGTGTTGGGGCACCGGCACGACAAAAGATAACAATCCCAGGATCAATAGCAGAACTCCGGCAATGGTTAAGCCTTTCATCAGTGGGGCTCCTCCAAGAGGGTCAAACGGCGCGATCCATTCTCTCATGCGGTGGATGTTGCTCTACACCGACATCTAACAGAGCCCGAGATCCTCCTAAACGGAAAGGAATCGGAGACATACGGCCCCCCGGGTATGGGAGAACTCGTTCAAAACTTGCTATCGTGTACAAGGCGCAGGATTTGGCCCAGAATGAAGGTCTCATGAAAACGAAAAAAATAGCTCATACCTTTCGTATCGAAAACGGTAAGCATTTTCGTCTGAAAGATTTTGATCCCTCTGACACCGGACATTGGCATTCCAAGGAAAATGCAGAGGCGAGTCTACAGGAAGGGATTGCCCGCACGGCCGATCTGCAAGACAAGCTGTATGCGCAGGACAATTGGTCTCTGCTGCTCATTTTTCAGGCCATGGACGCGGCGGGAAAAGACGGCATCATCAAGCACGTGATGTCGGGCGTCAATCCACAGGGCTGCCAGGTTTTCTCCTTCAAGACGCCCTCCGACTTGGAACTGCAGCACGATTTTTTATGGCGAACGACCCGCGACTTGCCGGAACGCGGGCACATCGGAATCTTCAATCGTTCGTATTATGAAGAAGTGCTGGTGGTGCGGGTGCATCCGGACATTCTTAAGAGCCAGAAAACTCCGCCGTCGCTGGTCGGGAAGAAGGTCTGGGAAGAGCGTTTTGAAGACATTCGCTGCTTTGAGCGCCACATGGCACGCAGCGGAACGGTGATCCGTAAATTCTTCCTGCATGTCTCCAAGAAAGAGCAGAAGAAGCGATTCCTGGAGCGACTGGACGAGCCGGCAAAAAACTGGAAATTCTCCACCAGCGACCTTCACGAGCGCGGATGCTGGGACCAATATCAGGATGCCTACGAAGACATGATCCGCAATACGGCCTCGGAGCATGCTCCGTGGTACGTCGTCCCCGCGGATAACAAATGGTTTACCCGGCTGGTCGTGTCCACGGTGCTGGTCGACACCCTGGAGTCGCTGGACCTGGCTTATCCCAAGGTCGACGATGCCAAGAAAAAGCAACTCGAAGCTGCGAAAAAGGATTTGTTGTCGAAGAAGTAAATTGAGAATCCAATCTTGTTCATGGGCCCGACCCCAGATTCGGGCCCGCACCCCTTTGCAGCAGGCTGCCTCCGGCGTAACATAGTCCAACTGTCCCTCATCTTCCCGGAGACTAACTGACCATGGGCCTTCACCGCCTTCGTACGTACTTGCTGTTTGCTGCATGCTTGATTGTCGCGATTTCAACCTTGACCTTCGCCCCGGCCGCTTGCGCGCAAGCGAAGCCCGAACGGCAATCGAAAGCGGTCAAACCGGCTCAAGCAACGGAACCCGCCAAGACCGCTGGCGCTGCGAAATCCGTGGATGAAGAAGACGCTTCCCAGCCGGCTAAGCCCGAAGAAAAGCTTTTCAAGGGAATGAAGTATCGCATGATCGGCCCGTTTCGTGGCGGGCGCTCGCTGACGGCAGCGGGTATTCCGGGAGATCCGACGACCTACTATTTCGGCTCGACTGGCGGAGGAGTGTGGAAGTCGACCGACGGCGCCATGACATGGTCGCCGGTTTTCGACAAGGAAGGCACCTCGACCATTGGGAGCATCGCCGTCGCCGCCTCCAATCACAATGTGCTGTACGTGGGGACGGGAGAGGCTTGCATTCGCGGGAACATCTCGCACGGAGACGGCGTTTACAAGTCGCTCGATGGCGGCAAGAATTGGAAAAATGTTGGGCTGAAGGATTCGCGCGCCATCGGCAAGGTCATCATTAATCCAACCAACCCGGATATCGCGTTCGTGGCGGCGCTAGGGCATCCCTATGGTCCGAATGCCGAGCGCGGCATTTTCCGCACCACCGACGGCGGCAAGACCTGGGACAAGGTTCTCTACAAAGACGAAAACACGGGCGGGATCGACGTGGCATTTGACCCGCATAATCCGAACACTCTGTTTGCCGCGCTATGGCAGGCGCGGCGTACCTCGTGGAGCATGGAGAGCGGCGGCCCCGGCAGCGGCCTGTATCGCTCGAACGACGGCGGCACCACCTGGAAGCACCTGGAAGAACACGGGCTACCGAAGGGACCCTACGGCAAGATCGGCGTTGCAGTGGCGGCGAATTCGGACCGCGTCTACGCCTTGATCGAGGCGCACAATCCGGATGGCGGCCTGTACCGTTCCGACGATGGTGGCGAGAGTTGGCAGATGGTGAACCCCAGCCACAGTCTCTGGCAGAGGCCGTGGTATTACATGCACGTGATCGCCGATCCGCGCGACGAAAACGTTCTCTACATCATGGATGTGGAGGCCTATAAGTCGACCGATGGTGGACACCTGTTCAACAAAGTCCACGTTCCGCATGGGGATAACCACGGCCTTTGGATCGACCCGATGAATACACGGCGGATGATCGCGTCGAACGACGGCGGCGTGACCGTCACGCTCGACGGGGGAAAGAATTGGACCACGCAGGATAACCAGCCGACCGCGCAGTTTTATCACGTGATCACCGACAGCGCGACGCCGTACCGGGTGTACGGGCCGCAGCAGGATAGCGGCACGGTGGCGATCTTAAGCCGCAGCGACGAGGGCTCGATCAGTCGCAATGATTGGTATGACGTAGGCGGCGGCGAGGCCGGCTACATTGCGCCGGATCCCCGTGATCCGAACCTCGTCTATGCAGCCGACTACCAGGGAAACATCACGCGCTACGATCGGCACATTGGGCAGGTCAAGGCGATTACCGTGCAACCGGAACTCTCTGACGCCTGGGGAGCCGCGAATCTCGAACACCGTTTTCAGTGGACGGCGCCCGTGATGCTTTCGCCGCACGACCCCAACACGCTGTACCACGGCGGCGAAGAGCTGTTTAAAACGACCGACGGCGGCGTGCACTGGCAGGCGATCAGTCCCGATCTCACGCGGAACGACAAGAGCAAGCAGAAAGTTTCAGGTGGTGACATCACGCTCGACGATTCCGGCACGGAGTATTACGACACGATCTTCGCGCTGGCGGAATCGCCACTGACCAAGGGATTGCTCTGGGTGGGAACGGATGACGGACTGATTCAGCTCACCAAAGATGAGGGCAAGAGCTGGACGAATGTAACTCCCAAAGATATGCCGGAGTGGAGCCGCATCAGCCAGATCGATCCGTCGCCCTTTGATGCCGGCACCGCCTACGTGGCTGTCGACCGTCACCAGTTCGACGATCTGCATCCGTACATTTACAAGACCAGCGACTACGGAAAGACGTGGTCGAAGCTGGGGCAGGGAATTCCTGACAACCAGTTTGTGCGAGTTGTGCGGGAAGATCCCAAGAAGCGCGGGCTCCTGTATGCGGGTACCGAGCAGGGCATCTACGTTTCGTTCAGCGACGGGGCCAACTGGCGTCCTCTGAAGTTAAATCTTCCGACCACGCCGGTGCACGATCTGGTGATCAAAGATAACGATCTCGTAGTGGCGACGCACGGGCGCGCGTTTTGGATTCTTGATGATCTGTCGCCACTGCGCCAGTTCAGCGACGACGTGGCCCAGAAAGACGCTTTCCTTTATGCCCCGGCCACGGCCTATCGCATCCAGGCTGGAGAAGGCGGGGACCGGCGTCCGTCGAAGCGAGCCGGGCAGAATCCCCCGTCGGGCGCGGTGATTTATTACTTCTTGAAAGATGCGCCGAAGGCGGAGGTGGAGGCGAAGATCGAGATTCTCGATGCTTCCGGTAAGGTGATCCGCAAGTATTCCAGCGCGGAATACAACTCGCTGGAGGAGCCGCTCGATCCCGACGACAAGAAACCGGAAAAGCAGCTCAAGCCGGAGGCGGGATTAAATCGCTTCGTTTGGGATTTGCGCTATGAAGAGGCGCGCCGTGTGCCGGGCTATTACCTGTGGGAATATGGCGGCGGGGCACGGGGACCGGTAGCGGTTCCCGGAAAATATCAGGTTCGCCTGACTGTGGGCGGGCAGAGTCAGACGGCTCCGTTCGAACTAAAGCTCGATCCGCGCGTGCAGGTGAGCCAGGCGGATCTGGAGGCACAACTTCAACTACTTCTCGATACGCGCGAGCAATTGAATCGCGTATATGACACGGTCAACCAGATTCAGGATGTGCGGTCGCAACTCTCCGGGCTGAAGCGCCGGCTGCCGGAGAACGCAAGTGCCAAAAGCATTGTCGGCGCCGCCGATGATCTGGAGAAGAAGCTCGTGGCCGTGCGCGACGGCCTGATTAATCTGGACATCAGCGCGAATGAGGACTCGCTCGCATATCCTCCGCAACTCGACGCGAAGCTGGCCTACCTGGCGATGGACGCCGGCACCGCCGACTCCGCGCCCACTGAGGCCGAGCAGAAACAGTTCGAAAAACTAAAGCGGCAGAGTGGCGAATTGATCTCGCGTTGGGAAGATTTGCAGCGGCGCGATCTGGCGGCGTTTCAGAAGCTGACGGCGGAAGGCAGCTTGTCGACGGTCGTGGTGCCTCCGCCTGGGCGGTCAACCGACGAGCCGGTCGCGACCCACTAGATACATGGGAAGCGCGAACGTAGTCTTGCCAATCAATAAATGTCCGCCCCGAGCAAAGCGAGTGTCTACTCAAGTCGCGAGCGGCCAGGTCCCCGATGCTGAATCATAAGGCTGTTAAGCAGGGACTTAAGACTCCATTGAACTGAGGCAATCGACTCTAAGGCTTTCTGCCCACCCAACTTCCAGGGGTGGATTACTCCTGTTACTTCTGTGCCACGCTATGGCACTGTTGTGCCTTGTTCACTCTCCAGCTCGTTGCTATTGTGCCGATAGAGATTCATGTAGTTCCTCCCCTGAAGGTTGACTAGTTCGAGGCCGACTGGGGGTGTTTTATGAAAGTGATGCATTTGTGTTACGCGGCAATTGGCTTTGCGGTGGCTCGTTGGATTTTCCGGCGGGAAGCGATGCCAGTAGTGGACCCAGTCACCCGATTCCGGTCGCAGGGCCTTCTATAGAACCGTTCCAGGGCTTGGGCGCGCGCACCCGTTGCGCCTCCATTTCGTCGTCGCGCGCCCATCGCTTCCACCCAAAGTACTATTACCAAGGTTTGCCCGTATCTTCTGCTTTCTTCCTCTCTCTCCTTACAATTGTTTCTAGCGACACTCTCGAAGCCGTCTGCGCAGCTTTGCGTTTCGGGAGTTGATCTCACACTGGTCACTGATCGATGTTCCGATTTTCCAAAATGCGGTTGGTGTTGGTGCTGCCAGCTTTTCTGGGAGTGCTTCTCATCCCTGCGCGGGCTGCTGCACAAGACGATCCGAATGAAACACCGTTGGGGGATATCGCGCGCAACCTGCGGAAGAAGGGGCTGCCGCCGCAGCCCGGGCAGCAAGTGATCGACGACGATAATCTGCCGCAGGTGATGGAGCAGGCCGACAGCCGGCACGGCTTCGGGTCGTCGCTGAAGTTCCTGATGGCCGGAGAGGGAAAAGGTTTTCAGATCGCCGCTCCCGATGTCACTTGTAGCCTTTCGTTTACCGCCAACGTGAAGTCGCTACTTTCGAGTCAGTACTCCCAGATGGAGCTTCCTCCTTCCGAAGTGGCCAAACTGGAAGGGCACGCAACTATTGAAGGCGACGCGCTGACCGTTCCGCTGATCAACGGCACCGAGTGGCACGTGAGCGAGGTTGCGGTGGCGCTCACGGTCGTACGAAAGAGCACGCCCCGCAATGAATCTGGACTCGATGGCTCACTGAATGTAGGGAGTATCCCAATGAGCCAGGCGGTGACCGGGGACTCGTTTGAACAGGTCCGGCCGGAGAAGAGGCCGGATGTAACGGTGATCTACCGGATGCGCGCGGCCACGCCACCGTGGGCGAGAACCGTCTTCAGCGCGCCGCTTGATCTGGATCTTGCATCCGGAGATGATTGGCATTGGGCCATCGTCGGAGCCAAAGGGTATCCGCCGCAGAGTTATTCCGCCGGCATACAACCGAAAACAGATAACCGTGCGGCACTGGTCCAATCCCCAGTCCCTGCCACGCTCGATGTGCCGTCGTCGCCCGCGGCATCCTTGCCCCAAAGCCCTCAATAGGCTCCGAACAAAACCGTCAATCGAAAGTGCGACTGGCTAGTTCGTCTTCGAATCTGCGCTCAAAACTGACGCGGGCGCCGCAATCGCCCCAGACGTGCTCCCCGGTTTCAGAACCACGGTATTGCGTTCGTCGCCGGCAATGATGCGGTAGAACTTCTTGAGCTCATCCGTCCGCGCCACTGGCACGCTGAGTTCCTTCACTTCAAACGTGCGGGTGTAATGAATCAAGTTGCCCTTGACTTCGGTCTTCGCGTGATAACTGGCAAAGCCATAGTCGGCATCCACCGCGGGTGGCACGTCGTCGACCACGTAGCCAGCTGGAATTGTAATGTCGAAAGTGTCGGTGTCGCGCGAGGGACCCTCGAACTCCACCGGGAAAATACGTGGCTCTTTGGTCTCCAGAAACCCCTGGGTTTTTATCCCCAGCACGCGGGGCCGCACCAGCAAGAGTCCTCCGGCGTTCTTCGCGTAGTTCTGAGCCTCGAACGAGTAATTGAAGCCGAATGGCTGATTGGTCTGATTGAGGTTGTCGATGCTGGCCTGCGTGATGTGAAACAGCGACAGCGAACCGGCGAGCAAGTCTTCGATAGGCTTGATTTTGTCGGCGCTCTTGGTGATCGTCCGCAGCCGCCAGCGTTCGCCAGCAGCCCGGTCCCCCACGCGGGTTTCGGTTACGCTGCCCTTCAGGGTGCCCGACGGATCGAGCGTGAGCTTTCCCGCGCGCGCGATGCCGTTCATGGCGGAGGCCTGCTGGGGCAAGGCATGGAGTTCGCCGCCGTCTGGTGTCACCATCAGGGCGAAGTTATCCTGCAGGTCGCCGCGAATCGTGCCGAAGGGAGTCAGTTCGTCGGTCGGGTCGAAGTAGAGCAGCCTGCCAAACTTGGGATGTTGGATGACGGCGACCAGCGACGGATCATTGACGCCGTCGGGCAGCTTCACGGCGACGATGGCATGGTTGAAGCCGAAATTGTGTGCCGGAGTCTCGTTCGTGATCACGCCGCGCCGGGTATTGATGACGACGTGGAACGATTCGACACCGATCTCGTGCAACATGGACCGCATTAGTGTGGCCTTGTCTTTGCAGTCCCCGTAGTGATTCGAAAAAACATCGGACGCCGGGTGAGGTTGCCAGCCCCCGATACCGAGCTCGATGGCAACATAGCGAATATCGTGTTGCACAAAATAGGCGATCGCCTGCATTTTTTCCAGCGGCGTCGTCTTTCCGGCTGTCAGAGTTGCGACTTCCTGTTTGATTGCTGGAGAAGCGTCAACCCGCCCAGCCAGCAACTGGTTGTTCCACCTGCCCAGATCGTCCCACTCAGCAAATCCATTCGCCGCTTTACCGCCAGCCGGGAAAAACGTGATAACCATATATCCCGCGACTCCTTGCACGGGAGGCATTGCCGGCTCGGCGCGAATCTCTTTTACGTCGCTCACGGTCCACTTCCACAAATTGTTGCCGCCGTCGGTGGCTTTGACCTCCGGATGGTTCAGCCACGTGGATTTGAACTCCCAACCGGGAGGGAGTTGCAGCGAGTAATGGCTTTCCCGAACTGGATCGTGCTCCTGGAAGCCCCAGATGTCCTGCAAGAAGAATGGCCGCTCCTCCACTTCATATTCGTAACCGACGATGTTGCCCGGATCGGGAGCTGGAATCATCAGTACGCGATATTTCACGTCATTGACAAGTTCTCCTCCGTCGCTAAGCGCGCGGTCGAAGGCATCTTTGTCCTTTACCTCGTAATCTTTCCCCTGCGCCGGAATGCACCAGCCGTGCAGGCTCTTGATCTTGCGTTCCGGATTGAAGTAGACGTAAACGGATCCGCGCTCGCGGCCGTTGGGTCGCAGAATCTTGTAGGCTTCGCGGACCGTCGTTCTGACCTTGTCGGTGGCGATCACCGTCACATTGGTCTCGGAATACAGCAAGACCGCGTCGGTTTTCTCATCGTGAGCTGGCAGCGGCGCATTCGCAACCGAGTGCATCCACTGCGGGGCGTCGCCCGCTCGTGAGGGGAGTGCCGCGGTCAGAAAGAACGCGCACGCGGCCAGAGCAGCACGGAGACAGCGCACGTCAATTGCTCTTGCTGGGACTCGGGCTGGCGCTCGCTGTAGTTCCACCGGGCAGCAGAATGACTTGTTGTTCATCTACGGTCCTCACGATCTGAAAGATTTGGCGTAGTTTCGGATAATCCGTTACTGGCAGAAGAAGGATATCCACGTTCAGCGCTCGATTAAGGTGCAGCGTGCCTTTGTCGTTCTTGGCCTCGAGCTCATATGTGATGGCTTTGGCATCCAGCTTCTCCGGCTTTGGAATGGTCGAGATCTGCCAGCCCAGAGGCAAGTCAATGCTGATGTCGTCGGCTCGGTCAAAGGGAAACTGAAAATAAATCGGATGCACTCGATCGGAGTGATCAAACAGATGCTTTTCGGGGGCGCTGAACAGTCCCACTGGCAGCAGCGCTCGTTTTCCCGCTGCTGAAATCCAACCGGAAACCTTCAGTGAATATTCCGCGACCAGCGACGGGGCGGAGCTCTTCCAATCCGGCTGATTGGTCAGTTCGACTTCACAGGCTACCGGGATCGCCTCTTTCACTTCGTCCTCGAGAAACTTCTTGCGTTCGGCATCGTCGACCAGACGCTCCTCCACGCGACGCTGGGAAGCTTCCAGGCCGGTGTAAGTAACGATGAGTTGTCCCTCCAGGTCACCGGTATCGCTGAGTTTCAGACTCGCCTTGCGATGGATTCCGGAATCGGCGCTCGTCGGGAGCGAGGTCTCCAGCCATGTGCCACCCTCTTTGTCGAGTTTTAGTCCGGTAACCCCGGTTTCGAGCCAGGGCAGCATGCCGTAGGGTGTGAACGCGGCTCCTGGATCAAAGAAAATATCCTTTCCGTTCAATTTGACGACGACGACATTAGCATCCAGCCGGTGCCCGTCCATCGTTTGCGGGAAAAAGAAATACTGCTGGCGGTCGGGCACCCACATCCCGTAGGCCTCGAATCCGGCTGCACGAGCCATCGCGAGGAACAGCCACGTCAATTCCGCGCCATTGCCGTATTGCTTTTTCCAGATCGTCTCCACATTGCCGGGGTCTTTTTCCTTCTCGCGTTTCTGCTCCTGGTCGGTTTTTTCCTGCTCGTACGAGGTGTTACGGATTTTCTGTACGCGAGCGTAGATCTTCTGGAGCTTCACATCGGGCGAATCGCCCGCAGAGACGACTTCAGCGACCGCCTCCTCCATGGCCTTGCGCTTTCCAATGAAACTTTCCAAGCCATCGTTGCGTTTCTTCCCCAGCTTTTTCCAATACTTGTCTGGCTCGCGCTCGACGAATTCGTCGCTGTACACGAAGTCGACGCGGGATTTCATCTCGTTTTCCGGGGGCATGTAGTCTTCGGTTTGGAAGGCGGGAATATCGCTCGATTCCAGGCTGATCACGTGGTCGGGTCCTTCGGAAGGTTGGGCGGTCCCGGCTGGAAGCTTGTTCCACGAATAGCGTACATGTACCGGAGCGTAATCGCTGGTGTAGGGCTTGAGCGAAAACTTGGCATGTTTGGTGAACAGTTCGTCACTCAGAAGCCAGTGCGAGTTGTAGAGCTGGGTTTCGCTCAGATCCGTGGTGTAGTAATACTCGAGGACGCATCCCACCTGAACGTCGGGAAGGGTGAAGGTCTTGGCTACATACTTAACGCCCCGCGCCTTGACGATTGACTTGTCGAAGGCCTTTCCGCTGAAGTTGATGATGGTGCCGTCCGGCTTGATGGTGCGAGCGTGTATGTTGACGACGCTGCCCATCTCCCGGAGGAAGGGAATCTCGATGTCGGCGTATTTCCTGCCCTCTTCGGTGAAAATCTTGAGCCGGACGTAGACGTCCTCATGCGCAGTCTGCCCACGATCGTCGCGATCCACTTGGCGGAACAAAACGATGGCGGGCGCCCCCGGAGCCTTGGGCTCACTGGCCATCTTTAACTCCTCGGGATTCACGGGCTGAAAGTTCACCGCCCACGCGACCGTTGTAAGAGCCGCCGCGAGCATGAAACTTCGGAAAACGCCGGAGACGCTGGGACGACGATTCAACATGACGAGTTTCACCTGTAGGACTTCTTCGTACTGCGCAAGCCGCCGGCCTGAAGGGGGAAAGCAGAGGCCAGGCAAGCTACCGCAGTGCCATTCAAGCACGGGTTCGCAAGCGCGCTACTTCTGGGTCGAGACGATACAATCACAGCTTTTGGGTGTCAAGAAAATCACACTCGGCATAGAACCATGGAACACACAATCTGTCTAGGGCGCGGATCACAAAACGAGGCGAATGCGACCGAAGGGCATCCCTCCCGCGTGCTAGACTAGCCACAATTCCTGCAAATTGAGGGGAGCTATGAAATTCGGCGTCATCATTTTTCCCGGTTCGAACTGCGATCACGATGCCTTTTGGACAATTCAGCACGTTGCGCAACAGCCGGTGACGTTCCTGTGGCATGAATCGCACGACCTGGAAAACTGTGACGCCATCATTGTGCCTGGGGGATTCGCTTACGGCGATTACCTTCGAACTGGCGCGATTGCCAAATTTTCTCCAGTCATGGAGTCGGTTAGTAAGTTTGCCGCCGGCGGGGGCCTGGTCCTCGGCATCTGCAATGGCTTCCAGATTTTGTGTGAGTCCGGATTGCTGCCCGGTGCCCTCATGCGGAACGTCGGGCTGAAGTACGTTTGCAAGCCGGTCCAGGTCCGAGTGGAAAATGTGGCCACCCCCTTCACCAATGTCTGCACCCAGGGAGAAGTTCTGACCATTCCTATCGGACACATGGAAGGGAACTATTTCTGCGATCCTATGACCCTCGAGGAATTGCGCCGGGACAATCGCATTGTCTTCCGCTATTGCCTGCCTTCCGGCGAAGTCGCGGCCTCGGCAAATCCTAATGGCTCGCTGGACAACATTGCCGGCATCTGCAGCTCGGGTGGTAACGTTGTCGGTATGATGCCGCATCCGGAGCGCTCGGCCGAGCCGGAACTGGGCGGCGTCGATGGCGTCAAGATCTTTCAGTCCGTGGTCGGTGCCCTGGTGAATCGCTAGGTCCACCGCTAGTCTCTGCACCCATCCGCAGAATATCCTTGGCGATCAACAGGCTCTCGTTATATCGTTCATCCTTCTTCCCCTGATCTTTTTGAGGTTCCTCAAGGTCATTGTGTAGTGCACACGCGGGGAGGCGTGTCTTTGATGACACCGAAGCAAATTCTGGATTCTTTTTCCGAAACCTTGATGCGGGACGAGCGGATTCTGAGCGCGCCAGAACGGGCGCTGGTCACTGCCATCCTGCACCATGCCAAGACTTCAACCAACGGCAGCCAACCGACGCAGGAGGCGGTCCGGGCCGTCATCTCGTCCGCCGTGGGCGAAATCGTCGCTCAGCGTGCATTTGCGGTGCTGGGCGGGAGCATTGTCGAACGCATTCTTGAGGGAAGTGGATCGGCCGTGAGTGACCCCAGCACAGCTCGGGCTTCTGAGGTTCTTTCCGATCCGAGCGATCCGCAGTCACCTGGGCGTTCGCCAGGACAACCTCAGCCACCGAGTGTCCGTGCGCCGCGCAAAGATCCGCAGCCGCCGTCGCACCCTTCTCCGACTGCCCCCTCGCAACCGCAATCTCCGGGGCAGCCGATGCGCACACCCGCTCCGCCTTCGGATCCCCAATCACCAGGGCACAGCGTCAATACCAAGGCGATCTCCGGAAGCAGCGCGGCAGTGGCTGAGCGTCCCGCGGTCTTGCCCGCTCAGTGTGTGATTCTCGACGAATTTTTGAGTCCGCAGGAAGTGGCTGAGTTAACCCAGTTCACCTTTGAGCATGAAGGGGATTTTCAAAACAGCGAAGTGGTTTCCCCGCGGTCCGAAGGCGGCGTGGTCAACTATGAACACCGCCGCTCCCGAGTGCTCATGGATCTTGATCGGTTCCAGGATGTGATGCTCAACCGGATCAAGGCGGTATTGCCCCAGGTCCTGGCGAAACTCGGGATGGGCGAATTCTCGATCGCTGACGTTGAGGCGCAGGTCACAGCCAGCAACGATGGCGATTACTTCCACTTTCACTCGGATAATGCCAGCGAGCGAGTCGCCTCGCGCCACCTGACGTTCGTCTACTTCTTCCACCGTGAACCGCGGCAGTTCGAGGGCGGGGAACTGCGAATCCACGATGCGCGTTTGCAGGATGGCGCGTACGTCAGCGAGGGCAGCTACCAGACGATCGTTCCGCAGCAAAACCAGATCGTCTTCTTCCCCTGCGAATTGATGCATGAAATCACCCCGGTGAAGTGTGGCTCGCAGCGCTTTGCCGATAGCCGCTTTACCCTTAACGGATGGCTGCGTCAGTAAACAACTCGGCGTGGCTGCAGTGGATAACGGCCTTGATGGAAGGAAGGTCGCGGCAGAGGACTGCTGCGACCTTGCCTCCTGACCGCTTTTACTGCTTGCTCGACGAATTACCGTTGCATCTGATGCCGAACTGGTTTACACGGGCCGGAAGATATGACGGCGACGAGGCACTCTCTGGCAACCCGCTTTCATTCAATCCCTACTGTGTCGTGTTTGCTGCCGGACAACTCCCAGAAGAGTTAGATCAGCACAAGGATCTTCTCTCTGGTTTTGCCCTGAACTCCACGATTGCCTGGATTCGCGATGCAGCCAGCGGATTTCTTCTGCCGTTCTGGCTCGGCCCCGAACTCGACACCGTGGTGAGAGCTTTGCGTTCAGGCGAACTGGTTCCGTCAGGTGTGCCTGCACATTCACGACGCTTGCTGCGGGACGCCGGCATTCTCGTTCCCGAGCGGTCCGTGGACGAGCGTCGAACCGAGCGCGACGGGTATCTCTCGAAAGCCGCTCTACTTTTTCGAGAGAAGGGATACGCACCGCTTGCGGACCTTATTCACCCATTTCACATTGCAGCGTTGCGCCGCTACTATCGCCATCAGATCCGCACGGGAGCGATTCAACTCGGCGATCGCCAGAGTCCCCGCCGCTATGTGGCCTACAACGAGCCTGTGGCGCGCTTCTTTCACCAAGCCATCGCGTCCCGGTTGAGCGAGGTTGCCGGGGAGCCGCTTAAGCCGTCCTATGTATATCTCGCTTCTTATCTGAGCGGAGCGGAACTCAAGAAACATACCGACCGGGAACAATGTGAGTTCAGCATTACTCTGTGCCTGGATTTTTCGCCGGAGCCGAAGGGTGCTACGCCGTGGCCGATCCGTCTGGACACACCGACCTGCACAGTAACCGTTTATCAGGCGTTGGGAGATGGCCTCGCGTATCGCGGAACTCGATTGCCCCACCACCGCGGAACGCTTGCCCAAGGTCAAACCTCGACCTCGATCTTCTTCCATTATGTTGCGGCTGATTTCGATGGGCCCTTAGGCTGAGGCCTGAGTCTTAGTGCAGGCCCGAGATCAGACAAAGAACCGAAAGAGTCTGGTTGTAGCTGTAGGCGAATCGCTTGCCGTCGCGACTGACGACGACGGGAGCTACCATTACAACGCCCGCCGGGACCTCCGGCTTTAACTCCTTCACCAGAGTTTGTTTGCCCGTGGCAATCTCCACCTTGTACACCTTGCTGGGAATCTCGCCCACCCGATAGCCGTAAAGCGACGAACCGGTGTCCGACCATTGTACTGGGACGAAGTTCCGCTCAACATTGGGAATGGATCGGGGCGGACCTCCTGCGAACGAGTAGAGAGCGATGGCTCCCGCCGGCCCTCTGCCCACCAGGGACCTGCCATCCGGCGAGATCGGACCGCACAACCATCCGTCCGGCATGACTGGCTTGGCGATCCCGCTCGACAGGTCCGCCAAATAGCAACGCGGCGCATGCCCGGTTTCGTCGCCAATAATGATGGCTTTGCTGCCGTCTGGCAAGAAGCGCCCATATGCGTTGTGGATCCGCTGCAGTCCGCTGATGTTCACCGTGCGAGGTTGGCCGGCGCCCGTCGGTAGCAGCGTGATTGTTGGTGAGTGACTGGTTGAAACCGCAAGCGCCCACTTTCCATCCGGCGACAACCCACCCGGGCTCCCTTCGCCGAGGCGTATGGGGAGACTGCCATCGACTTTGCGCAGGATCACGGAATAGGCCGGTCCTGCGGCCTCGCTGGCATCTTCAAATAGGACTGAGTCCCCGTTCGGGGAAATGTCGCGCGCCGAGTTCCAATCGTGCCAGGAGAGATCGACATTATCTTCTCGGTCGAGAGAGGTGAAGGCGACCGCGAGCCGCCTCGAAGTCAGAGCGACCAGCACGCGCCCGTCCGCAGCAATATCTTCCAGCGTGATCCCCACCGGCAGATCCAGAACGGTCCGGATCTTTGCGGAAAGTGTGACCGCCATCAGCCGGAGAGTGTTGCCTTTCTCGACGGCCGTGAACCAGATTTCCTTGCCGTCGGGGCTCCATGCCAGCCCGCTCTCCGATTCCCATTCTCCGGAGAGAGCTTTCACACGGCCCGACAAATCCGCGACCGAGACCGTGCCGCGATTGTCCCACAGCGCAGGATGATCCATGAATGCGATCCGGCTGCCATCCGGCGAGAATCGAATGTTACTGATCCATCCGCCGGTTTGATACAGCACATTCCCAATGGGAAACTCCAGGCGGCAGTGAGTATCGACGTAATGGACCGCTGCCAGCTGGTTCTGGGGATTCCAATCGGCCCAGCGAACCTCAGGCAGCACCTCGCGCGGAGCGCCTCCGGCCAGGGGAGCGCGAGCCAGCGTGCCATCGATAGTTTCCAGTTGTCCGTTGTGGGTTCCGTTCACCACGACCGCGAGTTCGTTACTTGAGGAGATGGCCAGCAGGTTGGCTTGAGGCAGATTGAGGGGCTGCGCCAGCAGGGAATTTCCCACGGTAGAAAAGATCTCGGTCGGTTTGCCGTCCCACGCTGCGCCGTAGACGATGGCCTGTCCGTTGGGGCCGAATCGAGCCGAATAAATCGTGCCCGCTTCAAACGTTAAACGACGGTACGTGGGAGGCGTCGCAGTCGGGTGCAGGAGCTGAGGAATTGCCACGAATGAAATGGCAACCGCCATCACCGCCAACAGCACCCAGGGCAATAATGCGGGGTGGTCGCCCTTCACCGCTGGCCTTGGTTTGACCGGCCCAGAGCCAGAGAGAGTTTGCAACGCGAACACCAGATCTTTGGCGGACTGGAAACGGTCCCCCGGCTCTTTCTCCAGACAGTGGCTCACGACGTCCTGGTAGCCGGCAGGAATCGCTGCCTGTTCCAGGTTCATGATCGCCGGTTCTTCGCGGAGGACGGCAGTCATCGTGTCCACTTCGGTCTCGCCCTGGAAGGCGCGGCAACCGGCCATCATCTCGTAAAGGATCGCGCCAAAGCTGAAGATGTCGCTGCGAGGATCGACCGTTTTTCCGCGCAGTTGTTCCGGAGACATGTAGGCCACGGTGCCGATCACCGCCCCGTGCTTGGTCACCGTCGTCAGGCTTTCGATTGGGCGATCGTCTTCGGCTGCGGTTTGCAGCTTGGCAACTCCAAAATCCAGAATCTTCACCCGGCCGTCCGTGGTGAGAAACAAGTTCTCCGGCTTCAGATCGCGGTGAACGATGAGCCGGTCGTGGGCAGCTGTCAGCCCCTGTGCGACCTGCAGAGCGTAATCGCTGGCCTCGCCTACGGGAACAGCGCCTTCCTGCAGCCGCTGCCGCAGAGTCTTGCCCTGGAGCAGTTCGGAGACGATGTAAGGAGTCGTCCCCTCGAAGCCTACGTCGTAAATGGCCAGGATGTTGGGGTGGTTCAGTGCGGCGGCCGCGCGGGCTTCCTGTTCGAAGCGGCGTAGGTGGTCGGGATTCGTGCTCGAGGCGGGCCGGATCAGTTTCAGCGCGACATCGCGCCCGAGTCTCTCATCGCGCGCGCGGAAGACTTCCCCCATTCCCCCTGCACCGATTTTTTCCAGGACCCGATAGTGGCCCACCAGCTGGCCGATCATAAAAGAACACCCGAGCGCGACGTGCAAGCATGGTAGGGGGAAGCCTTTTCGCAGTCAATAGCATTTGATTGCGGCTCAAAGGAACATTCGTCGCTCGCTTCGGAGTGCGTGCTAAACTGATCCCCGCTGTGGGCAATGTTCCTACACCTCCGCCTACGCCCCCTTCCTGCTCCGACTGCGCCACTAAAACGCAGCCTGCGGGTGGAGGAGCGCCTACGCAATCGGCCTCGCGGATGTGGCGCTCGAGCGATGGCAAGTTCCGCCTCGATACCCCCAGCTCCAGCGTCATCTCCGATCCGGCTTCGCAGCACACCATCCTGCTCGACCATCTGAAGAAAGAGGCCAGCATTATCCCGATGACGCCACCGGCGACGGGATCTGCGCCCGGCGGAATGCCACAGGCTCCGTCGGCTCCCGGTCAGCCCCCCGCCATGCACGTTGAGGACCTGGGCAAGTCCATGATTGAAGGACATGAGGTCGAGGGCAAGCGCTTCACTCTTCCTCCGTTCACGCCCCCGGCAAAACCTGCGATGCCCCAGATGAAAATGCCAGGTGCACCTAAGATTCCAGGAGCTCCCGCGGCGCCCGCAATGCCCAAGCCGCCGACGGCGCCGAAAGCGCCCACGCTTCCGCAGAAGCCGAAACTTCCGCCGGTCCCGACCGTTGCCGAGGTGTGGACCAGCGTCAAACTGAAAACCCCGGTTCTGACCAAAGTGACCACCACCGCGGGAGAGCAAACGACCTACTGCAAGCCAACCTCGACTGAAGAGCCACATCCTTCGGTCTTCCAGATTCCCCAGGGGTACAAGCTCAAACCTCCGACGCCGCCCAAGCCTCCCGCTCCACCGAAACTTCCTACTGCGCCGAAGCCGCCAGCTGTGCCTAAGATGCCGGCTGCGCCAAAAATGCCAGCCGCGCCCAAGATTCCCTCCGCGCCGAAGATGCCTAAGATACCAAAGCCGTGAGTCGCGGAAGCGTGTCGTGCTATAATTCGTGTTCGCCTGCATTCATATCGAGGCAATCTTGTGATCTCCTCTAAAGGCGAATCCTGCGCCATCCAAGATCTTTAAACACGAGGTCGAACCATGTCCGGCCATTCAAAATGGGCGACAATTAAACACAAGAAGGGCGCGCTCGACGCCAAGCGCGGCAAGATCTTTACCCGACTCATTAAAGAAATCAGCATTGCCGCAAAGAACGGCGGCGGCGATCCTGACACCAACCCGCGCCTCCGCGGCGCCATCCTGGCTGCCAAGTCGGAGAACATGCCTGCCGATAACATTAAGCGGGCCATCCAGCGCGGCACCGGCGAACTGCCTGGCGCCACCTACGAGGAATTTTCCCTCGAAGGGTACGGTCCCGGCGGCGTCGCCATCCTTCTCGATATCAACACCGACAACCGTAACCGTACCGTGAGCGAAATCCGGCACGTCTTCGGCAAGAACGGCGGCAACATGGCCTCAGCGGGTGCCGTCGCGTACATGTTCCATAAGAAGGGCGACATCATCATCCCCAAGTCCGCGGCCAAGGTAGACGATCTGATGAATATCATCATCGAGGCGGGCGGCGAGGATGAGCCGATTGACGATGGCGAGAATTGGGAGATTCTGACTTCGACTTCCGCCTACGAGGACATGCTCGAAGCCGTAAAGAAGGCTGGCATCACCCCTGTTTCGTCCAGCGTGAGCATGATTCCTGATACCTACATCAAGCTTGAAGGAGCGCAGGCCAACACCATGATCCGCCTGATGGAAGCGCTCGAAGATCAGGACGATGTGCAAAACGTTCACGCTAACTTCGACATTGATCAAAAACTGCTTGAAGAAGTCGCCGGATAGTTTGCTGAACGTCGAGAATCGAGAAGCCGCCCGCGATCTGGGCGGCTTTCTTTTTGCATTTCGGCGTGGCACCCCTTGCCTAAGTTTTCAACACGTTCGTGGAAAAGGCTGTGGAAAAGGGACGAAGTGGATGCGTAAGTGGTTCTACAAGTGAAGCTTTAGCACTTTGCACTGATGCGGGTGCTGGCACTTTCGTGGTGGTCTCACCGTGAATCGCATTTTGAAAACTAGACTGGACAAGCTGATTGTGGAACGAGGCCTTGCCGCGTCGCGCGAGCGAGCGCAGGCGCTCATTCTCGCGGGAAAAGTGTTGGTGGACGATCAGAAACTCGAGAAGGCCGGCGCTCAGGTCTCGGTAGAGAGTGTGATTCGCCTGCTCGGCGAAGATCTGAAGTACGTGAGTCGCGGCGGATTGAAACTGGAGCGCGCCCTCGATTATTGGAACATCCAGGTTGCAGGAAAAGTCTGCGTGGATATCGGTGCATCCACAGGAGGATTCACCGATTGCCTGTTGCAGCGAGCTGCGGCCCGCGTCATCGCAATCGACACCGGCTACGGACAGATGGACTTCAAAATACGCCAGGACCCGCGCGTGCTCCTGCTGGAAAAAACCAATGCTCGCTATCTGACGCACGAGGCCATCGGAGAGTGGGCAGACTTTGTGGCCATGGATGTCTCATTCATTTCCGCGACACTCGTCCTACCCGCGGTGATCCAAGCGGTTCTGCCCGCATCGCCGGAAGATCGTCATGCGCGCCAGATGGTTGTGCTAGTGAAGCCGCAATTCGAAGCGGGAAGGGAGCATGTGGGCAAGGGCGGCATCGTCCGCGATGAGGAAGCCCAGAAAAATGCGATGGAAAAAGTCAGAGCGACGCTCGTCGGACTGCACGCCGCTCAAACCGACGTGATTGATTCCCCCATCCTCGGAGCCGAGGGGAATCGCGAGTTCCTGCTCTACGGCCAGTTCTAGAACTGCTCACTCGCCTAATAAATGATTGGGAAGGGCACGGCTTCCAGCCGTGCCAAGCCTGCCAAGAAATCAGGGCTTTAGCCCTGAGGGCCGCTGCCCTAGGCGCGAACATTTATTAGATCACGATCCCCCGATCCTCTGGGGTCTCCTGCGCCCTGTGGTGAAACCTCTGACTTTCTGTACAATCTTCCTTTCGCCTTATGGCCAGCCCGCAACCAGACTCCACGAAAATCGCAGCCATTATTTCGCGGCCCGACCGCCCGCAAGTCGCTCAGATGATACCCGGGCTCTTCACCTGGCTTGCGGAGCACGGCTACAAAGTCATCATCGATTCGGAGACGGCGCACTATACCTCTGGGGCGGAGGTTGTGCCCCGGCCATTGATGGCATCGAGGGAGCTGGACCTGGTAATCGTCCTTGGCGGCGACGGCACTCTGCTTTCCGCGGCACGCGTCACGGCGGCCATCGACGTGCCCCTGCTGGGAGTCAATCTCGGGTCGCTGGGCTTTCTGACAGAAGTTCCACCGGACTCGCTCTATTCCATCCTGGACGCGATTGCCCAAGGTCGTGCCGCGGTCGAGCACCGTTCGTTGATGCAGGTCGAGTTGCTGCGGGGAACGGAAGTGCGCGGCAGCTATCTCGTTTTCAACGACGCTGTGGTCAACAAGACCGCCCTGGCGCGGCTGAATACCTACGATCTCTACATCGACAAAGCGTTCGTTTCCAGCTATCGCGCCGACGGTATGATCGTCGCCACGCCCACCGGATCGACGGCCTATTCACTCTCCGCGGGTGGTCCTGTGCTGATGCCGACAGTGAAGGCCTTGGTAATCACGCCTGTGGCGCCGCACGCTCTGACGCATCGTCCGCTGGTCGTTCCCGATTCCGTGGAGATCGAGATTTTGCTTCGCAGCGAAGAAGAAGTTGCTTACCTCAGCCTCGACGGTCAACCGGGTCTCGACTTGAGCGACGGCGACCGCGTCCGTTGTTTCCGTTCCGAGCACCACGTGAACCTGTTTCGCACCGGCGGGGACTTTTTCCAGGTTCTCCGCTCGAAACTGAAGTGGGGCGAGCGGCAGGCATAGAAACAGTAAGTCTCTTCTGCAAGATCTGGGCGCCTCGGTTGTTGAACTACGGTGATCCTCCGCCTTCGCTGTCATCCCGAGCGGAGCGACTTTTCAGGCGAAGCGAGGGATTCTCGCAAAGAAAATGTCTGTTTAGGGACATGGGCCTTGCTCGGGCCAACGATCAAGTGACGAAGTTGTTACTTCTACAGTTCACCCCGAAGTAAGTCCGAGACCTTCTCGCGCCGTCGGATCACCTTCGCGGATTTTCCCGCAACCAGCACCTCCGCCGCCCTGGGACGCGTATTGTAATTCGACGCCAGCACCATACCGTAGGCTCCTGCGTCCAGAATCGCTAGCAGATCACCCTCCTCGACTGCCGGCATTGCACGGTCGCGGGCGAAAAAATCGCCGGTCTCGCACACCGGGCCAACAATGTCAGCCACTTCAATCTTCTCGGCGGACTCTGCCTTCTGCACCACCGGCGCGATCTCGTGATGGGCCCCATAAAGCGCGGGCCGGATCAGGTCGTTCATGGCGGCGTCGACCACCAGAAAGTGCTTTCCCCCGTTCGCCTTTTTATAGACCACCGATGTCAGCAAAATTCCGGCGGGCCCGACGATGGAACGTCCGGGCTCCAGAATCAGGCGCACATCGAGTGCGCGCAGAGGCGCCGCGAGCGATCGTGCGTAGGTGTCGACTTGAGCTGGAAATTCGGCCGCGTTCGACTTGTCATACGAAATTCCCAGTCCACCACCGGCATCCACGTAATCGATGCTGTGGCCGTCACCGCGCAACTCGCCAACCAGATCGGCCACACGCGCCATGGCGTCGCCAAACGGAGCGGGATCGGTAATCTGCGATCCGATGTGCAGGCTCACGCCGCGCACCTTCAGATAGCGCGCTCCTGATGCCTTTGCATAGAGCGCCCTCGCGTCGCCGATGGGAACGCCAAATTTGTGCTTATGCAATCCCGTCGAAATGTAGGGATGAGTCTCCGCCGCGACATCGGGATTCACGCGCATCGCGATGGGCGCCGTCTTGCGCAGTCGTCCCGCACACTCTGCCAGAGCCCATACCTCCGATTCGCTTTCGACATTGAAAAGCAGAATGCCAGCTTTCAGCGCGGCGGTCAGCTCTTCACGAGTTTTCCCTACGCCGGAAAACACCACGTTCCTCGCAGCCTTCTTGTTGGCTGTGAGCACCCGCTCGAGTTCTCCACCGGAGACTACGTCGAATCCGCACCCTTTTCTGGCTAGCAGTCGCAGGATGCTGAGGTTGGAATTCGCCTTAACGGAATAGCAGATGGTGTGTGGAATCTCGCGGAAGGCACGATCGAAGGCTGCATAGCGCTCGTGAATCGTAGCCGCCGAATAGACGTACAGAGGCGTTCCGTATTTCTCGGCCAGCTTCGGAAGGGACACGCTTTCGCAATACAGGACGAACTGTCCGCGTCGGCGCAGGATTCCGTGCTTGGCCTCGCGATAAACAAATCCGGGTGGCCGTCCGGACACTGGGGTCTGACTGCGGGTTGTCATTTCTTCTTGGGGGCGTGCGTGGGGCCGCTCACTCGGATGGCTACCACCGTCTGGTCGTCAAACGTTTCCACGCCCGCCGAGTGTTCGGCCGCCGCCTTGAACAGGGAAGACACGACGCATTCCGCCGATTTTGCGGCGCATTCGGAGACGATTTTCTCGACTCGCCCGCGTCCGAAGAGTTCGCCCTTGCGGTTGCGAGCGTCGAGAATGCCGTCGCTGAAGAAGACGAACATATCGCCGGGCTTCATGTGGAACTCGAATTCGTCGTATTCCGCCTCATCGAACAGGCCGAGGGGCAGGCCGGTCGCTTCGATCACTTCGTTCTTGCCATTGTGGACGAAGATCGGGCGAGGAAGTCCGGAGTTCGCGACCGTCAACGTGCGGTGCTCATCATCCCAAACCGCGTAGATGATCGAAACGAATTGGGCTTCAATGCGCCGTTCCGCCAACGAAAGGTTTACCGCGGAAAGCATCTCTGCCGAGCCCGGCTCAATCGGCGCGTGCGAGCGGATAATTCCGCTGACCAGTGCTGCGTAGATCGCGGCCGGCGCGCCCTTGCCGCTGACGTCACCGATGGCGATGCCAAGCCGCGACATCGAGTACGGAATGAAATCGTAAAGATCGCCGCCGATCGCCCGGGCCGGTACGAACTTCGCGGCCACATCCAGATGTGCCATCTTCGGATTCGTCTGGGGCAGCAGCCGGACCTGCAACTCCCGGGCCAGCGAAAGGTCGCGCTCCAACCGCCGCTCCTGCCGTTCGATCTCCTCGTACAAGCGGGCGTTTTCCAGGGCAATCGCAATTTGCGCAGCCAAGGTCGTCATCGTGCGCTGATGCTCTTCGGTGAAGAATCCGCGTCGCGTGTGTTCCAGGTCGAGCACACCTACAACCTTGCTCTTGTAGATGAGTGGGATCACCAGTTCAGATTTCGTCTCAGGATTGGCCTGCACGTAGCGCGGATCCTTGCTGACGTCAGGCACCAAGACCGCCTGCTTGCTCTCCGCCGCATAGCCAACCAGACCGTGGCCCAGCGCGATTTCGTGCTTCAGGTGAATATTCTCGTTAAAGCGCAGAGAAAATCGATGCTGCAGCTTTTCGCCCGATACATCGAGCAAAAGGATGCTGAACATCTGGTAATCGATGAGCCGTCGCACCAATTCTGCGATCCGTCCCAGCAGTTCATCGAGATTCAGGATCGAAGTCAGTTCGCGCGCAATCTCATTCAACAGCAGCAGAATGCGCGCCTGCTTCGTCGTCTTGGTGTAGAGCTGCGCATTTTCAATGCCCGCCGCCATACGGGAGGCGACCAGCGTGAGAACCTGCTGATGTTCTTCGGTGAAGTAGCCGGGCTCTCGCGCTTCGATATCGATGACGCCGATTACGCGATTCTTGGTGATCAGCGGGATCGCCAACTCCGAGCACACGTTGGGAACGCCTTCAATGTAGCGCGGGTCCGTTCGGACATCGTCGATCAGAATCGGCTGCCGTGACTGTACCGCCAGTCCCGTGACACCTTCTCCTACCTTGATCCGGCTGCGCTCGATGAAATCCGGTGGATAGCCGACCTGGAATCGGAAGCGCAGTTCCTGCGTCTTCTCATTGAGTAGAAGAATGGCGAAAATCTCGTAATCGATGACCTTGCGCACGACTTCGGCCACGCGGCGCAAGGTGGTATCGAGGTCGAGCGACGTCGCCAACACGTCGGCCACGTCGAGCAGCAGCGACTCGACCGGCAAACGATCCGGTTTGGAAATGACAGAACCCATTGCTCGTATGATAGCAGCCGCACTCGCGGCTTTCGTTCGCTCCGAAGTCGCCGCATTCCAGAAAAACGGGACCGCTCTGTCGCAACGGCAGCGACTATTCTCTGGGGACTACGCAAATATCAGCGAGGTTGCGGTATTTTTCCGCATAATCGAGCCCGTATCCGACCACGAACTCATCCGGAATCTTAAACCCGACATAGTCCCCCTCGAGCGGAAGTTTCCGCCGCGACGGCTTATCGAGTAGAGCCGCGACCTTCAATGAACGCGGCTGCCTCGCCATCAGCATCTTCTTCAGATACGTCATGGTCAAGCCGGTGTCGAGAATGTCTTCCACCAGGATGATGTTCTTATCTTTGATCGTCTGATCCACGTCTTTCATCAATTTCACTTCGCCCGTGGAGTCCCATCCGCTCTTCAGTTCCTGCGTTGGGCTGGGACGATTTCCATAGCTGGAGACTCCAATAAAATCGAAGGTGGCGTCGAGCTCGATTTGCCTCGCCAGGTCCGACAGGAAGATGGCCGCACCCTTCAACACGCCGACGAGATTGACGGATTGGCCCGCGAAGTCTTTCGTGATTTGCGCACCCAATTCGCTCACACGTTTGGCGATGTCTTGCCGCGAAATCAATACCTTAAGTTCTGGCATGGCGTTTCAGTTTAAACTAGGTGGGCTTGGAATGGAAAAGCAGTTAGCTTTCCGCACGCAGCTTGGCATCCAACGGTTGACGCTCGCCAGTCGCCACGCCCGGCCAAGCGCTCAATCAAGCTGTCAGGAGCTAGGAGCACCATGAATTTGAAAGGCATCAAGCTGACGTGGCTGGGTCATGCCACCTTCCGCATCGAAACTCTCGAGGGCAAGACCGTCATCATCGATCCATGGATCATGGGAAATCCCATGTGCCCGGAAGCCGAAAAATCCGTGAAGAAAGTGGACATTCTTCTCTGCACGCACGGACACGGCGATCACATCGGCGATGCCGTAGAACTGTGCAAACAGCATAATCCAATCGTGGTCGGTATCCCCGAGCTGGCGCGCTGGCTGGGAAAGAAAGGCGCCAAACAAATCGCCGAGATGAACAAAGGGGGAACCCAGACGGTTGGAGACATTCAGGTCACCATGGTGCATGCCGATCACTCCTGCGGCATTCAGGACGGTGACGAGACCATTTACGGCGGCGAGGCTTGCGGATACGTCATCGAGTTTTCCAATGGCGTGAAGATTTATCATGCGGGCGATACCAATGTGTTTGGCGATATGGCCATCATCCGCGATCTGTATGCGCCGGAAATCGTCATGCTGCCCATCGGCGATCATTACACCATGGGGCCTCGCGAAGCGGCCTATGCTTGCAATCTCCTGAAGCCGAAGACGGTCATTCCCATGCATTTCGGAACCTTCCCGGTGCTGCGGGGACGGCCGAGCGAACTGCAGAAAATGGTTCCGGGCGTGGAAGTGCTGGAAATGAAGCCTGGCGTAACGGTGGGATAGTGCACCGATAGACGGCGCCACGACGGACCGTTTAGCGAAATTGATTCCGTGGTTGAAAGGGAAGCGCGTGACTCAAAGTAAGACTCAAAGCAAGAAAGAAAAACCCGCCAGTTGGCGCCACTATAACTTCACCACCGCTGGGGCAGTCGATGACTATCTCTACTCTATGTTGCCCAAGCGCGACGACGTTCTCGCCGAGATGGAAGACTACGCGACCAAGCACGAAGTCCCTATCGTCGGTCCAGCCGTCGCCCGTGTTCTCCAGCAACTGGCGCTGATGTGCAATGCAAAGACGGTCTTCGAACTAGGATCGGCGATCGGATATTCGACTATCTGGTGGGCGCAAGCGGTCGGGGAAGATGGCCGCGTGATCTATACCGACGGCGATTCGAAGAATGCCGAGCGCGCTCGAGGTTATTTTGCCCGCGCTGGCGTCACGAACCGGATCACGTTGCACACCGGAGATGCATTGGAGTTCCTCTCCGAGCAAAAGCAGGAATTCGACATCATCTTCAACGACGTCGATAAAGAGGATTACCCCCGCGTGCTGCGCCTGGTTGCGCCGCGCCTGCGCAAAGGCGGCTTGTTTATTACCGACAACGTGCTGTGGAGCGGCCGCGTCGCCGAGAAGTCTCCTGTGGACGCGAGAACGAAGGCGATCCTCGAGTTCAATCGCAAGCTCTACGATTCGAAGGAATTTTATACCACCATCCTGCCCATCCGCGACGGCCTCGCAGTTGCACTCAAGCGGTAAGGCGCCCACTTCGATCAGATTGTTCTGACGCGAGCCAATTCGTCTGTGGATTGGCGCGCGCGCCGCATTTTCCACGCCCTGTTAACACACCATTAACACACCCGTAACATTCCTTCACTATAGTTCCCCAATTCAAGTGGGTTCTAAATCCCGGCGTTTCGCAATTACAAAGGCTAACCATGGCTGCTTCATCGTCCGTCCTTGACCACAAGCTCAACTCTTCTCCCGGCACGGTCGCCAAAGTCGGCATGGGCGTTTTTGGCGTCGTCCTTGTCATCGGCTTCGCTTATGCGGCCTCGGAGCTGCTGAGGGATCTTTCCACGATTCACAACGCACCGGTGATGCCCTTCGTCCTGCTCGGGATCGCCCTGATGGTGGCGCTTGGTTTTGAGTTTGTGAACGGATTTCATGACACGGCTAATGCGGTCGCGACCGTGATTTACACCCACTCTTTGGAGCCGCATATCGCGGTGGTGTGGTCGGGCATCTGCAATTTTGCCGGAGTCATGGTTTCAGGCGGTGCGGTTGCCTTTACCATTGTGTCTCTGCTACCGGTGGAATTGATTTTGCAGGTAGGCAGCAAAGCCGGATTCGCCATGGTCTTTGCGCTGCTCGTGGCCGCGATCATCTGGAATCTGGGCACATGGTGGCTCGGCCTCCCCGCCTCCAGTTCCCATACGCTGATCGGTTCGGTCATCGGCGTAGGCATTGCCAACCAGCTCCTTGCCGGGCGCAGCGGTACATCGGGCGTCGACTGGGGACAAGCTGCCAATATCGGCAAGTCGCTGCTGCTCTCGCCCGTGGTCGGATTCGGCGTAGCGGCGCTTTTGCTGCTGGCAGCCAAGGCGCTTATTAAGGATCCCAAACTCTACAGTGCCCCGGAAGGCGACGCCCCACCCCCGTTCTACATTCGCTGCCTGCTCATTCTGACTTGCACCGGCGTGAGTTTCTTCCACGGCTCCAACGACGGGCAAAAGGGCATGGGATTGATCATGCTCATCTTGATCGGAACCGTCCCTACCGCCTACGCTTTAAACCACGCGGTTACGTTTCAGGAGTCGCAAGACTTCATTGCCGTGTCGCAGCAGGCCGCTGAGGTTCTTAATCACTACGTCGAGCCCGGCGCCGTGATCGGCGACGCCCGCGACGACGTCACCGATTACATCCGCACCAGGCAATTCAATGCCAACACCATGCTGGCCATGCGTACCCTGGTCAACGACATCGGCAACGAAACCTCCCTGTACAAGGAGTTGAAGAATGTCCCCAATGACCGCGTGCGCAACTTCCGCAACGATCTCTATCTGGTAAGCGAAGCGCTGCGGCTCACAGCGAAAAGCGGACTGCCGAAATTCTCGGCCGAAGATGCTGCTGTGCTCGCCAACTACAAGAAGCACGTCGATCGCTCTACCCGTTTCATCCCTACCTGGGTGAAGGTTGCGGTGGCGATGGCACTCGGTTTGGGAACCATGATCGGCTGGAAGCGGATCGTGGTCACCGTCGGCGAAAAGATCGGAAAGGAACACTTGACCTACGCTCAGGGCGCCGCCGCGGAAATCACCGCTATGGCAACCATCGGCGCTGCGGACGGTTTTGGTCTACCCGTAAGCACCACGCACGTGCTCTCTTCGGGTGTGGCGGGCACGATGGCCGCCAATCATTCTGGAATTCAGCTCAGTACCGTGCGCAACCTGGCGTTGGCCTGGGTTCTCACGTTGCCCGTAGCGATGCTGTTGTCGGGCTCGCTGTTCTGGCTCTTCCGGAGGATCTTCTAGCGCTATTCGATGAGCCGGGGCCGCAACGCCCCGGCGCCTTTACGGCAGCAATCCATACACGTCGACCTCGGTCCGCGTGCTCACGTAGACCTTTCCGTTCGCGATGGTCGGCGGGACGAACTTCACGGCATTTCCCGCTTGGTCGCGATTACCGGTCGCCTGCGTGCTATTCCACAACTCCGTCGCCATATTCGTTGCGTCATAGGCGTGCACAATCGCCGGTCCCGTACAAGCTGCAGGCACCGGCACGGCGGAACAATATCCAGGGATTGGGTTGCCCGAGTTCGGGCTCGCGTAGCCGTACAGGCTCGCATCGATCACCCACGCAATGCCGTTTGAAGCTCCTTGAGAAGAGATCGACGGAGTTGCGGTAGGGAAGTTGAATGTAATGCTCGATTGCGAAGTGGGTGTCGGATTGAATAGTCCCGTGGCCGTGTCGAAAGTAAATTGTGTCAGCGGACTGCCCTGTCCCGCATAATAGAGGCTATTCTGCCAGAATGCCGGCGTACCCCAGATTCCTCCTGCGCCCGAAAAACTCTGCACGATCTGACTGTTGTCCTTCGTGTTGTAGTAGCCCATTTGGTCGCGATCGATCAGATACACCACTCCCTCTTTGCCGACCTGCACCAGCAGGTGCTGCGGGGCTGCCGGTTGATCCGGCAGCAGGACAATCGCTCCCGAGCCAAGATCGGTGTCATTCAACGCCAGATTGCCTTGATCGTAAGGCGTAAACCAGTCGATCAGATTCAGATTCACTCCATTGAACGTGTTGCCGCTGAATGGCCGGAGGCGCAGCAGGCTGTCTCCATAGTCGTTGAAAGGGACGGTCGTGGAATTCGCGTCAAAGATGCCATTGCCCGTCGACACGTAGATATCTCCTCCGCTGTCGACCGCCGGAGCTCCTCCGCCCGCCCAGATGCCGCCTAGGCCGCCGTCCGGAGTCGTATTGAACACGCTTGGAGCCTGCGAAAGATCGGCCGCGGAATACCCAAACAGCCAGCCGTGATACGGAATCGCATCTTCGTGCGCCGACCACGGCACATACACCTGGCCCCCTGCCAGCGATAATCCTGACCGTTGATGATGTTTCTGTGGGTCGAAGTTCACCAGCGATCCGCCGTCGCCAATGCCGGCAACCGAGGCGGTAATCGTTGTGGGTCCGTTGAACTTCTCGTTTCCCGTCGCCAGATCAATCGCATGCAGTCTGCGATAAAACGTTCCCGGGCTATACGAGCAGTTTCCGCCAGCGGTGCCGACTTCGGAAGAACTCACGACGTACACGGTGTTCGTCGTCGGATCGATCACGGGTGTTCCCGTAACTCCCACTTCCGGATAAATATCCCCATAGCAGTTGCCCACGTCGTTCCAGATGATGGGAGTCTCGTTCGCAGTGCCCCCGTGCAGGGTGTCGAGCAGATTGACCGACCAGCGAGCCAGGCAAGGAACCGAATCCGCGTCGAAGGCGATGAGGCTGTCGTGCTGGGTCGCCACCACGATGACGTTGTGTGGCCCATCTACGAACTGAACTCCGGGCACCCAGAGTGGTTGCGTGTAAACCGCGCCATCCGCGGGGCAGGAAGTTAGTTTTCCGAAAGTGGCGGAAATGACGTTGGCAGGGGTCAGCGCGTATTCCTGCAGGTTGGTACCATCGCGCGCCAGGTTGTTGTGATAGGTGAATACACCAGCCAGATCGGTGACGCTGACGCTCGCAGAAGCAGTCGATGCTGGCAAAGCAACACTGGCGGCTACGATTTGATGGCTGCCTGCCGTGGCGGGAGGCGTATAAAGCCCGGCTACGCTGATCGTGCCGACCGTTGCGTTGCCTCCCGAAACGCCATCCACACTCCACGTAACCGAGAGATTCGTGACGTATCCAGAAATCGTGGCGGAGAACTGCTGTGTTTGCGTGGTAGCCGCTAACGCCGCAAATTTAGGCGAGACCGTGACGCTAGCGCTCGGCGGAGCCGGCGTCCCGCTTCCTCCGCATGCGGCCAGCGTCAGTGTCACGAGCGTCACTGTCGCGAGAGCGATCCAGAAAACACCCCACCGCTTCCTCTTTGTCATGTCCGACCCCCGGCCAGTACGGATTCAGAACACCGACAAGCTTTTTCAGCGCAAACTCTAGAAGTTCGTACTATTTCGGCTGGATCAACTCGACGTCGATCGTGATGGCGAGATCGTCTCCCACGATTCCGGGAAGACCACTCACGCCAAAATCGTTCCGGTTGATCTTCGTGGACGCCGAAGCGCCGATCCGCTGACTGCCCATGCCCATGGGATCCTTAATCGGGGTAGATGGTCCGTCTACCTCCAGCACCACCTCTTTGGTCACGCCATGAATCGTTAGGTCGCCGGTAATCTGCAGCTTTCCGCTGCCTGCGGCCTTCACTTGCTTGGAATGGAAGGTGATTGTCGGGAATTTCTGCGCGTCGAGGAAGCGCGGGCTGCGCAAATCGTTGTCACGCATCTCCACCCGCGTGTCAACCGAGCTTGTTTCAATGGTGGCCTCAAGCGTGGTCTTTGCCGGGTCCGCAGGATCGTATTTGGCCGAGCCGCTCACTTTCGTGAATGCGCCCCGCACCGTTGACACTCCGAGATGCCGCACCGCGAATTGCGCCGACGAGTGATTCGGGTCGATCTGCCATGAGCCAGCTTGAGCCGCTGCCGACACCGCCATCACGAGGGAGGTTACGAAAATCAGAGCCACACGAAACATACGAGATCCTTCTTGGTGAGTGGAATTGAGTCCAGCAATCCTAAATGGATTTGACGGGAATGGCCAACAGGTCTTCGACCAGGCCCACTTCTTTTTGCAGGAATGGCTCAGCATGCGTCACGCCTCCGAGCATGCCGTAGAAACGCGCCATCGCGTCGACGCGAGCGCGGATTTCTTCGTGGGCCGGGAACAGTTCCTTGCCCGCCTCCTGATTGCTGAACTGCGACTTGTAGGCCAGAATCGACGCAAACTTTCCTTCGAACTGCTCGCCAATGTCGACAACAAAGGTAGGACGAATATCGTAATAAAGCGTCGCGTAGAGAATCTTGAAGGGACGATGGGGAGCCATGTCCGGCGTCTGAGGTCCGAGGTCCGACGCCTGTCCGCTGGCTTGTGACGCCTGAGAACTGAGAGCTTGCTGCGGATCTAATTTCGCCAGCCCGGCCAGAAAGCAAGCTTCATATCCGAGAATCGAAGCCGTGTAGTGATCGGGATGGCGCCCCTTCCAATACGGCAGAATCACCACCCGCGGACGCGTCTCTCGAATCACGCTTGCTACTTTGAGGCGGTTCTCGAAGGTGTTCTCTACCCGCCCGTCGGGAATATCGAGAGCGCGTCTCCACTGAACTGCAAGAATCTTCGCCGCCTCGGAAGCCTCGCGCGCGCGGTCGTCGGCCGTGCCGCGCGTGCCCATCTCGCCTTGGGTCAGGTCGAGAATGCCGGTGCACTGCCCGCGCTGAGCGGCCTTGAGTAGAGTGCCTCCGCAGGTCTGCTCTACATCGTCGCGGTGCGCGGCTATGGCCAGGATGTCAAGTGGTTGCATAAGGGGCGGGGAAGACATATTAGTCGAGATTGCCTTGCTCAAGCACGACGCTCTCCCGCACGATCAGCCGGTGAGCCGCCATTTCCTTCAGCGTCGGCAAAACCCGATTCACATGCTCGTCGGTGTCGACGAAAATAATAATCACCGGCAGCCTCCCGCCTACTTCGACCAGGTGCGCATTCTCCACCCGGTGGCGTCCGAGAAATCCCGCCACGCAATGGGTCGCCGTTGCGGCGTATACGTTTTCTTTTCGCAGATAATTCAGGAGTTCCATGTGCAACGGCCGGTGATGCCACTGGTCGGCCTCGTTCAGATAGATTGTGACTTGCACTGCCATGGCATCTTGCATTTTACGCGCGATCCTCTCTAGAAATCTTCCATTCTCGCCGCAACAGGCCGTACAGCTCCGAATCCACGAACTCATCCCATTTGCGCAGATGCTCGCGCTGGCACCCTTCGTACTGCATGCCGAGCTTTTTCAGAATCCGGCCGGAGGCCGCATTTCCTTTGAAATGCGATGCAAAGATGCGGTGCAGCCCGAGTTCCTCGAATCCATATCGCAATATCGCCCGAGCAGCTTCGGTAGCGTAACCCTGTCCCCAATACGGCGCACCGAGCCAATAACCCAGTTCCGCGTGCTGATGCGATGGTTCGACGCGCAGTCCTGCGCCTCCAATCTGGCGCCCATCGCTCCGCAGCGTGATCGCCAACCAGATTTTGTCGGGCTCCTTCGTGAGTTCCAGAAAAGCCCGCGCATCCGCTTCGGTGTAAGGATGGGCAATGCGCAGCGTCGTCGCGGCCACTTCGCGCGTGCCAATCAACGGCAGCAATTCCGCAATGTCCGCCTCGCTGTAAGGGCGAAGCTTCAGCCGTGTCGTCTCGAGGATTGGGAGCGCCGCCATCTTTATAACGCCCGCGCCACGGCCATGCCGGCGAGCGCTCCGGCCAGGCAAAGAATGTTGTTGCCCAGAATATTGGCCGCCATCAGTCCCCACTGGCCTTGTTGAAAGAATGACATGCTTTCAAACGCATAGCTGGAAAACGTGGTGAATGATCCGCAGAATCCCACTACCACCAGCAATCGCCATCGCGGATCGACCAGCACCCGCTCCGTCGTCCAGATCACGAACAATCCGACGATGAAGCTACCCAGGATGTTGATGATGAGCGTGCCGTAAGGGAAGACCGGCCCGAATTCTCTCGCGGCCAACCGGCTCAACAGGTATCGAAGATTCGCGCCCAGGATGGCAGCGACGGATATAGCGAGGAAGTCTTTCACGATGGATCTCCTACAAATGCGTTCGATTTTGTAGGAGTTATCAGCCCGCGTTGCCGCAAGCGGTTGTGGCGAACTCCATCGCCGTAACTATTGTTTACCATACCGGACCTGAGGGAGAACAGGTGACCATGGTCTGAGGTCCCACGCCTGAGGTCCGACGCCCTACGCCTGAGGTCCGGTGTCCCCTTACTTCTTCCTCTCCACTAGGAATCTCGCCAGCTCCTTCAGCGTTTCCGCCCGTTCGCCGAAGCTGTCCAGTTCCGCGAACGCCTGGTTGACCAGTTCCTCCGCCTTCCGCACCGACGCATCCACGCCGAACAACGCGGGATAAGTCGCCTTCTCCGAAGCCGTGTCTTTTCCCGCGGTCTTTCCCAGCTGTTCGGACGTCTGAGTAACGTCGAGCACGTCATCCACGATCTGAAATGCCAGCCCGATGGCCAGCCCAAACGCCCGCAGTTTGCTTACTTCTTTGTCTTTCGCTTCCGCGTACAGCCCGCCGCTGACCAGGCTCGCAGTAATCAATGCCGCCGTCTTCGAGCGATGAATGTACTCCAGCATTTCCGCGGTCGGCTTGGTATGTTCAGCCTCCAGGTCCACCACCTGCCCGCCAATCATTCCGTTGACTGTACCGGTGCCTCGAGCAATTTCCTCGATGATCCTGACTCGGGCTTCCGCAGAACACTTCAACCGCGCCAGCACTTCGTAGGCCTCCGTTTGCAATGCATCTCCCGCAAGAATTGCGATGGCTTCCCCAAATACTTTGTGGCATGTGGGACGCCCGCGCCGCAGGTCGTCATTGTCGAGTGCCGGCAGGTCGTCGTGGATAAGCGAATACGTGTGCAGCATCTCCAGCGCCGCGCCCAATTCCTCGATGCCCGCCGGAAGCGACTCCGCGATCATGCGCCCCGCTTCCATGCAAAGCACCGGCCGCAGTCGCTTGCCCCCGGCAAACACACTGTGCCGCATCGCTTTGTGGATGGAAACGGGATGCTCGGTTTCGAGCGGAATCAGCCGGTCGAGAGCGGCGTCGGTCAGTCGCTGTCCTTGTTCCAAAGTTTCCTTGAGCATGAACAGGCAGTATAACAAGGGCAAGCTTGCGCCAACTCCGCGCCGGTTGCAGTTTGAATCGGCTTTGAAAGGGCACTCCTTCAGAGGTTGCGGAAAAAGGCCCAAACGAGTTGTGTCACCGTGGAAGAATGGCTCACCGCGAAGGAATGACTCACCGTGGAAGAATGAGTCACCGTGAACGAATGGGTGACCGTGAACGAATGAGTCACCCTGAACGAATGGGTGACCGTGAACGAATGGGTCACTGTGAACCAATGGGTGACCGTGGAAGAGCGGCCCTTCAGGGCCGCGCAAGTCGCCTTGAATTCTCGAGGGCTTTAGCCCCCGTGCGCCTCTGCGAAGCCTGGTACGCCCTTTTCCGCACCCTCTTCAGCCGTGCCGTAAGCATCGCATTTTCATTGCGGCCTTAGCCGCTTGCGGACGGGTATCTTCAAACTGCACCACTGCCCTCCTATTCCTCCAACTCGGCAAAATAAAAAGGACGCCTTCGGGCGCCCTAGTGAACAGAGAAAGGAATAAGGGTTTAAGCTGCCGCCCCCCGCGACAGCGCGGTACTGCGCAGCACGGAAGTCAGCACATTTCCTACATCATCGGCCGGGCATACGTCGCAGGCTCCTGCGGCCAGCGCGGCCATCCACATTTCCTCATCCGGAACGCGGTGAGTGCAGACAATCGGCAGCGTAGGAAAGTCTTGGTGCAGGCTTTCCACATCGGTGAGCCGCCACTGTTCAATGTTCAAGACCACGGCCTCCGGGCGCTCCCGGACCACATCCTCCCGCAGTTCTTCGCGGGAACGGGTTACATGGACTGAAAAGTGAGAGCGCAATCCGCCGGCCAGGGACCGTGCCACTCCCGGATCATTCTCGAGAAGGACCACACTTTGAGTCATACAAACCCCCGATCTTCAACCGTCGTCAACGGCAGACGTCGACGCTCGATTAGGGCTGCGGGGTGGCTGGGAAACCACAACGCCACAGACATCAATTTCCAACGCTCAAGTCGCGAACGTTACCGGCGCGGGGGCGCTTTCTCCGTTGGCGGCTCGAATGGTTCAGCCTGGAGCTTCCCATTCTTCTTCAGCAGAATCTCAACTTTTCCTTCCGCCTGCTCCAGTTCTTTCCGGCAGGCCGAAGAAAGCTGCATGCCCTCTTCAAACAGTGTCAGCGACGACTCTAAAGGGACTTCTCCCTTTTCCAGTTCCTGAACTATTTTCTCCAGTCGCTGGAGACACTCTTCGAACTTAGGCAATCGGGGTTGCTCCGTCTCTCTATTGTAATGCAGCATTTTGCTGAAAGAGTCCAGTGTTTTTCATGCGTCCCATCGAAATTAATGCACCATTCATTCCCACAGAGGGAATTCATCTCGCAATAACGTTTTTCTGATTTGCTCGGAGGAACATTTAGGCGGGGTGGCCCGGGTTTTCATCCCGTCCGCGTCATCAACAGTGGGTGCCCCGCTCTTGCGTTTTTTGCAGGGACGGGAGCCAAAAATGCCGGCGCCACGTGGTTTGGTCTCGGGTTCCCAACAAGAAAAGCTGGGGACAGACGGCCGTTCACCAATTCGTTGAAAAATTGGGCAATTACGCCGGAACCCTGGGTTCCTGGTCGCTTCCCAGCGCCTCCAGAACGTCCACGGCTGAGCTATACCGGCCCATGGGCGCGCTGATCTGCGCTCCCTGCACCGTCTGGCGTGCGGCAATCAGCATCTCTCTCGCAATGGCCACGCCCTCGGCCCGAGCTGCTTCTGGAGTCTGAGCCCTCGCCATGCGCTCCAGAATCGCGTCCGGGACCGACACGCGCAACTCGTTCTTCATGAATTCCGCATTGCGCACGCTGACCAGCGGCCAGATTCCCGCCACCACCGGTATGCGGCAATGCTCAATCCGGCGCAGGAAATTCTCCAGCAGGCGCAGATCGAATACCGGCTGCGTCACGGCATACTCCGCGCCAGCTTCCACTTTGTATTCGAAGCGGCGAATCTCTTCATCCAGATCCGTCAGCCCCGGATTCGCCCCCACGCCAATGACAAAGCCCGTCCCCGTACCGATCGGATTTCCCCCAAGATCAAGCCCGCGGTTCAGATTGTGGACGATGTTGACCAGGCCAATGGCGTCCACATCAAACACCGCGGTCGCGTCGGGATAGTTGCCCATCTTCGGAGGATCGCCCGTGATGCAAATCAGATTTCGGATCCCGACCGCGGCCGCTCCCAGCAGGTCACTCTGAATGCACAGCACATTGCGGTCGCGGCAGGTGTAATGCAGAATCGCATCGATGCCCACCTCCCGCTGAATCAGCAACGACAGCGCCTGGTTGCTCATGCGCGCCGAGGCCCGCGGACTGTCGGGAATGTTAACCGCATCCACGCCCACCGACTTCAGGAACCGCGCACCTTCCACTTCCTTGCGGACGTCGATCCCCTTCGGCGGCACGATCTCGACCATCGTGACAAACTCGCCGCGGCTGAGCTTTGCGCCCAGGGGCGAACGGACTTCAAGAGGCAGCGCCGGACTCGCCGCCGGCGTGGCCGTGCCACTCGTTACGTGGGCCGAGGCCGTTTTGCCACGCGCTTCGCCGACGCGCAGCGCCGACTTCATCACGCGGATATGTTCCGGAGTCGTACCGCAGCATCCACCGACCAAGCGCACGCCCGCCGCCACAAATTTGCGGGCATAACTCGCCATATATTCCGGCGAGCACAGATAGATGTTTCTGCCATCCACCGACCTTGGGATTCCGGCGTTCGGCTGCGCGGCCAGCGGCAGGGAAGTCGCCGCCCGCACCCGCTCCATCGCATCCAGCATGGCCACCGGCCCCACGCTGCAGTTGCACCCGATGACGTCGGCGCCCCACTCCACCAACTTGGGAACGAAAGTTTCCGGATCGGAACCGTCCAGGCAGTTCCCATCTTCGTCGATCGTGACCTGCGCCACGATCGGAATGGTCGCGCTTACGTCCCGCGCCGCCAGCATCGCCTGGTGGATTTCTTCCATGTACCCGAAAGTTTCGAGAATCAGCAGGTCGACGCCACCTTCCACCAGCGCTTCGATCTGCTCGCGAAACGCCGCGCGCGCCTCCTGAAACGAAGTCTTGCCTAAAGGTTCGATTCTGGTTCCCAGCGGGCCAACCGATCCCGCCACCCACACATCGAAGCTTTTGGCGGCCTCGTGGGCGAGGCGGGCGCCAACCTTGTTCACGTCCCGAACTTTGTCGGCCAAACTATGCCGTCCCAGACGGAAAGAGTTAGCACCGAAAGTATTGGTTTCAATAATCTCGGCCCCGGCTTGCAGGTATTCGTGGTGAATTCCGCGAATCAAGTCGGGCTGGGACAGGTTCAGTTCGTCGTAGGACCGGTTAATAAAAATGCCCTTGGCGTAGAGCAGCGTCCCCATCGCGCCGTCGCACAGAACGGGGAAGTCCTTGATCCGGGCAAGAAAGTCAGACGCCATATATATTTTCTGAGAATACAGGATGAAGACCGATTTGCGCATCTTGGAGCGGGCAAAAAGGGTTTGGAAAATGGCGCCTTCGCCCCTAAAACGCACTCAATTCCAAATGCGCAATCTCCGGTCTGTTATAATCCACCATTTCGCGATTAAATCTCCCTTTTTCATGTTGTTAGGAGCCTGCCGTTTGAAGAAACATATCCTCGTTCTGGTGGTCGGATTATCGATCAGCATCAGTTTGATCTCATGCAGCAGCAGTTCTAGCAATGCGATATTGCCGGATCGCGTGCTGGCCTCCCAAAGTGTGACCACCCCCCAAAACTTTGGCGGACTGGTGATCATCAACGGAGAATACGACACGATCGCGCGTGCGGCTCCGCTGCCCGCCGGGAGTCAGCCGGGCCTGATGGCTATTTCTCCATCCCGCAACATCGTGGCTGCCTTCGACGCCAGCTCGAATACCGTTTACGCAATCAGTACGCCGAAACAAACCTCGATCGGCAACGCTCACCTGGCGGGACCGACGACGAGCATGACGATTCCGACCTCCTCTGCGCTGGGATATGCTGCCGTTCCGAGCGCCACCGTCAACGGTTCTGCCGTTCTCGGCTCAGTCGCAGTCATGAATTTCTCCCAGGGGTCGGTCTCGCAGATTGCGGTGGGGAATGCGCAAACCGTCGTATCTAACTCAAACGGAACTCAGCTGCTCGTGTTCAGCAACGACTCCGATGCCGTGACGGTGCTCTCTCCGACGACTGCCGTTCCTCCCGTGGATACCAGTTGCTACAACAATCCCCCGAACGCGGTTTGCACGATTGTTCCGGGATTCAGCCGCCCCGTGTTCGCCGTCGTAAGCGGAACCACCGCATACATCATGAATTGCGGCTTCCAATGCGGCGGAACCCAGGCTCCAAGCGTTGCGGTTTTTGATCTCAATAGTCTTAGCGTCACCAGCACGATTCCGGTCGACGCCGCAACCATGGCCCTGCTGAGCGTAGACGGTTCGACGCTTTACGTCGCAGGCACTCCGACGACGAATAACGGTTGCGCCCCCCAGGCGACGGCGGCTACCATTTGCGGCCGGCTCGACGTCGTCAATCTTGGTTCCGGCACGGTGACGGCGACCGCCGTGATTACCGACGGCTACCACGACCGCATGGATATGACCAGCAATGGCCAGCTCTTCATCGGTTCCTACGATTGCACAAACATCGGGAACGTCAATAGTCCGAATGGCGAAGTCCGCGGGTGCCTGTCCATTTACCACACGACAGACGGCTCGGTGCTGATTCCCCCGGACAACGGGAACGTCAACGGCTTGCAGGGTTTCACCGGTCGCACGGTCGAGTACGTGGCGCAGGGCGGGAACTTGCGAGTTTACGATATCACCAAAGATATCCTGCTGATCAACGACTACCTGCCGGAAGGCAACATCAACATTGTGGGTTATGTCGGCGACGTAAAAGCGATCGACAACTTCTAAGGGCGTACGACTTGGCCGGAGTTGTCATGCGCTGTGCCCGGCGCACTGCATCACTCCCAGATAGGCGTTCCACGGGCCTACCGCCTCATGGTATTGATGGGCCATGATTCTTGAGACCTGATGCAGATGGGTCAGGTCATGAGCCGCCCAGGTTGCCAGTAATTGTGACAGCATGACGATTCCAAGGGCGGGATGTCGTCCGCGACGCTCAAGATCTTGTGGACGCAGATTCAATGCCTGCAGCGCGTCGAGATTTTCCGATCGAGCCCGGGCAAACTCGTCCAACAGTTGTTCCACAGACTTGCCCTCCATTTCCCGCTTGTGCCCCTCGCGCTCAAATTTTTCAAAGGGACGAGTCTCGCCGAATTCCAGGATCATCTTCACGCGCGGCATCCAATCCGTGCGCTCCCCGTGAATCAAGTGCGCCACTACTTCGCGGACAGTCCAAGTGTTCTTCCCTTCATTCCGTTCGGTCCAGGTCTCTCCCAATCCCCGCAGCAGGGCGTCGAGGGCCGCAGGTGTCCGGGCAAGCAGCGCAACCGAGTCCTGCAAGTCGTGCGTATTCGTGGCATCGCTCATTGCCCTGGCTCCAATCGTAACTGATGAGACTTCGTCGCCGAGACGGCTTTCGCGGTGAACGGAAGGGTGAAGGTCGTTCCCTCATACCACGCCTTCCACTGATCCATGTAGTACGGGCTCATGAAATTCCCCGCTTGTCCCGTGACAATGTTCAGCGTCGACTCGTCAAGGTTGGCAAGATTCGCGGTGAAGCGCTCTGACGGTCCATGCTGCCGGGTTACGGCTTTCACGGTGTACCCGCTGCCGGACTGTTCCTGCACTCCCGGCCCGGACCACCGCCGCACCAGCGGAATGTTTTCGAGGATGGGATGCTGGATCTCCACCGCATTGAACGCTCCCCAGTGCCACGATGCCAGATCCTTCGGCACGTCGGTGTCGTTCACGGCTGCATCCACAGCCGCGGTCAGCAGTTCGTCGTAATTGGGATAGTTTTCAGGAAGCCAGCGTTTCGGCCGGTGCAGCAGAATATTCTCCATCCAGACGGAGCGCATCTCCCAGGAATAGGTCTTCCAATTCAGTGAGCCATCTTCTTTTGGAAGTTCGTCCTTTACCGGTTCGGGAGGCGCACTTCCTAGTTTCGGCTCCAGCAGCAATCGTGTCAGCTGGTAAATCGAATTCTCGGTGATCGTTGGAGCCGCGGACGTCGCCAGCATGCGTCCATCCCAGCTCCGCATCAGATCGGCAGCCTGCTTGGCGCGCGCGGAGGGCTTCGACGCGTGATCAACGGCGTAGACGAATCGTTCCGCGGCAAACTGATCGGCTTCCGAATGCACGTCCGTTTGCAGCGCAAGCATATCCGCCGGGGAGAATTGCCGTCCCGACTCGAGCACGTGATAAATGCGCGCGGTTCGCCACGGAGCTTCCCACTCCATGCTGATCGAATTCGGATAATCGTCAGCAGTGATTCGTCCGTTGGCGGTAGCGATGATTCCCGATGGTGGATTGTAGATGTTGGGCAGCTTTTCGAAGGGAATGTAAGAGACCCACTCGTGCGCATCGTCGGCCCCGTTGGCCGGAAGGCTGCCATCGCCTGCCGCGCGGATCGGCACTTTCCCGGTAGTGTGATAACCGATATTGCCATCCACATCGGTGTACACCACGTTTTGCCCCGGCGCGTCCAGTTGCGAGAATGCTTTCGTAAACTCGTCCCAGTGTTGCGCCATATTCACGTCAAAGAACGGCAGGCGCAGCCCATCGTAGAGCGTCCAGCGCAGCGCCAAGGCTCGCGTTTCACCGGGAACAAGATCCGTGATGATCGGGCCGTGCCGCGTGATCTTTACATCCAGGTTCACGTCCGGTTCGCCTTTGACGTGAATCACCTCCGCGCGATGCTGCGGTTCAACCCATCCGTTTGGAGTCTGGTAGGCGCCCTGCGCATTGAAGTTTTCGATGTAGACATCCGTCACTGTTGGACCGACATTGGTGAATCCCCACGCCACCCGCTGGTTGTGGCCCACGATCACGCAGGGCATTCCCGGCAGCGTCACGCCTGC
The DNA here is from genome assembly GCA_963765015.1 of uncultured Acidobacteriota bacterium. Classification (GTDB taxonomy): domain Bacteria; phylum Acidobacteriota; class Terriglobia; order Terriglobales; family Acidobacteriaceae; genus Sulfotelmatobacter. The sequence continues at coordinate 21,223 of CAVXVD010000138.1, read as the reverse complement.
GACATCCAATGCGCCCGAGTGCAGATGCGCCTCATACCAGAGGTTCGGCATCTGGTGGGCGAGGTGCATATCATTCGAGAGCAGAGGCTTCCCCGTGACCGTGTGGGCCCCGCTTACGACCCAGTCGTTCGATCCGTTGACGGCGGCGTCTTCGAACCTCGATTGAATCGGCTTCGCAAATCTGGACGGACCATCCCGGTGCGTGACGGAGTTGTCCGGACCGTCATCGTCGCTGTCATCCTCATCACCGGCATCGGACTCGGGTTGTCCTAAATCGTCGCGCATCACGGTGGGGGGCCGGTCGTGCCACGAGCGGTTCACGAACAGATCCGACGTGAGATCCGGACCGACCTTCGCCAGAATTTTCTCTCGCGCCAGCGCGTCGTAGAAGTAGTGATAATTGAGATCTTTCACCATTGAGTTAGCGATGACGAGCGAGTCTTCCGGCAGCCACGGCTTCGGCGCATAGCGCAGGATGCGAAATTCGACGGGCAACCGGCTGCCCCGCGTCGCGATATACGCATTTACGCCCCGGGCGTAAGCTTCGAGGAAAGCGCGATCCCGCGAGCCGGCCATCTCCAGCGACTTTTTCGCGGCCGCGCGCAAGCCGAGAATCCGTTGCTCGCGGTCAAGTTTGAGCGTTTTCTCGCCCAGAATCTCGGAGAGCTCTCCGCTGCCGTAGCGGCGCATCACATCCATTTGCCACAGCCGATCCTGGGCGGTGACATAGCCCTGCGCGAAAAAAAGATCGTCCAGCGATGTGGCCTCGATCGTCGGGACCCCGTGAGCGTCGCGGGTGACCGTGACCGGTGCGCTCAGTCCTTTGATCTGCACTCGGCCGTCCAGTTGGGGAAGAGCGGCGTGCGCCACGTAGTAGGCATAGCCCAAGGCGGTGGCCACCATCAGCAGAAATATCAGCAGCAGCCAGAAAAGAATGCGAGCCAGGGGCGACCGGCGAACGGAGGGCGCGCTGATGTCTCCCAGGGTGCTCATGCGAGTCTCTGATTGTATTCCACCCGGCGGGGGTGGGGTCGTGGTGAAAATGAATTTCATTTTCAAGATGCCGGGATGATATTCTGGCTCGCTAGCCCATGCTGCAAAAGCGTATCGATGATCAACCCACCATCTCCCGCCAGATGGTCCGCGAAGCCCAGGAAATCCTTCATCGCCATCTGAAGGACGTCGGGCTGAAACAGACCGCGCAGCGGGATACGATTCTGCGCACATTTCTCGAGACCCGCGATCATTTATCGACCGACGAACTCCACCGGCTGGTGCAGAAAAAAGATGCGCGCATCGGATACACCACGGTTTATCGCACGCTTAAACTTTTGGCCGAATGCGGACTCGCCAGCGAGGTTGCCTTTCATGACGGCATTGCCCGCTACGAGCACCAGTACAACCGGCGCAGCCATCACCACATGGTTTGCACGGGTTGCGGCGGCTCGGTCGAGTTCTTTTCGCAGGAAGTCGGCCAGCTCGAGCAGGAGATTGGGCGCCGCTACCACTACCTTACGACGCGGCATACCTTCCAGATTTACGGGGTCTGCGAAGACTGCCGAAAGAAGAACCACTCCGCACGTGCGTTGTGAAACGATCTTTCCGGAGTTCGCGGGAAGTTCTTACTGCGTGGTTTGCCAGACAGGTCCGCTCTTCTTGATCTCGCTCTCTTCCAGATCTGTACCCGTACGCAGACAATCCTCGGCGGAGCCGTTGCGCGACACTCGAATGACATCCGATTCGTCGGAGCAATACGCGGCCGCGCCTGGTTTCTGAGTTGCCGGATACGCCACGAGCCGGTACATCACCACCGGCCCGGTGCCTTTCGAAGCTTTGCAATCCTTTAATTCAAAAACGTAACCATGGGCGTGGCCCTCGGACAAATTTCCGATTCCCCACGCGTTCGATAAGTCGGAGAGGGAACACGTGTATCCCAAGGATTTGTGGGCTTGGGCGTAGGCGATCTCGGCGGTGTTCAAGGTGCGAATCGCCGATACGACGGGCTTGCCGCTTCTGATCGTCGAATGCGTGACCGCCTTCCGAGCCGTGTGCTGTGCGTAAATTCCCAACCCGATCAGGAACGCGGTCAAGGCAACGCCGACATAACCCAGTACGATACCGGCAATCGCCATCCCTCTCCCCGTCAGCCTGCCAGGATTTTTCCGAATCTCGGAAAGAGCGAGATATCCCCAGATGACGGCCACAAAGGAGAACGGAAGAATCAGAAAGAGAGCTCCGCAGACGAGGCTGAAAATGGCCTTGTTGCTGGGTTCCGGCATCAGACCGATCGCGACCGCTGGATCGACCCGGGGAAAGCTTGCGCCAGCCAACGCATCCCTTCCGCAACTGGGGCAGAAGCGCTCGCCTGACGCCAGGCTGTTGCCGCATCCCAGGCAAAACGAACTCATCGGAGGTTTCTTTCCTCAGAGATTGCTACCACGGGTGCAGCATAGCGCCCGGCGCCAGCAAATTGAACGGATGGATGGAGAGGTTTCTGATTACTCCGAACAGAACAACTAGAATGCAAAGCGCCCGAATCGAAGAGGGCGGCAGCATGACTTGCGGCAGACCGTGTCCTCGAAATGCGCGCAGTACTTCAGAAGCCAGCCCGTAAGCGATGAAGGGAAGAAAAACAACCACCAGCGGATTCATGGCCCACGCCAGCCGCAAATCGCCATGCAGCAGAGCATGCATTGCCCGCAGCGATCCGCATCCCGGGCAATACCAGCCGGTCAGATAATGCAGGGGACAAGGCGGAAACACACCCGAAGTTGCCGGATCGAAAATCCGCAGCAGAAGCAATCCCATCGCACCGATCGCGATCAACGCCGCGAGTACCCGCCGTTTGCCAACGTGTTCCAAAATCTGCCTCCGATTCTAATGATGCAGCCCGCTAATCACTCCCACGATCATGAGCAGCATGTAGATCGCGATGGTCCCAAGTCCGATGCCAAACGAAACCCAGCACCATGTCTTGGCGTTGTTGGAGGCAATGACTGCGCCGGCATAGTCGCCGGCCTGCAACTTGGTGTTGACCTGGGCCGCGTAGATGATCCCCGGAATCCCCGCCGGAAGGCAGCAGAACACCGTTGCCAGGATCGCAAAGACCAGGTAGTTGGGTACCGTTGTTCCCGGCGGCGGCAACACCATGCCGGTCGGCATGGGAGCGGCCGGCAAGCCGGATTGCAAATTTCTTCCGCACTGTACGCATACCGCCGATGTATCGGCGTTACTAGCTCCACACTGAGGACAGAACATTCGTCGTCTCCTGGCAACCTAAATTCGTCAGTTGAGTACCGCACCGCCATCTAAACAGTTCTGCACGGACCCGCGAGTATCCACCTTGATCACCGAAGATTCATCCGAGCAAAACGCCCGCATACCCGTCTGGTTTGGGACTGCCGGATGAGCGGACAAGTGGTAACTGCCGTTCGGTCCGCTGTCTGACCCTGGCACGCAAGCCGTCAGTTCGAACAGGTAACCGCGTTTTAGTCCGCTCGCCAGCGTGCTGTCGATCGACTGATCTCCAGCCAGATCCGAAAGCGAGCAAGTGTATCCATTTCCGGGATGCGATGATAAGTACCTTACCTCTGCCACGTTGATCGTCCGGATAGAGGCGACTGCCGACGACTCGTTGGCCGCGATTCTTGCCCGTAGCAGATTTGGGATCGCAATCGCCGCGATGATCAGCATCACCGGTATCGCGGCCACGCCAGCATAGCCGAGCACGAGGCCGGCAATCGCCATTCCGTCTCCCGTAAGCCGGCCAGCGCTCTTTTTAATCTCCGACAAGGAAAGATGCCCAAAAACAATTGCGACAATCGAGAAGGGAAAAAAGAAAATGAACAAACCGAACACCAGGCTGACGATAGCCTTTACGCTGGTCTTCTCCGGCCCCACGGGTGTTGCGAACGGCGCAACCGGAGCCGTTCCAGGACCCGCCGCACCTTGCGCTCCACAGGCCCGGCAGAACTTGTCGTCCGCGTTCATACCGTTGCCGCAAGCGGCGCAAAATGTGCTCATCTCGTCCTCCTTGCCTGGACGTTTCCCTTGGCCCGGATCGGAAATTTGCACGAAACATACTCTTCGTGGTCACTCGCGTCAATGCGATTACTGATTCTGCCTGATTTCGGTGGCCGTCCATTTGTAGCCCACCGTCTCTTTTGATATGGTGCCCGCGATGGATCAGGCGCAGGTTTTGTCGAAATCGTGCCCGCATTGTGCGGCCCAGATGCCGGAGAGCGCTGCCTATTGCCCCGGGTGCGGCATTTCTATGCAGACGGCAACGCGCGCCACAGGCACGGTCGGGGTCTTGCCCGAAACCGTCGGCGGGGCGCTGGCGTACCTTTCATTCCTTCCGGCGATCATTTTCCTGTTCGCCGATCCTTATCGCAGAAACCGCTTCGTGCGCTTCCATTCTTTGCAGTGCCTGATGGCGTGGGGAGCCTTGCTCGCGTTCGCCAGCGCACTGAAGCTTTTGGGCCTGATGCTGTTCCTCATCCCCATGCTCGGACCGCTCCTGGTGCTGCTCATCGACTCGATGGCCGTTCTGGCCGCATCCCTGATCTGGCTCGTTCTGGTGGTGAAAGCCTTCCGGGGAGAGATGTTCAAGCTTCCGATTCTCGGTGACTTTGCGGAGCGGCATTCCGACCCGAGTTGAAGCGTCAGTGGAAGGTAGAAATATCCGTTGCGTTGCCAACGTCTTTTTGATAACGTGCCGCCGACGCCGCTTGGGAACGATTGCCTGTAGTTATCGACGGCTCAATCCAAAATCGACTCGGAGGCCCTTTATGGCTTTTTGCAACATGTGCGGCGCCCAGATCGCTGACGGCACTACCACCTGCGCGGCTTGCGCCGGCCGCATTCCGGTCCCTGCCGCAGGTCCAACGACCACTACGGCTCAAGGGATGACCGATAACGTGGCCGGAATGCTTGCCTATATCACCATTATCCCTGCCATCGTGTTTCTGGTGGTCGAGCCTTACAACAAGAACCGGTTTATCCGCTTCCATTCGTTTCAGTGTCTGTTTTTTGCCGCTGTTCTGCTGATCCTCCATATCGGGCTCTCGATCTTCACGTTTGTTCCGTTTATGGCGCTGATTACGTTGCCGCTGCATCTGCTGGTGAGCCTGGGCGGATTCATTCTTTGGATCGTCCTGCTCCTGAAGGCGAATCAGGGCCAGATGTACAAGTTGCCCGTGATTGGCGACATGGCCGAAAAGCAAGCCAACGCGATGTAGGAATAGAGAGAGCATTCACCACGAAGGGCACGAAGTTCCACGAAGGAAATGCCAAAACGGGCCGGATTCCTTCGTGAGACTTCGTGCCGTTTGTGGTTCTGGCGTCAGATTTCTTACGCAAGAATCCACTGCGAAGCCATACCCGCGCTTGACATTCTTCCTATAAGCTGTCAATCCTATTAGCTTTTACCCAGAGTGCGGATGGCCGCTGGAAGAGTGACTCTCCGGAACCGAGGGAATTTTTCTGGCGATTGGGGCATGCCTTGCGAGTTCGGGTTTTCTATCACGATAAGTGTTTCGACGGTGCTTCCTCGGCCGCGCTCTTCTCCCGTTTTTACCGCGAGCGCATCCGCGGCGACGCCGATTTCGAGTTCACCGGGCTGGTGCATCGCGCCGGTGCACTGTTCGACGAAAAGCAGTTCGACGGAGATGAGAACGCGATCGTCGACTTCAAATACTCGAGCTCGCCCAACATCACCTGGTGGTTCGATCATCACGAGAGCGCATTCCTTTCGCCGGCAGACGCCGAGCACTTCGAGCAGGACCAGAGCAATCGCAAGTTTTACGACCCGGATTTCAAGTCCTGCACCAGTTTCATTGCGATGATCGCGCAGCAGCGCTTCGGCTTCGATCCTTCCCCCGTGTCCGATCTGGTGCACTGGACCGACATTATCGATGGCGCTCTTTATGCCGACGCTAAGACCGCAGTGGAGATGGAAGCGCCCGCCATGAAGCTGACCATGGTGATCGAGTCGGCACCCGATCACGGCTTCGTTCCCAATCTGATTCCGCTGCTGGCCACCAAATCTCTGGCCGAAATCCTGAAAGAGCCTTTTGTTGCGCCGCTTTTGCCGCCGCTCCTGAAACGTCATGAGCTTTCGATCGGGATCCTGCGGGAACGCACCGAGTGCAAGGATGCCACGATATTTTTCGATGTCACCGATCACGATCTTGAGGGCTACAACAAGTTCATTCCGTATTACCTGCATCCGGAATCGGTCTACAGCGTGGGACTGAGCAAGAGCAGTTTTCGCGTAAAAGTTTCGGTGGGATCGAATCCCTGGGCGCCGCAAGAGCCGGAAGTGAATCTCGCTCGCATTTGCGAGCGCTACGGTGGTGGCGGCCATGCCCGCGTGGGAGCGATCTCATTCAACGTGAACCAACATGCGGAGGCCATCAAGGCATCTCAGGAAATCGTCGCCGAGCTGCGCTCCGCGATTCGCGATAAAAAAAAGTAGGCCGACCATGGAAACGAAAAACATAGCTTCTCTGCTTCTTCTAGCGGCTGGGCTCGCCTCCGTAGCTGCGCGCGCGCAGAGCACCCCGAAGGAAGCGTTGCTGGCGCTGAGCAAGCGAGAGCAGACGCTCGCCATCGTCGACCCCTCCAGCCTGAAGGTCCTGGCTCGCATTCCGGTGGGCAATGATCCCCATGAAGTGATCGCCTCAACCGACGGCAAGACGGCTTACGTTTCCAACTATGGTGGCGGAGCCTATAACACGCTCGCCGTGATCGATCTGGTTAGACAGAAGGCGCTGCCCGCTATCGACCTCGGGGCTTTGCGCGGGCCGCATGGATTGACTTTTGTCGGTGGCAAAGTCTGGTTTACCGCCGAAGCCGCCAAGGCAATCGGCAGCTACGACCCCAAGACGCAGAAAGTGGACTGGATTCTCGGCACAGGCCAGAACCGAACGCACATGGTCTTCGTGACCGACGATATGAATCGCATTGTCACCACGAATGTCAGTTCCGGGAGCGTGAGCATCATCGAAAAAAGCTCTCCGCGCCAGCTCAGACCACCTCCGGGCAGTCCTATGCCGCCTCCGAGAGATTGGGATGAAACCGTGGTGACAGTCGGCAATGGCTCGGAAGGATTCGACGTCTCGCCCGATGGCAAAGAAATCTGGGTGGCCAACGCGCAGGAAGGGACGATTTCGATCATCAACTCCGCGTCCAAAACCGTGACCGAAACTCTTGCAGCCAATGTGCGGAGTGCGAACCGCCTGAAATTCACGCCGGATGGGCGGAGGGTGCTGGTCTCCGGACTTCGCATTTCGGATGTAGTGGTGCTGGACGCGGCCACGCACAAGGAAATCAAACGTATTGCAGTAGGACACGGCGCTGCTGGCATCCAGATGCAACCGGATGGATCGCGGGCATTTGTCGCATGCTCTCCGGATAATTACATCGTGGTGATCGACCTCAAGTCGCTGGAGGTGGCGGGTCGACTCGAAGTCGGCCTCGAGCCCGACGGGCTAGCGTGGTCCGTCATGCGCTAGTTGCACTGCTGCCAGCGTGGTTGCGCAAATTACTGTACGGGCTCTCCACTCGCCAGGCACGTCTCCGGCTTGCCGTCATTCGAGGAGCGAATCACTCCCGACTGGTCGGCGCAAAAAGCCTTCCGTCCCATCGAATTGGCGTTGGGCGCGGCGGTGAGGCGGAATGTGGTAGCCGGGCTTCCTCCGCACTCCGAGAGAGAAAAGACGAAGCCATACCGTCTGCCGCTAGCCAGCCCACTGTTGATCAGCATCGCCTGGTGCTCGTTTCGTTCACTGCTGCCAAAGCCATCCAGATTGGAAAGCGTACAAGTGAAGCCAGCTGCCGGATAAGTTGCGGCGTAAGTAGTTTCCGCCGACAAGATAGTCCGCATCGCGGCCAGCACCATGGGATCGCTGCCGGCCTGTGACGCAATTTGCGTCTGCGGAGTAGTCGTGAATCCGCCGTTTGTTCCTGCGTGCGGCGCCATTTTGTCTGTGATGGCTTTCAAAAAGTCCGGATCGGCCAGTGGCAGATGGATGGTGACGGAAATCTCATTCAGCGTCCAGACTTGTGCTTCTTGCTTCATGGTGAAGGTCATCTGCGGCATGAACGGAGTGCGCTGGACTGTTCCGTTCTTATAGATCTGAAAGGCTACCTCGATGTCGTCCTGATCGCCGCGCAGCGCATCATTTTCCACGGTGATCTCAACCTTTTGCCCAGTCTTTGGGTCGCTCGCCGACAGAAGGACGGATCCGGTTTCAAACGTCTCCAGGTTGTTTCCCTGTGCGTGAAGCTGGTTGGCCATCATCGAATAAGCCTGCAGGTTGCCCAGCGCTCCAGATTTTGCCAGGGCTGAGAGCGTCGCTGCCGGCAAGTGCTTTACCAGGGTCCCCGGCGTTTTGCTGAAGAACATTTCGAGCAAAGCCTGCCTCGCCGTTTGTGGTGTTGCGGTCTGTTGCGCCACCGATCCGGCAACGGATAAGGCCACAATGGCCAGAAAATGCACAAGTCTTTTCATGGAGTCATCCCTCAGTCTGATTCAGTGTTGATCGTGACATGTCTGGCGGGGCCGCTCCAGTTACTGAGGTAAGGAATCTTTGAGTCCCGAGTCCTTAGCCCTCGCCCCTCGTTGGGAAAATTTGCGATCGCGACTGCGCGTGATAATCTTCAGAAGTAGTCGTCACAAGAAGCAATCGTCAGAATTCATGCCCCAGCCCGGAAATCCGCCCGATCCTCACCGCCGCCAAAGAGACGTACTCCGGGCAGTAGCGGGATTCGAATTCCTCAAGGGTTGGCTGGGCATTGTGATGTGCATTTGTGCCCTTTACCTTTTACACAAAGATCCCTGGCTCATCGGCGAAAGCTTGCTGGCTCGGCTGCATATCAGCACTGACCGCAAGTCTGCCTTGATGTTTCTGGATTTTGCTGACAGCGTGACTGATGCCCGCCTATGGGCCTTCGCTGGCCTCGCTGTCGCCTATGCGGCGCTGCGCTTCACCGAAGCGTACGGCTTGTGGAAGTGCCGCACCTGGGCCGAGTGGGTCGCATTCGTCTCCGGGACCCTGCTGCTTCCTTGGGAGGTTCTCGAGCTGATACGTGGCATCACGCTGCTGCGCAGCGTCTTGCTGATCGGCAACCTGGCGGTGGTTTTCTACATGCTTTACATCATCATCGCCAACCGTCGCGAGCGGCGAAACGCGGGAACTGCTTCCCTCTAGAGTTCTGCCGAGCGGGGATTAGAGTCTTTCGTCTCTGGAGATTCGCTGCCTTTCTATTCCATAATCGGCATCTAAGCTGAGTGGTTTCCTTAGTTTGTATTCGGAGCTGGTTATGCGCCTGACTTATCTATGTTTTCTGTTTCTGGTCGTGACTGGCATGTCTGCCGCCGCTCAGGACACCAATTTCTCCGCAGGTCCTCAATATCTGGTAACCGCGAGTTCGGGGTCGTTTCTGCGTCCCATCGCCACGCCCACTCTATTCCTTGACGCTCCGCTTCCGCCCGTCGAGCCTCTGCCTGATTTCTTGCCGCCTGCTTCGAATCAACCCTTGGATTCGGCGCCAGCGCCACAGATCCAGCTGAATCTGTTTCCCATCTTTTACGGATACCCCATGTCCGGAGCTGCAACGAGCGTGAGCATCGAACTCACGTCGGAGCCGCCCCGCGAGGTGCCGCCGAGTCTGGTCGGTTTCGTGACGATCACTGATGCGGATTCGCTGCGCGTCCGGGGATATGGAATGACGCTGGGCGACGTCGCCGCCTACTGGAAAGCGCACAAGGCGCGCGCTCCCCGGGTTTATACGAACGCCGATCTCTTGCGTCTGCGGACCAGCTAGTTATAGGGATCCAGAGGGGAACTGATCCCGAAACCCGGGCGCGAACGGGCTCGTGGTAGGCTGAACTCCATTTCAATTCCGCACGGGGAGTTCATGCCAGACGCTAATCCGACGCATCTCGACCTGCAGGCCACAGCGAAACAAGTCATGATGAAACATGGCTTCCAGCCGGACTTTTCTCCCGAGGTTCAGCAGCAGCTCGCGGACCTGAAAGTCCATCCGCCGCAAGTGGCCGTAACTCCCAGTGTGCGGGACCTGCGAAATCTGCTCTGGTCTTCGATTGATAACGACACCTCCCGCGACCTGGATCAGATCGAAGTGGCGGAGGCGATCGGCAATGGCGATGTGAAGATCATGGTGGGCATCGCCGATGTGGATGCCTTCGTGCCCCATCAGACTCCGATCGATCAGCATGCGGCTCGCGAAACCACGACGGTCTACACGGGCATTCGAAATTTTCCGATGATTCCCGAAGAGCTGTCTACCGGGGTCACGTCGTTGCTCGAAAACGTCGATCGGCTCAGCGTCGTCATTGAATTCGTCGTCGATGCCGCGGGCCTGGTCAAATCATCCGACGTCTATCGCGCGGTCGTCCGTAATAAGGCGCAACTGCAATACAATTCGGTCGGCGCGTGGCTGGAAGGGACGGCGGCCGCCCCAACTAAAGTATCTGTATCGAGTGAGTTGCAGTCGCAACTCAAACTTCAGGATGAGGCAGCCCAAAAGCTCAAGGCGCACCGCTATCAGCAAGGTGCGCTCAACCTTCAGACCGACGAAGTCCTCCCCCTTGTTCTCGACGCTCAGGTCGTCGATGTGGTAAAGCAGCAGAAAAATCATGCTACCGATTTGATTGAAGATTTCATGGTGGCAGCGAACGGCGTGGTGGCTCGCCTGCTCGAGAAGGTTTCTTCGCTGCGCCGCATCGTTCGTACCCCGGAACGCTGGGACCGCATCGTGCAACTGGCAGCATCGAAGGGAGAAAAGCTTCCCGCCCAGCCCGATTCGAAGGCTTTGAACGATTTGCTGCTGCGGCGCAAGGCTGCGGATCCGGATCACTTCGCCGACCTGTCTCTCACCGTGATCAAACTCATCGGCCCAGGGGAATATGTTCTGGAGCGACCCGGTGACGTGGCCCCCGGACATTTTGGTCTGGCCGTACAGGACTACACGCACTCCACGGCGCCGAACCGGCGATTCGCTGACGTGGTTACGCAGCGCATAATTAAAGCGATGCTCGCTGGCCAATCCAATCCCTATACCGATGCCGATCTGACCGCGATCGCTTCCAACTGCACGCAGAAGGAAGACGCCGCCAGAAAAGTAGAACGGGAAATGTCGAAGCGGCTTGCGGCTGTGGCCATGCAACACCACGTTGGAGAGGTATTTGACGCGATTGTCACCGGAGTTACCGACCACGGCACCTTCGTTCGTGTGCTCCAGCCGCACGTCGAGGGATTGCTCTGCCAGGGAGAGCAAGGCCTCGACGTGGGAGATAAGCTGCGCGCGAAGCTGATTCGCACCGACGTGCAAAAGGGTTACATCGACTTTGCCCGCGCCTGATCCTGATTTCAAAAGGCTACCTTCGTTGGCGGCAAACGCGTCTCGGTCACCAAAAGAGCCACTTTGCGTCCCCAAACCGCTTGGATAGGCTAGTCACAGTTCGTAAGTGCGGACATTTGAATTGGGACGGAGTCTGTTTCATTGGAGACATCTCGTTTCGTTGTGGCTCTGCGCAATTCTGCCCGTGTCTTTATTCGCTCAGGAAGGCGGCGGAGCGATCTTGCGAAGCCGCGGGGTCGGCGTGAACCTCGACGAGAAACCAGCTCCCGCCTCGGCTGCGGTATTCCATGATGATCTGATCGAAACCCAGAAAAATGCTTCGGCCCGACTGGAAACTACCGGATCGACGGCCGACATCCGCCCTGAGACGATGGTTCAATTTGAAGTCGACGAGCTTGTTTTGGACCACGGCAGCCTGTCAGTACAGACGAGTCGCGGGCTCAGAGTCCGCGTCGGTTGCATCACCATCACGCCCGTGAACAACGCAGTCGCGACCTACTACGAAGTAGTTGACACGAATGGGAAGGTGACCGTGTCGGCGCTCAAGAGTGATGTGTACATCGATTCCCGCTCCGACAAAGAGCAACAGGCCAAGAAGGCAGAGCACTCCGACCGGGCAATCGTGCGCGAAAGCGAACAAAAATCACGCGAAGAAAAGTGTGGCGCGGCCTACATCAAGGCCTCGGGAACTGTCCCGGGAGTCAATGCCATCCTCAACTCGCCCTGGGCGATCGCAGCGGGGACGGCTGCCGTAGGGGTTGGTATTTGCCTCGGCCTTTGCCACCCGGACGACCCGCTCAGCCCGGCAAAGCCTTAGGCGACACTCAGTTCCTACCGCCTTAGCACCCCTATTCCGTAACGACCGCCTTTACCAAATTCCGTGGACGGTCGACGTCGTATCCCTTGTTTACCGCGACGTGATAGGCGAATAACTGCAGCGGGATTACCTCAACAATCGGCAACAACAACTCCGGAGCTGAAGGTACATAGAACACGTGATCGGCGATGGCTCTTGCTTCCTTATCGCCTTCAGTAGCGACGGCCACCAATGGCCCGCGCCGCGATCGCACCTCCTTCATGACCTCCAAAGTGCGGCGGTAGCGAAGGAGTGAATCCGGATCATGGTGGTCGCAGGTAGCCAGCACCACTACCGGCAGTTTGTCATCGACCAGCGCGTTTGGACCGTGCTTGAGTTCGCCTGCGGGATATCCTTCCGCATGGGCGTACGAAATTTCTTTCAGCTTGAGCGCGCCCTCGCGCGCAATAGCGTAATGCACCCCGCGGCCGAGATATAGAAACTTCTCCGCCTTGAAGTGCACGGCACCGAACTCCTCCGCCAGGCCATCCCAAATTGCGAGATTTTCTTCAATGGCCTTCGGCAGAAGTGATAGCCGTTGCAGGTAGGACCGCGTCACTTCCGACGTCATCCGACCGCGTTTTCGAGCCAGGAACAACGCCATCAAATAGAGGATCGTGAGCTGCGTGGTAAAACTTTTGGTGGCGGGAACCGACAACTCCGGTCCGGCGCCTGAGATCAGCGCTGCTCCAGCCTCGCGCACGATCGTCGTGTCGGGAACATTGGAGATGGCAATGGTCTTGACCCCGCGCGTCAGGGCCTCGCGTTGCGCCGCGATCGTGTCCGCGGTCTCGCCCGACTGCGTAATGACCATGACGATCGGATCGACCGCGGCGTGGGTCGAGCGATAGCAGTATTCGCTGGCATATTCGACGTCAACCGCGACGCCCGAGAGATCTTCGATCATGATTTCGCCGGCGAGGCCTGCGTGGCGGCTCGATCCACTGGCGGCAATGATGAGCTTTTCGAAGGTCAGCAGCGCGCTTTCGATGGGGTGAAGTTCGCCTGGGAAAAGGATGTCATCCTTCAGGTGTTTTTCGATCGTCTTGGCGATCGCGGAAGGCTGTTCATAAATTTCCCGCCGCATGGCGTGCTGGAAAGTGCGTGGTTTTGGGCTATTCAATCGTTTCAATCTCCATCTTCAGAGTACAAGATTTCTTCGACGTCAAGCAATCAACTACGCCCTCTTGCCCTCAAAGTGGGCTTCAATTTCTTCCAGAGTCTTACCTTTCGTTTCCGGCAGGAACCAGGTCGCGGTGACGAAATAAATTACCGTGCAGCCGGCGAATCCGAAAAACATGGTGGAGTATCCGTACTTGCCGACCGTGGGAAGGAAAATCGCCGCGATGGTCGTCGATACTGCCTGGTTCAGCACCAGAGCGATGCTCATGCCGTTGGAGCGGATGCGCGTGGGCATCAATTCCGAAAGCGCCAGCCAGACGCACACTCCCGGTCCAATCGCAAAAAAGGCCATGAACACAAATAGAGTAATAGCCACCAGCCAGCCATTTCGTGCCGGCGGAATCGGGGTGATGAGCGCATTCTCGATCTTTAAGGGAGCGACGCGCGCGGCATCCAGGTCGCCGAACGGACTGGAGAAGAAAGCGTTTACTTTATTACCCGGAACACAGTCCTCCCGCTTGATCTCGATGGGCTTGGCGGAGGGATCGTCCGATCGCACCGCCTGACTCGCAGCGCGGAAATCTCCGTACGAGTAAATCACCACCAGCGACGTGGGGCCGCTGCCGTTTGCGGCGTTGCTATGGGAAGCGTTCAATAATTTGCCTGCCAGTTCTGGGCTGTAGGCAAGCGTAACGGTCTGGTCGGGCTTGACCATATCCTGCACAGCGGCTTTGGAGTCGACACCAAGTTTCTCCGTTTGCCGGAACAGCGCGCCCGTGCACAGGAGAGACACAATAATTCCAGCCGTGCCAATGCCCAGAAGAAACTTGCGCCCCTTCCGGTCGACTAACATGACGCCGCCGAACGTGACCAGGAAGTTCACAAACGTGAAGATCACGTAACCGGTATGAGCGGACAAGTCTGAAAGTCCGCTCTGCAAGAGAATGTTGGTGTTATAGGCAATGATCGAGTTGATGCCGGTCGTCTGGTTGCAGGCGAGGATGATGCAGGCAAGCACGAACGGGATTACGTATTTGCGGCGAAGCAGCGAGTCGCCGCCTTTTGCACCAGAAGTTTTCTTTGCTTTGTCGGACGCGACCAGGTCCTGCATCTCTTTCAATTCGAGATCCGCCTGTTCCGTCGTACGCGAGCGCAGCAGGGCAGCATAAGCGCCATCTTTTTTCCCTCGCTTCAGGAGCCAGCGAGGCGACTCAGCGATCATGAAACTGCCGATTACAAACAGAATTCCTGGAGGAAGCGAGACCCAGAAGATTCCCCGCCAGGCAGCGTTCTTGAAGTTAAAAATAGCGGTCGGATCCCCGAGTTTGGTGATGTAATCCAAGCGAAAGCTGAACAATAGACCGATGAGCGCAGCGGTCGCGATTCCCGCCGTGAGCAGCCATTGAAAGATCCCCGTTCCTTTCCCGCGGTTGGACGCAGTCAGGCACTCTGCCAGATAAAGCGGGACGACTACCCCAATCAGGCCGGCGCTGGTTCCTTGCAACAGGCGGCCGAAGACCAACGGTCCGTAGCCGTGGGCCAACGCGATCATGGGAATGCTGATGATGAACATGATGCCGCTGATGGCCATCAGAAGCTTTCGGCCCATCCAGTCGGCCAGCAGTCCGGCGAACAGCGTCGAGAACACGCTGCCCAGAAGCACGGCCGCAACCACGATGGAGAGTTCCCCCCGATTCAGGCCCGAGGTGGCTTCGAGATAGGGCAGTGCCCCGGCGATGATGCCGACGTCAACGCCATAGAGCAGGCCGCCCAGGCCGGCCACAATGAGCAGAAAGCGGTTGTAGAAAATCTTCTTATCGTCGAGCGGAGCACCGATGGTAGTCGCAGCAGTCATAGATTCGTGGTCACCTGGTTGTCCGGCGATATTGTCCGGCGATTCTGTCGGGGAGCTGATCCACTGGCTGTTCTTTGAAGGACTCTGAATTGTAGCGTAGGAGAGAGCCGAAGCTGCTAATTTTGCGCGCCTGAGAAGCGGCACTACGGCCGAGGACTTTTATCCAGCGGAAGGCTGAACGAGAATACCGATCCGCTGCCCAACTGGCTCACCACGCCGATTGTCCCGCCGTGGGCTTCCACGATCACCTTCGCGATGGCCAACCCCATTCCAGTTCCGGGAGCCGTGTAGCGCTGATTTTGCCCACGATAGAATTTTTCGAAAATAAGAGACTGTTCGAATGAATCAATGCCCGGGCCACGATCGGCGACGCTGGTGACCAGGTTTCCATTCTCGACGTAGCTGCTCACTGTGATCGGCGTGCCGGTAGCAGAGTACTTTCCGGCATTTTCGAGCAGATGCATGAGAACCTCGCGAATTCGCTCCAAATCCATGCGCACTTTCGGTAGATCAGGCTCCGCAATGATGTCGACCGGATGCTTTTCCAGCGAGGCCTTGGCATCTTCGAGGGCGGGTTCGAGCGCGTCCTGAATGGCATGTGGCTGCAGGTCGAGCTTGAACATTCCTGAATCGAGCTGGGCCATCTCAGCCGCCTCGCCCACCAGCCGGTTCAGACGATCCGTCTCTTCATCGATGACCGTCAGCAATTCGCGCCTGCCGGAATCATCAATCGCGGCGCCCGACAGCAAAGTCGTTACGCTAGCCTTAATCGAGGTCAAAGGTGTCCGGAATTCGTGCGTTACTGAGTCGAGTAACGCGGTGCGCAGGCGCTCGTGCTCCTGCTCGGCGCGGTTCTTGCTGAGCGCTTCCAGCGCGCGGGCGCGTTCGATGGCTAACCCCGCAAGGCTTCCAAGCGCATCGAGTGTCTCCCGGGATAGCTCGTCCCCGGTGACTCCCAGAGCGCCGACCGTGCGCATGCCCAGGCGCAAAGGCGCATACGACACGCCGCCTTGGGTAATCGGCTCACCGCGCAGCAGGGTCGAACGCAGCACGCTCTCTTCAAATTTCGCATCGAGCGCCGAACGATAGACCGTAGGATGGTCCGCCGCCATTACCACCACGCTGCCTACGGAGAATGTTTCCTGTACGTACTGCGGCAGCGCGTTTAACAGCTCCAGAACATTTTCGCTAGCCAGGAGCCTCTGGCTCAAGCCGTACAGCCGCTCGACTTCGCGGCGGCGCTGCTTCGCTCCTTCAGCTTCGCGGCGGGCCCGTTCCGCCAGATTGCTGGCCACGAGCGCGGTCACGAGAAACGCAAACAATGCGACCCAGTTCTGCGGATCGGCAATGGTGAAAGTTCCTACCGGCGGCAGAAAGAAAAAATTGAAAGCCGCGGTCGCGCCGACGGCCATCACTAGAGCGTAGCGCAGGCCCCAATAGGCCGAAGTGAGCAGCACCATCACCAGAAACATCAGCGCGACGGTGGTCTGATTCACATGCAACCGGAAGGCCACGGTCGTGACTAGACCAATGGCCGCGACGACGAATCCGTAGCGCAGAGCTTGTGTTCGGGCCGGCGTTTTCACAACCGCATTGTACGATGGGCGTGACAATTTCCCTGTGATGCAAGCACAATAGGCTGGAATGACCAAGACGCCCGAGGAATGGCTGCAGGAAATTTCACCGGAAAAGCCTCGCGGCATTTTCAAGCTCTTCCTCGGCTATGCTCCCGGAGTGGGCAAGACCTACAGCATGCTGAGCGAGGCGATTCGCCGCGCCAGCCGCGGAGAAGACGTCGTCGTTGGGGTGGTCGAAAGTCACGGGCGCAAGGCCACTGCAGAACTGGCCGGCAAGCTCGACCGGGTTCCTCCTCGCAGATTGGAATACAAAGGTACCGTCTTTGAAGAGATGGATGTGGATGCCATCCTTGCCCGGAATCCAGCGGTGGTTGTCATCGACGAACTGGCCCACACGAACATTGAGGGCAGCAAGCATCCCAAACGCTACGAAGACGTCATCGAATTGCTCGAAGCGAAGATCGACGTTTTGTCGACCATGAACGTGCAGCACGTCGAGAGCGTGGGACCGACGGTTCAGCAAATTACCGGAGTGCAGGTTCGCGAGACAGTTCCGGATTGGGTGATGCAGCGTGTAGACGAAATTGTCCTCGCCGATCTCACGCCGCAGGCGCTGCAGAAACGCATGGAGCGCGGCGACATTTATCCCGTCGATCGCGCCCAGCGCGCTCTGTCGCACTTCTTCCGGCCCGGAAATCTGATTGCGTTGCGCGAGTTGGCGCTACGCCAGGTCACTGGAGTCGTCGACCGCAGCCTGGACGCTTTTCTCGACAAGGACGGAACTCAGCCGGCCCATACTGTCCGGGAGCGGATCGCGGTTTGCGTCAGTTCCAATCCCGCGGCTCAATATCTGATCGCGCGGGGGTCGCGGATGGGCCAGGCGATCGGTGGGGAATTTTACGTCTTCTATATCGACGTAGGCCGCGATACTCATCCGGAGGATCAGAAGACGCTGGCGGAAAATATCCGCTTTGCCGAAAACCTGGGTGCGCGCGTCGTTCGCAGCGCCGGCCGAAGCATCGCCGACGCGCTCGCTCAGCTCGTACGCGAGCATCACATCACCCAGGTGCTTTTCGGACGCTCGGCGCGGACCGGGTGGCAGCGCTATCTTTACCTTTCGGCTATCCAGCGATTTCTCCGCGATTCTCCTTCCGTCGATGTCCACATCATTTCCCAGGAGCCACGCTGATGGCCGATCCCGCTCACATCCTCGTCGTTGACGACGAACCGCAGATTACGCGGGTGTTGCGCACCAGTCTTTCCGCGCAGGGCTATGACATCCGAATCGCCAATAGCGGCGAAATGGCGCTGGAGATTATGAAGGACTGGACGCCCAACCTCATCATCACAGACCTGTCGATGCCGTCGATCGATGGCATCCAGCTGTGCCGCACCGTTCGTGCTTCCTCACAGGTCCCCATCGTCGTCCTCTCCGTCCGCGACAAGGAGCAGCAGAAAGTCGAGGCGTTGGACGCCGGGGCCGACGACTATGTCACCAAGCCTTTCGGGATGAACGAACTATTGGCGAGGGTGCGGGCCAATCTTCGCCGTGTTCCAGCCGAAGCTGAAGCGGACCCAGTGATCGAGGTCGGCGACTTTCGCATCGATATTGCCGCAAGAAGAGTAACCGTTCGCCGCCAGGAAGTCCGGCTCACGCCGAAAGAGTTCGAACTGCTTGTCTTTCTGGCCCGTCGTCCCGGCAAAGTCGTCAATCACCGGACGCTTCTGGGAGCGATCTGGGGAGGTCAGAGCACCGAACAAGTCGAATATCTCCGCGTCTTCGTTGGCCAATTGCGGAAGAAGCTGGAGCCCGACGCATCCTCACCGCGCTATATCGTCACCGAACCCTGGGTGGGATATCGCTTCGAGCCCGGCGAATAGTTTCCAGCATCTCTCGCAGTCATTCTCTCCAGCTGTCCCGGAAATTCCTGACGAACATTCTACGAACTCTTTACTCATTCCTTATCCCTTCCGATATCCAATGAGTTGAGTGCGGAAGAGACGAAGATCTCTCCGCGGGAGGACCAGAGAAAATGTCGATCCAGGAAGTCTCTGCAGAACAGCTGGCAAAGTTATTCCACAATTATCGCGAGGCCCTTGCCCATGATGGCCATTTTCGAGACAGCGGCCGCGACTCTTCCTGGGAGCGCACGCCGCAGGATGAACGGAAATTGTCCGTCGCCGCAGCCCGCCTGGCCCTGCTGGAATTAGCCACTACAGCTGCACCTTCCGTGCCGGGCCGCAAATACTACGCTAAGCCGGGCGAGGCGGAGTGGGGCTGCTAAGTCGTTCGCGGCTGCGAGAAACCGAAAATATGGCAATTCATTGAGCCGCATTGTCCTTACGAATTCCTTATGGACTCTTAACTCCACTTTTACGCAAGGAGCTGTCAAATCTGGTGTGGATCCCTTTCAATGATCGGTCCGCCACCAGAGGTGACGGGAAGCTGGCGCTCTTGGTGCATTGCGGATTGTCATCGAAGTCTCGGGTTGTGTGAGTTGATCAACGCTAGCCGAACACGGATCTTCGCCGGATGAAGGATCGCGCTACCATGGCACTGCTGCGAATTCGCAGCGCGAGGTTGCCATGGATTGTTCTTGCGGGATTGCCCGAGTCTTATGGGAATTATTTCTCTTAGATGGTCAACAGCCGAAGATCTAAGGTGCGAAATGTGACGCTCTTGGTCTTGCTGATCGGTTGTACTGCGCTGGTGCATGCTCAACAGAGTGAGTCGCGGCAAGGCCCGAATCCGATGACGCAACGACAGGACCTCGAAACCCGCGTCCAGACTCTGGAGCAGGAAGTTTCTGACCTCAAGATGCTGGTGACGAAGTTGCAGGCAGGCACGTCCAGTGTGCAGTCGGCGCCTGTTGCGGTTGCGAAAGTAAATGTTCCTGATCCCGTGCCTGCGCAAAATCTGGGGCCGATTCCCGAAGACCGCAAGACCGTCAGTTTTTTCAATGACACCACGATCAATCTCGCACTCGACACATATTACGAATACAACTTCAATAATCCGGTCGGGCGCGTGAACCTGCTGCGCACTTATGACGTGCTAAGCAACGAATTCAGCCTGAACCAGGCGAGCGTGGTCATTGAACACGCACCGGACGTTGCTGCCGGACGCCGTTGGGGAGGCCGCCTCGACCTTCAGTTCGGGCAGGCTACCGACACGTCACAAGGAAATCCTACCAACGAGCCTCGTCCAGAGATCTATCGCAACATCTTTCAGGTTTATGGGAGCTACGTGGCGCCCATCGGAAGGGGTTTAGCGGTCGACTTCGGAAAGTGGGGAAGTTCCCTCGGAATCGAAGGCAACTACACCAAAGATCAGATGAACTACTCGCGATCGTTCTGGTTCAGTTTCTTGCCGTTCTATCACATGGGCGTGCGCGCGACGTATCCGGTGAACGATCGCTTCGCGCTCAACTACTGGATCGTTAACGGCACCAACCAAGTTGAGGCGACCAATGGCTTCAAGGACGAACTTTTCGGTTTCACCGCCAAGCCGGTTCGTTCCGTCAACTGGACGATGAATTACTACCTCGGGCAGGAACATCCCGATCGCGTCGTGGTGGCCACTCCGATCTTTCCGATTCCAATCCAGCCGGGGCTCAATTTTCAGGCAATCAATCCTGCTCCCGATGGCAAGACCCACATTTTCGATAGCTACGTCACCTGGCAAGCCACACGGAAACTGAGCTTCGCGCTGGAGGGGGATTACTACATCCAGAGATTATGGGCCAACGCGTCCCCCGGCCATTCCTCGGCGCCCCAGCACGTCGATGGCGGGGCTGGCTATGTTCGCTATCAGTTCACCCCCAAGTTTGCCCTGGGCTCGCGCGCTGAATACATGTCCGATCGCGGCGGTCTTTATAGCGGCCTGACTCAGGCATTGAAAGAAAACACCGTCACCTTTGATCACATTCTGTACGACGGATTTCTGATGCGTTACGAGTGGCGGCGCGATTTTTCGAACCAACCATCGTTCCTCTCCAACGGGCAAGGCGTACTCCGCAAGGATCAGAATACCGCGACGTTGGGCGTGGTCTGGTGGTGGGGGCGCAAGGAAGGTTCGTGGTAAACCGATCGTCGGTTGGGAGACCAAGTATGCAAGATGTTCTCTGGATCGCTGTAACCATCGCATTCTTCGCCGCGTCGATCGCCTATGTTCATTTCTGCGACCGGATGAAGTGAGGAAAGATTATGGACCTGCAATCAATCATCATGTTGATCATCAGCGCCGTCACCACTATCTACCTGTTCTACGCCCTGTTGCGGCCGGAGAAGTTCTGAAATGACGATCAATGGCTGGCTACAGATCTTTGTTTTTCTGGCGCTGATCTTTGCTGTCACCAAGCCCCTTGGCGTCTTCATGACGCGGGTTTTTGCGCGCGAGCGCACGTTCATGGATCCCGTCCT
>CAVXVD010000137.1:0-24763 GCA_963765015.1 uncultured Acidobacteriota bacterium | reverse complement strand
CTTCGCGTTCGTTTTCACCGGCCTCGACGTTTCGGGAGTAAAATCTTCCGCGCGCGTGAACTCGGCCCTGGCCGCGGGTATGGGCGTAGTGATTGCCATCTTCTTTGTCGTCGCGGCCCGTTACATCTTTGGCCATCCCCACGACGGTGTGGACTTCTACACGCGCCCGTTTATGGGCCTTGCCGCTGCGCGTCTACTAAGCTCCAGTTCGGTCTTGCTCCAAAGCGCCATGCCGTCGGCTGGCGCTGTTCGTCGGAGAGCGCGATCGAACCGTGCAGCGCGACGAGCGGCAAGCTGGAGGTGCAGCCCGAGGCTTTGTGCAACTGCACTCCGCTGCCGAAGACTCACTAGAAGTCGCGCCGGCACAGGCGCCCCGCAGGGTTATGATGTCCAAAGTCTCGCGGTAATCCATGACAGAACTCATCAAGAAAAAACTGCAGGAAGAGATCAACGCGCTTGAACACGAGTTGATCCACGAACTGCCCAAAGAAATCAAGAAAGCCGCTGCCCTCGGCGACCTTAGCGAGAACGCCGAATATCACATGGCCAAGCAGCGCCAGGAGTTCGTCAAGGCGCGCGTCCGCCAGCTCGGCAAGCGCCTCGCCGACCTGTCTATGGTCAACATGAATAACATCCCCCACGACCGGGTGGGACTCGGTTCGACCATCAAGGTTTACGACAGCACCAAAGAAGAAGAGATTGAATACAAGCTCGTCACGAGCGAGGAATCAGACGTCGCCACCGGAAAAATTTCCACCACCAGCCCCATCGGCCGCGCGCTTCTGAACAAGAAAGTCGGCGACGAAGCCGTCGTGGTCACGCCGAACGGCAAGCGCACTCTGGAAATCCTCAAGTTGACCACCATCCACGACGAATTGGAAGGCCAAGCCCCGAAAGAGGCGGAAGCGTAAGGCGCCACTCAAATCCATGAGCCAGCAGGCAACACCCTCCTCGAAAAGCATTACGCCCGAAAGATTTAGCCTGTGTTCCTCCGTGCCCTCTGCGGTGAAAGGTTTTGCTTTATCTGCGGCTAAACGGAGGCCCGCGCGATGAGCGCCTCCTGGACCTCCGCCTTCGGCCGCGCCTGCGGAGTCCTGCTCGACACCATCGTCCGCTGGCTCGCCCTCTCGCGCATCAATCCCAACGTCCTCACCTTCATGGGACTGGTCGTCAATTCCTGGGCAGCGGTCCTTTTCGCCACGGCCAACGCCAGCAATCAGAAACGCATGTTCATTTATGCCGGACTCGTCATCATCTTCTCCGGCTTCTTCGACTTGGTTGACGGACAAGTCGCCCGCGCCACCAACCGCGTCACCCGCTTCGGAGCCTTTTTCGACTCGGTCGTCGACCGCTACAGCGACGCCTCTCAATTCCTCGGCCTGCTCGTTTTCTACGCACGCGGCGGACGCTTCTTCTACGTCGTCCTCGCCGCCTTTGTCATGATCAGCTCCATCATGGTCAGCTATACCCGAGCTCGCGCCGAATCCTTAATCGGCTCCTGCCGCGTAGGATTCATGGAGCGTCCCGAGCGCCTCGTCCTGGTCATCCTCGGAGCCCTCTTCAACCGAATGGCACCAGTCCTGTGGGTCATCGCCGTCCTAAGCACAATCACCGTAATCCACCGCATGCGCTACACCTGGACCCGAACCCAAGACCCGCCAGTAGCCGCAAGCCCGCACCAAGCCGCGTAAATAGCTCATGCGCAAGTAACTCGTGCAGGGAAGCATTCTTACCTGTGTGGGGACGGACGCATTCGTCCGTCCAGCGAGCAACGCGAGCGCATGTTTTTGCTCTTCCGCGCACACGTATACAGATCGAATCTCAGAAGAATGCAACGCACATCCAGTCGCCCGCCCAGCCGCGGAGCGGCGCAATTCGATAGCCCCGGGGCGTAAGCCCCGGGTAGTCTCGCAGTGTGCCCATGAGTCCCACAGGGACGGCACCCATCGTTCCATTCGCTAGTCGGGATGGAGTCTTGAACCGACAACCGACGTAAACTAGAAATAGCAGAGGACGTCCCCCATGCTCAGACTAGTCGGCCCAATCCTCCTCCTCTTCGCCATCTGCGCACCCCTCCTCGTCCGATTCCGCCCGCGCTGGGTCGCCGCTTTCAACCTGGCCGTCACCAACCGCATCACCGGACCATTCGTCCCCTGGCTGCCCGGCTTCGGTCTGCTCACTCATGTCGGCCGCAAATCCGGCCGCACCTTCCACACACCTATCAATGTCTTTCGCACGCCGGGCGGATTCATGATTGCTCTCACCTATGGACCAAACAGCCAGTGGGTGCAGAATGTTCTGGCTGCTGACGAAGCCGAACTCGTGACCCGCGGAACTCACTATCATCTTTCCGCACCCGCCGTGGTGCACGATCCATCGCGCCAAAACTTCCCGTTGATCGTCCGTATCGCCCTGAGGATTCTGGGCGCGACCGATCTGCTTCGCGTCTCCGCTTCCGAACCCGAGCACCCGCAGTGCTAGACTATCCGTTCGCAGCACCGCTTCTGGGGACACCTCTTTGCCGACTGATCCAGTTCTCGTCGTTCACGGCGGCGCCTGGGCCATGCCCGATGACATGGTCGACGCCCACATTCATGGTGTGTCGAACGCGCTCGCTGCCGGATGGCACGTGCTCGAGCGCGGCGGCTCAGCCCTCGACGCCGTCGAGGAAGCCGTCGTCATCATGGAAGATGACGAGACCTTCGACGCCGGACGCGGCAGCTTCCTGAATCGCGACGGAAAAGTTCAACTTGACGCTCTCATCATGGACGGCGCCACTCTCCGCGCCGGCGGCGTCGGATGCGTCGAGCGCCTGCGCAATCCCGTGCGCGCGGCCCGCAAAATTCTCAGCGAAAGTCCGCACGTTTATTTTGTCGCGGAAGGCGCCGAGCGCTTCGCCGCCGAGCACGGCATTCCCCTCTGTAAGAACGAAGACCTGATCCTTCCGCGCGAGGTCGAACGCCTGCGCAAATATCAGGCGGAAGCCGGCCAGCACGGCAGCGATCTGTTCGCACCCGACTCCGACGACACGACTATCTCTCACGACACCGTCGGCGCCGTCGCGCTCGATCGCGATGGCAACATCGCCGCCGCCACGTCCACCGGAGGAACGCTCAACAAGGCTCCCGGACGCCTCGGCGACTCTTCGCTGATCGGCTGCGGCTGCTATGCCGACAACCTCAGCGCTGCCGCCTCCACCACCGGATGGGGCGAGCCCATCATGAAGCTCGTGCTCGCCAAGTGGACCGCCGACCGCATCTCCGCCGGTAACCTGCCCGAGTGGTCCGCGCAGGAGGCGATGAACTATCTGAAGCAGCGCGTCAACGGACACGGCGGCATCATCGTATTAAATCCCGAAGGCCACATCGGCATCGCCCACAACACCCCCCGCATGGCCTGGGCCTACAAAACGGTCAAAAAGCAGGAAGCCGGCGTCGTGCGGGAAAACTAGAAGAAGTAGCCACGCGAAAAGTCTCGGGAGCGGGCGTGGCTTGAGAGGTTGCGAAAGAACTCAAACGAATGTGTCGCCGCGGAAGAGCGCCTCTTCGTGACCGTTCGTGTCACCGGGAACCAGCGTATCTTCGTGAGCGTACGTGTCTCCGTGTAAGAGGTGTCGCGGTGTACGTGTGGCCACCATCGATGTGTGCCACCGTGGACGCGTATGCCGCCATGGACGCGTATGTTGCCGCGGACGTGTATGCCGCCGTGGACGGCGTATACCACCGTAAACATGTGCGCGACCGCGGAAGAGCGGCCCTTTCAGGGCCGCGTAAGTCGCATTGAAGCAGCCGGGGCTTTAGCCCCTGAGGGTAGAGCCGCATCCTCACTTGATCTTCTTAACGTGAATTTCCTGTCCGTCCGACCGATGATACGTGTAGCCGCTCACATGTCCGTGACCATCGCGGCCGAATTGCGTAGTTCCAAGATCGTCCTTGACGAAGAACGTGTCGGAGCTTAAAGGCAGATACTCCTCTTCTTCTTCATCTTTGCTAAATCGCGACCATAGTTTTCCCTCCTTCTCCGAGACAGTCTCTACGTCGTCCATCGGACGCCACTGATACTGCCCGGCGTAATCTTTGTAGGCGCTGGTTTCTGCCGCCACCGGCTTGTGGAAGTTCACCGGCAATAAACCCCAATGCTTTGCCAGGAGCACCCACGATCCGTTCTGCTTGATGTAAGTCTCTGTGACCCTCTCTTCGCTGATGATATCGGCATCGGTAAACTGCTCGTGCCCAGTCACCCGGTATTTAGCGACTGCTGTATCGCCGTGCAACCGCACTACGAAATCGCGCGGATTAACCGAGTGGTCGTAATCGGCCGGCATTTTCCGGGAATGCGCCATGGTTTGGGCTTTCGTCGCCAGCGTCCCATCATCGGTACTGAAGATGCAATCATCCGCGACGTAGCGGGACCATGCCTCCATGTCGCGCCTTAGAGCAGCGTCTCTGATCGTGAGGCTGACATTAACCACCTCCTGTTCTGCGGGCGAGAGCTTCGGCTGCTCGGTGCCATAAAGCACGCTGGCAGACAGGCAGACTGTAATCAAGACGCCGATAGTCGATCGCATGGTTCCTCCTCCGGAACGGATGGTGGGCCTGGTTCGGTCGGCGAGCATTCTACTGCACCCCGTTACCTTCGTTAATTGCGCTCGCCCCCGAGCAGTGATGTAATCGCCCCGCGATGGCATCCACGCGACAATGTTCCAAGTGCGGACTCGTTCTCCTGGACACAGGAGTCTCCACCTGCCCTGCCTGCGGCGCGAGTCTCAGCACGACCATCAACCTGCAGATCAGCCGTTCCGCGACTACGAAGTGGGTGATCGCGCTGGTTCAGATCGCGATCTCGACTACCTTCATGCTGGTGTTCCACTTCCCCAAGGTCATGATCGCCATCTTCGCTGCGTTGATCGCCATCAGCACTGCACTCTCCGGTTTCATCAAACCAAAGACTCTGGCCCAGAAATCCGCCGCGCCGAGGCCGCTCGCTCGCCCCGTTCTCTTCAGAGTCCTATGCCTCGGCATCGCCATCTGCGCGCTGGCGCTCGTTTCGAGCCTGCTGTTCGGCTTCGCGGCCTTCATGAATTCGTGGAACCGCTACCAGAAATACCAAGGGGTTTCGTACCACAAAAGCGAGTTTCAGGTGACTCAGACGTTCTGGCAGAAAATCGGGCGCGGCGGGATTGACGCCTACGCCAGAGGCACGGTTGAAGGCCAAGCGGAATGGATGGGGCTCCGGCCTTATCTCGAGTACGTGCCCCGTAGTGAGGCCGAACTCGACGCCAGCGTTCCACCGGGAACGACCATTCCCGTCTATTATTTTCCATCGTTGAAAGGGCGCGACCGCGTGCAGTGGGGGGCACAGGTGCCGCCAGCGGAAGAGGGTCATCGCGACGCGATGAAAGCGCTCAATTACGGCCTGACGGGGCTGGCAATTTCTGGTGGGCTGCTCTTTGTGCTGCTTCGTCTACGGAACTCTTGTTACCTGAAGAATGAATCCTCGTTCGGCGCGACCGCCTAGAATCAGGGAATGTCTACAGCCACCCCTTGGTCCTGGCGATCCGCGCCGCTTCCACGCGGTTGCTCGCGCCCAGCTTGCTGATCGCTTCCGAAAGATAATTCCGCACCGTCCCGTCCGACAGTCCCAGCTCACCGGCGATGTCGCCCGAGGCCATCCCCTCGCCCGCCAAACGCAGCACCTGGCGCTCACGATCGGTCAGCGGATCCATCTCGCCCCACGCCTCGGTCGCCAGTTCCGGATGAATCACGCGCAATCCCTGATGCACGCGCCGCACCGCATCGGCCAGCTCTTCGGCGCGCATGTCTTTCAGCAGATAACCGTTCGCTCCCGATTCCAGCGCGCGCCGCAAATATCCTGTACGCGCAAAAGTGGTGACGATGACCACGCGCGTGCCCGTCTTCCTCCGCTTCAATTCGGCAGCGACATCGAGCCCGCTCATGTGCGGCATCTCAATGTCGGTGATGAACACATCCGGCTTGTGGACGAGTACGGCTTCCAGCGCCTCTTTGCCATCGCGCGCCTTGGCGATGACAGAAATGTCGCCTTCGATTTCGAGCAGCGCGGCCAGCGCGCCCAGAACCATCCCCTGATCTTCTGCCAGCACTACTCGGATCGTCTTGCGCCCTTCTTTGACGGGATTCAAAGTTCGCGACCTTCGGCTTTGACCGTAATTTCTTTGACAACGACTTCTTTCACCGGCAAGGTGATGGTCAGGGTTGTGCCCGACTCCGTGCTGCGCTGCAGCGTGCCGCCCAGCATCTCGACGCGCTCCCGCATTCCCTTCAAGCCGTTGCCTTCTCCGTTGGAGCTGCCCCGGCCGTCGTCCTGAATTTCCAGCCGGCAGGTGCCATTTTGCTGCTCGAGGCGCATCCGGCAACTCCTCGCGCCCGCGTGCCGCACCACGTTGGTCACGGCCTCGCGCACCGCCAGCGAAAGCACCGTCTCCTGCACTGCCGGAAGTTTCATCGTGGTCGCTGCATCGCACTGTACGGTGACCCCGGCGGTTTCAAGCGTCGACTTGGCCAGCGCCAGTTCGGCCGCCAGTCCCTTCGACCGGTAGCCGCGAATCGCGTCGCGCACATCCGACAAAGCTTGCCGCGAAATCTGCTCTACTTCGCGAATTTCTTTTCCCGCCCTCTCTGGATCGCGCTCCATCAGCTTTCCCGCCAGCTCCGACTTCAGCGTGATGACCGACAACGTATGCCCCAATACGTCGTGCAGGTCGCGCGCAATGCGCTCGCGCTCCGCCACCGTCGCTAGGTGCTCAATCTCCTCATTCGCCTTGCGCAGCTTGTGGTTCATCCGGTTGCGCTCGGCAAAGAACGTGTTCCCTGCGCCAATAATGACCGGAAACAGCGCCGTGTAGAACAACTGCCATCCGTTGACGTGCAGCAGTAAGCCTTCGACGGCCCCGATACTCCCGATTGTGATCAGGCCAATCACCGCGGCGCGTTGCGTTTTGACGCAGAAGGGCACCATCGCTGCCGCGAAAATGAAGAATGTGCACGCACCCCCATTGATGGGTTGGAAAGCAATTCCGAGCAGGACCATCCCAGCGATGTGCGCGAGTGCCCGCGGGTTTACCAGAAAGAACAAGCCGAAGTAAAGAAACAGAAATACAAAAGCACCGGCGCCATCGAGGAGCCAGCGGTTCAGGCTGGCATGGCTCATGATCGGATCCATGAAAAAGAACCCGAGATAGATGACCCAGAGCAGAGGACTCCACCCGTGGTCCTTGTCCTTGAGGATCATCTTCCACGGCTTCAGCTTGAAGGGCCCAGCCGTCGGATCCTCACAGTCATCCGTATGATCTAGCGCGATGATCGGCATTGTTTTATTCTCACCCCGCCCGTCAATTCCGGCCAGTTCGAAATCGGGGCCGGGCCGTGTACCACACGAGCAAGGCTGCGGGAATCAGCACCGACAACCACTTCGATCCGCCATACATCGCCGCCATTCCCAGCAGGATCAGGACGACCGTCCAGCCCATCGATTTCTTGGCATCCATGCTCATGACCTGCTCCTTACATTTCGGTGACGCGCAACCGACGAAATTAGCCGTACATCTTTTCCTGATCGCGTTGAAAGCCGATGCGAGCCGCGCCCAGGCAAATCATGGTGAACGCTGCGAGGACTTCCCAATGGGTAGCATTCGATTCATGGCGTCCTGCTCCCACGATTCCCAACGCCAGCTGCGCCAGATGATACGGCGGCAGCACCAGCGCCATCTGTTGCACTAACTTCGGCAGGAACATGAACGGCACCCATAACCCGCTGCAGAACGACATGGGCAGATAGATCAGGTTGATAGTCGACGGCGCCGAGTTCGGCCCAGTGAAATATCCCAGCGCCAATCCCATCGCGGAGAATGGCAGCGACCCGACCGCCAATGTGCCCAGCAGTTTGGCGAACTCGGCGAGCGGCATGCGCACTCCTCCAAAAGAAATTCCGAGCGTGAACAATGCCAGCACAATGATCGTGCTGAAAATCATGCTCGTGATGACTTTGGCGGCGAAGTAGGCAAAGGGCGGCATGGGGCTGGCACGCTTCACCTGGAGCCATCCCAGCCCGCGATCTGAAGCCAGACCAGCCGCGGTCCCAAACAACGACGCGCCCATCACTCCGAACGTGCCGTAGGTGGCAATCATGTAGACGGCCACCGGCGTGCCCGCGAGGCTCTGCTTGGCATTCAGCACCAGCCCGAACAGCACATAGAACATGATCGGAAAGCTCAACACCGAAGCCGTGTACATCCGCAGCCGCAGATTCTTGAGGAATTCGTACTTCGCTTCCTTCAGATAAATCGTTGCGGTATGCGCCGGCGATCGCTGAATCTGCGTATTGCTCAATGTCATTGCGGCCGTGCTCATAATGTCTCCTTCTGAAACTTAGCGATTCCCGTTCTTCGAACCATCCTGGGTCAGTGCCAGAAACGCTTCTTCCAACCCTGCCGCCGTGATTTCCAGTCCCGAAAGCGTTGCATCTCGCGCCAGTAATTCGCGCAACACTGGCTCTGCCTCAACCGTGTGCAGTTCTACCGCCTCGCGGTCCTCTTTCACTTCCGTCACCCCTGAGATCTGCCGCAGTGCGCCAACGCTAAGACTGGTGATGCAGCGAATCCGCTTGCCCGCCGTCTGCGCCTTGATCTCCGCCGGAGTTCCGGCCGCAATAATCTCTCCCTCATTGATCACCGCGACCCGGTCGGCAAGAGCATCCGCTTCCTGCAGATAATGCGTAGTGAGCAGTACCGTCTTGCCCCGGCGAACCAACTGCCGGATCTCTTCCCACAACATGCGCCGCGCCTCGACGTCGAGGCCCACCGTAGGCTCATCCAGAAACAGCAGATCCGGATCGCCGCAGATGGCCAACGCAAACAGCACTCGCTGCCGCTGGCCCCCGGAAAGGTCGCCGAACTTGCGGTCCTTCAGATTCTCCAGCCCGGCCGCAGCCAAAACCTCCGCCAGTGGCAGCGGCTTCTGGTAATAGCTCGAGAACAGATCGATGTGCTCGCAGACGCGCAGCGTCTCCGGAACTTTGGCCACTTGCAACATGGCACCCGTCCGCATCCGGTTTTCAGGATTCGTCGGATTCCCTCCAAAAACTCGCACCTTGCCCGCGTTGGGCTGCAACAATCCCAGCAGCAATTTCACTGCAGTCGTTTTTCCGGCCCCGTTCGGACCGAGTAGCGCCACAACCTCGCCGGCGCGCACTCGGAAGTCGACGTTACGAAGCGCCCGCACGCTTCCATAGTTCTTGCTAACACCTTCGAGGCTCGCCACGATCACTTCCGAGCCTCGGGAGATCGCACTAAGTTGTAGGTCTAATGTCGCCGTCATCTTCAATCCTTCCGCCGGGTTAGCGCCGTATGGTTTTGGTCAATTCATCCATCCAGTGTCTGCATCTTCGGGGAAGTGCGATCGCCGCGCCAGTGCCATCCATCACGCGATAGGCGTGACAAATGTCATCCGAAGCTTGCAGTGATTTCGTCTTTTCCCGGATCGAGCGTCCGACGGGAAAGGCCAGGAAGAGACATGAGATTCCCACTTTATTGAGCCCGCGGGGAGGGTGTTACGAATTCCGAACAAGCTGGGGAAATCCCCATGGGCAGACCGAGGCGCAAGCCCAAAACACTTCCTGGCTGAAGACCATCCGTACGGCGCGCCAGACCTGACCAAAACGCCTGTTCGGATTTCGTAACAGACCCCGGAGAGGAAGCGTTTTCCACGAAATCTGCCCCGAAACCCAGTTCGCCTTTGGTATGATTCCCCCACTTCTTTGGGAGGCGCCCCCATGCTGACAGCTGGAAAGAGCCTTCGTACGCTGCGCGAGAAACTGGGCCTTACGATGCGCGATGTCGAGAACTCCAGCGCGCGCATTGCCGACCGCTATCGCAACGAGGAGTTTTCGATTCCACCCAGCCGCCTGTCTGACATCGAGACCAAGGGCATTCTTCCCAGCATTTTCCGCCTCTATACGTTGTCTGTCATTTATCGCCGCGATCTTCGCGAATTGATGTCGTGGTACGGCGTTGATCTGAACAATACAGCCGCTGACCTGGGTCTGGTCTCGCCTCCGAAATCGCACGTCTCCGATGCGCTTGCCAGTATCTCCTCGGTAGAAGTTCCGGTGCGAATGGATCCCGGATTCGACGATCGTCGCACCACCAACCTCGGCCGCATGGTCGAACAGTGGGGACTTGTGCCCATCGCCTACCTGGCGCAATTCGCCAACAGCGAGTTCACTTATGGATACGTCGGTACACAGGATTTCACCATGTATCCGATTTTGCCGCCGGGCAGTTTCATCCAGGTCGATGAATCGCGAAACCGCGTCCTGGAAGGCTCCTGGCGCTCCGAGTATGAACGTCCAATCTATTTTGTGGAGACTCGCGAAGGCCATACCTGCTGCTGGTGCAGCATGCGCAGGGAGGAAATCATTCTGCAACCGCATCCGCTCTCCCCGGTCCCGGTGCGAATCCTGCGCCACCCGCAAGAGGCGGAGGTGCTTGGTCAGGTTGTAGGCGTCGCTATGAAGTTGACCGAGTGGCACGCCCTCGATTCTTCTCCAAACTCCAAAGGGCCAGCAGCACTGAACTGAGGTGACTGGACGCCGGGGAGCTCTGG
Source organism: uncultured Acidobacteriota bacterium (assembly GCA_963765015.1). Classification (GTDB taxonomy): domain Bacteria; phylum Acidobacteriota; class Terriglobia; order Terriglobales; family Acidobacteriaceae; genus Sulfotelmatobacter. Next base: position 14,123 of record CAVXVD010000137.1, on the reverse strand, counting down.
CGTCCCTCCGGCAGCAAATCCTTAAAGTGCCCGCGCATTTCCTCGACGTACTCTTGTGCCGCAACCCCGCTGTCGCGGCTCGAGTTTTCCAGATCTTCGGTTAGCGAAGCCAAAGGCGCCCGCAGAATTCCCGTGATGATCTCTGAGTGCGCCGCCTTCAACGCGCGTTCGCTCGATTCCAGACCGTGCACCATCTGCATTCCCCAATGCTCGTACCGGCCATGCGCCCGGCGCAACGACGCCAGGTACGACAACTTTCCCAGCAGTCCTGAGACCGCGCTGAGCGTCGTTTCCTTCACGTCCTGGAGAGCGGATTTAAGGGTCATCTTGTTACGAATTCCGAACGCTCAAAGGTTTGCAAACGTATTGTCTCCGCAAGGTGCGCCCATGAAACTATCACGGTCCACTTTGAAGTAACTAAAGGAGAACCCTACCATGAAACGCACGCTACTTGTCCTCGCAGCAGTCATCCTTTTTGTAAACACTCTGGTAGTCCCAACCGTGGTCCGAGCCGATGGGAGCAATCCCACCTCAACAAATTGCGGCGGCAACCCAATGTGCAAGCCGTAATCGTTACGTTATTCTGCACCAAAGATCGAAGCCTCGCTCACCGAAGCTTTCGATCTTACGAAAACAGGACAAAGCTCGACCGTCCGTTGCGGCCTGCAGCCAATCGCGATATAGTGCCGCACTATCGCGATGCTGCAGGCGCACTCATTTCTTTGGTACTACCTTTGGCTAGCTCCCAATCTCTTGTTGATTGGTCTGGCCATTCTGCTCTGGAGACGTGGGTTGGCAAGCCGCTATCCCACCTTTCTTGCCTTCGCGATTCTTAGCGCCGCCGGCGAACTCGCTGCTTTTCTCGCGGATATTGTCCCTTCGGTTACCGGTGAGGACTTCTGGCGGATCGTTTGGATCGGCCTTCTGGTTGAAAGCCTGCTGAAATTCCTGGCGATCGGCGAGATTTTTTCTCAGGTCTTCCGCCCCTACCCTTCCATCGGACGGCTGGGCAGAATTCTGGTAAGCGGTTTCGGAGGATGCCTCGTGCTGCTGGCAGCCCTGGTGGCTGCTTTTTCTCACGATGAGAGTGCCGCGTGGCTCGTCTCCGGTGCTCACATTCTCGACCAGACTGTTTTCTTCATTGAGTTGGGCCTGGTCTGCTTCGTCTTCCTGTTTGCCGCTTACTTCCATGTTTCCTGGGATCGTATTTCCTTCGGTGTGATGTTAGGCTTCGGCATATCCTCCTGCGAGCATTTGGCCACATGGGCTATCGTCGCCAATGCTAACCCGTCAGCAACCCAGAGAACACTTTTCGACTTCCTGAACATGGCAACGGCACAACTGGTTGTTCTGCTCTGGTTCTATTATGTTCTCGTTCCGGGCAAAGTCCGAGCGACGTCGCCTGTCCCGTTGCCCGAGAACAATCTATCCGCGTGGAATCACGCCTTGGAGCGCCTCCTACACCAATGACTCTCGCCATTGTTCTCGTTATCGCCGCGGCGCTTGCGCTGATTCTGATTCTTAGCCTCTCGTTTTCCAAGGGACTGCAGGCTTCTAAAGGCGACATTGTCAGCCAACTGCAGCCCATCGACGTCGAGGCCTTCCGCAATCTGGTCAATCCCTCCGAAGGCGACTACCTGCGCCGCCGGTTACCTCCTGCCGAATTCCGCCGGGTTCAGCGTGAGCGCCTGCTCGCCATGGCAGCCTATGTCCGCCTCGCCAACCACAATGCCGCGCTGCTAGTCCACCTTGGCCAGGGCGCCCTTGCCGTCAATGACGCCCGCACGGCCGACGCCGCTCGTCAGCTGGTGGACAATGCCCTCCTGCTGCGCCGCAATGCTACTTTTGCCATGGTGAAAATCTACGCAGCTTTGGTCTGGCCCCGATCCGCCTTCGCCGCTGCTCCCGTTCTGCTCGGCTATGAACAGCTCAGCGGATCGGCCATGCTGCTCGGCCGTCTTCAAAATCCGGCAACACCGGTCCGTCTTTCTGCGACCTCCTGATCGCTCAGCTTGCAGGCCCGATTCAAAAACACCCAGGCCGTGTTTCTTCTTCACTTTTTCCGGCCCAGGAATAATCGAATTGCGACCCGCGAAGTTACTCGCAATTCACCGGTTCCCCATTCCTCACTTGTTTTCGGCCACCATTCTGTTATAAAAACCACCGAGAACTACAGCGTCCCAAGCCACCGAGTGAGTGCATCGGCAATCTGCCGGGATCAGTCCCGCCGTCTGCTCGCCTTCGCGAGTTCAAGGGAGAACTCTATGCTCCGCACGATCAGAAGCATCTCTGTGCCGTTTTTTTTCCTGCTGATCTCTGCCATTGCCTTTGCTCAGGGCGGCGTGGCCACCGGTGACCTGCACGTCTCCGTAAAAGACCCCAAAGGAAGCAGCGTCACCAATGCGACCGTGATTGTGCGTGACGTCGCCAAGGGACTGGAGCGCACCGCAACCGGTGACGGCCAGGGCGGCTATAACGTCCGCCTGCTGCCCCCCGGCACCTATACCGTTGGAGTCGAAGCACCGGGCTTCAGCAAGACAGACAACACAGGAGTTTCCATCACGGTTGGCGGTCTGGTCGAACTTCCTGTCACCCTCGCAATCTCGGGTGGCAAAGAAGTCGTGGAAGTCAGCTCGCAGGCGGAACTCGTTGAGACTTCGCGCACTTCGACCACCGACACCATCGGCGAGCGCCGCATCGACAATCTTCCCATCAACGGCCGCAACTATATCAACTTCACGCTCACCGATTCGCAGGTCGTCCGAGACAACGCTCCCAACACCGGTGCTGCCCCAACCTCTGGCCTGAATATGAGTGGCCAGCGCGCACGCTCGAACCTGGTGAACGTCGACGGCGCCGACGCTACCGATAACTCGACCAACGGTGTGCGCTCGACGGTTTCACAGGAAGCGGTGCAGGAATTCCAGATCATCACCAACAGCTACGCGGCGGAATACGGCCGCGCCGCCGGCGGCGTCGTCAACATCATCACCCGCTCCGGATCGAACGATTTTCACGGCGACGTCTTCGGCTACCTTCGCAACCGCAACTTTCAGGCGGTCAATCCCTTCAGCACCGTTCCCGATCCTGCCTATACGCGCGTGCAAGCCGGCGTGGCGTTTGGCGGAGCGCTCAAGAAAGACAAGAGCTACTACTTCTTCTCCTACGAAGTCACCCGGAGGCATGAGACCGGATTCTCCAGCATCGGACAAGGCAACTTCGGACTCACTCCGGTCGATGCCTCTGCCTTTTTTGGCGCGCCTGCGGGCAGCGTGAATCTCCAGCTCACCACCGACCAGGCTGCGTTCCTTGCCAATCCCGCGGTTCAGGCAACTGTAGCGGGCAGCCCCGCCTATGCTGGGGAAGTCGCCCAATATCTCGGCCTCGTCGGCGCCTCTTCCGGCATGGCGGTGAATGCCCAATGGCCGGTGGGGTTGACTGGCGGATTCCCCGGCGTCACCGGATTTCCCACCTCCTGCACTGCGCCTCCCTGTGCCATCCCGGCCTCCTTTACCAGCCTCACTTCCCAGATGGGCAACTTCCCGGTCTTCGAAGGAACCAGTCTTTACTCGCTGCGCCTCGATCAGAACGTCGGCAACAATCATCGCCTCACCTTCCGCGCCAACGTCAGCCCCAGCACCCAGACCGGGATTGAAGTCAGCGGCGAAGATCAGCCCTTCGGACAGAATGCCTACTCCCGCACCTCGGAGCAGACCTACCGCGACGTCGCCGGAGTTTTTCAGGATACCTGGACCATCGGCAACAGCAAGGTCAACGAATTCCGCTTCCAGTACGCCCGCCGCGGATTGTCTTACTTCTACAACACGAATACTGCCGCAGGTGCGGACCCGGCCGTCAACATCACCGGTGTCGCGTATATCGGCCGCGAGCCCTACTCTTATATTCAGCGCACCGAGCAGCGCTATCAATTCACCGACATCGTTTCGTGGACCGTCGGCCGCCACAATATGAAGTTCGGCGGCGACCTCAACTACCTGCCGCTCAAAGCGACCTTCACCGTCAACTACGGCGGCGTCTACGATTTCGGAACCTTCGGCGCATCCAGCCTGGGATTTGTCCCGCCCCAGCCGGGCTTCCCACCTTCCCCGATCTCTCCGCCGTGCAGTCCTACGGCGCGGGATTGCCGGGAGATTTTGTCCAGGGCCTCGGCAGTCCCACCGATTCATTTCATAACATTCCCATCGGCGTCTTCTGGCAAGATTCCTGGCGCGTCAATCCCCACGTCACCCTGAACTACGGCGTGCGCTACGACGTCGAGATTCCTCCATCTTTCAAAGCGCCGCAGGGACTCGCGCTTCCTGCCTACCACTTGCTCGGTTTGCAGAAAGGCATTCAGACCGACAAGAACAATTTCCAACCACGCATCGGCCTGGCTTGGGATCCCAAAGGCGACGGCAAGACCGTCGTTCGCGCTTCGTACGGAATGTTCTATGACCATCCGCTGCTCGGTCTCTATTTCCTCGGCGATGCTTCCGACGGTTCGTCTAGCGGACAGCTGGCCTTTGCCGGAACATCCACGTGCAGCGGTGCGGGCAGTCCGAGCAATCTGAACGCGATCACAATTTTCCAGGGACTGCCGATCAATCAGGCAAGTGCGGCGAACCCCTGCGCAGCAACGCTGAATCCAGCTGCTGCCACTGCTCTTGGATACCTTCCCAATCAGCAGCAATTTCAATCGTTGAACTTTCCCGGGTCAATCTTCCTCAACCAGAACTACCTGAATCCTGCCACCTTCCTGCCGCTCGCCTTCCAGCCCTTCGGCTATCCGCAATCGAAGAACTTCGTCTATGCCTATTCGCAGCAAGCGAACTTGAGCGTCGAACGCGATCTGGGCCATGGATTCGCCCTCAACCTCGCATACAACTTCAATGGCGGGCGTCATCTGAACCGCCCGATCAATGCCAACACCATTCGCGGCGATTTGATGGTAGCGAACTACCAGGCGGCCTACTACGACGCCCTTGCTCTGAACCCCATCAACCCCTCGCTGCCCGCAAGTCCCTTCACGGTCAGCGGATGCAGCGCGGGCGGCACAGCCACCAGCCCGTATCCCTACAACGACGCAGCGCTGATGAACTTCTTTCGTCCCGGCGGATTGAATCCGTCGATCATCGGAGCATACGCATCCGTAGGAGATCCCACCGGTTGTATTCCGCAGGCGATTGCGACCGCTAGCTCCATTCCCGGATTCAATGCGCTTTGCGGGACGGAAGCCAACTTCGGCGGCTGCGTTCCCTTCGGCGACATGGACGCCAACTACTCCAACGGCAGCTCCATCTATCACGGATTCACCACCAATCTCCGCAAGCGCTTCGGCGGCCACTATGAATTCCTCGCTTCCTACACCTGGTCGCACGCCATCGACGACTCCACCGATCTGCAATCGACCCTGACCCCTCAGGACAGCTATTACCCTCAGTTGGAGCGCTCCACCTCGCTGTTTGATCAACGACATCGTTTTGTCTTCAGCGGCGTCTACCAGACCGGAAAACTTTCCGGTCACGGCTTCGCGGATGCGGTCTTCAGCTTCTGGACCATCGCTCCCTTGCTCGACATCTCCTCCGGACGTCCCTTCAACATCCTCACCGGCAGCGGCGACAATCTGCAGCTGTCTTCCTTGACCAGCCGTCCGAACACGACGGTCGATCCCGCCTGCGGAGCCACCTACAATTCCAAGTACTCTCCGACCGGCGTCTTCCAGGAACCGTGCATCAACGGCTTCATCGCCAGCGGAAAAGTCCCGACGCTGTTGCAACTCGATGGCAATCTCGGCCGTAACGCAGGCATCACTCCCTGGACCGCCTTCGGCGACATGCGCGTTTCCAAGCGCATCTACTTCAGCGAACGCTTCAGCACCGACCTGATCGTTGACATGTTCAACATCGCCAACAAGAACAACACGGCCGCCGTCAGCCCGCTGTTCACCAACGCCGGCCAAGCCACCGCCGCCTACGATCCCCGCCAGTTCCAGTTCGCCATGAAGCTGAACTGGTAAGTCGGATCGATAACCTGAAGTCATCCCGAAGGCCCGCGTTTTCTCCAGCGGGCCGAGGGATCTCCCTCTAGCAGACAGGTTGTATTGGAGATCTCTCCCTCCGCCTGAAAAGCGGCTTCGATCGGGAGATCGCCGTTTTTCCTCCGTGTACCTCCGTGCCCTCTGTGGTGGAAGCCTTGCCGTTCGCCCTCGTACTGCTGAACTTCCTCCATCACATTTCCGTAGAATGATTTTTGCACTCCGAAAGGAATCCCATGTCCGATCCCGAACTCCTTTCTCCCGCACAACCGTCCGCAGAGGTTCCGCCCGCGCCACAACCGCCCAACACGTTCTTCCGTGGCCCTAACGGAATCCGCGCCGGATGGCGCGTCCTCATCTTCCTGCTCTTGGTGGCGGCGATCGCATTTGGCCTGATGGGCGCCGCCATGTTGTTCTCCCTGGTGTTGCATAGAGGAGCTCCGAGACCTGCAGGCATCGGCGCCTCAGGCCTCACTCCGCTCGGCCTCGGAATATCAGAAAGCTTAATATTTGTCGTCCCCGCGCTCGCCGCGCTCATCATGGCCCGCATCGAGCGCCGCCAGTGGGGCAAGTACGGCCTGCCCGCGCGCGGGGCCTTCGGCAAAGATTTCTGGATCGGCGCCGTCGTCGGCTTCAGCGCCATCAGCACGTGCCTGTTCGGCATCTCCGCCTTGCATGGCTTCCATCTCACCGGACTCGCCATCCACGGCGCGACCATCCCCGCCTCCATTGCCGCGTGGAGCGTGACCTTCGTCATCGTCGGTCTCGCCGAAGAATTCGCCTTTCGCGGATACCTGCAATACACGCTGACCACCGGCATGGGCTTCTGGCCAACCGCGATTCTGCTCTCCGCGCTCTTCGGACTCGCCCACGCCGGCAACCCCGGCGAAAGCAAAACGGGCCTGGCCTCCGTCGTTTTATTTGGCCTGCTGTTCTGCTTATTCCTGCGCCGCACCGGAAACCTCTGGCTGGCCGTCGGCTTTCACATGGGATGGGATTGGGGACAGACTTTCTTCTACGGGGTGCCCGACAGCGGCATCGCTCCCTACCACAATCTTTTCAATTCTTCGTTCAGCGGCCCAGCCTGGCTGACCGGAGGCACTGTCGGCCCGGAAGCGAGCATCTTTACTCCGATCGCGCTCGCTCTCGTCGCGATCCTGTTCGTGAGCGTATACCGCGAAAATCATTATCAGGCGCCCTGAGCCTCGCGCCCGCTAGAACTGAAATACCAACCCGGCAGTCGGCGTGACCGGCAGCCCTTGCAGCGTCTTGATCAGTACCTGTCCGGTGTTCGGATCTACTCCCGAACTATAAAAATATCGCGCGTTGTAATGATTGGTAACGTTCAACACTTCGCCGTACAGCGTCATCTTCCAGCGCTGGAAGGCCCAATCCTTGTCGGCACGAAGATCGAGCCTCTCATACATGCCCAGCCTCGTCTGGTTTAGGCCAACCGCCACGTACTCCCCGTTGCTGAGTTGCAGATAAGACCCGCTCGGAATCGGGAATCCCGAACCGTACAGCCACTTGCCGCTTAGATTAAGGCTCGGCCGCAGCCGGTAGGTCGCGAACACGTTCAGCGTATGGTGCTGATCTTCCAGCGTCGGATAAAACTGGGTGTCGAACGAAAAATGGTACGGCGACACCGGCGTCGTCACCTCATACTGCTTCTCCCGCGATGTCAGCAGCGTGTAGCCCACCCAGCCCGACAGCCGGTTCGCGCTCCGTCTCTGCAAAATCAACTGCGCTCCCCGCGAATAATCGCGCTCGTAAATCGAATTCGCCAGAGGCGCAAACGATGGGCAGGACGGCGAGCTGAGCGGTTGCCCGTTGAATCCCTGACTCAATCCCATCCCCCAGGAATCCTGCCGGTCAAACACCTGCAGCCGCAGGCGCGTGTTCTCTCCCATCTTCTGTTCTACGGCCGCAGTGTAATGTTCGGACTTCTCCGGCATAAACCATAACGGATCACAAATGCCAAGATTCTCTTCCGGGGCGGAAGTGAACTGCTGATATCGTCCGGCCGCGAACTGAAGTTCCGTCGATCGCGCTGCCCGCACCGACATCGAAATCTGCGGAGATACCGGGTGAAACGCAAAACCCGATAAACCATCCCAGCGCAAGCTGCCCAGCACGTGAACCCTTCCGCCCAACAGAGCCGACGACTGCTGCACATATCCGCTCTGGCGGAGACCCGTGCCCGCGACCGAGTACGCTTCGATGCTCCCATCGCTCGCAAAGCCCGCAGCATACTGGCTGTCCCGCAGTTGCCGCTCCGAACCGCCTGCTTCCAGAATTTGATTCGCCGCCCATGCCCACGTCAGCCGCGCTCCTCCCGTCCACTCGCGGTGATCGTTCTTCAGCAAAACGATATTCATATTGTTGAACAGCTCGTCCGGTTCGCGAAGATAAGCCGCGTGCGCGTCCAACAGCATCTGCGGACTTAGGGTCCAACGCCATCCCGCGCGCGCCAGCGTGAAATCGCTCTTGCCGCTCGCGTATTCATAATTCACCAGCGCTGCCTGGTCGCTCATCTCCATGTCGGTGTGCCCGCCGGTCACAAACAGGTTCACGTTCTGATGCGGTGTCAGATCGTAATTCAGCTTCGCATCGCCATCGTAGAACCCGACCTCCGCCGCACCCTGGATGCGATTCTGAATCAGGTAGTTGATATAGCTTTTCCGCGCCGAGACCAGCCACGATCCCTTGCGCGAGCCGCCCAGTCCCCCCTCGCCCAGCACTTCGCTGGCGGCAATGCCCGCCGAAATCCGCACCAGCGGCGATCCCCGGCTGCCCTCGCGCGTGTGAATGTCGAGCGCCGCCCCCGCCGCATCGCCGAACTGCTCCGGATACGCCACCGGGAGCAACTTCATCTCCTCCACTACTTCGCTCGTCAACACTCCAAGCGACGCCCCCGAGGCAAAGTTTCCGATCTCGTGAAACGGACTCGGCACCAGCACGTCATCCACATAGATCGAGACACTCGAAAACGGTTCCCCCATCACCGAAAATTCCGCAAAGAATTCGTTATTCCCTTCCGCCGAAACGCCAGGCAGTGTCTGCACCGCGCGAAAGGGATCGTCAGCAAACACCGTCGAGGTCTCGCGAATCTCTGACGCGGTCAAATTCATCTCACTCGTAGCCGGCGAGTCCGAAAGCTGGAACACGTCGCCATGCACCTCGACCTTGTCCGTGTGGTGAAAATTGTCAGGCGCCATCGTGATGGAAAATTCCTTCACGTCGGCCGCGCTAGCCAGCGTGAAGGGAACGGTCAGCAGCCGGTATCCCACCGCGTTCAGCCGCAATGTGTAGCTGCCCGGCGCTAGGTTCGGAATGTCGAATTCGCCCTCGATGGACGTCACCGTGGAAACCTTGTTCTCCAGCACGACCACTTCCACGCGCCCCAACGCCTCGCCTCCCAAGGCATTCGTGACCTTCCCCTTGATCTCCGCCGCATAGCTCGCGACCGAAAGCGCCAGCACGAAAATGGAAAAGCCAAATCTCATGTCAAACCATCCGTAAGATGCGCCCTACGCCGTACCAGAACGCAGCAGCATATCCTACTTGCACCCCTTCGGAAGTCATCCTGAGCGCGGAGAAGCCGGGCAGGCGACCCAACGTCGGCCCTCAGACCTCAGACCTCTGTCCCCAGACGCGGATTGTTCCGAGGTCCGAAGTCCAATGTCCGAGGTCCGAGGTCCGAACTCCAAGGTCCGGGGTCCGAACTTCCCTGTTACACTTTCCCTTCATCCATCCTTGGCGCTTGCCGGAGTTTGTTCCCCAATGTCTGAACTGCAAACACCCACCGCGCGCACGCGCATAGTCCGCGAACCTCATCGCGCAGTCTACGACCGCGAGGCCGTTTACCAGATTCTCGATGAAGCATTCCTCTGCCACGTCGGTTTCGCCGTCGACGGCCAGCCCTTCGTCATTCCGACATCGTACGGCCGCAAAGATGCCAACCTTTTTATTCACGGCTCCGCCGCCAGTCGCATGCTGCGCCAGATGAAAGACTCCGTCCCCATTTGCGTGACCGTCACTCTGCTCGACGGACTGGTCTTCGCCCGTTCGATTTTTAATCACTCGATGAACTACCGCTCGGTCGTGATTTTAGGAAAGGCCACGCTGGTGGAGGATCCCGCAGAAAAGCTGGCAGCGCTCGAGGTGCTGACGGAACACATCCTGCCTGGACGCTGGGCAGAATCTCGCCTGCCGAACGAGCAAGAGCTGAAAGCCACGTCAGTGCTGGGCCTGCCGATCGAAGAATTCTCCGCCAAGGTCCGAGTCGGTCCGCCCATCGATGACGAAGAAGACATGTCCTTCCCCACCTGGGCCGGAGTCGTCCCTCTGGAAATGATGGCAGGCACCCCGATCGACGATGAGAAATTGCTGCCAGGAAAATCAGCGCCGGATTATGCGAAGCACTACTCTCGGAAGCGCTGAACAAAGAATTCAGAAATTGGTCGCAGAATTTCCTCTGTGTCCTCTGCGGTAAGAGCTTTTTGATTTTGAGTTTTACATCACCAGCAACAACTTGCCCGCCACCTGCCGCGCTTCCATCTCGCGATGCGCCTGCGCCGCCTCGGCCAGCGGATACGTCTTCGCAATCCGCAGCTTGAGCCTGCCGTCGGCGATCATCGCAAACAGCGCCCCCGTGCGCGCCAGCAACTCCTCGCGCGTCGCGGTGAAGTGCGCCAAGGTCGTGCGCGCCATGTACAGCGATCCCTTCTCCGACAGCTTCGCCGGATCCACCGGAGGCACCGGCCCGCTCGACATCCCATAAAGCACCAGCATCCCGCGCAGACGCATTACGTTCAGATTTTTTTCGAAGGTCGCCTTGCCCACGCCGTCGTACACAACATCCACTCCCTTTCCGCCGGTCAGCCGCGTGACTTCCTCCTCGAAATCATGCTTGGTGAAGACAATTACCTCATCCGCTCCCGCTTCCCGCGCCAGCTGAGCCTTCGCCTCACTGGAAGCCGTGCCGATCACGCGCGCTCCAATCGCCCGCGCCATCTGCACCAGCAGCAGCCCGACGCCACCCGCCGCGGCATGCACCAATGCGGTCTCTCCTGCTTTCAACTTGTGCGCATCGTTCGCGAGATAATGCGCCGTGAGTCCGTGCACCATCACCGCCGCCGCCTGCTCATCGCTGATCGACGCCGGCAGAGGCACTAGACTATCCGCGACGGCCGCGACGGATTCCGCATACGATCCGAGCGTCCCGCTCCACGCCACCCGATCGCCGATTTTCACGCCCTTCGCCTGAGGCCCCAGCGCCGTGACCACCCCCGCTCCCTCCTGCCCTGGGACAAAGGGCAGCGGCGTGCGCAAACTTCCGTCGCGGAAGTGGCCATCGATCGAGTTCACTCCCGCCACCGTCACCTTCACCAACGCCTCACCCGGCTTCGGCTGCGGAACGGGCGTCTCCACCAATTCCATCACTTCAGGACCGCCAATATGCGAAACGCGAATTGCTTTCATTGATTTTCCTTGGATTCCCTTACCCCGAGCTTGTCATTCTGAGGCCCGCGCTTTTTTGCGGGCCGAAGGGCCTACGCACTGGTTGGCACCACCAGCGGCACCGACAAAATACACAGGTCTTTTCGCTTCACTCAGGATGACAAAATGCGTTTTAGAATGCACTGCGGACGCTTCGCCCTACGGAATCAGCAGCAGCTTCCCCGTCGTCTTTCTTCCTTCCAAATCCCGGTGTGCCCGCTGTGCCTCACTCAGTGGATACGTATGCTCAATCCGCAGCTTGAGCTTGCCGCCGGCGATCATGCCAAACACTGCGTCTGCTCGTGCCATCAACTCTTCCCGCGTGGCGATGTAGCTCCCCAGCGCAGGCCGCGTCACATAGAGTGACCCCTTCTGCGATAGCGCAATCAGATCAAACGGAGGAACCGCCCCGCTCGATGCACCGAACAACACCATCATCCCGCGCGGACGCAGCACGTTCAGCCCCTTTTCAAATGTGGTCTTCCCGACAGAGTCGTAGACCACATCCACGCCCTTACCTCCGGTCAGTCGCTTCGTTTCCGCTTCGAAATCCGACTGCGTATACAGAATGATTTCGTCCGCGCCCGCCTCGCGCGCCAGCTTCGCCTTCTCGTCAGTCGAAACTGTCGCGATCACGCGCGCGCCAATGTTTTTCGCCATCTGCGTCAGGAGCAATCCCACGCCTCCCGCCGCGGCGTGCACCAGCGCCGTCTCGCCACGCTTTAATGGATACGTATCGTGCGACAGATAGTGCGCGGTCATGCCCTGCAGCATCGCCGCCGCGGCCTGCTGGTCGCTCACTCCCGCCGGAACCTTCACCAGCCGTTCCGCCTGCATCGCGGCATACTCGGCATACGATCCCAGCAATCCTGCCCAGGCTACCCGGTCGCCCACTTTCACCGATTTCACATCGGATCCCACAGCGATCGCCGTTCCTGCGCCCTCCTGTCCCAGCACGATCGGCAGCGGAGCTTTGTAGCGCCCTTCGCGAAAATACACATCAATGAAGTTCACACCCGAAGCGGCCAGCTTCACTACCGCCTCATTCGCCTTCGGCTCCGGCACTGGCAACTCCACCAGCTCCATCGCCTCAGGCCCTCCCGGTTGCTTGACTTGTATGGCTTTCATAAGAAATTTGGATTCGCCGTTTCCATCAAAGATTCAGGACGGGAGATTCTACGCCAAGCACAGCATGCTTCGCTCCCCAACTCTTCGACGATCGCGTGGGACCGAGCGATCGCTGCCGAGTCCTCTGCTACACTTGCACGTTCCCTGCAAGGAGGCTTCTCGTGGCCGAAAAGAAACCCCAGACCTACGCAAACCATACTCGATTCGATCCGTCGTTCCATTTTTTCCTGCTCCCGGTGTTCGGGTTGGGGCTGGTCCTGTCGGTAATCCACTTTTTCGCGCACCTGCATGAGAGCGACTCCCGCGACAACTTCCACGCGGCCTTACTGATCCTGTTGGCCATCGCCTCCCTGGCGCTAGTTTTCAAAATCCGTCTCTACTCCCTGAAAGTCCAGGACCGTGTCATTCGCCTCGAGGAGCGCTTGCGCCTGATGCAGCTGCTGCCCGAGCCTCTGCGCGCCCGCATTCCCGAACTCACCGAAGATCAGCTCTGCGGATTGCGCTTCGCCTCCGATGCCGAGCTCCCGAAGCTCGCCGAGCGCGCGCTGAACGAAAAGTTGTCGCGCAAAGACATTAAGGCCGCCATCCAGAACTGGCGTCCCGATTACTGGCGAGTCTAACCCGCAGTCCCCGCGAGATTACCGCGCGCAAAGTTACCCTTATGGTCTGGAGAGAAGTTGCCGGTTACGAAGGAACTCGGCAACGCAGTTGGGGGATCTCTACCCTCGGCACATGCCCTGTCCTTAAGTTCAAGTCCAGTTCCCGCCCGGAATCGCCCTAACTTTTTTCCCCAACGTGCCGATAGGGTAGATAAGCCATGAATACTCACGGACACGCTCCTGCCAAGACGCCGAATCCCTGCCTAGCCCGGCAGCCGATTCTCACGAAAGACGAAAAAGTAGATGCAAGGAAAGCCCCAATTGCGCGGTGCGCCAGACCGCGGCGCCGAGACGTGATCAACCGCCTGCGGGCCAAGAATGAATCGCTTGCCCGTGGCCTCGGCATATCTTCAGGCCGCGCAGGATTTGCGCATCGGGGGCCGCGGCGGCGGCGCGCTTTACCAATATACCGATTCAGTCCGACAACATCGATGACCTCGCGCATTGGGCTCCGATTCTTTACCAGAACATGCAAAAGCTCCCCGACGTGACGGACGTGAACACCGACTGGCAGAACGGAGGCTTGCAGGAGCTGCTCAACTACGACCGGGTCACCGCGGCGCGCATGGGCCAGACGCCGCAATCGCTCGACAGCGCCCTCTGCAGCGCATTTTGCCAATCTGAGGTTTCGGTGATTTACACGCAGCTCAACCAGTACTACGTGGTGATGGAAGTGGCGCCCCAGTACTGGCAGGATCCGTCGGGTCTGAACAACATTTACTTCAAGCCCCCCAGTTCTTCATCATGGGCCAGGACTCAATGCCGTTTCGCCGCTGCTCACCCTGGCCAAGCCAAGCACA
>CAVXVD010000136.1:0-59895 GCA_963765015.1 uncultured Acidobacteriota bacterium | reverse complement strand
CTGTCGTGCTGCCGCTACAGAGGACAGTCGCGCCAGTATCCGGGTCTTAGGTAGTTCCAGCGACAGCTTCCGCGCCGGCTTCTGGCGGCTTTGAGCCCATCAATAAATAAGCTGTGATTCGGCCTGCTATCTCAACGGATAGCGGAAGCCAGAGTTTAACAAGCCATCCCTCTAGCCAGGAAAACCCACTCGTCCGGTGATCTACCCCCGTTTGGAATAAAGCTGAATTAGGATGAGCACGAAAGAAAGTGCAGCAGGTCGCGATGCCCCCTGGCCCGATCCCTCGCGTGCCCACTCCGGCCTTCCCGTAGTAAGCTTAGGTACGCATGCCTGCTGAGAAGATTCTGATCGTGGATGACGAGCGCCTGGTGCGCTGGTCGCTGCGCCAGAAGTGCGAAGAATGGGGATATCACGTGGTCGAAGCCGCCGCGGGAGACCCCGGCCTGCGTCTGGCGCAGAGCGAGTCTCCGGACCTGGTGCTGCTCGACGTCCGGATGCCCGACTTGAACGGCATTCAGGTGCTGGAGCAGATCAAGAAGGCACCCGACGCTCCCGCTGTGATCATGATCACGGCCGATCCTCAGTTGGACGACGTCAAAACTGCCCTCAAACTGGGAGCCTACGATTTCATAGGCAAGCCTCTCGACTTTGAGGAGTTGCGAGTCACGATTCAGAATGCCTTGGAAGCGACTCGACTGCGCACCGAGGTCCAGTCTCTACGCGGTGAAGTGCGCAAACACACGGGCTACCACGAAGTGGTTGCGGTCTCTCCGAAGACCACCGAGCTAATGAGCTTCGTGCAGAAAGTTGCGGCCAGCGAGGCCACCACCATTCTGATTCAGGGCGAGAGTGGTACTGGCAAAGATCTGATTGCCAAGACCATCCACTACGAGAGCAGCCGCCAGAACGGTCCCTTTGTCGCGATAAACTGCTCGGCGATTCCTGAGACCCTGATGGAGGCCGAGCTCTTCGGCCACGAAAAAGGGGCGTTCACTGACGCCAAGCAGATGAAGAAGGGCCTGTTCGAAGCGGCCAATGGCGGCACGCTCTTTCTCGACGAAATCGGCGAACTTTCTCCCCTGTTGCAAGCCAAGCTGCTGCGCGTACTGGAAGACCAGGTCATCCGGCGGGTGGGAGGCGTACGCGACATGCAAGTAGATGTTCGGGTGATCGCGGCCTCCAATCGCGACCTTGAAAAGGCGGTGCGCGAAAGCCATTTCCGCCAAGATCTCTATTACCGACTGGCGATCATCGCGATCTTTATTCCGCCGCTGCGCGAGCGGACCGAAGATATTCTTCCGCTGGTCGATTTCTTTGTCGACTGGTACAACCGCAAATTCAAGAAGGCGATTCGTGGAATCAGCCCGGAGACACGCCGTCTGCTGCTGGCTCACAACTGGCCCGGTAACGTCCGCGAGCTGAAGAATTCGATCGAGCGCGCCATGATTCTGGAAGACGAATCCGTTTTGCGTCCGATGTACATGCCCTTCGCCGTGGGAGAAGCGGCCCGCAGCGGCCTGACGGCTTTCGAACACAGCAGTGCATCCGGCGATGGTGGTGGCAAGCCACTTGCCAATGGACGCGTGCTTCCGCGGCTCTACATTCCTGAAGAGGGCACATCGCTTGAGGAGGTCGAACGCGCCATGGTCGAACTGGCCATGCGCCAGGCTAATGGCAACCAGACTCACGCCGCGCGCCTGCTCGACATCAGCCGCGACGCCTTGCGCTACAAGCTGAAGAAGTTCGAACTCGTCGCTGCTGGAGACGAGGAGGCCGCCGACTCCGTCTCTTCCGAGAATTCCTCCAGCTGACTCCCGCGAGACTTTATCCCGCTTCCTACTGAATCGTGATGTTCACCATCGACACCTGCGGCAGACTTGCGCCGAAGGTCGCCGTGTACGAGCCTTCCACCATAAATACGTAGCTTCCTGGGGTGGTACCGGGAATGATCTTTCCCCCACCTCCGCTTCCGCCTCCGCCGCAACTGGTGAGTCCGAGGAGTGCCAGCAGCAGGAACAGACCTGCAGCGCGGATTCGACCACGCCTTCGTCCGCCGATTCCCAAGAGAACGAAAGCTGCAAGAAGTGGTCCAGCCTGTGCAGCCATCCATCGGAATCCACCCGGCCGTAATCCAAGCGGCACTCGACTTTGCGCCGACGTCGAGGGCGTTGAGCTGATGGTCATCGCCGCTGTGGTGGGGCTTGCGCCCGAAACAGCGATCGATGCGGGAACAACGCACGTAGGAAGATGTTGCGCTCCTGGTGGGTAGTACTCGATGGTGCAGGAGAAATAGATTTGGCCGGTAAAGCCGTTGGCTGGCGTGACCGTGAGAGTGGACGTATTCCCCATCGTTGCGCCGGCAGTGGCGATGACCACCGGTGTGCTGGCAGTCATCGTAAAGGGATTCGTCATGGTAACGGGAACGATCTGATCGATACTGGCGTACACGGAGTCGCCGCTGTAGCCGACATCCACCGAAACTATACCGGGACTCCAGTAGGGCCCGGTAAACGTGAAACTTGCGGAACCACTCACCAGCGTGCCGCTCGCATACCAGTCCCCGCCGGGGCCGTATGCGTGAAAGCCGACGTATCCCGTTGGGGCGGGCTGCCCACTGGCTCCAGAAACATTCGCAGTCACGGTAAAGTTCTGGGTCGGAAGCAACGTGGTTGGGCTCGCGCTGGCCGTTAATGTGGCAGGTTGCATGACGGTAACCGATATGGGATTCGAGCTCACCGCCTCGTAATTCGCGTCTCCGCTATACTTCGCGGTCACGGTGTCCGTTCCTACGGGCAAGCTGGTTACGTTCAAGGTCGCAGCGGAGGCAAGGAAGGGATAGTAAATCAATGACGGAGCAAGCGTGGCGGTTCCGAGGACCGTGTTTCCGAAATAAAATGTCGCAGTACCCGTAGGTGGAGAAGCCGCTGAATCGTTGGCAACCGCTACCTGCAAGGCCTCGCTCTGCCCCTTTCCCGCTGAGGATGAACCCGACAGTTGCGCTGCGGGAATCGCTTTGGTGATGGTGAAATTCAGCGGCATCGAACTGGTCGAGGGGTTAAAGCTTCCGTCCCCGGAATAACGGGCACTGATGCTGTGCGTGCCGGTGCTAAACGCGGTTGGCACCCATACCGCGGTGCTGGCCAAACCGACACTGAGGCTTCCAGAATTGATCGTGCCGGTGCTCGCCGCGTCCGTGAAGACAACCGTGCCGGTCGCCGCCCCATCGGTCGATCCCGGCGGCACATTGGTCGCGACGGTTTGGGCATCGATGGCGATGGCCGCGCCGTAGGAATAGCTCGCTCCATTGGCCAGAGTGCCCGACGTGTTGGTGTCGGCCACGTAATAACTGCCGAACAACGACAGCGTGCTCGCTTCCGGCGTCACATTCACTGTGACCGGCGTGGAAGTGCTCGAGGCGAAGAAGTTGTCGCCGCCATAGCGCGCTGTGACTTTGTACTGACCTCCGGGCAAGTTGTTCACCGTAGCGCTCGCCGCTCCACTCTGAAGCGGGAGGGCGCTCAAGGCGGTATTGCTTTGGGGACTCGCCGTGGTCATTAAAGCAACAGCTCCGGAAGGAGTTCCGCTGCTGCCTGTAACTCCTGTATTCACCGTGATCTTAGTGCCGTGAGTAAAAGTAGTCTGGCTGAGACTCAATGTAGTGCTGGTAGATTTGAAAGTCAGCGAATTCCAGTATTGCAGCAGAAGATTGGCGTCCACGCTGCCCAATCCGGTCGCGAGATCGTAACCGGGGGTGGCATCGTATCCGAGTGTGTAATATCCCTTGGTGTTGTCAGTGGCCACGCTGAGTGTGCAATCGGGAGTACTCGCCTCGCAAGGCACCACGTTGCTGCCGACAGTGACATCGTGGAATGCCGAAGGATGCTGGGCCGCGAGTGGATAGAGGACAAAGTTGGCCTGTCCCTGGCGTCCGCATTTTTGATTGACCAGGGCCATGATTCCCGCCATCGCGGGAGAAGATGCCGATGTGCCTCCGACAATTCCGATGGTCAAATCGCCATCCGACAAAACACAGTCTCCCTCACTGGCGCAGAAGGGATAGAACGTGTCGTTTTCCCCAGCGGCCGCAAATAACGATACGTCCGGAAGATCGCGCACCGTGTCCGCGGGAACTCCCGTGCCGCTCTGCCACGAAGGTTTCGGATAGCCAGCCGTGCAGGAGGAGTAGATTCCAGTGGTGGCATCAATTCCAGTGGCACAGTTGCTAGCGCCCCCGCTGCCAGCGACGATGCTGGGATTGTTCCCGCTGTAAACCCCGCCGTTCTGCAAGTTGAGGCCGAACGAGTCATTCCATGGTTGTTCGGTAACCGGCTGCAGGAGCGAAGTCGTGGGGATCAATGTAGGCGTGAGCTCCCAATCCGTGGCGAGCTCGGCCTGCTGGGCCGCTGCGCTGCCGTTGTAGCTGCTGTAATAAAAATCGGTTCCTCCCACAGACACATTCCACGGCGTGGAACTAAAGCCGTTCACCGCGCTTCCGTATTGCGCGGGCTGATCACTGTTGAAGTCATCGCAGCCGGCTGGGCCGCCATCGCCCGCAGAAACGAACGAGGTCTGGCCTTGGGCCGCTGCCTGTTCCCACAACGATGCCCAGAACTGGTTGCCAGACGATCCCAGATTTTGTTCACACGTTCCGTAGCTGGTACTGAGTACATTAGCGACATCGTCATCAATGGCGCGCTGCGCGGCCAAATACAGGCCGTTCTGCACCGAGGTTCCGGCAGAGGTATAAAGATTAATCGTGGCCCCAGGCGCAACCGCACCGGCCTCTTCCACATCGAGAAAGGACTCGGTCGCCGCGTAGTTTTCACCCGGATCCAGGCCATCAATCACGACATTGACCGGGCTGGCGGGAAGTCCGAAGAACGAACGGTAGGTTGCAACCACCACGGGATCGACATTCGAGGCGCCAATCAGTCCGATCGTGACACCGGTTCCGGTAACTCCGGCTGTATAGAGAGGATTCAAATCGTATTGCACGGCAAAGTCGCCGGGCCCCAAGTTCAGCAAACCTTGGCCGTTGGGAAAACCCCAGTTTGGAACAAACTTATGAGTGCCTGGGTCGTAGGAAGCTTTGCCCAGCACCTTTATGTAGGACTTGGGCTGGAAGTCATTCATGGGCGTGACGCCGGCGATCAGCGGTGCGAGCGCGGCGGGAATCTGCGGATCAAGATTGTTGGCGTGGCGTTGTTCTCCGTTCACAGAGTAGGTATGAATCTCGGTATGGAAAGCGGAGCGGATTTGTCCAGCGGTGCCAGAGAATTCAATCGCGGTTTTGCCTTTGGTGACGCGAGCAACGGAAAAACCTTGCCGCTGGAGCCACCCGGAGACGGCGGCGATCTCGGAGTCGGTCGGCCCATACAAAGCGCCGAACTGCTTCGGGGTCAGCCATCGATGATAATTTGAGCCGCCGGCACGGTGAGCGTCTTGCAGGAAATGCTGCAGCGCGGCTTCGCGCTCCGGGGAACGCTGCAACAGGAGGAACATGCGATTGGCGGCAAAGGAATCCGAAACGGGTCCCTGGTCGTAACGCGGTTGCGCCAGCGGGTGAACGTTGCCCTTAAGGGTGATGCGAATACGATCGTCGATAGACTGGGTAATGCGGGAGGCGGGCTGATTTTGCGCCAGCGCCGGATTCCAAAGAAGAGCCAGAGACAGACACCATTGCAGGGAACGGAAGAGCGCGGAGAGTTTGAGCACTTCGACCTCGTAGATTGGCCAATCCTATTTTCTTAATCCCTCTATTCGGGCACGCGTTGATGAATATGTTTCTACAATCTCAATGAGAGCGATTGATGGTGGAGAAAATTTCGGATCGCTTGCCCGGGCCTTCACGAAGAACGGTCCGACTCTTCTCAACTTCCAACCGGGAGCTAGGATTGGTTTGCGACGAACCTGTCACTCCGTCCTGGACCTGCGCGCAATCCATGCGTAGCGTGCCGTTGTCGTTGAAGACCAACCCATAGAAGCGGAGCGTATTCCCAGCCGTGAGACTCTGTGTGTTGAGCATCTGGGTGTTGCTGTCAACGTAGACTTCCACCTCGCTTGGATTGGTTAGCAGCGTAGTCTGTCCCTGCTGCACAGCCAGCGTTGGAAACAGGTCGTAAGAAGCCAGCGAGATGGTGTAATCGGTAAAGTTGCCGCTGGTCGAGGATCCCACGATGGTTCCGTTCATCATCTGAGGCATGAGAGTGACCGTGGTTGCCAGGGAGTAGCTGGAGACCGTGCTGGTGAGTTCCTGGGCGGAAATGTAGACGTTCTGCCCGGCGACGACATTCGCAGCCGAAAAGCTTGGAACGAACGGCAGCGACTGCAGATTGCTAAGCTGGCCAGAGATTTTAAAAGTGGCGCTGGCGACTTCGTAAGGCCATACATTCGGAATCTCGTCTGCTCCCTGGGAAAGCCGGTTGAATGCCCATGTCGATGTTTCCCCGTTTCTCGGGTCTCCGCCCACGATCATCACCGGTCCGGTCTGAACATCGACGGCAGTTGGATCGTCCACTTCGATGCGCGTCGCCAACAGGGAACCATCCGGTTGAATGGTCCCGTCCATATCCAAGAATGCGCCGGCTGCGAGCGCCGAAAAGCCGCTGATGCCCTGATATGTCGTGCTGGTACTTGCGGCGACAGCGAGCGTTTTCGTATCAGGCAAGTTGAGTGTAAAGCTGCTGCCTGTTCCGACCGCGGTGATCTCCCCGTAAAGCTGAAGAACTTTCCCGTTTCCCGCATTTGTCGGCTGGGCGGAAAAGGTGACCGGCGTCAGATTGAAGGTCGGCGTTATCGCATAGGTGTAGGTGCCGCTGGCATCGTAACAACTGGAGTAACTTGCTGATTGAGTTACCAGCAGGTCCAACATCAGGCCCATATTGTTGCCCGTAATCGTAATCGGAGAAGGCAGGTTCACAGTGACCGTGGTGGCCCGAGAGTTGTTTGGATTGGTTCCGTAGGCAAAGGTGCTGGTATCAGTTCCGCCTCCCGGGATCAGGGTCACACAAGTAAAACCTGAATCGGCGACCTGAACCGTAGCAGCGGTATAGATATCCTGGGGAACGCTCAAGGTGAGGAGTGGCTCCGCACCTCCGTTGACATGGATGAACTCGGCCCATTGTTCTGTTCCTTGCGTACCGGAAAACAAAGAGACTGTCTTGCCGGACTGGCTGGTCAAGGAAATACTCTGGAACCCGAGACCAAACGACTGCAACTGATCGTTGGCGGTGCTCGAAAGCTCCACGGTGACCTGAGTATTTCCGCTCAACAACGTCTTTGACATGCCGCTGGAGCCGCCGCAGCTGGTTAAGGTGCCGGCCGCACCGACTAGGATCAGCATTGCAAAAGCAAATCGCAGCGTAGAACGCTCAAGCGTGGCCAACCCAAGAAGCATTCTCATCATGTGCCTCCCCATTGCGGCGTAAGAGTGAGGTCATTCTATTTCTTGTGGCAGCTTAACGAGGGACCGTGACGACCTTGATGGGTTGCATTCCCCGAGCGCCCTGACGAGTGCTGAATTGAATCTTTCCGGTCCCGGTTTGCCTGCCTGCATTCGCCTGCGAGAACTTAACGCCATCGTTCACCTGGCCGCAGTCCATCCGAAGCGTGCCGTTGTCGTTGAACACCAGTCCATTGAAGCGCAACGTGCTGCCGGGCGCGAGGGCCAGAGTGTTTAGCCGTTGCGTGGTGCTGTCAACATAGACTTCTACTTGACTGGGATTGGTGAGAAGGGTCGTCTGCCCAGGTTGCAAAGCAAGCGCAGGAAATAAATCATAATCTGCAAGCGTTACCGTGTAGTCAGTAAAGTTGCCGCTCGGCGTCGAAGCCGTAACCGTGCCGTTAATGGTCTGTGGGATCAGAGTGATCGTGTTCGCAGGAGTGTACTCGCCTCCCATCATTTCGAGCGCGGGCGAAGAGATATCCACATTCTGGCCGGCCACCATATTGGACGCATTGAAGCTGGCCACGAAAGGAAGAGTCTGCAAATTCGTCATCTGGCCGGATATCTGAAATGCCGCGTTACTGAAGTCCATATAGGGCGTATCGAAGTAATAGCCGGGACCGCCGGGACCCGAACTCAGCGGACCCTGCTCCTGCCGGCCGTAGACCATCAAGACGGGAACCTCCGAACCAATCTGCATCAGCGGTCCTGTGAACATATTGAGCGCGGACGGATTCTCGACCGCAATACGCGTAGCGGCCAATGTGCCATCCGGCTGAAGCGCTGCGTCCATGTTTAGGAAGGTGCCGTTCGCGAGCGCCGAGAAATCGCTAACCCCCTGAAAAGTGGTCGGGGTTCCCACACTGACGGAAAGCGTTCTCGTCCCGTAAGGTCCCTCGGGCACGGAGAGAGTGAATTGATTGTTACTCGGGTCAAGCGAAGCAATTTCTCCCTCCAGCCCAGCTAATTTGCCATTGGCAGGACTGGTGGGTGAGGAGGACAGGGTGAACGGAGCCAGACTGAAGGTCGGTGTCATGGAAAAGCCCGTGAATCCATTCACATTCAGACAATCGGGTGCAGTTGCCGAACTCGCAACTACTAGGTTCAGTCCGAGCGCCATACTCGTTCCGGTCACGGTGATAGGTGATGGCAACGTTACGGTAACCGAAGAGGCGGGCACGCCGCTGTTGTAATAGTCAAATGTCAGACCCTGCCCCTCCACTTCACCGTTGGCGATGCAAACGAACAAGCCATATCCGATGGTCACAGTCGCCGAAGTGTAAACGTCCTGAGGGACGGTGGCGGTGATGAGCGGATCGATCGCGCCGTTCAGGTGTATGAACTCAGATGGCTGTTGGGTAGATAGCAGAGTTACGGTCTTACCGGACTGGCTCGTCAAAGTGACGTTCTGGAACTCGAGATTGAATTCCGACAGCTGATCGTTCGCCGTACTCGACAGCACCAGGGTGACACTCGTGTTCCCGCTGAGTTTTTGCCCGCCTCCCGTCGAGGAGGCGCCGGATCCGCAGCCTGTGGTAATCCCCACCATCACTGCAAGGGTAGTCAGGACGATGCAAAGGCGGAAAGAAAGCGTACGAGCGGAAGTAAGTGGCGTCACAAGTTCCTCCGGCAGCGGTACCCGAGGGGGAGCGCGTCAAGATAGCCGCGCTGATAACTTTATCCTAACTTCTGCCTAAAGCATGGCCAAATTCGCCCCCGCAGACCCTAACTGGCCACCACGAGAATAGCGCGAATCGTGTCAACTGCCATAATGATTGGTCGAGATTTGTAAAATCTGTGTCTCAGTTTTGTAACTCAAAGAAACAGGAGCTTCCCCTAGGAAGCCCCTGTGGCGCCAGGTATGAGCGGGTATGAAGTGGCACCAGATGTTAATACTGCCTGATTGAATCTATCCTCGCGCGGCGTGCTCTTTCGCTTTTGCAATGTACTGCTCAATTTGCTGCTTCTGCGGATAGTCGGGATTGGTCTTCAGCAGATGTTCCCAGGCCTCGATCGCCCCCTTGGGATCCTGCTTGCCCTGCCATCGTATCCATCCCAGATTGAACAAAGTTTGAGGATGATCCGGCCTGTACTTCAGAGAGGTCTGCATCGCTTCGAGCGCCTTGTCCGCGTTCCCCGTATACCAGTAAGCGGTACCCAAGTCGGTGCGGACATCCGGATTTTCGGGATGAATCGCCAGCGCGCGCTCGTAGTATCCAATCGCGGCCGAAAACTGCTGGCCGTCATAAAAGAGGTTTCCCAGTTTCACCAGCGAATCAAAATCCTTGGGATTTTGGTTCACGGCGTCCAGCAACGGTGCCGCGGCATGAGCTAACTCCGCTTGCGCGCTGGGATCAGCCGGCTGCTGTGCCGATCCGCTTTCCGGTTGCGACGGCACGGTTGCGGCCGCGACAGTTGCTTGCGCAGACGGCGATCCCGACCCGCGGAATAAATATCCGACCGCTACGCCGAGCAGCAGGCAAAACGCAGCCAGCAGATAAGCCTGCGTGCCGGTCCACACCACCGACGTGCCGCTTCCATTAGTAGTTGATGGCAACGGCTCTTTGTTTGTTTCGCTCATCCTGCTTCTCCAATCTGGTGCCGGCAAGCGCCTGTTTCGGCGGTTCCAGGTGAAACAAACGGGTGACCGCGGCGGTCATCTGCGCCTGCTCCTCCTTCTCTGGCAGTTCTTTGAGTTCACGGGCGAGGGAACTGGCAATCTTCTGTATGACTTGTGCTGTGATTGCGTGAAGCGACTGATCCTGCTCCCGGGTAAAAGGCCCGCGCTCTTCGATAAAAGACTCCAGCTCTTGCCGGCAAATTTGTTCGAGACGCTGGCGCAAGGCGACAATGGTTGGCACCACGCTCTCAGCCTCCAGCTTGCTGCGGAATGCTTGCGCCTCGGAAACCACAATCTTGTCCGCGCTGGCAGCAACCGCTGCTCCCTCTTCGGCTGTACTCTTGACCGCGCGTTCGAGGCCTTCGAGGTCATAGAGGAGAATTCCGTCTACCCTCCGCACCTCCGGATCGACATCGCGGGGCATTCCAATATCCAGGATGACGAGCGCCACGCGATTCCTCTCGGTGGCAATGCGTTCGGCTTCTTCTCGGGTCAGAACCACATGCGGACATCCGGTCGCGCTAATGACGATGTCAGTATTCAGCATGCACTTCCACCGGTCGGCCAGGGTGGCCGCCGTTCCCCCGAGTTTCTCAGCCACATCTTGTGCGCGAGCGGGCGTTTGATCGATCACGACCACCGAGCCGGCCCCACGTTCCAATATTTGGCGGGCCGCCAGTTCGCTCATCTTCCCCGTTCCCAGCAGCAGGATTCTGCGTCCCTCGAGAGATTCGAAAACCTGCCGTGCCAGGTCGAGCGCCGCGTTGGGGATCGAAACGGTCAACTTGCCGATCTCCGTCTCGGTGCGCACCCGGGATGAAACGCTGAGCGCCTTTTCGATGGTCGCGTCTAGAAAACGCGACGTCGCACCCACGTTGAGTGCCTGGTCCCAGGCTGACTTTACTTGCAAAACGATCTGCGGCTCCCCCAGAACCAGCGAGTCCAGTCCCGAAGTGACTCGAAAGATGTGGATCAGGGCGGCTTCATCCAAAAGACGATAGAAATGTTGCCACTCGCTTAGCTTTAGACCGTGTTCGGACCCGAGGTATTGCAACAGGGAGTTGGCGGCGAGCGTCGGCTCGCTGGCCCATAACAGGAATTCTGTGCGGCAACAAGTGGAGAGGACGAGAACCTCTTCAATTCCCTCCGCGCTTTTCAGATGGCGCAATACTTCGTAGCGGCGGTTCTCTCCGATCCAGAACCGTTCTCTCATGGCGAGAGGCGCCGTGCGGTGATTCAGTCCGATCACCATGAGCGTGGGTTCCAAATCGAGCACCTCGTGCGCAGGTTGCAACTTTGGAATCGCACGCGCCTTGCCAATTGAGGAGAATGAGCCAGGAGATCAACATGTTTTGTTTTCAATCACTTGCTTGACCTAAAATTTCGCACACGGATGTTCAAAATTCATCAGTGCGGCATATCACGCGCATCGCGAGTTTTTTGACGCGATCTAACTGCCTTTCACCAACTTAGCGGTGGGAACTGGATCACGACCCGCAGTGATTGCAATCACTGACCAATTTCCAGACAGCATAGAAACTGCATGACGGTTTCTTAGCCGAGTCTCAAACTTCGTCCGCGACCTATCAGGCTCCAATGCGAACGAAAAGTCGGACTCAATTTCAAGGTTCTGAATAAGGAAAAGCAATCATGAAGATGACGAAGATTGTTATTTTGGTCGTGATGATCGCGCTGGCGCTATTCCTGATTTTGCCTAACCTATCCTGGGCGGCCGATGACGGCGCCGCCCTCTACAAAACCAAGTGCGCCGCCTGTCACGGCGCCGACCTCGCTGGCAAACCTGCGGCCAAGATTCCCAGCCTAGTCTCCGACGATGCCAAGAAGGCGTCGGACGCCGACCTGACCGATGCGATCTCGAACGGCGGCAAGGAAAAGAAAGCGTCGCATGCCTTCGCCAACAAGGGAGTAACGCCCGACCAGGTGAAGATGGTCGTATCGTACATTCGCGAGGCGCAGAAGAATTAGTCCTGCGATGAGGAGCCTGGAATTCTGATTTCTTGATTCCGACTCCACGCTGCAGATTGCTGCTCCGAAAGCGAACCGGCGCCGCCCACCAGGCTGGCGCACACGCGAGGGTGAGTGTGCTGCTCACCGGCGGTCTCTGGCCATTAGCCGCACCTGCCGGACACCCCTCATTCGTTCGCAACACACGGAACAGCCACCCCGGGTCAAGGTGCTCACCCCTTGACCCGGGTATTTTTTGCAATCGAGGATAGTGACCAGTAGTCGCAATTGAACACGACTAGTTTCGGGACGCAACTCGTGGGGAGCCGAAAGGCGAGAACGCCCTGGATACAACGTGGAGCACCGAGTGCATCGCGGCCCTCGCCTGCGCAGCTAAAGAAACAGCCTTCGCTGGCTTCAAGCCAAACACGATTACTCCACTCTGAGCGCCCACATACACTTTGCCATTCGCAATGGTCGGAACCGAGAACCTGACGCCTCTGCCATAAGTGTCAGCATTGTTCGGAGCCTGATTGCTGTTGTAAAGCTCCTGCAGCGTGTTCGCATTGTAGGCATGCAGAGAACCCGGAAACTGCGTTCCATCGACTGCCCAAACAATTGCGTTTCCCCCCTCTGTATCGGCAGAGATTGCGAGTCCTGCTCCGAGATAGCCGAACAAGGTCTCGCTCACGGCAAACGGAGTCGGATTGAAGAGGCCATTCTGCAACGAAAATCCCTTTAGCGAATCCCGGGAAGCAGCGAAATAGACCCTTTCATTGAAATATACGGGAGGAGGAAAGCCATCATTTCCATCGCCAACGGCGGCCGGCAGACTTTGTACTACTTGATCGCCACCTGGGTTGTATTTCCCCATGTTGTCACGATTGATCAGATAGATCGTCCCAAACTTTCCCGCTGCCACCATCAAATCAGGAGAGGGACCCGGTTGTTTGGATAAGAGAACGGGGCCCGAGCCTCCAAAATCCAAGTCCTTGACGTTCAGGGTCATCTGGTTCATCGGCGTAAAGTAATCGGCCACGCTCACTGCCCCGGTCAACGTGGTCGAAAGCCGGAGGACGCTGTCGCCATAACTCAGCCCGCCGGTGTTTGCATTAAACGCACCATTCGCGGTGACGACATAGAGGTTGCCTTTGGGATCGGCAGCTGGCCCGCCCCCTCCCTGCCAAAGACCGGCGCGGCACTCCGGGTTGGTCGAATCAGGGGCGAAATTAACGGCCGCCGCCTGCTGTTGCGTAGTTACGTTATAACCAAACAGCCAGCCATAATAGTTGCCCAAATCACAGTGCGACCCGGAGCCGATGTAGACGACGTCATTGAGGAATAAGAGCGAGGCTCGCTGGTGCTGAAGGAGGGGGTCAAAAGCGATGGTCCCGTTCGAATTGCCGCACTGGCCGGGCACGCTCGCCGTAATCTCCACCTGAGGAAAAACTTCCGCGCCGGTTCGGAGGTTGACACCGTGCAGCCGGTGAAAGTAACTTGTCGCCGAAGTCGAAACTTCCTTCGTTTTGGCTACTGCATACAGAATCTTCGTCGATCCGTTGATCACTGGCGTGCTCGTGATACCCACTACCGGGGCGACGTTGCCGCAGTGAATGTCGGCATCGGGAACCGGAGTTACGGTAACCCCTGGCGGCCCGTAATTGAAGTTGGTATGCCAAAGCGGCTCACCCCCAGTGTCAGCGTCGAAGGCATAAATGCTGTTGTTCTCAGTGGCAACAATAACCAGGTTGTGCACGGCTCCCTTGACGGTCAATCCTGAGACGTACAGGGGCTGAGCGAAGACAACTCCGTCGACCGTCAAGGTGAACAGCTTGCCGAACGTACCGACGACGACATTGGTCCAGGTGAGTTGTGTCTCATTCCGATTCGCCCCGCTGCGGGTGTTGTCATTGTGGTAGGTGAGAACGTTCACCTGTGACTGGCAGAAAGCTGTAGAGGTTAAGAGCACTGAGAACAACAGGCGGGCTCGGAGCCTGCTAACTTTCGTCAGGAACCGAGGTGGGACGCGAACTTTAGCTTGCATACGGGCCGTTTCAACGAGAAAAACGCGTGGCCAGAGCAGTTGGAATCAACCTGCGTCGCTGGATTGTGACGTCCGGGTGAGCCCCCGTCAAGATGAAATATTTTGCCGAATGGGTACAAACTGGACTGATTCTTAGCCCGAAACCTTCCTTTTTTGCGAAATCCGTCACCGCAGTGTGTGATTCAAATCACAGCCTTTTCCCACTTCCAAACGTACCCTGAAATTGCCTGTGGGAGTTGTTAGAGCGTTACGTCGCAAGGGGGAAACGTTATGGTGGTCGCTGGCAGCACTCCGAATATGAGCCATCTGGCTCACGATTTTTCCAAAAATCCAATGCTGGTGTACTGGGAAATGACCCAGGCTTGCGGTCTCGCCTGCAAGCATTGCCGCGCCGAGGCCATGCCCACCGCGAATCCGCTGGAGTTGAACACCGAGGAGAGCAAGCGCTTCTTGAAGCAACTGGTGGGATTCGGCGATCCGCTGCCGCACCTGATCCTGACCGGGGGCGATCCGCTGAGCCGCAAAGACATATACCCGCTGATCGACTACGCCACCGGACTCGGCCTGGAAGTCTCAGTCACGCCGAGCGCCACTCCGGAATTGACTAACGACGCGATCAGCAAACTGAAAGCGCACGGCATCCAGAGCCTCGGCCTGAGCCTGGACGGCTCCTGCGCCGACAAGCACGATAACATTCGCGCCGTTCCGGGAACCTTTGAACGCACCATGGAAGCGGCACGGCACTGCGGGCGACTCGGACTTCCCATCCAGGTGAACACGCTGGTCGCCGAAGAGACCGCCGACGATCTGCCCGCGATCTACGAACTGCTGCGCACCAGCTTTCCGGTGATGCGCTGGAGCCTGTTCATGCTGATCTCAGTGGGACGTGGCAAGGCGCTCAACGAAGTTTCTCCGGAAGAGGGCGAAAGCATTATGCGATGGGTGTTCGACCTTTCGCAGCACTCGCCGTTCGCCGTGAAGACCACCGAGGCTCCGTCTTACCGGCGTATTGCCATCGAGAAGATGAAGTCTTCCGGAGTGGCCAAACCGGACATGAAGGCGAGTTCGGTCTACAAAGGATTTCAGATTCGTGACGGACACGGAATCGTCTTTGTTTCGAACCTTGGAGAAGTGTATCCATCGGGCTTTCTGCCATTGCGCTGCGGGAACGTGCGGAATGGATCGCTGGTCGACATTTATCGCAACTCGGAGACATTCCGCGGATTGCACTCGCCCGATACGTTCCACGGAAAGTGCGGAGCTTGCGAATACAGCCACATCTGCGGAGGATCGCGCGCACGCGCTTTTGCTTATACGGGCGATGCGCTCGGCACCGATCCCTTCTGCCCGTATGAGCCGGGAACGTTGGAACCCGCGAAGGCGTGAGCAGGGGCATAAAGGCTCGCTGGGGAGTAGCGCCCTACAAATTCTAGGTGTAGAGCTTGATCGGCTGCACGACACGAGAGATCGTCCCGCCGGGACTTGGTTGGTCGGGCTTCAAGCCGCAGCGCATCGAGCCGAACAGGCCGATTAACTGGCCGATAATCACGTCGAGTACCGGACGGTAATAATCAGGAAAATCAAGACCGCGACCCACCGGCAAGCGATAGTCGGCAAGATCGGACACGTCACGGCCGTCTCCCGCAGTTACTACCAGTCGGACTCGTCCGAGTCGCTTGCGGTCGATCTCGCGGAGCAGATCAAGCTCGTATCCACGGCGCCGAGTTTCGCTCGAAAGGAAAGCAACAAAAACCGTTTGGCTGTCGACACTCGACATGGGTCCGTGCCGCAATCCTAATGGAGTCTCCGCGAGCGTGGTCACTTTGCCGGCGCTTAGCTCAACTACCTTCAGGGCGGACTCGTCGGCCACCGCGCGCAGCGCTCCCGAACCGACAAAGCAGGCACGAGTACATCCGAGGGTCGTGATCTCCGCCGCCGTTTCGGCTGCGAGTGGAAGGAACTGCCTGCCGCTCTCCGCCAACTGCGCGACCACTGCGCCGAAACCATCCAGTTCGTCCAGATGAGCAACGCACTGCCCGGCGAGCAGCATATTGCTGAAGGAACTGGTCATGGCGAGGCCGCGATCATTGACCGCGTCGTCGAGCACCAGCGCCAGGGCACGTTCCGGATGCCGCGCACAGAGTTGAGCCATCGGGCCCTGCGCATTGCAGGTGATGACCAGGTGATGGACCTGCCGGCGCTGCTGGAGCGCCCGTTCCAGAAGAGCGACGCCTTCTGGACTCTGACCGGAGCGGGAGAAGGAAATCCAGAGATACTCCCGGCCGGCGCGATGATACTCATCAAACTCGGTTAACAAGGTGGTGCTGGGAATCGGCCAGATGTCGCAACCCCAGCGCTGCCGAAGCAGAGGCGCCAGGGCCCTGCCCGCATAATCCGAGGTGCCCGCGCCTAACAAATAGACGGTGGGCGAGGAAGTGCTGCCCCGGCCGATTCCGGCGCGGCGCAGGGCGTCTCTCAACTCATTTTGCCGGGCGGAGCAAGACTGGTAGGTTGTTTCCCAAGTGTCGGGCTGCTGCCATATCTCCCGGGGCGTATGCTCAAGCCCGCGCTCGGTCCTTTCCTGCTCTGGCAGGTCGAGCAGCGTGCGCAATGGATCTCCCAAAGTAAATTCTCCTCGCATTAAAGACACAGTAGTCTATTACAAGACTGGCCAGTTGAAAAGGTTTCGAAAGAAAAAGAAATGGAGGTTCGGAAGGAAACGTTAGCATTGCGTCGCCTCCCAAATAAGCATAATGGAATCTCTGCATCGTGAGGGTTGCTTGTTGCGTCGATTTAAATTTCTGAAACCACATAGGCGCTGGCTGCAACTAATGAGCTTCGATTGTGTTTCTTATTCGAGAAGGAGAAAAACATGAGCCGTAGTGCCCTGAGTTCGCTGCTGCTGACAGTAGCTCTGGCTTCGTCGTTAGCGGGAATCGCGTGTGAACATCACTACTATCGCGTCTACGACCCGTACTACACCGACTATCACGTGTGGAACAACGATGAGGTAGTTTACTACCATCGGTGGGCCAACGAGAACCATCGCGATCCAAACCGCGACTTTCGCAAGCTTCGGCCGGAAGAACAAAAGGAATATTGGACCTGGCGCCACAACCATGGCGACCACGACCGTCACTAGGGTAAAGGCCAGGCTCTCAGCGGCGGAGCGCGTTGAGGGCCTGGTCGGTTGTGGTTAATCTCGCACCAAGCTGTACCAATTCCGCAAGGGTGTTCTGGCCATCTTCCTGCTTCAGGGTTTCGATCGCATCCTGCACAACAGCCACGCGCCGTCTGCGAGCGAGCAAGCCTTTGACCGCAAAACTGACGCAATATTCCGTGACCACGCCGAAGACGACGAACTCCGCCTGATTGCCGAGACGCTCGACCAGCGCGTCGGCATGCCGGCTCTCGAAAATGTTCAACGTCTGTTTTTCCAGCAGGATCTGCTGGTACTGCGACAAATCCTGAGGCAGTTTCGCACCGGGCTCATTCGGAACGCGCACTATTTTTTCTGTGATCGCTTCAGGGACCAGTTCCGCTCCAAGGGTGCCTCTCACGCAGTGCGGCGGAAAGATCTGGAACTCCGGATCATCCGGAGTATGAAAGCATCCGTGGGAGACGAGGAACACCTGACCCTGCCGGGCCGCATCCGTTAAGCGGCGGATGTTGAGTAAGAGCTTTTCCGCTCCCGGAACATAAAGATGCCCTCCGGGCAACATGAAATCGGCCTGCACATCCACTTCCCAGAAAATGAACTTATCGGAGACCATGATTCTCCTTCGGTTGGCCGAGCGTAACATCGTCACGCAGGCGGTGACAAATCCATCGAATCGTGGAGAGTCCTTTTGGCACGATTGGATTGTTCGTGTAAGCTTCGCGTCGTTTGTGATTTAATGCCTGCGAATCGGAGCCGGTGGAGGAAGAAGTTGAGCGTCACCTACGATACCGTACGCGGGCTCGCGCTCGATCTTCCCAATGTGCAAGAGGGGACTTCTTACGGAACTCCCGCGCTGAAGGTGAGCGGCGAACTGTTCGTTCGCTTGCATCAGGATCTGGACAAGATCGTACTGAAAATGCCATTCGACCGGCGAGAGGAAATGATGGCGGCGGATCCAACAACCTACTTCATTACCGATCATTACACCGACTATCCATGGATTCTCGTGAGCCTGGAACGAGTGCAGGTCGAGGCGCTTCCTGATCTGCTCAGAATCGCCTATCGAGCCGCCACCCGGCCGGCTTCACCTGCGAAGAAGCGTCGCGTATGATTTGTGAGCTCGACCGCTCGGCGCGAGAATCAATTCATGAGCCATGACACTCCCGCAGTTTCCTCGACTACGAACAAACTGGTGATCCGAAACATTGGCCTCCTGCTCAGCGGAGACCTCGATCTTCCGATTCTTGAGGCAGATACGGTTGTCTGCGTTAACGGCGTCATCGGCGCCGTGGGCACGGAGAAAGATGTCGACACAAGCGCCGCGACGACCACGATCGACGCCAAAGGAACGGCGCTGGCTCCCGGATTGATTGACAGCCATATCCATCCGGTGTGCGGCGACTGGACGCCGCGGCAGAACCAGATTGGATGGATCGACAGCTGCCTGCATGGTGGCGTGACGACGATGGTGTCCGCGGGAGAAGTTCACACTCCGGGCCGGCCTAAAGATATCGTTGGCCTGAAGGCGATGGCGATTTTTGCACAGCGAGCCTTCCACGCGTTTCGTCCGGGAGGCGTAACAGTTTACGCGGGAGCGCCGATACTGGAGCAGGGGATGGTTGAAGACGACTTCAAGGAACTCTCCGCGGCTGGCGTGAAATTTCTGGGCGAAGTGGGCCTGGGCAGCGTGAAGGATGGAACGACCGGCCGGCGAATGGTGGAGTGGGCTCGCAAATACGGCATCCAGAGCACGATTCATACCGGTGGACCGTCGATCCCGGGATCGAGCCTGATCGACAAAGACATGGTTCTCGAGACCGACGCAGACGTGATCGGACATGTCAACGGCGGGCACACCGCTCTACCCGACGATCAGATCGTGGCGCTGTGTGAGCGTTCGCCACGGGCGCTGGAAATTGTTCACAACGGAAATGAACGGGCCGGATTGCTGGCGCTGCGGACCGCAAGAGAGTTGGGGCAACTACGCCGCGTGATTCTCGGTACGGACTCGCCGGCGGGATCCGGCGTCCAGCCGCTCGGTATTCTGCGAATGATCTCGATGCTGTCGTCGCTCGGTGAGCTTCCTGCGGACCAGGCACTCTGCCTCGCGACGGGCAACACGGCGAAGATGCGTAGCCTGAACTGTGGCCTGATTGAGCCGGGGCGGGAAGCCAGTTTCGTCTTCCTCGATACGGCGCAGCAATCCGCGGGAAAGAATCTGCTCGACAGCATCGAAAAGGGAGACTTGCCTGGCGTCGGAATGGTGGTCACCGACGGCGCGGTCAGCATCCACCGCAGCCGCAACACGCCGCCCGCGACGCGAGTGCCGGAGGTGGTGCGTGCGTAAAGGCAGCGGCGCACTTTTCTTCTGGCGGGCGATCTTTAGCCTGACGGTCTTTTTCCCGTCATTGTGTGCGCCATTATTCGCACAAGTTTCGAATCCCGATTGGTGTCGCGCGCTTCCCCGCCCCGAATACAAAAGGCTCGAACGCATTCCGGTCAGCGATCCGTGGTTCGAAGTGTACAGGCCGGCCGCGGGAGTCTTCGCGATTTATGAGCCGCACCAGGCAGAGGAGACGATCGGATATCTGATTGTCGGGGAAAAACTCGCGCTGCTCTTCGACACGGGCATGGGAATCAGCGATGTCAAGAAACTCACTGCTGAACTGACCAAACTGCCAGTCGTAATACTGAATTCCCATACGCACGACGATCACGTGGGAGGAAATTGGGAATTCTCGTCGATCTATGGCATGGATACGGAATTCACCCGCAACAATGCGTTAGGTTCGCGCGAGGATGCTCAGACAGAAATCACCTTCGACCAAATTTGCGGCGCGCTACCGAAGGGATTTGACTCGACAACTTATGTGACGCGGCCCTGGAAGATCACGTCCTATGTCCATGGTGGAGACCGGATCGATTTGGGCGGACGCACCCTGGAAGTGATCGCGACGCCGGGACACACGCCCGATGCAATTTCTCTGATCGATCGCTCTGACGGATTGCTCTTCACCGGAGATACGTATTATCCGGCACCGATCTGGCTTTATCGCCCGGAGACGGATCTGAACGAGTATGCGGTGTCGATTCGCCGACTAGCGGCGCTGGCGACACAGGTCAAGCTAGTGCTCGGGGCGCACAACATCCCGGTAGCCTCGCCCTCGGTACTTCCAAGATTGGTGGTGGCCTTCGATGCGGTGCGAGCTGGAAAGATCGCGCCGAAGCCGGAGTCTCCGGGCAAGGTTATCTACAGTGTTGACGGCTTTTCGTTTCTGATGCGGGCACCCTGACTAGCGGGATAAAAACGCAGGGCCTGCGGCCCGGGAACAGCCGGGGGCGGCTGTTCCCACATTCTTCATTTCCACAGTTTCATCTTTGCTTGATCTGCGACGTTCTTGGTCTGCGCCGCTCAGCGCAGGCCGTCTTCGCCTTTAATTTGGTTTTTGGTGAGGCCGCCGACGCGCGGCAACGGGCGTCCGCTGTCGGTCACGGCGACGGCGACCATGATCTCATTGGCCCGTGGAGCATCGTTGAGCCGGACTTCCATGCCATCGAAATGACTGCGGACGAAGGCCGCGTCCTTGTGGCCGAGAGGAATGTCGAGAACCACGCCCATACCGCCGCGCTTTTTCGATGACGGAATCAGAGCGGCGCCTTTTCCGAGCACGCGTCGGACTGGCGTCCCAAGCTTGGGATGCAATATGGCGGCGGCATGCTCCAGTTCCCCGTTCTCGCCGACCGCAGCGGCTTTGCCGTAGCTTTCCGCGGAGGGTCCGGAAATTCCCAGCGCCGCAATCGCCCGCGATGTGAGCAATTCGCCGAGCTCCTCGCCGATTGCCATTAACTCCGAAAGATCTTCGACGTACTTTCCGGCGCACGGATTCTCGATTACGGCCACGGCCGCGGCTTTGCGGGTCGGGGGAGAAATATCACGGTCCATCTCGTGATGGGTCTCTTCCAGGAAGGTTGCGATCTTGCGGATGTTTACTTTCATTGTTTCCTTATTCTTTTGGGCCCGTGCAACGTCAAGAAAAGTCGTCGAGCTCTGCTCGACGGACAGCCGGGGTGGCTGTCCCCACATAAACCCAACACCAAGTGCGACTGCCTTACGTTCATCTTAAGCCGTCTTCGCCTTTGATCTCTGATGCTTTTAGGCCGCCAACGCGGGCGTGCACGCGGGCGCCAGTCGTCATCACCAAAGCCAGGAGAATCTCGTCGGCGCGAGGAGCGTCGTTGAGTCCAACTTCCATCGAGTCAAAATGGCTGCGCACGTATGAGGCGTTGATATGCGTGATGGGAACATCGAGCCTCGTGCCTGGCCCTCCGACCTTCTTCGTCGAAGCCACAATGGCTTTTGCTCCGCCCAGCACTTCGCGCATCGCGTAACCGCCGGGCACATGCCACAGAGCGCCGTGTTCGAGTTCTCCCGCGGAACCCACGATCGCACCTTTGCCGTAGCCCTCTACAGCTTTGGCATCGCCGCCAAGAGCTTCGACCAAGGTGCGTGCCATCTCCAGACCGAGGGGCTTCAGATCGTCCATGAATCCTTCGATGGAGGGAAAGTAAGATCCGGCAAACGGGTTGCGAATCACAGCCACAGCGGCGGCGCGGCGCAGAGGCTTGGCGGCAACCGGCCCTCCTTCGTGAAAGATTTCTTCTACGCATGTGAGTTTTTTTCGAACGACCACTTCAGGCATGAACCAAACCCCTTTCGTGTCTCGAAATCAAATGCGGCTGCGACAAAGTTCCGACTACGCGTGTCGCTCCCTGCAGATTGAGGGCGGCCGCGCGAATCAAGCCTAACCTGAACAGCAACTCCGCCGTACCCGCGCCCGCGGAGAGGGCATCATCGACTTCCCGGCCAGCGAGTTCGCCGACAGCCCGTGTTACAAGACGATCTCCTAGGTCGCTGTCGGGCGCGAGCTCGCAAGCGGGAACGCGCAGGATGGAAGGATGACCGGGCAGGTCGACGGCATTGGCGATGATGGTAGCGGCGGCATCGGCAGCCGCGGCCCGGTCTGCCAACACGGTGACGGCGTCGGCAATGCCGAGAGAAAAGCTGCGCCCGCGCCAACCGCTGGTGGCGATACCACGGACGGGATCTTCGAATTTCAAGGTTGTAGTTCCGAACAGTGATGAGCGATCGGGGCGCTCTACCATTCCAACGACAAATTTCTCGTTGTCACTCAGGTGTAGCGCAATATCTCCACCATTATTAACGTAGGCGCGAGAGAGGTGCGCCGCGGACGTCATCGCGGCGAGAACCTCATCGGCGACTGCACCCGCCACTGCCGCCATTGGCGTAATGAAATATTGAGCGGCGTAAGGGAGAACCGCGGCTGTCATTCGCCGCGCCACTGCTCCTTGCGGCCACTCGGCCTCGGGCACCGAAGCTCGCCGCAGGAGAGTCAACTCTCCGCAAAGTTCATCGAGCACAGTCACGAAGCGAGTGGTTGCCGCATCGTAGGCGGCATTAATCTCACGAGGCGGGCCAAATGCCTCAATGATCAGATCAATCGGGCCGTCCTGCAAATGCAGGCGCCGGGCATCGGGAAGCATCCGAACTTGAGCTCGCAGATTCATTTCTTCTTTTCAACTCTTGTTTCAAGCGGCCAGGGATTGTCGCCGCGAGCCCTCACATGTCGCTTCCCTTCTCCGGCTGAGACGACGGAACTCAGCGGACGCACATTCTCAATGTAGCCTCCTAGTTCGGCGTAATCCGCAAGCTTCAGGGTGAATTCGATGGGCGCGACCAGCGCGGGGGTGGGAACGTATCCGAAGGCGTTCTGCGGCATGCGCGACACGTCGGCCATGAAAGTGATGCCGCCTCCGGGCCAAACGTAGACCGGTGCGCCTCCGCACGTCACCCTCGTCAAGGCTTCACGGACCGAATGAGTGAGCTTTACCGGATTCTCGGTGACGCCTGCACGCAGCGAGCCTCCGGCGCCGCCCATGAATAGGACGGTACACAGAGCGGGTTCACAATTCTCTTTGATGCGGGCCACAGAGTCGCGCAGAGTTTTCGGCATTTCTTGTTCTTTCGGTCGCAGATCTTCGCCTAACACGAAATATGCGTGGTGCTCTCCGGTCGTGCTTACCATGAGTAATCGAAGACCCGGCCACGCCTTCTTGGCGTTGAACTTGCCGAGAATGGTTAGTGGATCGTCGATGTTTGTTCCGCCCCAAGCGGTGCCCGGTTCGGCAACCTGAAAATATCGTCCGGGCGTGGAACGTCTTCCCTTCAGCTTGATTCCCGTCTCGGGGACGCCCAACAGCTTTCCGGCCTGATGTTCGGATAGCACTCCGGTGATGTGATCGTCGACGACAACAACATCATCGACCATGCCGAACCATTGCTTGGCGAACATTCCGATCGTCGCCGAACCGCATCCGACGCGCATGCGGTCTTCCCGCGCTCCGTCGACGATGGGCGGCTTCCCGGCCTGCACCACGATGCTTGCGCCGTCATCAATTTCGAGTTCGACTGCGTTCTGATTACACAGCTTCAGCAGAGCGTCACAGGTGGCCGTACCCTCCCGGCGGCTTCCTCCGGTCAAGTGGCGCACTCCACCCAGCGAGAGCATCTGCGAACCGTACTCGCTGGTGGTTACGTGCCCGACGGCTTCGCCCTCGGAACGCACAGTGCTGCACTCCGCGCCCAGATGGCGGTCGGTATCGATCTTCACCTTTACACCGCAGTAGCTGAAAATTCCTTCGGTCACAACTGTGACCATGTCCACGCCATCGACTGGTGACGAAATGATGAAAGGCGCCGGCTTGTAGTCGGGATAGGTCGTGCCCGCACCGATCGCAGTCACAAACGTCTCGCCATGGCTGGCGAGAGTGCCATCCCACTCGCGGGCACGCTCAAGGAATGGAACAACGGAGTCGCCGCGCTCCACCGCGCGATCGAGTACGACGTGCGGATCGAGCCGCACCAGCTTGCCTTCGTGGTTGCCGTAGCGGTGGCACGATCCAGTCCGGCCGGGCTTGATGTAGCACAGCACCGGACACGCATCGCAGCGAATCGCATCATCACCCACGTGGTCCTCCGTTCGCCTTGGCCAGAATGGCGGCGCGCACGCGATCAGGGGTCGCAGGGATTTTATGGATGCGAACTCCGATTGCGTCATGAATTGCATTGAGGATTGCCGGCGCGGTGGGAATAATCGCCTGCTCGCCAATGCCTTTCGCGCCGAATGGCCCCACCGAGGACGCGCTCTCGATCAAGATCGATTCCACAGGAGGAACATCGCCTGCCGAGGGGATCAGGTAGTCGTGCAAATTCTCGCCACGGCCGGGAAAGAATTCCTCCATCAATGCCATGCCCAGACCTTGGGCCACGCCACCCTCGATTTGCCCTTCGATCAACGTGGGATTGATGGCTCGACCCACATCATGCGCAGCGGTGACTTTCAGCACGCGCACTGTGCCAAGTTCGATGTCGACTTCGATTTCCGCCAGGTGAGCGCCGAAGCCGTACACCGCATACGGAGTCCCCTGCCCGTTCTCATCGAGAGGGGTGATGGGCGGATCGAACGTGGCCTCGCAGGTGATGACGTATCCATGAGCGTCAAGCGGCAGTTTGTTCAGTGGAAGAGGTTTCTGCGTCTCACCTTCGATGACCGTCACCGCACCATCGGTGAATTCGATCACCGCGCACTGGCAGCCGCCGGCCAACTTTAGAATCTTCTGGCGTAACATCTCACTGGCCATGAAGGCAGCTTTGCCCGTCACAAATGTTTGACGCGAAGCGGAGGTC
This sequence comes from uncultured Acidobacteriota bacterium, assembly GCA_963765015.1. Taxonomy (GTDB): domain Bacteria; phylum Acidobacteriota; class Terriglobia; order Terriglobales; family Acidobacteriaceae; genus Sulfotelmatobacter. Next base: position 34,897 of record CAVXVD010000136.1, on the reverse strand, counting down.
TTGCCGCAATCGGGCGTGAGCGCGGTATCGCCGGAAACCAAGTCAAACTGGGCGATGGGCGCACCCAGGGCGTCGGCGCAAATCTGGGTGACGATGGTGTTCGATCCCTGACCGATGTCCACCGCACCCTGATGCAGGGAGATGCGGCCGTCCGCCTTGAGGCCGATGCGCACGGTGGAAGGATTCGGCAACGAGGTGTTGCCGCAGCCGTACCACATGCCTGCGACGCCAACACCGCGGCGCAACGGCCCGTTGGCGTAGTTGAATTCGGCCACTTCCTGGCGGGCCGCTTGCCATCGCGGGCGCAACGCCTCGAGACATTCCCGAATGGCGACGCCCTCTGCGAGAATCTGTCCGGTTACCGTGGGAGTCTGATTGTCCAGAGAATTCAGAATGCGAAACTCCAGACGATCCATTCCAAGGAGATCCGCCAGGTCGTCATAGAGTTGTTCCTGCGCAATAGCTGCCTGCGGCACTCCGAAGCCGCGAAACGCCCCCGCCGGCACGATGTTGGTATGCACCGCGCGAGTCAAAGCGCGGTAGTTCGGAACCCGGTACGGGCCCGAAGCATGCACGGGGACGCGTCCGGCAACCGTCGGGCCCCACGAAGAGTATGCGCCAGTGTTGAAGTCGGCAGAGAAATCGAGCGCTGTGAGTCTTCCGTCGCGCGTAGCACCGGCGCGAAGCCGCATCCGTGCCGGATGTCGCTTCGTCGTCGAGATAATCGACTCGGTGCGCGAGTAAACCATCCGCACCGGCCGATCAAGCTTCCATGCCGCGAGAGCAATAAAAGGCTGGACGGAAAGATCGAGCTTCGACCCAAATCCGCCGCCCACAGCGGTTGGGATGATTCGGACCTTTGCAGGGGCTAGTCCGAGAATCTTCGCAATATCGTTGCGATCCATGTAGGGGGACTGGGTGCACGCCTGAATCTCAACGGTGTCACCGACGCGCCGCGCGAATCCGGCTTCCGGCTCAATGTAGGCGTGCTCGACGAAGCCGGTTTCGTATTCGGCTTCGAGGACGACGTTTGCAGTCGCCAAGGCCTGATCCACGTCACCGCAGACCACACGCCCCCGAACCAGAATGTTCCCCTCGCGATTCGCGTGAATACGCGGCGCATCCTTTGCCAGAGCCTCATCCAATGACTGGAGTGCGGGCAACGGCTCCCAGCGCACCGGAAATTGCGCGAGATCAAGAGCCTCCAAGGAATCCGTCTCGCCCACGATCGCCGCGACCGCTTCCCCGCGATAACGCGCCTCATTGTGCGCAAATACAGGCTGATCGGCGAAACGCGGAATGACTCCGTAGCAATCGATGCCTGGAACATCTTTCGCCGTCAGCACCAGCGAGATTCCGAGATGAGAATCGACAAACTGCTTGAGATCGCCGAACTGAAAGCGTGCGTGGTGATGAGGACACCGGAGGACGCGGAGTCCCAACGCCTCGGCAGGAATTTCGTCGGCGCCGAATATTTCGCTGCCGTCAACCCTCTTCTGTCCATCCAGGCGAACCAAGCGCCAGCCCACCGCGGCACCGGCCTCGGGCGAACATTGCGGCGGATAATCCGTATTCGCCTCAACAATTGCGCGAATGATTTTGCGATAGCCCGTGCACCGGCAAAGGACGCCGCCAATCGCGTCCATCACCTCGTTCTCGCTGGGACAAGGATTTCTTTCGAGCAGTGCGGTCGCGGCGATGAGCATCCCTGGCGTACAAGCTCCACATTGCGCGGCGCCGTGCGACAGGAAAGAATTCTGCAACCGGGCGTGCAGGGGGGATCGAGCGGCCAGACCCTCGACCGTGGTGACCTCGCATCTGGCCGCCTGCCCCACCGGCACGAGACAGGCGCAAACCGGGTCGCCATTCAGCAGCACCGTACAAGCGCCGCAATCGCCGGCGTCGCAGCCCACCTTTGTCCCAGTGAGGCCTAGATCTTCGCGCAGCACGAGGGAGAGTCGCCGCGCTCCGGGCACCGCAAGTTCCACGCTCCGCCCATTCACCGAGAATGAGAGCTTCTCCGTGTCGACGGGAGTGAGGATTGGGGTGGCAGTCACATCGAGGGTCATTTCGCAGCACTCCTCGCAACCGCTTCGAGCGCACGCCGCACCAGCGTCATCGAAGCATCCCGGCGGTACGCTGCCGTAGCACGGACGTCATCGATTGGAGAGAGTGGCGAAAGGTGACCGGCTTTGACGACCGCAGCGATGTCCGTCAACGGCTGGCCGACAAGATCCCGTTCCAGATTAGTCAGCCTACACGCAGCGGCGGAACAGGAGCCAACAGCAACACGAGCTTCCGCCACTCGACCTGCGCCGTCCGACTGCACGACCGCCGCGACCATCGAGATGGAGATCACGAGATACCGGCGTGCGCCCAGCTTCAGAAAAATGGACGTAGCATTTTCCCTTCGCCGCGGCAGCAGCACAGCCGCCAGAATCTCATCTGGCCTCAGCAGAGTCTTGCGGTTGCCCGTGATGAACTGGGCCAAAGGCAGTCGGCGCGCACCGATGGAGGAGGCCAGCTCCACTTCCGCGTCCAGCGCGAGCAGCGGAGGTACACCATCTGCCGCAGGAGAGGCGTTGCACAGGTTTCCCGCCACAGTTCCGCGATTCTGAATCTGCACCGATCCAACTTCGCGGGCCGCGGCCTTGAGCGCATCGAAACAGCGCGGCAGCGGCGCACGAATCACTTCGGTCCAGGTAGTCAATCCGCCGATCCGAATGTGACTTTCGTCGGCGGAAATCCCTCGAATTTCCCCGAGTGCGGCGATGTCCACTATGTTGCCTTGCGGCAGACGTTCGCCCTGCGCGGGATAAAAATCCGTGCCGCCGGCTAAAATCTGGCCGCCCGAGGTGGCCAGCAGTGAAACCGCCTCACTTAGATTTTTCGGCTTGAGGTACAAAGGCCTAGGTCCCCCGAGAACACCCATCACTCGACGCTTTCAGAGTTTGTATACGAAGCACGAATGTTTGTACAGCCACCTTCAGGCGGAAACAAACGCCGCATGGTTTCCGCGCGAAAGTCGAAAATCCGGTCAACATCTCTGCGGACCACCGCTGCGTGCGCAATCGATCCAACCCACCCCAGAGGCAGCGCGTACGTGACACGGTCACGCATGGTTGTGCCCGCCCTCCTGCGAAGTGAACCGGTGCTCGTGAATCCATAGCGCATACGGACCGGAGACTTCGCGGTCGACAAACCGATGCGGCGGATCCCACTCACTGATTTCCGTCATCCACCAGATCGGAAGAAAGCGCCAGCGCAGGCGATAACGAATTAATGATCCCGCCGCCAGGGTTTCCGGCGTCTTCACCATGCGAAAGTCGAGCCACGGCGGCGTGATCGCCTGCAAATTCTCGGGCCGGGAGAAGAATTCGAAGATCTGTTCGATCGGCCTGGGCAACCACTGTTCCCGCTCAAGAAGATAAGTACGCATGTCCCGTGAAAGTGCGCGTCCTGCTCGGAGAATTCCCGGTTGTATGTTCTAATCTCCGACGTCGCAATTCTCGCACGGAATCATTGTCGGGAGAGGTCCATGGCTCAGATTCGCAACAAACACTTCGTCCTCGCGTTTTTTGTATTGATTCTCTCGGGTTCAATGTCGGCGCAGGCACCGAACTCAAGCGTCCCTCCGGCAGATCTCGACGCCTACGTGGCCGCCTCGATGAAAACCTTCGACGTCCCGGGCATGGCAGTCGCGATCGTAAAAGACGGCAAGATTCTGGTCGCGAAGGGCTATGGCATTCGCAAACTGGGCGATGCAACGCCGGTCGACGAATTCACGATGTTCGGCATCGGGTCGAATACGAAGGCCTTCACTACCGCCGCGCTCGCCACGCTGGTCGATGAAGGAAAGCTCTCGTGGGACGATCCCGTCTACCAACGACTGCCTGGCTTCGTGATGTATGACCCCTACGTCTCGCACGAGATGACCATCCGCGACCTGCTGACGCATCGCAGCGGCATGGGACTGGGCGAAGGCGACCTGCTGTTCTGGCCGCATTCCACCTACACGCGCGAAGAAGTCATCTACAAGCTGCGTTTTATGAAGCCCGCTTCCAGCTTCCGCAGCCACTACGCATACGACAACCTTCTTTATATGACCGCGGGGCAGATCGTTCCTGCGGTAACGGGCACGTCCTGGGACGATTACATTCGCCAACGCATCTTCAGGCCGCTGGGGATGAATCACTCGAACGTCAGCAACGCAGCGTTCAAGCCGGGGGACGATTACGCGTTTCCCCATTCCGTGGTAGACGGAAAACTGCAAGTCATTCCCTTCGGCGTGCTGGACAATGCCGGTCCTGCGGGCGCGATCAACTCCTGTGCAGCCGATATGGCCAAGTGGGTGCAACTGCAACTAAACCGCGGGAAGTTCGCGGACCACGACGGACATCTGTTCACGGAGCAGCGTTCGAAAGAGATGTGGACGGCGCAGACTATTCTTCCCACCGAACGATCCTCCGGCGCCGCTGGCTGGGCTCAAAACCAATTTTGCCGACTATGCACTGGGGTGGGGGCTGCGCGACTATCACGGACGGAAACTCATCGGTCACACCGGAGGCGTAGGAGGCTTCGTGTCAAGGGTCATGCTCGTGCCGGAAGAGAATCTCGGCGTCGTCGTGCTGACCAATGCGGAACAAGATGGCGCTTTTGATTCCATCCTCTATCACGTGCTCGATCACTATTTCCATCTGCCTGCCACGGACTGGATCGCGAACTACAAGGCCCTCAGGGACAACGAAGAGAAAGAAGCCGCAGAAACGATTAAGAAGGCGGAGGGTGAGCGCGCCGCAGACTCCAAGCCTTCGCTTCCACTCGAAAAATATGCGGGCCTCTATCACGATGCCTGGTACGGCCCCATCACGATCCGCATGGAAAACGGCGGCCTGGTCATGAGCTTCGATCACACTCCGACCATGGTCGGCGACCTGCAGCACTGGCAGCACGACACGTTCAAGGCACACTGGCGCGTGCATACCATCGAGGATGCATTCGTGACTTTTGCCTTGAATCCAGATGGGACGATTGACAGCGCGAAAATGGCGGCGGTTTCTCCGCTGGCAGATTTCAGCTTCGATTACCAGGATCTGCTGCTGAAACCAGCTCTAACCACCGAGAAGAAGTGACGAACCCTACCGTCGCCGCGGCGATTCCAGGCTTGCCCGGATCTGACTTTGGCAACTCAACCCAATTCGTCTCTACAGGCAGCTGAGGCCGAAGTCCAAGCTCACAGCTCGGTCTTGCGCCGTGAGTTGGGCATTGGCGACTTGATCCTGGCCCAGATTCTCATCGTCATCGTCCCTGAATTTTTTGGAACAGCAGTCAAGGCCGGATCATCCCACGTGATCCTCTGGCTGGCGGCGATCGTCCTATTCTTCATCCCGCACGCCTTGGTAGTCGCGCATCTCAACCGGCTCATGCCTCTCGAAGGAGGCTTGTATGAATGGGCACGCCTCGCGTTTGGCGACCGCATCGGGTTTCTCGTGGCCTGGAATATGTGGCTCAACACCACAGCGCAGGTTTCGCAGGTAGCGCTGGTGACAACGACTTATATTTCTTATGCATTTCCCCGGGCGGCGTGGATGGCGTCAAATTCCTATACCTTGATCGCCGCATCCGTCCTTTTGATCGCGGCCATGATGCTGGTCGCGCGCCTTGGGCTGTGCGTTGGCAAATGGGTAAGCAATGCAGGGAGCCTGGTCACGGTTTTCATTTTAGGAGTCGTGATCGTTCTGCCCTATTTTCACGTGTGGCGAGGGCGCTTGCCTGCCTATCATCCGCTTCCGCTCGTTTTGCCTACCCTCACATTGTTCAGCTTGAGCGTCTTCAGCAAAATGACCTTCGGGGCATTGTCCGGCTTCGAATACGTCGCGGTATTTGCGGGAGAATCTCGCAACCCGGGGCGCAACCTGGCCCGCTCAATCCTGTTCACCGCTCCGATCATTGCGCTGCTATACATCCTAGGGACCGGCGGAATTCTCGCCTTCGTTTCACCCGATGCGGTCGACCTGATTGGTCCAATTCCCCAAGCCTTGAGCCGTGGCTTTGCCTTGTTTGGAATGGCGGGGCCGATCGTTTCGATCGCAATTCTGCTGCTGTTGATGAACTATCTCTGCTGTTACACGCTCTATTTCTCGGCTAACACTCGACTGCCGCTGGTCGCTGGATGGGACCATTTGCTGCCAGCGTGGTTTACGCGTCTGCACAGCAAGTATCGGACTCCAGTGAACTCCACGCTTTTCATGGGCGGGGTAGCGCTCGCGGCCAGCATGGCGGTTTTGATCGGGGCGGGCAGTCAGGAGTCGTTCGTGCTTTTGCAGATCTGGGCGTGGACGTTTTACGGGTTGGCCTACCTCGCGAAGTTTGCCATCCCGTTGATCTCCGCCAAGGAAAAAGGACTCCGCCCAGGACGTTGGCTGCAGGTCGCAGCCGTGTCGGGATTCCTGATGACTCTGCTGTTCGTGGGACTATCGGTCTCGCCCGTTATTGAAGTCGCCAGCAAAGTTGGATATTTTCTGAAGGTGTTTTTGGTGGTGGTTGGCGCTAACTTTGCCGGCTGGATGATCTATCGAGCCGGGCAGCAGAGACCTGCACCCTAGCGTCAGGTTCTGGTGTAAGAAGTCAAGGGCTTTCACCACAGAGAGCACGGAGGATCACAGGGGAAAACCTCACGATATGTAAACGTCGATCTGTTTGACGCACTACCCTCGCGAGCCGAGAACGTGGGGAAGTTTTGGAATCAGAGCAAGGCCGGGCTTCGCCCAGCCGGACAGCCGCCGGCGGCTGTCTCCACATTTCGACCCAATGCTCCATCATTTACCGCAGGAAAACGCGCGAGACGTCTTCAACTCGGATACTTGATTTGCGGCGCGCTCCGGTTGCGACGTTGTAAGCAGCCAGCACATGATCCTCGACAATCAGCAATTCTTTCTCGCTGATCCATCCGACGAGCGTGGCATGTGGCAGAGTGGCAACGTGACCGGGGATCTCCTTCATGCTCGTCACTTCCACTGCCGGCAATTCCGCCAAGGCTTTGCGGATACGTTGTGACTCCTCGGGATTGGCTTGCCCTTGTTCCGCCAACTGAATCGGCTTATTCAACTGCGCCGTCGCCACAACGGTCATTGCGAGGAAACCGAGTTCCGGCGATAGCCGGGCATTGGAGGTATAGAAACTCACGTCGTAGTCTGGATTCTTGTAAGTCGCTTGCTCGTCGAACACCGTTCGCACTTTGCCATTCAGAAGCACGAGGGTCTGATCGTTGCTCTGATTGGACCAGCCGCAGCAACCCGTATCGGGAATCGCCTCGACGATGACGTTTCCGTTTGCATCGGCATCGAGCACCCGCTGCAACGGATCATCCAGCGCAGTGGCAGTCCACTTGCCGTTTTCTTCCTGATAGAACGTGCTCGCCTTGTAGGTCGGCGTGGTCTGTCCCGCGATAAACTGGTTCATCAGAAAAAATTTTCCTACACCTTCTTCCGGCACCCACACGAGTCCGGAGGGACAGCTCTCTTCACACGAACCGGTGGGGCAGCGGCAGTCGGGCAGCTTTACGGAAATGAGTTCTTCCCGTGCGCCGCCGCTGAGATCGGTACGCCAAGCTTGCCAGGTTGTAGTGGCCGAGAGGTCGACGTCTTCGCGCTCCAGCAATCGAGCCTGGTTGGCGAACCAGAATAAGTGGGTGCCATCCGCGGAAAGGTAAGCCACGGGCGCCGACTCCGTGACGGCCTGATTGGAGCCCTTTTCCTCTGACTTGTGTTCCATCCCCTGGTCCAGTGTGGTTGACGTATGCCCGTTCCAAATCCACACTTTGTGAGGCGATGCGATATCCTCATCCGAGAGCGGCAGCGACACCGGTGGTACAAAGAGAATCTGCCCTGCATGATTCACGGAGATGCCCGCAGGCGACTTCAGCGCTTCGGCGAGCACTTTCACCGTCTGTTTCGTTGCGAAATTGGTGAGGTCGTATTCGACCATTTCGCCCGGGGCGCGGAGCAGCCACAGCCGCTTCTCCTGCCCAAGCAGTGGGGGTGCCGCGAACAGGCAAACAATCAGCAGGCAGAGAGCGCAGGTGCTCCACCTCCCACACACTTTCTGCATGAGAAGTGGAGCTCTTGCTTTGCCCATCGGAAACTCCAGAAACTTCACTTCGTCTCCACCACCGGCAATTCCACAAAGCTGGCCTGAGCCGCCGAATGGAAAACGCGCTGCACCGCTTTCTTATAGTCGCCTGGCTTCGCCCAGAAAATGTTGGGCACGAACGTCTGCGGATTGCGGTCATAGAGCGGGAACCAACTCGACTGCACCTGCACCATGATCCTGTGTCCCGGAAGAAAGACGTGGTTCGCGGTCGGCAAAGTGATCTTGTAAAGCAGAGGCTTGTCCGGGGCAATCGCTTTCGCAGTCTCGAAACTTTCGCGATAGCGGCCTCGGAAGATATCCGCCGATACCATCAGTTGATATCCTCCCATCTTCGAATCGCCCGCCACTTCGTCGGGATAAACATCGATCACTTTGACGACCCAGTCGGAGTCCGTGCCACTGGTCGATGCGATCAAATTCGCTACCGGTTGCCCGCTGATTTTCACCGGCTCCTTCAACACATCAGATGCAAAAGCCAGCACATCCGGACGCCCAGAAGCTTCCCGCTGATCATCGACCAGCCACTGCGCCCAGGTGAAATCACCGCCATATCCCACGGGCTGAATCGGGCGCGCGCGGAAAGGCACGGGCTTAGCCGGATCAGAAACGTACTCGTCATATGATGCACCTCCGGCCGGCCCGCCGGCCTTGGGCGCGTCGAAACCTGCTTTGAGCCCAGCCTGAAGATAAAGAGGAGTCGCGCGAATCGTGCAACCGCTGGCACACCCCGCTGGCCACGACGGAAGCCGCCGCCAGGTATTTGTTCCGGTTTCAAAAGCGGTCACCGGAGCCATATCGGACTTGGGCGCACCATCTTTCAAATATTGATCCAAGAACGGGCGCAGGATGTTTTCGCGGAAATACAAACCAGTATCGCTGTTGAAGTTCAAGGCACCGAGCTTGCTGCCATCGCCGATCTCCTGTCCGTGATGCCACGGCCCCATCACCAGAAATACCTTGTCGTTGCCCGCATCCTTCGGCTTGATCGCCCTGTAAACCGCCGTAGCGCCATAAATGTCTTCCTGGTCCCACAGGCTATCGACCAGCATGACGGGAATTTTCAAGGGCTGAGCTGCCAGGATCTTATCCATCGCCTGTTGCTGCCACCACGAGTCATAGCTGGGATGCTCGAGAAGTTTGCGCCAAAATCCTACTTGTTCGAGCCCATACCGCCGGCCCAACTCGCCCGCCGAACCTGCTTCCATATAGACGTCGTAATCATCGAAGTGATCGGTCCACCAAGATTCAGAGTTGGAACGAGTGCCGTCCTGCTCATAAATGTAGGGCATGTTCTGCTGGCGGAACGCCCCGTTGTGGAACCAGTCATCGCCCATCCATCCGTCCACCATGGGATTCATGGGCACCGACACTTTCAGCGCAGGATGGGGATTCACGAGCGCCATCAGAGGTAGAAATCCGTCATAGGAAATTCCGAGGATGCCAACTTTCCCGTTGCTCTCGGGAGTATTCTTCACCAGCCAATCGATGGTGTCGTAAGTGTCGGTGGCGTGATCGACCGCAGTCGGATTCAACGGGCCGTGCAACGGCCGCGTCATTACGTAATCGCCTTCGGATCCGTACTTGCCACGCACATCCTGAACCACACGGATGTATCCGCCGCCGACAATGACCTCCGTCGCATTGTCGTAACCGTTCAGGATCGGCCCCAGATGCGCGCTGGACGCATGGCTCACCTGCGCGCTGGCGTTGTAAGGAGTCCGAGTCAGCAGGATAGGCGCATTCTTCGCGCCCTTAGGAATCACGATGACGGTGTGCAGTTTCACGCCATCGCGCATGGGGATCATCACCTCGCGCTTCACATAGTCGAAGCTGTCGGTGACCGGCTCGAACCGATCCGGCATCTCACTAGGCAAACTCGCGGCCGACGCGGCCGGGGATTGCGCCGTGGAAGGGCTCCGAAACAGGGTAACCATCAATAGAAGAAAGAGACACACGGAACGCACAGCGGCAAGCCATCGCATGAAAGGATCCTCGGGAAGTGGAACGGAATGGTACAACTTCGCGGCTTGCCAAATCAAACCGCAAACGACTCTGGTAACCTTGTGATTGCGCCTTTCCGGCTCGCTTCACCTGAGGAGATCGACTGCAACCCCTCAAAGTTCAGACGACCGTATTTGTGCGGCTTTTTTCTTTTCCGGACAATCTCGAACTCACTGTCCAAATCGCAGCGGAAAGTGATAGGCTACCCGAATTCTAAATCCGGGGCAGAAGGGCGACTCCCGGGCTTGGAAACGAAGTTCCGGCGCCCTCCCTTATAATGACCGAGGTTTCGACCGTGTTTTGAATCCCGAGCGTGTTCATCACGAATTCGTCGGGCTAGGAGTCGTCGCGCCAGATTCGTCGCACCAAGTCCGAGGCGAAAGCCTGCTGTTGGCCCCTCACTATGCCGGTTGATTGCAAAAATCTGAAGCCCGGAATCGAAGTGGCAAGCCTAACCGATGTCGGCTTACAGCGGGCTAATAACGAGGATTCCTATCTTTATTGGGAGCCCGACTCGGAGGCTGATTTTCGGCGGAAAGGCCGCTTGGCCGTGGTGGCCGACGGCATGGGGGGCTATGAAGGCGGGCAAGAGGCCAGCCGGCTGGCGGTCGAGACCGTGCGCCACATCTACGACCGCGATTTTGCCGGCGACCCACAAGAGGCGCTGATTGCCGCATTCGATGCCGCCCACAGCAACATTCAACGTTATGCCGTGGACCATCCAGAGTTCCAAGGGATGGGAACCACCTGTACCGCGCTGTCCGTCATTGATCGCGAACTCTGCTTCGCCCATGTGGGCGATAGCCGCCTGTACCTCGTGCGGTCCGAAACAGTGACTCGCCTCACCCGAGATCATTCCTACGTCGGGCGGTTGGTGGAGAGTGGCATCGTGCGCGCCGAAGATGCCGAGTCGCACCCGCAGCGCCACATTCTCACTGCTGCGCTGGGATCGGGGCGCGATGTAATTCCTCACACGCCGGAACGGCCCATTCCACTGGAAGAGGGCGACATCCTGCTCCTTTGCACGGATGGACTGTGGGGCCTGGTCGGCGATCAGGATCTGGCCCGCGTAGTACGTATGAACCCACCAGCCGACGCGTGCGTGAAGTTGGTCAAGATGGCTCTCGAGCGCGGAGGCCCGGATAACATCACGGTGCTGGTCCTGCGGATTTCCTCTTAGGCTCTCGCCCTCGTCGCTTTCCAAAAATAATATGTGCAAGAAACTGCAAAGGGCGCCTTTTCCCGCCAAAACCCACGAACAGTTCCGGTAAAAAGCTGCAATCTCCTGCACATCCGGCTCTAAGGATAACTCTCGTCTTTCACCAAGCTATTGATTTCACAGGTGCTAATTGTTCAGGCTGCGCGCGCGGAAATGGCACGCGGGTTGCATTGTCACTCACGTCAATAATGTCTATTACATTAATGGACTTTGTGGAATAATGCGCCTATGAAAATCTCCCAGAAGGGTCTTTACGCGCTGCAAGCCATGATGATGCTCGCGCGTCATCATCACCAGGGGGCGATCAAGATCCGCGACATCGCCTACGAAGAAGTTCTTCCCGAGAAGTTCCTGGAACTGATCCTCCTCGAACTCAAGAATGCCCGCATGGTGGAAAGCGTCCGCGGGGCCAAAGGTGGCTACCAGTTGCGCCGTGATCCGTCGGAGATTCACCTGAGCGAGATCATCCGTCTCATCGACGGTCCGCTGGCGCCGTTCGGTGACGCCGACCAGTTGCGCGAATTGATTGATCGCGATCTTCCCCATCGCGCCCTCTACCAGGTTTTTCTCGACGTTCGCGATGCGGCGGCGCGCATCCTCGACAACACGACTCTGGCCGATTTGATTGCTGAAAACGCTCCTCGCGGAAAGGCGCACAAGCGCCACAAGAATCAGAAGAAGGAATCCGCCAGCGTGCTTCCCATGGTGGTCGGAGGCCGGCAGAGTGATTAGGTCGTCGATTTTGGGACTGATGTTCTGCTTCGCGTCCAGCCTTTCCGGGTGGGCTCAGGGAACCCCAACCACGATTCGCGTGGGGGCGTTCCCCAACATCACCCACGCGCAAGCCATGGTCGGCAAGGCGAACGGTTGGTTTGAGAAGGCAATGGGTCCACAAGTGAAAATCCAGTGGACCAGTTTCAACGCGGGACCTTCCGCCATTGAAGCCCTCTTCGCCGGCGCCATCGACATGACATATGTTGGCCCGAACCCGGCGATCAACGGCTACGTCCGCTCCAACGGCGAAGCGCTTCGCGTAGTCGCGGGGGCAGCCAGTGGCGGGGCTTCGCTGATTGTCCGCAATGATTCCGGCATCAACCAGCCGGAAGACTTCCACGGCAAGCGTGTGGCCTCCCCGCAATTCGGCAACACGCAAGACGTCGCACTGCGCAACTGGCTGAAGAATCACGGCATGAAGTCCAACGACAAGGGCGGCGACGTGCGGATTGTCCCCATGGCCAATCCCGACCAGTTGACGCTCTTCCTCAAGAAGGATCTGGATGCCGCATGGGCTCCAGAGCCTTGGGCCACTCGCCTGATTCACGAAGGCAACGGCCGTCTCTTTGTCGACGAGCGCTCGCTATGGCCGAACGGCCAATTCGTGATCGGCCTGCTCGTGGCCAACAGCAAATTCTTGAAGGATCATCCGGACCTGGTGAAGAACTGGATCCGCGCCAATGTTGATCTGACAGACTGGATCAACGCTCATCCAGCCGAAGCCAAGAAGCTTTTGAACGAGCAGATTCAGCGTGAAACCGGCAAGGCGCTTCCCCCGGTCGTTCTCGATGAGGCTTTCTCGCGCATGCAGGTGACGAGTGATCCGCTGCATGCCGCCCTCAACACCGCCGCGAAGCAGGCCTTCGACGACGGGTTCCTCGGCCGCCAAATGCCTGATCTTTCCGGCCTCTACGATCTCTCGCTCCTCAACCAGGTTCTCGCAGAAAAGAACCGAAAGGCGATCCAATGAGCACCCAGGCTCACAATGTCCCGGCTGAGTTTCCAGTTCCCGCCGATGCTCGATTCCCTGCCCGCTCGACCCGCGGCGGCAGAATCGGCCCGGTATCGGTGGATCGGCTAAACGGCGAATCGCGGTCACAGGTCTCGAAGGTTGGTCTCAGCGAGATCTGCTTGAGCTATCGCGCGCAAAGCGGCGAACAACTGCTGGCTCTTGATCACATCAATTTGCAAGTGCGCGCCGGCGAATTCGTATGCATTGTGGGTCCCTCGGGATGCGGGAAGTCCACTCTGCTGCATTTGATCGCGGGCCTGAATTCGCAAACCTCCGGCCAAATCATGGTCGATGGCAATCCCGTAGACGGCCCGGGGACGGACCGCATTCTTATCTTTCAGGACCACGGCCTGTTCCCCTGGTTGACCGTTGGTCAGAACGTCGAATTCGGCATGAAGATGAAAGGCGTTCCGAAAGTGGAGCGCAAAGAGAAGACCGAATACTATTTGCGACTCGTGCATCTGGCGAAATTCAAGGACAGCTACATTCATCAGCTCTCCGGCGGAATGCGGCAACGCGTAGCCATCGCCCGCGCGTTGGCGACCGAACCCGACGTCCTGCTGATGGACGAGCCCTTCGCCGCACTCGACGCCCAGACTCGCGACCTGTTGCACGACGAACTGGAGCGCATCTGGAGCCAGACGGGACGCACCATCCTCTTTGTTACCCACAATGTTCGCGAAGCGATTCGCCTGGGCGACCGTGTCGTACTACTCACTTTCCGTCCTGGTCGAGTGAAAAATGAATTTCCTGTGGAGTTGCCGCGGCCTCGGCAGCTCGAAGATCCCACTGTCGCTCGGGCGGCGCGCGAGATCCTTGACGAACTGCGCGAGGAGATTAACCGCTCACTCGACGCCGAATATAACGAGGGCGTTAAGCCGCACATCAAGACGGGAATGGAAGAAGGGGTGCAGCTATGAAACGCGCAGCCCGCTACCTCGTTTTCTACACTGCGCTCTTCGGCTTGTGGACGCTGCTTGCCGAATTGAAAATCTGGCCGCCGTATCTTTTTCCGACGCCATGGGGCGTCGGGCAGGCTCTATATGCTGGTTTCGCCGACCACAGTTACTGGATCGCGATCCGCATCAGCATGCAGCGTGTGCTCATCGGCTACGGCATCTCGGTCGTACTCGGCATGATTCTCGGTCTGGGCGTGGCCAGCAATAAATTCCTCGAAGAAACCATGGGAGGCCTGCTCGTCAGTCTGCAGAGTTTGCCGAGCATCTGCTGGTGGCCTCTCGCCCTGCTCTGGTTCGGACTCAGTCAGAACGCCATATTGTTTGTCGTAATCATGGGGTCGCTGCTGTCGGTTACGCTGGCCATGGAAGACGGCCGGAAGCAGATGCCGAAAATCTTCGGCCAGGCCGGACGCAATCTCGGCGCGAAAGGATTCAAGCTGTTCTGGTACGTGCTGTTACCCGCCAGCCTGCCCTTCATCGTCTCTGGATTGAAACAGGGATGGGCATTTGCCTGGCGCTCGCTGATCACCGCTGAAATGCTTTACCTCAGCCTCGGGCTGGGTCAGGTACTGATGATGGGCCGCGACTTGAACGACATGAGCGCCGTGATCGCCGTGATGGTTCTGATCATTGCGATCGGCTACGTAGTCGACGGCGTGGTATTCAAAGGTATGGAACGCCATCTGCAGAACAAGTGGGGGCTGACGCCCGCCAGCTAGAAAGTTTCGCAACGATCCAGACCGGTTTCAACTTCAGCTTCGAGCAAGAACGGCGATTTTTGCTTTACAAGTATGTCTATCATGTTTATAGTGATACTTCGACAATGGAGATTAAGCGAAGAAATGTAAGAAGACTTCGCCAGCGAGATGATTCACCCCGCGAAGTAAGCGGCCAATGGTTTCCCAGTTGTTCCCCCACAGAAGTCGCAGTGCAAAAGAACACAACCAAAAGGAGAGGACTGTACTTCCATGAAACTCAAACAGCACTTGCTCGTTATGACCTTGACGCTGGCGGCTTTGACCGCGGGCGCCTGGGCACAAACTGAAACGGCGTCGAACGCCGGTCCCGCGAAGCCTTATCCTGGCGCCGCCGCAGCCCCTGCGCCAGCTCCAGCGCCGGTCACCGCAGCGGACGTGCAGTCGCTGCGCGACGCAATCGCCGCTCAGCAACAGCAAATTCAGCAACTCACCCAACAACTGCAACATCAGCAGGCGCTACAGGAAGCGCAACAAGCCGCGTTTCATTCCGCCGACAAGGCGCCGGAGAATCCTCCGAAACAGGTCGCTGCACTTGCCGCCAGCGACGGACTGAATGGCGCCGCACCGGTGCAGCAGGAGGCTACGTCGCCCCAGACGGGGAGTTCCGATGACAGTGCCCAGACCTTCAACAAGCAGATGGAAGGTCCCGTTACCATCCACTTCCGTGGAATCAACATCACTCCCGGCGGCTACGCAGAAGCCGCATTTGTCCGGCGTTCCCGGGCACTGGCGGCAGATCTATCCACTCCCTTCAATTCTTTAACGATGCCGGGCGCATCGCAGAGCCAGATTCCTGAATTCTTTGGCTCTGGCCGCCAGTCAAAAGTTACAACTTTCGTCGATGGACGGGTGCAGAACGTCGAACTCTCCAGCTACGTCTCCGCCGATTTCCTTTCTGCCGGCGTGACGTCGAACTCGAATCAAACTAACAGTTACACTCTCCGGCTCCGGCAGGCTTGGGCCCAAGCCAAGTTCAGCAATGGCATTTCTTTCCTCGGTGGGCAGGTCTGGAGTCTCGTCACCGAAAACGGCCATGGCATTTCTCCTGACGACGATCTCGGCCGGACCAACGACGCGCGCCCCAAGACGATCGACCCTTCGTATAACGTCGGCTTCGTGTTTGCGCGCCAGTATGGCGTTCGCCTCACCAAGGCTTTCGGCGATAAAGTTGCGATCGCGATCGCGGTGGAGAATCCGCAGGCCACCTTAACTACGCACGGCAACGCTTCCAATTTCCTGGTTGGTGAAGCTGGCGCCAGCAACAGCTACAACACCACCGCCAATTATTCTTTCAATCCCTCGCCAGATATCATTGCTAAGATCGCTTTCGATCCCGGCGTTGGACACTACGAAGTGTTTGGGCTTCTCGACCGCTTCGCCGACCGCGTCTTCCCTTGCGAGGAAAATTTCGCCAGTGCCGGCTGCGGCAGCCTGACTGCAGCAAGCGCTGTCGGTGCCTATAACAAATCAAAGAGCGGTGGTGGCATCGGCGCCAGCGCCCGTTGGAACATTGCCAAGAGAGTCACCTTCGGCGTGAAAGGGTTTGGAGGAAGTGGCATCGGCCGCTATGCTCCCGCCGGTCTTCCCGACGTCTCCATTAATGGCGACGGCACACTACACCTGGTCAAGAACCTTGAAGGTCTGTCTACCCTCGAAGTTCACCTGACCAAGAAGCTTGATTTCGTCGGATACGCCGGAGCCGAATACGCGGGACGCGCCGCCAGCTTCGACCCTCTGGCCAACAAGGTGGTTGGCTATGGTGCACCTACTTTCGTCAACTCCGGCTGCTACACCGAAGTTGTGCCGGGATCCGGTGGATTCTCTCCTGGCTCTTTGGGCAGCTGCACGGCCGACACAAAGGTCGTCGTCGAAGGCACGGGCGGCTTCTGGTACAAGTTTTACAGCGGGCCGCGCGGCCGATTCCAATTCGGTGCCGATTATGCGTACGTCACGCGCAACGCCTGGTCCGGCGTTGGCGGGCAGCCGCACGGCATCGACAACATGATCTTCACATCGTTCCGCTATTACCTCCCCTAAGTACTTAGGCGGTCTCTCGTTGGATTCGCGGGAGACCGCCGTCGCTTTCCACGGCTTGTCCGCTTTCTGAAGGGCGCCTTCCCTTCGGAATCGCCGCCGGCCCGGTTTTGGCACTCTCCTTTTCCGGGCCGGCGGTGTTAACTTAAGTCATCGCCCGCGTCCAGGTTCACGATTGAGGGTGAACCCACTCAGATTATGAAATCAAGACGAAGATTCTTGCAGCAGATCTCCGGCGCCGCGCTCACATTCGGTGCAACCCCTTCTCTCCTATCGTGGGCTGCGGCGGAGAGTGCGCAACGCATCGACGTTCCCGGCGAAGACGGGATGATTGTCCGCTCGTTTCGCTTTTTCGATCTGGAGGCACCGGTCGAGTACTTCAATAGCTGGCTCACACCGGTTCCCCATTTTTTCGTGCGCAATCACATGCACGAACCAAGCGAATTGAACCTCGACGACTGGCGTTTGAGTATCGGCGGAGAAGTCGAGAAGCCCTTCACTCTGACTCATGCTGAGCTCTCCAGGTTCGAAACGCACTCGATCGTCAACACTCTCGAATGCGCGGGCAATGGACGCAGCCTGCAGCGGCCACAAGTTCCCGGCATTCAGTGGGGCAAAGGCGCGGTGGGCACGGCCCGCTTCTCTGGGCCGCGCATGCGCGACGTCTTGCAGCGTGCGGGACTTAAGACAAGTGGCAAGCACGTTATGTTTCGAGGACTCGATGAAGTCCCGGGCAAAGTCCCGCCCTTTATTCGCAGCATTCCGATCGAAAAGGCGCTCGACTCCGATACCCTCATCGCCACCCACATGAACGGCTCGCCGCTGACCAAGCATCACGGATTTCCGGCGCGTGCTCTGGTGCCCGGCTGGATTGGCGCGGCATCCTGCAAGTGGCTCACCGAGATCAAGGTGCTCGATTCGGAGTTTGTCGGCAACTTCATGAGCCCGGGTTATCGTTTCCCGAATCGACCAGGCAAGCCCGGAGAACCGATCAAGCCGGAAGATACTCACCCGCTCACCGCTTTGAACGTGAAATCGGTGATCGCGGGGCCGCTCGATGGCGGCAACCTGAAGTCGGGCAGAGTCGCGGTGCACGGCGCAGCGTGGGCGGGCGAGGCGGACATCGTGAAGGTCGAGATATCGACCGATGGTGGCGCGAGTTGGAATGCCGCGAATCTTGGTCACGAACAGTCCCGCTATGCATGGCGTTTGTGGAGTTACGAATGGAAGGCCAAGCCCGGAGACTACACGGTGCTGTCCCGCGCCACCGATAATCAGGGACGCACGCAGCCGGCGACGCCGGTATGGAATCCCAGCGGCTATTTGTACAACGCCGTCGACGAGGTGAAGATCCATGCCATATAAACTGGCTTTCTCCGCTGCTACCTTGGCAGTTATTGCCTTCGTGATGCTGCCTGCAGCAACGATGTCTCAGACGGCGGCGAAGACGACAGAGGATTTACCTGCCGGGGCAATGCAAGCGAGGGCAACGACCGCCTGTACGGAGTGCCACGAAGCGCGAATCATCCTGCAGCAGCGGCTCAGCAAAGCTGCGTGGGTGAAAGAAGTGGACAAAATGACGAAGTGGGGAGCGGTGGTTGATGCGAATGATCGGGATGCGCTGATCGACTATTTAAGCAGCAACTTCTACCCGGATCAGCCTGCGTACGAACCGCCGAGAACTTCGTCTGCTAAAGGTACCGCCGCCAAGAAACCGAAATAATCGGCGGGCAGAAACGGCAAAGCGCCACCGACCCAGTGTCCACAAGGGTTCCCGGACATTACGGCAGCGCTGCCCAAAGCAGAGCCCAAGACTGATGGTCCAAGTATAAGAGTTGAGGTGCACCATGAATAGTGCATCGTTAGGTACTTGGGGGTTAATGGCTTTTGGGTAATGATCCCTGGGGGCCAAAACCCGTATTCACTTCCTACGCTCGACGCGACCCTGAAGGGCCCGTCTTCCACGGGCTGCCAGCATTCACAGTTCTACCAGAGTTGAGAGTGCTACCAGCGTTCATGAGGCTGCCAGCATTCGGGATGCTTTGGTCTCGCGCGGTCTCTGCATTTCTGTATGCCTCGAGAAAAACTCCCGCGTCTCGCGCAAAGAACGCGCGAAGTCAGGAACCCTATTCGCCCGATTCTTATCCCGGTTCCCGATTCCTATTCAGTTTTCCGGTTCGTTTCTGTCTTCTGCGGCAGAAGTTCTCTCGGGCCGCAGCAAGGGGAACAGGATTACGTCGCGGATGGTGTGAGAGTCGGTCAGGAGCATGCATAGGCGGTCGACGCCTACGCCAACGCCTCCGGCCGGGGGCATTCCGTAAGAAAGCGCGCGGATGTAGTCCGCGTCCATCTGGTGCGCTTCGTCGTCACCGCGTTCGCGTTCCTTGAGTTGTCCTTCGAAGCGTTGGCGTTGGTCTTCGGGATCGTTGAGTTCGCTGAAGCCGTTGGAAATCTCCATCTGTCCGGCATAGATTTCCCAGCGCTCGGTCCAGTCGGGCTCGTCGGGCTTTTGCTTCGACAGCGGCGAGATCGCCGTGGGAAATTCGTAGATGATGGTGGGCTGGGTGAGGTGCTCTTCGGCCACGGCCTCGAAGAGACCAGCGATATTCTTCCCTTCTGGCGCGTTAGCATCGTAGGCCGTGTGCGAGTGCGCGGCGTTGAAGCGATCCACCAATTTCTTCAAGTTCTCGTTGCCGGCAAAGTCACTCATCTCGGGTTTGGCACCGGCGGCTTCGGGCCAATGGTGAATGATGGCTTCGCGCATGGTCATCCTCGTCCAGTTGGCCCAATCGATTTCCTGTGGGTCGTTTTCCGAAATCGTCCACTTCGTCTTCGTTCCGCCGGTTACGTCTTTGGCAGCTTGCGTGATGATTTCCTGCGTGAGATTCATCACGCCCTGGTAGTCGGTGTAGGCCTGGTAGAACTCGAGCATGGTGAACTCGGGGTTCCAGCGCCAGCCGAGACCTTCATTGCGGAAGTTGCGATTGATCTCGTAGACCCGGTCGAGGCCACCAACGACGAGTCGCTTCAGATAAAGTTCTGGCGCGATGCGAAGGAAAAGGTCCATGTCGAGAGTGTTGTGGTGAGTGACGAATGGGCGTGCGACGGCGCCGCCCGCGATGGGCTGCATCATGGGCGTCTCGACTTCGACGAAGCCGTGGGCGTCGAGCGTGCGACGCATCGACTGGACGAGTTTGGTGCGCTTCAGAAAAACCTCGCGCACTTCTGGATTCATGACCAGATCGACATAGCGCTGGCGGTAACGGAGTTCGACGTCGGTCAGGCCGTGCCACTTTTCGGGTAGCGGAAGGAGGTCCTTGCTGAGGAAGGTGATCTCTTCGACATGGACCGAGAGTTCGCCGGTTCGAGTGCGAAACAGGTATCCACTGACGCCGATATGGTCGCCGAGGTCCAGTAGTTTGTACAGTTCGAATCCTTTATCGCCGACGGCATCTTTCTTGACGTAGATCTGCAGCCTCTTGCCGTTCTGCTGGAGGTGTGCGAAACCGGCCTTGCCCATCAGTCGAATGGCCATGATGCGCCCTGCGACGCGGACGTTGACACGCACCTGTTCGAGTTCCTCGGCGGTCTTCGGCGTGTAGTCGGCGAGGATTTGATCGAGCGTGTGGGTGAATTCGTATTTGCTGCGGTAAGTAGGCTGACCGAGTGCTTCGATCTTTTTCAATTTTTCGCGCCGCAGTTCGTAGATGTTCTCGTCGAGGGCCAAAGGCTTCCTTTTATTGCTTGGGATGGAAGAGAGATTATAAACAATTGGTTGATGGGAACTGGATATCGTGGCGGCCTCGCAGCGGGACTATGAGGATTCGAGGCGTCCTTACCGACGTAATTTCACCTGTGAGGTTTAGTTCACAATGGGCTGTCGTCTACGATCCGCTCAGGGGGCGACGAGAGCGAGCACCGGCGATCCGCCCACTTTCAGGGTGCGGGTTTGACGCATCTTCACCGTATCGATCACGAGGATGCTGTGCTTGTGCGGAGCGGTCGCGTAGAGCGTCTTGCCGTCGTTGGAGACCGCGGCGCTCCAGAAGGGCATTTTGGTTTTGATAGTGCCCACCTTCTTCCAGGTGCGGGTATCGATTACGCGAAATTCCTCGGCCACGGCAGAGGCTGGACGAACATTCGGAGGCCGTCCGTAATCGAGATAAAAGCGGTTGTCGGAATGTCGGTCGTAATCGTTCTGATATCCGAGATAAAGCCGGTTTCCGTCGGGCGAAGTGGGCCAGGCGGCCGGCGGGACGCGGTTGGGCAGGCCGGGATGAGCCGAGGTTTCCGAAAATTGCTGGGAGGCAACGTTCATCTCAACGACCCCGCCATCCCCGCGAACGATGTCGATCCCCTGTGATCCGGCGACTTCAATTGCGGCGGCGACGCCGTCGCGCCGTTCCCAGGGAAGCCCGACGTCCAGATTCCGAGTTTCACGGGAGTCGGCGTCGACATTGATCAGCCGGACCTTATTCGTTCTCGGACAGAGGAGATCGAAACGATCGGCTCCCGGGAAAGAGATGAAACGGCCGGGACCGCAATTGCCGAGGTGAACGATGCCAGGCAGAAATTCTCCAGCCTGGGTATCGAAAGTGGCGAGCAGGAATGCATCCTCGGTCGGCGACTTGGGGGCGTCGATCAGGATTCGGAGCGCCAAGCCATCGCGGGAAACCGCCATGGTGGAAAATGGCGGAAGTTCGTCGGCCGAGGCACGGCCTCCGACCGCGCCATTCTTGAGAACGACGCCCTGAACGGTATCGATTACGGACAGTTCGCTCGAACTGTCGTCCTTGACCGAGGCGACGTAGAGGCGGCTTCCGTCGGGCGAAAGAGCGAAGTCCGCGCCGTCGCCGGTGCGAATGTTCCCCATAATTTTGGCGGTTTCAGGATCGACTAACCAAACGCGTCCGCCCGGCTTTCCCGCCTCGGGCTTGGGATCGAGAACGTAAAGCCAACCGGGCTGCGGCGCTGCCCAGCTTTCTACCTGGATGTTCGAATGTTCCAGCGGAATGGCTGGCGCTGATGAGTCACTCTGGCAGGCCGCAGGGGCGGGACGGACCACCGAAAAGATCGCGCAAGACAGAAAAAAAAGGTAAGAGACGGAGGCCCGGAGACTCGTTTCCATAGACTCTCCTTCGACGAAGTCCCAAGGTTTAACCCGAGTGTTCGAAATTATACTCGGGGAGACCAGAAGTTTTTTGTCGTCATCTCACATCGCCACGTCCAGCATTAGGTAGCAGAGGGAATACTAACGACGTTCAGAGCGGCTGCCTCATGTATAAGAGAGTTCTGGTCCGGACGAATGCGCACCGGCACCGGATCACCACACACAATGAAAAAGCTTGGCAAGATTGGGGGGGGAATACTGGTTCTGCTGGCGGTGATATTGGCCGCGGGCATCACGTTCACGATTGGGTGGCGGCCATTCGTCGGACCGCGGGCGCGGGCCACCACATCACGCACCATTGAGAGCACTCCGGAACGCCTCGCGCGCGGAAAATATCTGGCGGAAAACGTCAGCGGGTGCATGTTCTGTCACACCCCGCATGACTGGTCTGTCCCGGAATCTGTAGCCGGGAATGGCAATCTCGGCTCTGGCGAGGAAATGCCTCTAAGGGGACTGCCCGGAAAGATCTACGCCCCAAATATCACCCCCGACAAGGAGACCGGAGCGGGAACGTGGACTGATGACCAGCTGGCACGGGCCATTCGAGAAGGTATAGGACATGACGGGCGTGCACTGTTCACTCTGATGCCCTACCAACGTTTCTGCACAATGTCGGACGAGGATTTGGCTTCGGTAATTGTGTACCTGCGCTCGCTGCCAGCGGTCCGGCATGAGGTTCCACGGAGCGAGATGATCTTTCCGGTGAAATATCTGATCCGGAATGCGCCGCAGCCCGTAACGGAACCAGTACCGGCGCCCGACTTTTCACCGGCAAAACGTGGGAAGTATCTGACCAACATTGCGGGATGCACGGATTGCCACACGCCGATGGACGATCACGGACAAAGTCTGACTGCACTGGAGTGGGCGGGGGGATTTGTGCTGGAGGGTTCGTGGGGTCGAGTAGCGAGCGCGAATTTGACCAGTGATGCGTCTGGAATTCCCTACTACGACGAAAAGCTGTTTATGGAGGCGATCCGGAAGGGACACGTGCAGGCTCGGACGCTGAATCCGATTATGCCGTTTGCGTTTTATCGCGGGATGACCGATCAGGATTTGACGGCAATCTTCGCCTTTGTGCATCAACTGCAGCCCATCAAGCACCGCGTGGACAATAGTCTGCCGGCTACGTATTGCAAGGTGTGCAGGCAGAAACATGGAGCGGGCGATCAAAACTGATTCGCGAGACAAGGCAGCGCTCTTTCGGTTATGAGGAAGCGCTTGGCTTGGCAGGAGCGAGCACGATCAAGAGAATGCCGATGATCGCCAATGGCAGAACGGCGGCCAACAGATCCGAGCGCGGTATCTCATTACGCAGCGCCTGCACTGCCATGGTAGTGCCGTGAGCCAGGCTTGACCAGGCGGTGAAGGCGATCAAGCTGCGATGTGCGCCGGGGTTCGGTACTGCGAGGACAAGGAACAGTCCAAGTGTGGCATAAACGCTGGCGAGCATCCCCTCACACGGCATTATTTGCAACCTCAACAACGGGTACAGGCCAGCCAGAAAAAGCAGACCCACGACCACCAACACCACCTGCAGGGCTCGTTGGCGAAACATAACTCCTCCTCCAGTCAGCGCGGACAGCGCGCGCCACTCAAGTGCACAAAGAACATCTGGACATGCGGACGAAATCAGATCGGCTCGCGGTAGCGGCGAAGGCGAACGGCGCCGGCGAGAAATACGCCGGTTACGGCAAGGCCGATCCACAGGCCGGGGCTGGTCAGGAAACTGGTCACCATCAACAGCGTCGAATTGTGGATAGCCATGTGTTCGGGGGGATAAGGGATCGCCGACGGGCCGCCCACGCGCGATCCCAGGAAGTTGGCGAAATGCGCCGAGTTGAACGCAATCTTTTCGACGATGGCGATGGCGAATAGCGGTACGAAGGCCCACAGAAATGCCGTGCGGCGCGCCCAAGCGGAAACCAGCAGGAACCAGCCGTAGAACGGACCATAGTAGAGGCCGTGCATTGCGACAAGGTGGAAGAACAGCCCGAACATCACTTGGAAGAGCGAAAGCTGCGTCCATAGGGTCGCGACACTCAGGCCGCTTGCCGCGACTACCGTAATGTTCAGCAGCAGCATGAGCGTCTGCAGTACAACCGTGACCGCGAAAGTGATGAGCGGGAGAATCAGAATCGGGATGCTCGCTTTCGAGAGCACGGTGGTGAGGTCGGAGACGGGCAGTGATTTCCAGAACAGGATGCTGCGATCACGCCGCTCGCTGTGCAGGGCGTCGAGTGAGTAATAGACGGCCACGAACAGAGTCGTGCCCATGATGATGAGCGCGGCGAAGTGGTAAGGCTGCTGGATCATCTCCTGCTGCTTCATGGGGTCGAGCGCCGATGCGGCGCGCATCCGAACTGGCAGATGAATCAGGCTGACCAGGTAGCCGAACAGGTAGGCTACGGCAACTGCCAGCGGTGCGACATACAGGGAGCGGTATTCCCAGAATTCCCGGCGGATGGACCAGTACAGCGGACGAGTCGGGGACTCCGTTGCGGGCGCAGCTCTCTGCGTGCCGAAAGAGTCGGGCATGGCATTGGCTTGAGTACTCATCGCGCTGCTCCTTCTGCGTAGGGGGACTGATTTCCCATGACGGCCACGAACAAGTCGGAAATGCTGGGAGTACGGCACTCACCGAGCGGCGCAAACTGGTCACGGCCGGCTTGATCGAACTTCTGATCGAAGAGCAGGATGCTGCGTCCGAGCAACTGGCGCTCGTGAACCGGTTTCAGTGCCCGTGCGGCAGCGGCCTGATTGGGATGCACTACGACTTCCACGTACCGCGATTCGATCTCTTCGATGCTGCAATTGAAGACGATGCGGCCGCGATGAATGAACACCAGGTCGGTAAGCACGTGCTGCAGTTCTTCGACCTGATGGGTGGTGACGACGATGGTGCGTCCGCGATCGAAATAGTCGTTCAACAGGGAGTCGTAGAACTGCTTGCGATAGAGGATGTCGAGACCCAGGGTTGGTTCGTCGAGCACCAGCAGTTTCGCGTCGATGGCCATCACCAGGGCGAGGTGTAATTGGACGACCATGCCCCTGGATAATTCGCGGACCCGGCTGAAGCGCTTGATGGTCGTGCGGGCAAGAAAGCCTTCTGCCTTGGCACGATCGAAGCGCGGATGCACTCCGGCGACGTAGTCGAGAGCCTGCGAAACTCGCATCCAGCGCGGCAGGACCGCAACGTCTGCGATGAAACAGACATCGCGCATGAGTTGATCGCGCTCGCTCCAGGGATCACGGCCGAGAACCTTCAGCTCTCCCTGATACGAGGTAAGACCGAGAATGGCATTGAGGGCGGTCGTTTTGCCCGCGCCGTTGGGGCCGATGAGTCCGAGGATTCGGCCCTCTTCCACGTGCAGATCGACGCCGTTGAGCACATGAGTGGCGCCGAAAGACTTGCGGAGGCCGCGTGCTTCAATGACGGTCATGGCTTGGGCTTCTCCTTTTCCTTTGCTGAATTTGGGGAAGATTTTTGCGCTGACGAGCGTCCTGAGGAGCCGTCCAAAAGGTCTTCCGCGTTCAGGCCGAGGCGTTGAATAGTTTCTCGAATTCTGGGCCACTCCTCGCCGACGAACTTCTGGCGTTCGCCGGCAAACAGCAGGCTCCGGGCTCCGGTATTGATGAACATTCCCAGTCCTCGCCGGGTTTCCACGAGTCCCTCGTCGACTAGTTGCTGATAGCCCTTCAGGACCGTGAGCGGATTGACGCGATATTCGGCCGCAACCGTGCGCACGGAGGGTAGAGGGTCGCCCTCCTTGAGCACGCCGTCGAGAATCATCGCGACCACACGGTCGCGAAGCTGGCGGTAGATCGGCTGACGGTCATTCCAATCAAGCGGCATCTGAGTTTCCAGAAATTCCTTCTAGGTTACGCGGCTAACTCGCGGGCGTGCTGCACCGCAGCGCTCCCGACTTTCTTGGGAAACGAGAAGCATGTTCTGAATTTATACCCACATTTCTCGCATCCTCATTTTCCCGGGAGGTGCGACCCGATCAAATCGAACTCGCACCCCTCGGATTCCTGAACCTGCACCATACCTCACTTTGCACGTTGAAGATCGAAGCGCACATTGACCGGCTTGTCCCCGACCATGAATGTCCACTCCTCGATGTGATGGTTTGCGTCCACCGGAGTAAACGCGGCATGGTGCATATGTCCGTATTGCGTGCTGCCGGCGACGTCAAGAAATTCGAAGTCGACGGCCTTGCCGTCCGCCGTGGCCTTGCCGGTCATGCGAGGACGATTTCCGGCGTCACAGTAATGAGTCAACATGAGCCGATCCCCGTCCAGATAAAACATGGTGATCGGATCATCGGGTCTTCCCTCGACCTTCATCTCGTGCATGATGGCGTTCCCCATGGAGGTCACGCGCAGTGTGAGTTGGATGGTCTTGCCGTCGACCTGGGGGTCAGCCGGAACCGCCGTGATATGGCCCTCCCAGGTACCGGCCAGTGTTTTCATTTGGTCAAATGACTTTTGCGCGTCGGACTGGGCAAGAGCGGCAGTTGCGAGCACAAGTAGAACGACGGGCAGCGCGACTCGAACGGTTTTCATGTCAATTCTCCTTAAGCAACTTTTTGATCTCGGACCAGTTGTGGATCGGTGGTGGTCACACCGTGCGCTGGCCAGCACTGTTATAGTTAACTACAACACCAATGCTCTTTGCAAGTGATTTTTGGATTATTCCTCCGACGGACCGAAAAGCGACCTGAAACCACGAAGGGCACGAAGATCAACGAAGGAAAGTCAAGCCATCCGGGCGAGACCGGATGGTCCGGCTTCCCTGGGCTCCGCCAGGGCGGGGGTGGTGAAAATCCAGGAACTTGATTACAGTTAGGCATTTGCTTTTGGGGGAGGGTGAAATGTTCCGCCTGAAATCACTTACCGCTCTACTGCTCTGCTGTTTGTGCGTCGCGCCCGTGCTCGCACTTGATGATGACATGCACGGCCATCATCACGACGCGAACGAAAAGCTGGGGAAAGTTTCGTTTCCAATCTCGTGCGCGCCGGGCTCGCAAAGCAACTTCGAGCGCGGCGTCGCGCTGCTGCATTCCTTCGGATACGAGGAAGCCGAAGAGCAGTTCACCGATCTGGCGAAAGCGGACCCGGGATGCGCAATGGCGCACTGGGGGATTGCGATGAGCCTGTTCCACCAGATCTGGGAGCGGCCCGAGGATCCGACGCTGAAACGCGGACACGAGGAGATGGAAAAAGCGCAGAAGATCGGCGCCAAGACAGATCGCGAGCGCGCGTATATCACGGCACTCAGCGTGTTCTATAGCGATCCTTCGACGGCACATTATCTGAAGCAGGCGGCCGCCTACTCGGAGGCAATGGCGAAGCTGTACGAACAAAATCCCACGGATCTGGAGGCTGGGGCGTTCTATGCGTTGTCGCTGCTAGCAGCCGATTCGCCGGACGATGTGTCGCACGCGGCGAACAAGAAGGCCGTCGCGGTGCTGATGCCGCTGTTCCGGAAACAGCCCGATCATCCGGGACTGGCGCACTACATTATTCATTCCTGTGATTCCCCGGAACTGGCACCGATGGGCCTGGAAGCAGCGCGCAGTTATGCGGCGATCGCTCCTTCATCGGCGCATGCGGTGCACATGCCGTCCCACATCTTTGCCCGGCTCGGACTGTGGGACGAAGATATTCAGGCGAATCTGAAGTCTGTGGCGCTGACCGAGAAGTCCGATGCAATGTTTATGCATGGGCACGAATTGCACGCCATGCACTTCCTCCTTTATGCCTACCTGCAGACCGGGCAGGACGAAGCGGCCAAGAACATTTTGGAGAAATCGAAGGCAGTTCTGGCGTCGGCTCCCGCCAATGACGACACGGGAATGCTGGAGTATTACGGATTCGCGGCGGCCCATTTTCCGGCGCTCTATGCGCTAGAGATGCGGCATTGGTCTGACGCGGCGGCACTGGAACCGGCGGCCAACACGCCCCCGTATCTGCAGATGATCTCTTACTGGGCGCGAACGATCGGATCGGCGCACATGGGTGACCTGGAAGCGACGCGAAAGAATGCGCAGATGTTTGACGATGCCGAGGCCGCGACCCGCAAGTCGAAGTATGCTTATACGCTCGAGGGGAAGCGTTCCGGGTATGCGCGCGGCGAAGTGCATGCCTGGCTGGCGTTCGCGGAAAAAAAGAATGATGAGGCGGTGCGTCAGATACGCGAAGTGGCCGATACGCAGGATCAAGGCGGCAAGGCGGAAGTGGACGTTCCCGCGCGCGAGATGCTGGCGGAGATGCTGCTGGAATTGAAGCAGCCGGAAGCCGCGCTCGCGGAATATGAAAAATCCATGAAGATCGATCCGAACCGGTTTAATGGGCTGGCGGGCGCCGCACAGGCAGCAGCAAGTGCTCATCAGGCGGCGAAGGCGAGTTCCTACTATGCGCAACTGCTGAAGAATTGCGATGGAGGAAAGCATTCCGAGCGTCCGGAGTTGCGGAGTGCGAAGACGGAAGTGGCGAAGAACAGCGAGTAGCCGTTCCCGAGTTACGTGCATTTGCCAGGCAGCGGAATTGCATTCTGGGCCTTGGGCGTTCATACGGGACACGGTTCCCTCATTGCATCTTTTCGGGCCCACCGCCCGGATTGGGAGCGCCCGCGTGCCGTCCCCACGGGAATCATCTGCAGACATTACCCCAAAGTTACATTGACTCCATCTTGGTACCATGGTACATTGGTACACATGACGGACGACTCTCGATTTGAAATTGAACGTGTGCAAACCGGAGTGCGCATCGAAAAGCGCATCCTCAAAGTCCTGAAGGCTTTTGCCGAATATCACGACATGACACTGGGCGATGTACTGGAAGGCATCGTGCTGCATGCCTTCGACGGCAAGACTCCGTTCAGCCCAGCTTCGTTGGAGCGGATCGCCGAATTAAAGCGATTCTACGGGCTTGATCTCGACTCAAGCGCAAGCCATCAGCTGAAAGAAATCAAGGCCAAATCGCAACGCATACACAGCAAATAGGAGTAAGCGATGAGTTTTCTGAAAGGCAAGCTCGGGATTTGCGTGCTGCAGTATTCCCTCGCCATCGTCATACTGATCGAGGCCGTGCTCTTTCTTCTGCCGAGCGCGGCACACAACTTTGCCAGCACCCATATGCCGGGTTTCGTTCGACTGATCCTGGCAGGCGGAGAGATCCTGGGATGCGTGCTTCTGCTGATTCCGCAGACGGCGATTCGCGGGGCCTGGTTGTTGCTGGCAGTTTTCGTGATGGCGATCCTGCTTCACCTGCTGCATGGTCTGTCTGGGATTGGGGACCTGGTGATCTACGCGGCGGCGGCGTTTGCGATTGCAACGGCTAAGTCCTGAAGGAGGATCACCCAATGGCGAACGCTCCATTCCAGGCACTGCTGGTCGAAGGGACGTCGGGCGTGGGCAAGTCGACGCTGATTGACGATTTGATGCGACGGCATATAACCGCTGCAGTCCCGAGAAAGATTCGCTCTCTAGTGCATCTCGCGCAGTCGCATACTTACGGACCTCTGGCCGTTGCGGAAGACCGCGGGATGCTCACCGTGGATGAGAACTTGCGCCATCTGGAGCGGATTGTCGGAATCGCGGAATGGCTGCACGCAAGCGTGCAGGAGCACACGCGGCCCTGGTGCTTCTTGCTGATTGACACGCTGCACCTGACCCATTGCGTGCGACCGGGAGTCGTGAAGTGGAACGATGTCGCTCCCTACGACGCCCGGTTGGCGGCGCTGGGATGCAAGCTGGTGTTCCTGCAATCTTCGCCGAAGGAAATCTGGCAGCGGGGGATCGAGCCAAGAATGAAGGAGCAGTTCATTCTGGAATATGCGAAAAAGTTCGGGGGAACACTGGAACAGATTCACGAATATTTCGTGCGGGAGCAGGATGCGATGGCGCAGCTCGTCGCGCAGTCTGCGATGCCGAAACTGCAATTGAGGAGCGATGGTGCCCCGGAGTGTGTTGCGGATGCAGCCCACAAGTTCTGGAGCGAAGAACTCGGCACGGCGGGCGCCTTAGAAATTCGCGAGGTGGCGAAGTATGAAGGCAACCGAAGATCTGATTGAGCAGTTCGAACAACGATTGATTCCGCCGGAATCGTTTCACCACTCCGACCACGTCCGGCTGGCGTTTTGTTACCTGTCCGGGTATCCGTGCCTCGACGCCCTCGGCAGGTTCTCAAACACTCTGAAGGCTTACGCCGCGTCGCTCGGCAAGGCGGAGCGTTATCACGAGACCATTACGCACGCGTATTTCTTCCTGATCCGCGAGCGCATGGCGCGGACGCGAGCGAAGGACTGGGAGGAGTTCGCCCTGCAAAATCCGGACTTACTACAGTGGAAAAATGGCATCCTGACCCGGTTCTACCGCGAGGAAACGCTTAAGTCCGATCTAGCGCGCTCTGTGTTCCTATTCCCCGATAAGTGCCCCTGAATGACGGCATCCCAGACTCGGTAGGTTAGGATAGGAATCGCTGACACCACAATAAAAGGGAGCCTCCTCGAATGAAAGCGATCGGAACGCTTTTTCTATTTCTCCTGTACGTCTCGCCCTGGACGCGGGCCGAGGAACTCCGTAGCGGGGAGGCAGTGCTTCGCGCCATGCACCATCGTTATCAGGCGTCGTGGTACCAGAACGTCACGTTCACCCAGAAAAGCACGACCTATAAGTCGGACGGCGGCAGCAGCGCAGAGATGTGGTACGAAGCGGCTCTGCCACCGGGAAAGCTACGCATCGACGTGGGACCGGCGAAAGAGGGCAATGGCTATATTTTCTCGGATGGAAACATCACCATCGTCAAAGGAAACAAAGTCGTTGCCACCCGGCACGATGTCAATATGCTGCTGGTGCTGGGATTCGACGTCTACCGGCAGGACCCGGCGGCCACCATCAAGATCGTCAAGGACCAAGGATATGACCTGACGAAGCTGCGCGAGGATGTATGGGAAGGCAAGCCGGCGTATGTCGTTGGCGCGGATCAGGGAGACTTGAAGTCGCGGCAATTCTGGGTCACGAAGGATACGCTTTTGTTCGTCCGGGAGATTGAGCCCGCGAAAGGCGAACCGGACAAGCTCGATGACATCCGATTCATTCATTACCAGCCACTGGCCGGGGGATGGATCGCCGCTGGCGTCGAGGTTTATTCCAATGGCAAGAAAGTCTTCTCCGAGGATTACACAGACATTCAGGCCAACGTGAAACTCGATTCTAGGACTTTCGATCCGCGACAGTTCAGCAGCACACATTGGGAAAAGTAGGAGCCGATCTTCGCTGGACATCCCCTGCAACTTCGCTCCAGGCAGGATGCCAGCTTACTATCCCCACATTTCTCTTCGCGGCTTGAAGTGGCGAGCGCGGTGCGCTACGATGTCCTGCTCTGCCGATTGAGCGAGCTGACCTATGCCGCAAAACTACGTTCCCATCTTTATCTTCATTGCCATCGTGGGCTCCCTGCTGCCGATTACGTTGCTGCTGGCGAAACTGGTGCGGCCGTCGAATCCCAGCAAGACCAAGCTGATGCCATACGAGTGCGGCATTGATCCGATTGACAGCGCGCGCGGACGCTACACGGTGCGCTATTACATCATCGCAATTTTGTTTGTCGTATTCGACGTGGAGACGATTTTTCTCTTTCCATGGGCGGTGCGCTTCAAGGCTTTCGGGTTGTTCGGACTACTGGAGATCTTGATTTTCCTCGCGATCTTGATTGCCGGATACATCTGGGTTTGGGGCAAGGGTGCGTTGGAATGGATTTAGCATCGTGGAAAATCGCCCATACGCATAGTCGGCGGCCTGCCAATTCTACGAGATGACCACACTTCCCACCAATCCGATGGATTCTTCTCCGGCTGAGACTTTTAGCGCTTCGCGCTGGACTCAGGGGAACTTCTTCTTTCCGACCAGGCTGGTCGTAAGCCCGCAGAGGGTCATCCGCACGAAATCGCGGCTGTTTGGGAGCAACGAAGAGAGCATTCCGATTTCGAAGGTCGCCTCCGTGCATATCAAAACTGGAGTGGTATGGTCCGAGATCGTCATTGAATCGACGGGCGGAACGGACCCCATCACCAGCCATGGGCACCGGAAAGCCGACGCGCAACGGATTCGCGATTTGATCGAGACTTACCAGGCGCAAGCGCGCTAAAGCCGGAAGATGGCTGTCAAGAAGAAAAGCCGCCGCATGAGCCGGGACAAAATCATGCGACTGATCGAGGCCTTCGACGCAGAGGTCAATAACGGGGGTTTCGATCAGTTCTTCTACAACTCCCTGGGCAAAGAGACCACCGAGATCATGCAGGCCTTGGAGGCGATCGGCGCTTCAGGCGTCTTAAAAACACTCCAACGGGCGGCTTCTAAGTTTCCAGACGGCTTGCCGCCAAAAGATCGTGCCGCGCGGCAGACTCTGCTCCACGACATCTCGCCGAACTCGAGCGCCTTTAAAGAGCTGGATCAGGAGATTTACAACTCCCCAGAAAACTTGGCGGGATTGCTGGAAAAATTCATGGGCTGGTAGATGGGCTTCTTGAATTCTCGTTCAGGTGGCGAGTCCGATCGCCCTACTTGCCATTCGCTAGGGATCCTTCGACTGCGTTTGCATTCACGCGGTTCACGCCAACTCCGCTCAAGAAGACAGATTTCCGGGCTTTCTCGTCGATGAATTGCGAGTGCGCGAAGTTTTACAAATTCTGGTGGCTGGTATCGTTGACACCATCCTCTCAAGCTGATAAAAGTTAACGTTCTTCGCAACGCACACTGCGCCGGAGGTTTGTGCCTTCGCGAGATATGCCGGACGAAATCAAATCCCCCTCGACGCCGCCGCCGGAAGGTGAACCGAAACCGACGGCGGATCAGCCCACTACCCCGGGCGGGGTGAAAGCTACAGCCATCCGGATCGGTTCAATCGGAAACGAAAACAGCTCCCGCTACCCCCGCAACCCCTCCAAAACCTGCCGCTGCCGCATCTGCGACTCCACCGAAACCCTCTGCGGCCCCAGCTGCGCCTGCCGCCAAACCGGCCGCTGCGCCGGCGAAGGCTGCCGTGCCCGTGCCCACGCCCTGGGATTCGCCGATGGTCTCCAAGCTAAAGAGCGCATACGGCTCGGGCATTGAGTCGCTAACCCACCTGGGGCAGAACTATATGGTGGTCGATCGGTCGCTGATTCCGGCGATTCTGCAGATCTTGCGGAACGAAGAAGAGTTCGATTACTGCGTGGACATTACTGCGGTGCATTATCCCAAGCGCGAGAAGCAGTTTGATGTGGTGTGGGTGCTGTATTCGTTTCCACGGAACGAGCGGATTCGCGTAACCACCCGCATCGCCGACGGTGAGAGTCTGGCCAGTTCCGTACCGATCTGGGCGACGGCCAACTGGCTGGAGCGCGAAGTCTTCGACATGTTCGGGATCAAGTTTGATGGGCATCCGGATCTGAAGCGCATTTTGCTGCCGGACGGATGGAAGGGACATCCGCTACGGAAGGATTACGGAATTCTGCAGCAGGATCAAGAGTGGGTGCAGATCAATTTGGGGATTGAGAGCGGGCAATAGTTAAATGACCGATCCGAACACACTCTCGCCGCCGAGTCTTGAAACGCACGTAGCCGAGCGCGACGAAACGTTTCTGGACACGAACGAGCTCGTCATCAACATGGGGCCGCAGCATCCGGCGACCCATGGCGTGCTGCGCGTCATTTTGCGGCTCGATGGCGAGAAAGTCATGGGGCTCGAATGCGTCATCGGGTACCTGCACCGGGGCGTCGAGAAGATCGCCGAGAACCGCACTTATACGATGTTTAATCCGTACGTGGACCGCATGGATTACGTGGCGGCGGTCTCGAACGGGCTGGGATATTGCGAAGCAGTCGAAAAGCTGCTGAACGTGGAAGCGCCTCCGCGGGCGCAATACATCCGTGTCATTCTGACGGAGTTGAACCGCATTGCCAGCCACCAGCTCTGGCTGGGAACGCATGCGCTCGACATTGGCGCCATTACGCCGCTCTTCTATACGTTTCGCGACCGGGAAGAGATTCTCAAGATTTACGAGAAATATTGCGGCGCGCGGCTGACGACGCACGCCTTCCGCATCGGAGGGCTGCAGTACGAGACCTACGAAGGGTTCGAGAAGGATGTCAGGAATTTCGTCAACTTCGTGAAGCCGAAGGTCGATGAGTACGAAGAGTTACTCACGACCAACCGCATCTGGCTCGAGCGGACCAAGGGCGTGGGCATCATCTCCGGCAAAGACTGCATTGCGCTGGGCGTGACTGGGCCGGTGTTGCGCGCGAGCGGGGTGAAGTGGGACATCCGCAAGGCGCTGCCCTACGCCAATTACAAGAATTTCGAATTCGATATTCCTACCGGTGAAAATGGCGACACCTATGACCGGTATCTGGTGCGGATGGTGGAAATGCGGCAGTCGCTGCGCATCATCGAGCAGGCGGTGGAAGGCATTCCGGAAGGGCCGATCATGGCCAAGGTTCCCAAGGTGATGAAGCCTCCGGTGGGCGAGATTTACCATTCGATTGAGGCTCCCAAGGGCGAGCTGGGATATTTCATCGTCAGCGATGGATCGACGCAGCCCTACCGGATTCGGGTGCGTCCGCCGAGTTTCGTAAATCTTCAGGCGCTCGATGTGATGTGCCGCGGACAGCTGGTGGCGGACGTTATCGCCGTGATTGGCACGCTCGACATTGTTCTCGGCGAGGTAGACCGCTGATGCACTGGCTCATCGACTACATCCAGAGTTATTTGGGGAGCAACCAGACGCCGGGCGGCGCGGGAAATATCTTCTGGGCTACGGTCTATATCTTG
>CAVXVD010000135.1:0-7269 GCA_963765015.1 uncultured Acidobacteriota bacterium | reverse complement strand
GGAGCATCCTGCCAACGAACAACCTAGACCTGCCCGCTGCAAGGCGATGTTTGCGGAGCTCTCGAACTATCTCGACCAGCAGTTGGATGATTCGCTTTGTGAGGAACTGGAGAAGCACCTGGGCGGTTGCGAACCGTGCAAAGTGTTCCTCACCAGTCTCGAAGCAACGATTCAGCAGTGCCGAACCTCCCCTGCGGAGTGTCCATCAAGTAAGAAGGCCGTCCGACTCCGTAAGCAACTGCTGAAGAATTACGAACAAGCCCGCGCGGTGGTCAGACCAAAGCTGTAGCCCTCCTTAAGGCTGTAAACTCCCAGCCGATTTTTTCTGTAACAAAATCCGACTTTCTGCATTTATTCGTGTGCTTTGTCGATGGAACCAAGCAGGAGGCAATCGTGATCACAGCCAAAGTCGAACTGACTCAACCACTCAAGCAGCAGCGCCAGTTTGTGGCCCAGACCGGGAGCGGGCATCACCTGCTGTTGGACGATGCAGCCGGAGGTACCGGCCCCAAGCCGATTGAACTGGTCGCTGCCGGATTGGCTGGATGTACCGCGTTCGATGTCGTCACCGTCCTTCGACAGAAATATCGCCAAAAAGTCACGGGTTACGAAGTGCGGGTTGAAGCTGATCAAGCTGAGCGGCCACCCCAGGTGTTCACCGCGGTGCGAATTCACCATGTAGTAACCGGTTTTGAAATTGACGCGGCGGCGCTGGAAGAGGCCATCCGTCTCTCCGAGGAAAAATATTGCTCCGTGGGAGCGATGGTGCAGAAGACGGCGAGTTTCCATACAACTTACGAAATCGTTCAGGACAAGACCGAGTGGGCAAACCCGACTCAGGCCGTTGGAGCGCAAGGTTGAGAACCACGCTCAAAGTGTTTCTGAGCCTCGTTATTGCGTGGCTGACTCTTGGGGAAGCCTCAGCTCAACAAGAGGTGCAGCCTTCGTCTCTCACTCTGCAGCAGGCGGTGAATATCGCGCTGGAGAAAAATCCACTGCGCAAGGCAGCGATGGCGGATACGAAGGTGGCCTTTGCGGGTGTTCGCACGGCGCGTTCCTTCCTCATGCCGCATGTGAGTTTTTCTGAAACGGCGACTCGGGGTGATGACCCGGTTTACGTGTTCGGCAGCAAGCTACGACAGCAGCGTTTTACCCAGGCCGACTTCACATTGAACAAGCTGAATACGCCGTTGCCCTTCGGCAACTTCAGCACGCGGTTCGGGGGAACCTGGAACCTGTTTGATTCGTTCGCCACTTGGCACGGCATCCATCAGGCAAAACAAATGAACGAGGCTGCCGGACACCAGTTAGATCGCACGGATCAGGAGATTGTCTTCCGCGTGGTCAGTTCCTACTACGACGTTCTGCTGGCGGCCAAGGAACTGGAAGTTGCCGAGCAGTCGGCCAAAACTGCCCAGTCGATCATGGACCGTAGCCAGGCGAGATTCGACAGCGGGCTGACTGTGGAGTCAGATCTGCTGACAGCGAAGGTTCGCATAGCGGCGCGACAGCAAGAAGTGATCCGCGCCAGGAACACTCTGGAAGTGGCGCGGGCACAGCTGAACACGGCCATGGGTATGCCGCTTGATGCTCCGTTCCAGACTACCGAAGCGTTGGCTGAGCGCACGCTTCCCGACCCCTGTGCTTGGGGAAATCGAGAAGCAGGCACTCGCAAGTCGCCCCGACTTGAAGCGGATTGCCTCTGAGGAGGCGGCCCAGCGGCAGAGCGTGTCGATGGCCAAGTCGTCATTCGGTCCTCGGGTGAACGCCTTTGCAGGCTGGGAAATGGATAACCCTACATTCATCGCCGGTGGCGGGGGCAACAACTGGTTGGGTGGGATCGAAGTGCAATTCGACATCTTTCAAGGCGGGGCGAAACGCGCGGAACTCTCCCGGCAGCGAGCCCTCGAAGAAAAGGTTGTGGCCATGAAGCAGGCAGCTAGCGATGCAGTTCGCCTCGAAGTGAGGCGGGCTTATTACGAGACGGATGCCAATCGGCAGCAGATCGAAGTGGCCCGAGCGGCAATCGCCCAGGCGCAGGAGAGTCTGCGCATCAACCAGGACCGCTACGAGAGCGGACTGACCACGATTACCGATTTGTTGGGCGCTGAAGATGCCGCGCGCCGCAGCCAGACCGACTACTGGGAGGCCGTTTATCACTTCCAGACCAGCTACGCCAACCTGGAGTTGGCGAGCGGAAGCTTGAATCTGCAATCTCCCGTGGTGATGCCATGAATCATATAAATGCCAAACGCAGACTGTCGTTCTTGATGCTGCTCGCGGTTGTTAACCTTGCCGGCTGCTCTAACGAGAAAACTCGCACCGCTCCTTCGCCGGAAACCGTGCGGAACATTCCCGTGCTCGATGTGCAGCAGGCCAACGTACCCGATCTGCTGGAAGCGGCAGGGACGGTACGTGCCGCGCAGACGAGCGACGCTGCCAGCCAAATGATGGGGAACATTGTCGAGATCCGGGCTCATGAAGGAGACCACGTGCAGCGCGGTCAAGTGCTCGCCGTAATCGACGACTCCCAGCCGCGAGCCGCACTAGACCGCGCGACCGCAGCCGACCTTGCCGCCCAACAGCAACTGGTCGGAGCCGATTCCGATCTGGCCCTGGCGGAATCAACGCTGAAGCGTTACCAAACTCTCTTCGAAAAGAAATCGGTGAGTCCGCAGGAGTTCGATGAAGTGAAAGCCCGTCAACAAGCGGCTCTCGCGCGTCGCGATATGGCAAAGGCAGGCCAGGCCCAGGCGCAGGCAGCATTGAGCCAGGCACGCACGTCTCTGGATTACACGCGGATTCGGGCACCATTCGACGGCGTGGTGACGGAGAAGAAAGCCGATTCCGGCACGCTGGCTTCACCCGGCATGCCGATCTTCACCGTCGAGGACGTGCGCCGCTATCGACTGGAGGCCAACGTCAACGAGAACGATCTGCAGTACGTGAGAACAGGAGAGCAGGTTTCGGTCGTCATCGATGCCCTCGACAACGCGGGTCTGAAAGGCAAGGTGGTGCAAATCGTTCCAGCCGCGGACGCCGCGAGTCGCACGTTCCTGGTGAAGATCGAGTTGCCAACAGACGCTCGGCTGCGTTCGGGGCTCTTCGGGCGGGCCCAGTTTTCTCGTGGCGAGCGGCAGGCGCTGATGATTCCGCGTTCGGCGGTCGTCGAACGCGGCCAATTGCAGGGCATTTATGTGCTGGACCAAAACAAGGTTGCGAGCCTGCGCTATATCACTTTGGGGAAGCCCTCCGGGGCCGAGGTCGAAGTGCTGGCGGGCCTCCAGGACGGCGAGCGGCTTGTGGCCAAACCGGGCGCAGTCGACCTGAATGGCAAACGCGTTGAGGCCCAGTAATGACGGACAAAGAACCCAAGTCGGCCATTCACCCTCCGAAGGGTCTGCGCCTGGCCGGTCGCATTGCCCACAGTTTCATTGATTCGAAGCTGACACCGCTGGTGATCGTTGCCGCGCTGCTCCTTGGCGCCTTCAGTATTCTCAAGACTCCAAGGGAAGAAGAGCCGCAGATTGTGGTGCCCATGCTCGATGTCTTTGTTCAGATGCCGGGTGCGTCGGCGGACGAGGTGGCACAGCGCGTCAGCCTTCCCATGGAGAAATTACTGCGCGAAGTGCCGGGTGTTGAGTACATCTACTCGATCAGTCATCCGGGCGTGAGCATGCTGGTCGTGCGTTTCTACGTTGGCACCAAAGAAGAAGATGCGATCGTACAGACCTACAACAAGCTCTACTCCAACTTCGACCGCATCCCGCCCGGCGTCTCACAACCGATCATCAAAGTCCGATCGATTGACGACGTGCCGATTATGGCCCTGACGTTGTGGGGGAAAGATTATGACTCCTATCGCCTGCGGCGAATCGCTGGTGAGCTGGAAAATTCGCTGAAGCCGCTTAACGACGTTTCTGAGACCAAGATCATTGGCGGGCAGCCCAGGCAAATACGAGTCGTGCTTGACACTCAACGGCTGGCAGCCTATGGCCTTACACCGGGAGCGATCATAGGACAACTCCAGAACGCGAACAGCCGCGGCCAAGCCGGCAGTTTTGCCCGTGACAATCGCGAGTTCCAGGTCGAAGCCGGAACCTTTCTTACAAGTCTCGACGACCTGCGTCAGGTCGTGGTCGGGGTTCACGCAGGACGCCCCATCTACTTGCGTGACGTAGCGGAGAAACTGGAAGACGGACCAGCCGAAGCCAACACTTACGTTCTGTTTGCCAATGCTCGCGGCGGCTCAGGGCAAACCGCGGGCGCGGAATATCCCGCAGTGACCATCACGCTTTCCAAGCGTAAAGGTACGAACGCCACCGACATTTCCGAACGTGTGCTGGACAAAGTCAATGCTCTGCGCGGGTATGTACTTCCCAACGATCTGAACGTCACGATCACGCGCAATTATGGCGAGACCGCGAAAGACAAGTCCGACGAACTTCTCAAACACTTGCTCATCGCAACCTTGTCGGTGACTTTGCTGATTGCGCTGGCGCTCGGGTGGCGGGAATCAGGCGTCGTCCTCTTGGCAGTGCCGGTCACACTCGCCCTCACGCTCGCCGTCTTCTACCTGTATGGCTACACCCTGAACCGGGTCACATTGTTTGCTCTGATCTTCTCCATCGGCATCCTGGTCGACGACGCCATCGTTGTGGTCGAGAACATCGTGCGCCATTTCCGCTTGCCGGAAAGCCGAGGGCGATCCTTATCGGAAGTTGCGGTCGAAGCCGTCGACGAAGTTGGCAATCCTACGATTCTCGCCACCTTCGCGGTAATCGGCGCGATCCTGCCGATGGCCTTCGTCCGTGGCCTCATGGGTCCATACATGCGCCCGATCCCGGTTGGAGCGTCGGCGGCCATGCTGTTTTCGTTGATGGTGGCCTTCGTAGTTTCTCCGTGGGCGGCATTGAGGCTGCTGAGGAAACATGCGGGCGGTAGCGACCATTCCCAGCACGAGACCGAAGGTTGGACCACACGCCTGTACCGCAAGATGATGAACCCGCTCATCCGCGACGCGCGCCGCCGCTGGATGTTTCTTGGTGGTGTCGTGTTGTTGCTGCTCGCCGCGGTCGCGTTTGTCCCGATGAAGTGGGTGCGTGTAAAAATGCTCCCCTTCGACAACAAGAGTGAGTTCCAGGTCATCATTGACATGCCCGATGGCACGCCACTGGAGCAGACGACTCGCGTGGCGCAGGCCTGGGACAGTATCTCGGCCAGCAACCCGAGGTCATCAATTATCAGATCTATGCCGGAACCTCCGGCCCCTACAACTTCAACGGTCTCGTGCGTCATTACTTTTTGCGCAATCAGCCCAATCAAGCTGATATCCAGGTGAATCTGCTCTCACGGCATGATCGCAAGGCGCAGAGCCATGAGATCGCACGACGACTGCGGCCGGAGTTGGACAAGATTGCCGCGCCCTTCGGTGCGCGCATCAAGGTCGCCGAAGTCCCGCCTGGTCCGCCCGTGTTGCAAACTCTGGTCGCCGAAGTCTATGGGCCTGACTACAAAGGGCAAATTGAACTGGCCGCTCAAGTCAAGAAGGTCTTTCAGCAAACGCCAGGTGTCGTGGATGTGGACTGGTACGTAGAAGACCCGCAAACCAAGTACGACATGAGAGTGGATCTGGACAAGGCCGCCCTCCACGGCATTTCATCCGCCGATGTGACGCGCACTCTGCAGGTGGGGCTCGGTGGAGCAACCGCGGGCTTGCTGCACGATCCCCATTCCCGCGAGGACATCCCGATCGAAGTGCGCCTGTCGCGTCCGGATCGCTCTGGGATCGAAGACCTGAGCAACCTGAAGCTGCCGACTCCGTCGGGCGGCCAAATCGCTCTGCAGGAAGTAACCAACCTTCAGCAGACGGCGATCGATACTACCGTGTATCGCAAGAATCTCCAGCCAGTCGTCTACGTGACGGGAGATGTGGCCGGCGGAGAAGAGAGCCCCGTGTACGCCATCATGAAGATGAGCGAGGCCATCGACAAAATCAAGTTGCCCGATGGTTACGGAGTAAAGCAGTACAAGGGTACGACCATGCCCGAGCGCACCGACCGCTTCTCCATGAAGTGGGATGGTGAGTGGCACATCACAGTGGAAGTTTTCCGCGACCTGGGACTCGCCTTCGCGGCTGTCCTCGTCTTGATTTATGTGCTGGTCGTGGGTTGGTTCCGGTCGTTCGTCACGCCGCTGGTCATCATGGCACCGATTCCGCTCACGCTTGTCGGCATTCTGCCCGCACACGCTCTGATGGGAGCTTTCTTCACTGCGACCTCCATGATCGGCTTCATCGCGGGAGCCGGCATTATCGTCCGGAATTCCATCATCCTCGTCGATTTCATCGAACTGCGCCGCTCCCAGGGAATGTCGCTGGAGGACGCCGTGGTCGATGCGGGCGCGGTACGCTTCCGGCCAATGCTTCTGACCGCTGCTGCCGTGGTCGTGGGAGCGAGCGTGATCCTGTTTGACCCGATTTTCCAGGGCCTGGCTCTGTCATTGATGGCCGGAGAAGTCGCGTCTACCATTCTGTCGCGAATGGCAGTACCGGTCCTTTACTACCTGTCTCAGAGGAGGCACTCGTTTCCACCGATGCAGGCGCATGCGCCGGAAAATGTCGCTGAATGCGAAACACCGCAATGCGAAATTGCGTAGGACCAATTTGTTTCGGAGGAGAACTGCTATGACTGTAGAACGCACAGTTCGTTTGATCGCTGGCAGCTTTATTCTTCTCTCGCTGGCACTTGGGCACTATGTGAGCCCGTACTGGTACCTTTTCACGGCTTTTGTTGGTCTGAATCTGTTTCAGTCTGGATTCACGAATTGGTGCCCGATGATGACGTTCCTTCGTAAACTGGGAGTCACCAGATAGGAGAAAGTGCATATGCCAAATTGGGTTTGGGGAGCGGCATTCCTTGTCGCCTACGTGGTCTTAACGCAATGGCTCCTGCCAAAACTTGGGGTTCCCACCTGAAGGAGCCAAGGTTGCGTCGAGTCTCGGCGCAAGATTGTTCCGACGTCCGACACTCCGGAAAACCATGACAAAAATACTGCAGGTTGAATTTCGCGAGAGCCTGTTGCCAATCCGCGACGAGATACTCCAATCGCTTGGACATCCAGTAATCTCTGCGCTCGGTTCCCGCGCAGCGCGAATTCTCGACCGTGCACGTGAGTCGGTGGGAGTCGTCCTGATCGGGTGCCCTCGGTCCGAAAAGTTATTGGACAAGATCTATGCCGAGGACTCGAATTGGTATGGTGGAGGCGGCG
>CAVXVD010000134.1:0-5296 GCA_963765015.1 uncultured Acidobacteriota bacterium | reverse complement strand
AGGCTTTCGGAAGGGGAGCACTGTGAGGTCGAAGTGACGGGCCCTTCCGATCCGCAAACAGGAATTCAATTTACGCGGGTTATTCGGCTCGATGCCGATTCTCCGCGCATTCGTTTTCACGCTTCCATGAAGAACACCACCGGGCACACGCTGGACTGGTCCATGCAGTCCGTTTCGCAATACGACACGTCGGATTCCGGTGCGCCAGCCTCCGAACACGCCGCAAAGAGGAACAATGATTTCTGGACCTTCACTCCGGCGAAGCCCAACAGCAGCTATCTCAACCGCTACCACGTTCGCTTCGGTCCGGCAGAGAATCCCGCGGTGTCGGTGAGGGACGATGGTCTTTTCGCAGTCCACTACGTTCACATGGCTGCCGAGTTATGGCTCGATTCGACGGAAGGGTGGCTGGCAGTCGTTGACGGCAAGACGCAGTACGCCATGGTCGAGCGCTTTCAATACGATGTGAACCGACCGTACCCGGGTAAGGCTTCTGTGATTTTCTGGACCAACGGGCCGGAACTCAGACTGAACAGCGATGGAAATCCCTCGCTGAGCGCGGATCCGGATGCGAGTCCGTACTACCTCGAGGCCGAGCTCAATAGTCCGATGTGCCACTTGCGTCCCGGGGAGAGCTGCACTTTCGAGACGGAGTGGTTTCCTGCGCGATCCGGCAGCGAATTTCACGGAGTGACCGACGCAGGGATTGTGATACGCCCGCTGCGAGCGACAGCTATGGAGAACGGCAAGATCAAATTGTCCGGCTCATTTGGAGTTTTCTATTCCGGGCGCGCCATCGCTCACTTTTACAATGAACACGGAAACAGTGTTGGAATCACGCCAATTGTCGATGTAGACCCAGGCAAGGCCGTGTTGCTGGATGCCGAGATTAGCCCTCCTGCAAAATCGGCGCGGCTCTCGATCCATGTGGTCGATGAGGGCGGAATCGACCGGGGTGCGCTGCAAGAAGTTCAGGTCAGCAGTCCAGATAATCACTGATATGAAGCGCATATCTGCAGCAGTCACGTTCTTCCTGCTCGCCGCGTGTGCC
Organism: uncultured Acidobacteriota bacterium; assembly: GCA_963765015.1. GTDB lineage: Bacteria > Acidobacteriota > Terriglobia > Terriglobales > Acidobacteriaceae > Sulfotelmatobacter. Next base: position 4,245 of record CAVXVD010000134.1, on the reverse strand, counting down.
CAATGGCTGACCGCGCAGGAACCGCGAACCCAGCCAGGTTCTGCGCTGCGTGTGAAGGCAGAAGACCTGCTGACAAGCCCCGTGGGCGAGAACTGGCCTTCCTATAACGGCGACTATAGCGGACGTCGCTTCAGCGCTTTGCAAGAGATCAACAAGACGAACGTCGCCCAACTTCGTGCCGCGTGGGTGTTCCACCCAGGCAATTCTCAACGACTGGAAGCTACTCCCGTGGTGATTCGGGGAGTCATGTATGTCACTTCCGCCAATGATGTCTTTGCGTTGGACGCGCGCACGGGACGGAGACTGTGGCACTACAGTCGACCGATAAGTTCAGGACTCCTCGACGACGCCGCGGCTCACAAGAATCGCGGCGTCGGGGTCTGGGAGAACTTCGTCTACTCCGAAACTGACGACGCACACTTGCTCTGCCTCGATGCCCGCTCGGGAAGCCTGATATGGGACGTTCAATATGCCGACAAAGTGAAGCACTACGGGGCGACCAGCGCTCCGCTTGTCGTTAAGGATGAGGTCGTCGTCGGCACATCCGGCGGCGATTCCGGAGTGCGCGGATTCGTGGCCGCCTACAAGGCCTCGACGGGAGAACTGAAGTGGCGTTTGTGGACCATTCCTGGCCCCGGAGAATTCGGCTCTACTAGTTGGCCGGGAGACTCTTATCTGCACGGTGGGGCGACAACCTGGATGCCCGGTACCTACGACCAGGAACTCGACACGCTGTATTGGACGACAAGCAACGCCGCGCCAGATTTCATAGGCGATTCGCGGCCGGGAGATGATCTGTATACGGCCTCCGTCCTGGCCATCGACGCTAACAGCGGAAAATTAAAATGGTACTTTCAGTTCACGCCCCACGACCTATATGACTACGATGCGAATGAAACGCCGGTGTTAGTTGATGCAGAGGAGAAGGGCGCGGTGCGGCACCTTCTGTTGCAGGCCGACCGAAACGGTTTTTTTTACATCCTCGATCGGACGAATGGCAAGTTCCTGCGCGCCACGGCCTTTGTAGAAAAGTTGAACTGGGCCACAGGAATCGATGCCACCGGGCGCCCCGTTTTGTCAGACCGCGTACCAACAAAGGACGGTACCGCTATCTGTCCCGGCGTCGTGGGTGCAACGAATTGGTTTTCGCCTTCCTACAATCCCAAGAGCGGATTGTTCTACGTCCTGGCTCTGGAGAGTTGCAGCGTTTATTTCGCGAAAGCGACGCACTTCACTCCAGGCGAGACTTACTACGGCACTGGAACTAAGTTTCCCGCGGGTGAACACTCACAGAAAATTCTGCTGGCGCTCAGAGCATCGGATGGCAAAGAAGCTTGGCGGTATCCTCAAGCGGGTCGCGGCAACTCCTGGGGAGGAACGCTCGCAACCGCGGGTGGACTCGTGTTCTTTGCGGATGATGTCGAATCTCTGGAAGCCGTAGACGCCGACACCGGACATGCTCTTTGGCACTTCAACACTGGTCAATCATTCAGCGCGTCCCCTATGACGTATTCGGTAGACGGCGTACAGTACGTTGCGATCAGCGCGGGAAGCGACGTTTTCAGCTTCGCGCTTCCGCGGTGAAGGGAGCCATTTCAACTCTTCAGGGCTCCAGGTAAGGCACAAAACCCTGCGTTCTTGTTTTGAGACGGTACACTGACGTGGTCGCAGTGATATACAGCGTGGCGTAATCCTTGTCGCCCCACGTCAAATTGGCGGGTTGCTCCGGCAAGACGATCGTGCCCAGATGATTTCCCTGCGCATCCCAAACCCAGATACCCTGCGGGCCGGTCACAAACAGATTACCGCTTTTATCCACCTTCATTCCGTCCGGGACGCCATCGTGCTTGTTGCCTGGCTCTTCGCCAAAAATGCGCCCGTGAACCATCGTTCCATCGGCAGCCACGTCGTAGACGCGAATGTTCCGTTGCTCGCTGTCGTCAACATAAAACCGCTTGCCGTCGGGAGAGAACGCCAATCCGTTCGGTTGCGTCAGATCCCGGGTCAGCAAGCGCAAGTTCCCGGTATCGTCCAGACGATAAACTCCTTGAAACGGGATTTCCTGCTTCTCCCCGGCCACCAGATCCATGGTCGGATCGGTGAAATAGAGCGCGCCATCCGGGCCTGCGATCACATCGTTGGGACTGTTGAATCGCTTTCCATCGTAATGATCGGCGAGGACTTTGTACTGCCCTTCGGGAGTGACTTCGATGATGGCTCTCAAGACGCTCGCACAATCGATCAGCCGATGCCGGCGATCAAAGGTATTGCCGTCTGGGTCTCCCAATGCGATGACTGCTTCTTTCTTGCCGTCCGGGTAGACGCGAAAGATCTTGTTAATGGTTTCATCGCTCACATAGAGAAACCCGGCTGGATCCCACATCGGCCCTTCGGTGAAACCGAAACCGGTCGCGAGAGTTTCTAATTTCGCGTCGCGGCCAATGAGATCCAGGAACTTCGGAGAGAGCGACTCAAGCTTAAAATCTCTAGTTTGCTGGGCCGAAAGACTCGGCATCATGCAGACTGAGGCCACGAGCTGAAGCAGAACCATGTGCCCGGGTTTCATTCCGTGTCGTCCTGTTCTTGGCGGAGCCTCCCCGCGTCGTGGGCATCCGGAGCCGCAGCCATTAGGTAGCGAACCAGATCGTCGAGTTCAGCCGGGCTCAGGCGCTCGCCATAATTTGTCGGCATCAATGAGGTCTCAAGCCGATCGAGATTGCGCAGTTCGGGCTTCTGGAAGGAACGGAAGCTGCCATCCTTGGTCTGCAACTGTACGGAGAAGTTGTCTTCGTTGCGGATGATGCCATCGAGTCGCTCCCCATTGGGAGTGATAAGCACGGCCGGTCGATAGCCCTGGGGCGGCATTCTGCGTGACCGGAGGATCTCGTCGCGGATTTCTTTTGCCGACACCGTGGTCCCGTAGCCCGAAAGATCGGGGCCGAAGAACCCGCCCTCGCCGGAAATCATGTGACAACTTGAGCATTCGCCTTTGCCGAAGAATATTCCTTTCCCGCGGCTCGGATCCCCAGGCAGGGCTGGCGTAACCGTCTTGCCTTGGAGTGAACGCAGGTAGCCTACGATGGCGCGGTTTTGTTTTTCGGTCAGATTGCGAAAGGCTGGCATGCCGGTTTCGGGTATGCCGCTCGAGATAAGATCGGACAGTTGCGCATCGGAGAAACGCCGGACTTCGGCACTTCTGGAAATGTCGGGAGCTTTGTCGGTTCCACTGCCATCCAGTCCATGACACCCCGCGCACGCGGAACTGTATGTGGCTCGGCCCAATTCGATAGGATTCTCGGGATGCCCTGAGGACGAATTCTGCTGCGCAAACGAGAAAGAAATAGTGAATGCCCCCAGAAAGAGGCAGACTCCGAGCAACGGAGATGAATAATTGCGGATCGGCAGCATATGCAAACCGCCATATTCTATCCCAGCGAAGCGGAGACTCCTCAAAAAACCACTTTTCGCAGGTTCGAGGGGACGGATATTCCCTTCGGAGAGATCAACGGAGCGAGGGGCCTTTCAAACATGGCACTGGTGGTGGTAGAGTCCGCGAACAGGCAGAAGCAGGAGGACGGAATGCATCCAAATCATCCCGATTCGAAAATACGAATCCTCGTAGTTTTTCTAGTAGTTCTGGCCTTTATTGCGGGAGCAACGGCCGTCCGCCGTGCGCAGGCTCAATCCAATGCTGCCACTGCAAGCGCTTTGAATAGCCACGACCTGATTGCGGAATTCCGGCGGGTAGAAGTCGCGTCCGTGTCGGATGCGCTCGAGCAGGTTACGGGAAAGCGGATGTACATGAGCCATCGCATGCAGCCGATCTTTACCGCCAAATTTGCCGGATATGCGCGAACGGTACAACTCAAGAAAGACGAGGGCAACAAGGATCCCGACGCACTGACGGGAATGCTGGAGGCCATTGATCAAGGGTCGACAGATTCGGTGTACGTGATGGTGGTTGAGGACGGGGAGGACATTGCGGGAATGGGCGGACTCATGGGCACGGCGATGGCGGCGCGTGGTTACGCCGGAGCAGTGATCGATGGAGGAGTACGGGACGTCGCGTATCTGCGAAAGATCGGCTTCCCGGTTTTTGCCACGGGTATCGTGCCCTCTACGTCGGTGCACCACTACCGGTTTGCAGGAGCGCAGATCCCATTGACGTGCAACGGAGTGCCCGTGAACCCCGATGATATCGTGGTCGCGGATAGTGACGGTGTCGCCGTCGTGCCGAAAGCACAG